>JBKQPG010000016.1:0-26919 GCA_052145115.1 Bryobacteraceae bacterium
AGCGAGGCGCGATGAGAGGGTTGCAGATACAAGGCGCACGACGGGAGCCGCCCGCAGGCGTACTTGGCAGTACGTCGAGGACGGCGACCGAGGGCAACGCAGTAGATGCGGCCCTATCGCGCGCCGCAGCCGATTGTTGGTGGAACGTCCGGGCTTGCATCGTTTTGTTGCGCATATCACGAATCAGATTAGCAGGCGCCACGCGGCCGCGCAGGAACTGACCGGCCTGTCGCGGGGCTCCCGGGCGACTACATGGACGAGCCGGCCGCGCGGGCCTTCCGATGCGCCTTCCTGGTGACCAGATCGTAGGATTGCCGCAGCAGGCGCTGGACTTCCCGCAGCGGCAGTGTGTCGATGGATTCCAGAGTAATCCACTTGGCGCGGGCCTGGTAGCGCGCCGGAACGAAGCCCGGCCGTTCGCGCAAGCCGGCGAACTCCTCGGGCGTGCATTTGAAGGTGAGGGCGCGGCCATCGGGCTCCAGTGCGGCCACCGCGAAGATTTTGCCGTGAGCCTTGAACACCAGATCGTTGCCCCATTGAATGTGATCGGTGGCGCCCGGCAAGGCGAGGCAGGTCCTGCGAATCCATTCCAGGTCCATGAGTCACAGGCTATCTGAGGACCCGAGTGAAGGCTATAGTACTTGAGTTTCAACGCTGCGTCGGCGGCGGCTCGCGGGCCGCGGCAGGCCGGAAATGTGATCCCGCGGGAAGGAGCGTGGTGCTACGATCGATAGCATCCTCTTATGCTTCCAAACAGGCGTTTCCCGATCCTGCAGGCGGCGGCGGCCGCGCTGTTTACCGTTGTTTCCATCCTGCCGCTAGCGGCCCAGGCGCAGCCCGCAGGCGTCGAAAAAGTCACGAGCGTTGAAGGCATTACGGAATACCGTCTGAAGAACGGGTTGCGGGTGCTGCTGTTCCCGGATCCGACGAAGACCAATATCACGGTGAACATCACCTACATGGTCGGTTCGCGGTTCGAAAACTACGGCGAGACCGGCATGGCGCACCTGCTCGAGCACCTGATGTTCAAGGGCTCGACCAACCACCCCAACGTTCCCAAGGAATTGCAGGACCACGGCGCGCGGCCCAACGGCACCACCTGGCTGGACCGGACGAACTACCACGAGACCTTTACCGCGACCGACGAGAACCTGAACTGGGCGCTGAGCCTGGAGGCCGACCGCATGGTCCACTCGTTCATCGCCAAGAAGGATCTGGACTCCGAAATGACCGTCGTGCGCAACGAGTACGAGATGGGCGAGAACAACCCGCAGGAGATCCTGGAAGAGCGCGTCATATCGACGATGTTCTTGTGGCACAACTACGGCCACTCGACCATCGGCGCGCGCTCCGACATCGAACAGGTGCCGATCGAGCGCCTGCAGGCCTTCTGGCGCGAGTATTACCAGCCCGACAACGCGGTGCTGGTGGTCGCCGGCAAGATCGACGATGCGAAGACGCTGGCCCTGGTGGACAAGTATTACTCGCCGATTCCACGGCCCACACGCCAGCTCCCGCCGATGTATACGATCGAGCCGGCGCAGGACGGCGAGCGCAGCGTCACGCTGCGGCGCAACGGCGACTCCCAGGCCGCCATGGCCGCGTATCACGTTCCATCCGGCCCGGACGCGGAGTTCGCCGCCGTGGAGATGGCTTCTATGATCTTGGGCGACGCGCCCAGCGGCCGGCTGTACAAGGCGCTGGTGGACACCAAGAAGGCCGCGTCCGTCAGCACGGAGACATACCAGGAGCACGATCCCGGCATTTTCGGAGCGATTGCGGAAGTGCGGCTGGACCAGTCGGTGGAGGACGCGCGGGACACGCTGGTGGCGACCATCGAAGGGATCCACAAGAACCCCTTCACGAGTGAAGAGCTGGAGCGCGAGCGGACACAATGGCTCAAGGAATTCGACCTGCGGCTGAACAACACGCAGGCCATCGCGCTGCGGTTGAGCGAGTGGCAGGCGCAGGGCGATTGGCGGCTGATATTCCTGTTCCGCGACCGCGTGAAGGCGGTGACTCTGGAGCAGGTACGAAAGGCGGCCGACAAGTACTTCATCCAATCCAACCGCACCTCCGGCATTTTCATACCGGACAAGAACCCGATCCGCGCTGAAGTGCCCAACCCGCCCGACGTCATGGCCCTGGTGAAGGACTACAAGGGCCAGCAGGCCGTGGCGCAGGGCGAGACGTTCGACCCCAGCCCGGCCAACATCGACCAGCGCACGGCGCGCGGCGCGCTGGGCGGCATAAAGATCGCGCTGCTGGAGAAGAAGACGCGCGGCGGCCAGGTGACGGCGATGCTGCAACTGCACTATGGCGACGTGAATTCGCTGCAGAATCGCGAAGTCGCGGCCACTCTCGCCGGCTCGATGCTGATGTGCGGCACGGCCAAGCACACGCGCCAGCAGTTGAAGGACGCCTTCGACAAGCTCAAGGCGCAAGTGACGGTCGCGGGCGGCGCGGATACCGCCTTCGCGCGCATCACCACCACGCGCGAGAACCTGAAGCCGGTGCTCGACCTGGTGGCCGAGCTGTTTCGCGAGGCCACGTTCCCGCAGGACGAGTTCGACAAGCTCAAGCAGGAGCAACTGGCCGGGCTGGAGGCCAACAAAAGCGAGCCAATGGCCCTCGCACCGGTGGCGATGATGAAGCACCTTTCGCCATACCCCAAGGGCGACCCGCGCTACGCGCTGTCCATCGACGAGCAGATCGAGGAGATCAAGGCCCTCACGCTGGACCAGGTGAAGGGCTTCTACAAGCAGTTCTACGGCGCGTCCAACGGCGAGTTTTCGGTGATCGGCGACTTCGATTCCGAGGGCACCGAGAACCAGATGAAAGCGCTGTTCGGCGATTGGAAGAGCCCCCAGCCATATCGCAAAATCGTGCGCGACTACCAGAAGGTCGACCCGCTGTTGAAGGTGATCGAAACGCCGGACAAACAGAACACCATGTGGATCGCGGGCCTGCCGATCAGGATGAAAGACACCGACGCCGACTATCCGGCGCTGGTCCTGGGCAACTACATCCTGGGCAACGGCTTCAATTCGCGGCTCTTCGCCCGCATTCGCGGCAAGGAAGGGCTGAGCTACGGAGTCGGTTCGGTGGTGCAGGCCACGCCCAAGGAGGAGGAGACGGTGTTCCTCTCCTACGCCATCTGCGCACCGCAAAATGCGCCCAAGGTGGAGGCGTCATTCAAGGATGAAATGAAAAACATCCTGGCCAAGGGCTACACCGCCGACGAAGTGCAGGCGGCCAAGAAGAGCTGGGCCGAGTCGCGCAAGGTCGCGCGCGCCAATGACGCCGAACTGGTGCAACGGCTCCTCAGCGGCCTGCATTACGATCGCACGATGGCTTTCGACGCCGAACTGGAAGCCAAGGTCCAGGCGCTGACGCCCGACCAGATCCGGGCCGCCATGGACAAGTACATCCTCCTGGACAGCCTCAGCTTCGTCCGCGCCGGGGACTTCAAGAAGGTGAACGTCATCTGGTGAGGCCGCGCCTGCAGAGGCGCGCGCCGCGCAATGGGCGACAATGGAATCGGCTGTCCGGACGTCCGGTGCCCGGGCGGCCGTTCTGCGCGCGCTCGCGCAGAGTGGATCGGCGCTGACCTATGCTGACCGACCTGGTTCAGATCGAACGCCTGGGCGGGAAGAAGCGTCCCGAGAACGAGAAGTTCCGGAAGCATCTCAAGACCTATAACTACGTCGTGCGGCGCTTCAAACAAATCGCCGCGGAGGTCGAGGCGGAGATCGATTGCACCCACTGCGCCAACTGCTGCAGGGTTGCTAACACGCCCGTCACGCCGCGCGACTGCCAGCGGCTGGCGAAGCATCTGGGGCTTCCGCTCGACCGCTTTCGGAAAGAGTACACGACCCACGACCCGGAGGACGGCCTGATCCTGCGGCGCGACCCTCAGCAGGGCTGCGTCTTTCTGGCCGGCAACCTGTGCAGCGTCTACGAGGCGCGCCCCTCCAACTGCGAGCTGTTCCCGCACACGGTGAAGGGCGAGGGCTCGATTCCATCGCGCATGTGGCAGTTCATCGACCGCGCTACGTACTGCCCGATCGTCTACAACACGCTGGAGGCGTGGAAGGAAGAAACCGGCTTTTCGCCCTCGGCCAAGTGACGAATGCGGCGGGCGCGGGCGGGTTTCGCCGCTCTCACTCCGCCGGTTGCTGCTGCGTCAGGCAATGCAGCGTGCCGAAGCCCAGCACCAGGTCGACGGCGTGGATGCCGACTACCTGCCGGTCGCTGAACAGTTCGCCCAGGATCCCCAGTGCGACGCGGTCGTGGGGATCGTTGAAGGTCGGCACCAGCACGGCCGCATTGCAGATGTAGAAATTGGCATAGCTGGCCGGCAGCCGGCCGCCATCGAACCATAGCGGCGCGGGCGTCGGCAGCGCCACCACGCCGGGCCTGGAGCCGTCCTCCAGACGCAGATCCCGGATGCGCTCCCAGTTCTCCTCCAGTGGCCGGTAGTTCTCGTCCTTCGGATTCGCTTCCCGGATCAGCACCACCGTCCGCGGGTCGACAAAGCGGCAGATGTCGTCCACATGGCCGTGCGTGTCGTCGCCGGCGATGCCTGAGCCCAGCCAGAAGACACTGGCCACGCCCAGGAACTCGCGCAGTGCCGCTTCGAATTCCGTTTTCCCGAGGCCCGGGTTGCGCACCTGCACCCGCTCGCTCAGGTAGCACTCTTCGGTGGTCACGAGCGTGCCGCGCCCGTTGACCTCGATGCCGCCGCCTTCTAGGATCAGTGGCCGTCCGCCGGCCCGGGCATCGAAGAGCTTCTTGCCCAACAGCCGGGCGGCGGCTTCGGGCACGCGCCGGTCCTTGCGCCAGTCGCGGTATTTGGCCCAGGCGTTGAAATGGAAATGGACGATGGCCGTTTCGAGGCCGCGCGCGGAGCGCCACCGCACGAACAGCGGGCCGCTGTCGCGCATCCAGCCGCGATTGGTGGGATGCACGATGAACTCCACGCCACCTGTGCCGGCGCCGGCGCGCTCCAGGATGCGCCGTGCCTGCTGCTCCGCGCGGTGCGAATTCACCAGCATGCGCACGCTCTCGCCGGCAGCGATGTGGCGCACGATCTCGGCGTAGACCCAGCGGATGGTGTCCAGCTTGTCGGGCCAATCGGTGGGGTTGTGCGGCCAGGCCAGCCAGGTGGCGGCGTGCGGCTCCCACTCGGCCGGCATGGCGAAGCCGAGCGCGGCGGGCGTGCGTTGGCGAGCGGTCGTGGAGCGGGCCCTGGACGTCGAGGCCATAAACGAAGAGAATAGTCCGCCGCGCAGGCGGGCGTCCAGAGGAAACGGCGGCTGCTTCCGGCGCGTCGAAACCAACGGCTGCGGGGAAAGTGGCGCGCGCGACGGCTGACCGCAAGAAACAGGCCGGCGTGAACGGCAGATGACAGCGCAGGCCGTAGTTCGTTAAAATGAGAAGTCGTTTAAGGTCATTCAATTCTGCAAGCTCTGCCGGCGAGGCTTCTGGGAACCCGCGGGTAGATTCCTAGAAAGGACTTCCGATGCCTAATCCAAAGCGACGCCACTCCGCGCGCCGCACGGCCACCCGCCGGGCCCATGACGGGCTCAAAATGGCTGGCGTTTCCGAGTGCCCGAAGTGCCACGAGATGAAATTACCGCACCGCGCCTGCCCGAGTTGCGGTTATTATAAAGGCCGCGAGGTTATCGAAGTCGTTCAGGAGTAGGCTGTCCTGATTCTGTCCGATCCGGGAGCGCTCCAATTTCCATGATCACCATTGCCGTGGACGCCATGGGCGGGGATTCCGCCCCGGCGCCGGAGGTGCAGGGCGCGATCCGCGCGGCCCAGACGCTGGCGGTCCAAGTCATCCTGGTGGGACGCGAGGAGCCGATCCGCCAGGAATTGGCCAGGTTTCCCCATTGGCGCCAGCTTCCGATTCAGGTGGTCCACGCCAGCGAAGTCGTCACCATGGACGACAACGCGGCCAAGTCGGTGCGCCACAAGCGCGACTCCAGCCTCCGCGTGGCGGCGCGCCTGGTACGGGACGGAACGGCCCAGGGCCTGGTTTCGGCCGGGAACACCGGCGCCATCATGGTGATCGCCAAGACGCTGCTGGGCATGATCCCGGGCGTGGAGCGGCCGGCGCTGGCTTCCGCGTTTCCGACGGTCAAGGGACGTCCGGTGGTGGTGGTGGACGTCGGCGCGAACGTCGATTCGACTCCGCGGATGCTGGCTCAGTTCGGCATCATGGGGGAGATTTACTCGCGGCAGGTGTTTCATACCGAGAGCCCGCGCGTGGGAGTGCTGTCGATCGGCGAGGAAGAGCACAAGGGCAACGAGCTGAGCCGCGCCGCGGCGCAGATCCTGAAGACCCTGCCGCTGAACTTCATCGGCAACGTCGAGGGCCGCGACCTGTACACCGGCCGCGCCGACGTGATCGTCTGCGATGGCTTCATCGGCAATGTCGCGCTCAAGGTCAGCGAAGGCATGGTGGACGTCATCAAGCACATGCTCCAGGAATCCCTGGCCGCCACCCTCACCCGCAAGATCGGCTACCTTATGGCGCGGCCGGCCTTCAAGGATTTCAAGAAGCGGGTCGACTATTCCGAATACGGGGGCGCGCCGCTGCTGGGCGTGAAAGGAGTGGTCATCATCTGCCATGGCCGTTCGAACGACAACGCCATACGCAACGCCATTCGCGTCGCCTGCGAATCGGCGGCGGAGAATGTCAATGGCCGCATTGCCGCCGAAATCGTCCGCTCGCGCGCCGCGGACGGCTTGGCCACAGCCTCCGCATAGCCGCGTGAGCGCACGCCTTGGCCTGCTGCTTCTCGCGCTGACAGCGCCGGCCGGCGCACAGCTCCCCAGCCCCGCCCATTGGACTTTGACGCCCTCGCAGGATCGCGTGGCTCCCGGCTCCGACGTGCTGCTGGAGTTGAAACTGGATCTTGACGCGCCGTGGCACATGTACTCCGTCACAACGCCCAAACCGGGTCCGGAGGGCGGCCCGACGCGGACGACCATCCGTCTGGAAGAGACACCCTCCGTCGCCGCGTGGGAGCTGTATTACCCCCAGCCGCAACGTAAATTCGATCCCAATTTTCAAATTGAAACAGAGACTTACGAGGGATCTCTCAAGTTTTACCTGATGCTCCGCACGGCACCTGAGGCGCCGGCCGGCCCGACCGGGCTGTCGGCCCGGATGCGCTACCAACTGTGCACCGAGAAGCAATGCCTGCCGCCTAAAACCGTGACCGTCGCGACTACCGTGTTGTTAGACGCCTCGGCTCCCAGATCCCCGGTCCGGATGCCCCCTGGGTACACGCTCTTCCAGTCCGCGCCCCCCACGCCGCCAGCCGCTGTTGCCGGCCCGCGGGCGGCGGGCAATCCGGCGCAGAATCAGGGGCTTTGGTCGTTCCTTCTCCTGGCGTTTGGCTTCGGCTTGGCGGCCATCTTCACGCCCTGCTGTTTCCCGATGATCCCCATCACGATCTCGTTCTTCCTCAACCAGGGCGGGACCTCGCGCGCGGCCATTATCAAACAGGCGGTGGTCTTTTGCCTCGGCATCGTCATCCTGTTCACGTCTATCGGCTTCGGGCTGAGTGCCGCGCTGGGTCCCTTCGCCGTGGTCCAACTGGGCTCGAATCCGTGGGTCAACGGACTGATCTCATTGGTGTTTCTTGCCTTTGGCTTGAGCTTCTTGGGGGCCTTCGAGCTGACCCTGCCGAGCAGCCTGCTGACGCGCTTGAACGCCGAATCGAACCGCGGCGGCTACCTCGGCACACTGATCATGGGGTTGACCTTCTGCCTGTCCTCGTTCGCCTGCGTCGGCCCCTTCATGGGCACCCTCCTGGCGGCCTCGGTGGGCGGCGTTAAGCTCCAGCCGCTGCTGGGGATGGTGGCGTTTTCGCTGGCCCTTTCGTCGCCCTTTTTCGGGCTGGCCTTATTCCCCGGTTTTTTGCGCCAGCTGCCCCGTAGCGGAGGCTGGATGGCGCGGGGCAAGACCGTGCTGGGCTTCCTGGTTCTGGCCGCCATGCTCAAGTACATCTCGAATGTCGATCAGGTGCTGCATTGGAACCTGCTGACCAGAGAGCGGTTTCTGGCGCTGGCGGTGGTGTTGATCGCCTGCCCGGGCCTGTACCTTCTCGGCTTCTTGCGGATGGAGGGCATTCGACCGGACGAGCCGGCCGGGGCCGGGCGTGTGCTGCTCGGCGTCCTGTTCCTGGCCCTCGCCATCAGTTTGATTCCGGGAATGTTCGGCGCGCCGCTGGGGGAACTGGATGCCTACGTCCCGGCCCCGTCCGAAAGCTCCCTATTGGCGCCCGGACCGTCGCTCGGTCTCCCACCCGTCGCCACCGACTACGACGCGGCGTTCCGCCAGGCTCGGGAGCAGGACAAGCCTGTTCTGGTGGAGTTCACGGGCTACGCCTGCACCAATTGCAAGTGGATGAAAGCAAACATGTTTCCTCGCCCTGAGATGGCCGGATTGTTGAACCGCCTGGTGCTTGTGGATCTATACACCGACGGCTCGGACGCCGCCAGCGAGAAAAATCAGGAACGGCAACAGACTTTGTTCCACACCGTCGCCATCCCCTTCTACGCGATTTTCGACGCCGACCAGAAGCCCATCGCCTCGTTCGCCGGGCTTACGAAGGATCCCCAGGAATTCGCGAGCTTCCTGCGCAGTGGTCTAAGCAACTGATTGATCCTAATGGGCTTGTAGATGCGGAGGTAGGCCACCGCCAGGAGCTGCACGGTTTTTCGGCAGTCGCCTTCGCTCCCTGCCCGGCAGGGCTGCCGATCACCACGCGCGAGCCCAGCGCGCCACCACCAGTTCGGCCACCAGATTCTCCTGCTCTTTGTCGAGCTCTTTTTTCCACTCGGCCAGCCGTTCTTCGCGCAGATGTTCGAGCATCTCCACCTTGCGCTCCGCCTCCACCAAAACCCGCCGCTGGGCGGCCACGCGCACCTCCAATTGAGCGCGCAGACCCGCCAGCCGGAGTTGCTCGCGCCGGATATGGCGGCGATAGCAATCGAGGGCCTGTAATTCCTCGATCGGAGCCAGCGGCGCGTCCGGCGCCGGCCGGACCGATTGCTCGGCCCCTTGCACGGCGTTTTCGAGGTCTCTGCGGGCGCGCTCGAGCTGCTTCAGCCCGGCCAGCAGCGCTTGCAGCCGGGCCTCCTCCCGGTCTCTCTCCGTCTCGCGCCAACGGCGCAGTTGTTCCAACCGAAAGCTGAACTTCTTCAACCCGCTGGCCCCTCCCCGAGCCGGGACGCGAGTTCGTACATTCGGCTCACGGTCTCGTCCATGGAACTTTTCTCCCCGGGTGTCTGGCGGAGAAAGCGGCCGATTTCGTCCTGCAGCCGCAGCGCCGCATCGATTCCGGCGTTGGAACCCGAGACGTAGGCCCCAATCCGGATCAGGTCCTCGGTGGACTGCAGCAGCGCCAGGCACTCGCGCAACCGCGTGGCCGCGGCTACATGCTCTGGGCGGCCGACGCGGGCGGCCAGACGCGATATCGATTGCAGGACATCGATCGCCGGGTAATGACCTTTCTGGCCCAGATGACGCGCCAGCACGATGTGCCCGTCCAGAATCCCCCGCACGGCGTCCGTTATGGGCTCATTCATGTCGTCGCCCTCCACCAGAACCGTGAAAAACCCGGTGATCGAAGCGCGGTGGAAGTTGCCGGCGCGCTCGAAGATCTTGGGCAGCATCTGAAACACCGACGGAGTGTAGCCCTTCTGGCTGGGCGGTTCGCCCGCCGCCAGGCCGATTTCGCGTTGCGCCATGGCCAGTCGCGTCACGGAATCCGCGACCAGAAGCACGTTGGCGCCCAGGTCCCGGAAGTACTCGGCGATGGCCAGGGCGACGAAGCAGGCGCGTACGCGCAGGGGCGAAGGTCGGTCCGACGTGGCCACCACCAGCACGCTCCGTTTCAGGCCTGCCGCTCCCAGCTCACACTCGATGAAATCGCGCACTTCCCGGTTGCGCTCGCCCACCAGCGCCACGACGGCGACATCGGCATCGTGATGCCGTAGCAGCGAGCCCAGCAGCGTGCTCTTGCCGACGCCGCTGCCGCCGAAGATGCCAATCCGCTGGCCGCGGCCGCAGGTTAAGAAGCCATCGATGGCTTTCACGCCCGTGGTCAGGCGGTCGCGGATCGGCTCCCGCTCCAGCGGCCCGGGGGGCGCGGCGTAGAGATCGTAAAACGCCTCGGCCCGGACCGCCGGACCTCCGTCCATGGGCACGCCAAAACCGTCGACCACCCGGCCCAGCAGCGCCGAGGAGACGGCCACGCGGGCGTCTCTCCGCCGCGAGACCAGGGTGTCGCCGGGCTGCAGTCCTCCGGTTTCCTCGAGTGGCATGGACAGGATGCGGCCCTCGCGAAATCCGATCACCTGGGTGCGGATGCTGCGCCCGGCACGGGTCCGGATTTCACAGAAATCGCCGACGCCGGCGGGCGGCCCTTTGGATTCAATCAGCAGACCCACAACCTGCTCCACCACGCCGGTGGCGCGCACCGGGTCCACTTCGCGGAGGGCCTCCAGAAACCGCCCTAGACCATTGGCCGGCGCGACGGATGTCAAAGGGTCTCGCTCCTCTCGATTCTCAATGCGCGTCGCTTTGCTCTAACACATCGGCAAATCCGCGCTGAATTTCTTCCAATTGTGCGTCCGCCGAGGCATCAAAACCCCCGCGGCGCGTTTCGACCAGTAGCGCCCCGGGCTCCAGGTGGGGATCGGCGATGACCGCCAGGGCCGCCGGGGCGCCCAACTTGTTGAGGCACAGACGAACCGTTTCGGCGTGCGCCGGATGCACGCGCACCTCCAGCACCTCGCGCAGCGAAACCGACTCCAACCCCGCCCGGACCAGCCCCAGGATCGCCTCCGGATCGATGGTCAACTCGCGCCGCAGAATCCGGCGCGCAATCTCCAAGGCGAGTTGAACGACCTCGCGCTCGGCCTCCCGGCGGTAACGGGTGCGGCAGGAGGCCAGCTCGGCCAGGCTGCGGGCGACGCGCTCGAGCGGGGCCTGCAGTTCCTGGCGGGCCGCGCTCCCGCCGGCCTCCCGGCCTGATTCGAAAGCCTGGGCGCGCTCCCGCTCGATGCGGCTCTGGAACTCCTTGAGCAACAGGTCGCGAATGCGCTCGGCCTCGGGACCCGAAGGCGGACTGGCGGCAGGATAGGAAGCGGCCGAGGGAGCCTCCGGCGCCCCGACGCGCTGCCACGAGTGACTCGGCATCGATGCCTGGCCGCCGCGCACGACTTTAGACGACATACTGTTCGCCCACCGCGCCCTTCAGACTGATGGCGCCCTCGGCCTCCATTTGCCGCACCACCGCGATGATCTGCTGCTGCGCCGCATCGACCTCCTTGATCTTCACCGGACCGAGGGCCTCCATGTCCTCGCGCAGCATTTCGGCGCCGCGCGAGGACATGCATTCCAGGAAGTGTTCCTTGAGCTGGTCGCTGGTACCCTTCAAGGCGACCGTCAGCAGCTTGCGGTCGATACGGCCCAGGATCTCCTTCATGCCGTTTTGATCGATCAGCAACAGGTCCTCGAAGACGAACATCAGGTGGCGGATGGTCTCGGCTAGCGCCGGATCGCGGCTGTCGATGGTCTCGATGATCTCCTTGCTGCAGGAGGAGTCGAGTCGATTGAACATCTCCGCCACGGCGCGCACGCCGCCCGAGGACTCGCGGTTCATTTCTCCCAGCGCCTTCAGCTTCTGGCCGATGATGGAGGCGATCTTGGTGATGATGTCGGGAGAGATCTGGTCCAGATTGGCCATGCGCAGGGCGACGTCCGCCCGCAAGTCATTGGGCAGGGAGTAGAGCAGCCCGGCGGCCTGCGAGGAACTGAGGTGGCTGAGCACCAGCGCGATGGTCTGGGGGTGCTCGTTATGGATGAACTTGGCCAGCTGTTGCGGGTCAGCTTTCTGCAGCGCATCGAAACTGGCCGAGTCGTGGCCCATCTGCTTGATCAGACGATCCAGGATCTTTTTGGCCGATTCCGGCCCGAACGCCTTGGTGAGGATCTTCCGGGCGTACTCGAGGCCGCCTTTCATGACGTAGTCCTGAGCCATCGCGAGCTCATAGAACTCGCCCAGAACCAGCTCCCCTTCCTCCGCCGAGATGCTCTGCAAACGGGCGATCTCACGCCCGATCAGGGCCACCTCCTCTTCATCCAGCTCCTTGAGGATCTCCGCGCTGGCGGCGTCGCCCACGCACACGGTGAGGATCGCGGCCTTCTTCGGACCGCTGATCTGCAGCTTCAGCGCAGTCTCCTCTTTGGCTGCGTTCAGAATCATTGCTCAGACCGCCTCTCCACTGAGCCATGCGCGCAGCAGTTGGGCCATCTTGCCCGGGTCCTTCTTCGCCTCCTCGAGAATGAAGCGCTTGAATACCTCGGCCTTGCGGGTGGTCGGAACCAACTTCAGAGACTGCAGCGCGTCCAGCTCGGCCTGTTCCTGAGCCTGCCGGTTCTCGGCCAGCTGGGCCAGGGCCTTGGCTTCGAATTCGCCCTTCGATGAACCGGGCTGGGCCGCGGAGGCGGCTCCCGGGGCCAGCAGCGGAACGCCCGCGGACGCTGCTCCCAGCGGCTGATTCCTCCGCCCCAGGCGCCGCCTGAGCAGCACGCCCACGGCTACCAGCAGCACGACCAGCAGGCCCGCTCCGGCACCCAGCCAGAGCGGCGATAGCGAGCGCAGGCGCAGCGTCATCAGATCCAAACCGCCGGGTGGTTTCTGGCCGCCCGGCGGCGCCGCCGGGGCGAGCGGCTCGGGAGCCGGGAGGGCCAGCGTGGCGTCGAAGGGCAGCGTTTCCACCAGGACCTGGTCGCCCCGTGCGGGCTGGAACCCAATCACGCCGGAAACGACGTCTTTGACAACTCTCAGTGTGTCGGCCGAGGGCGGGTCCAGGACCCGCTTGGCAGATGGACCCACACCTTCCCAGCGCACGCCTTGATCGACCAGAACCGCAACCGAGAGACGTTTCACGCCCCCCTGCGGCAGCTTGACGTGTTTGACGACGCGGCTGGTCTGATAAGCGATGTTCTCCGTCTTGCGCGTGACGGCCCCGCGCCCGCCCGGCGAGGGCGGGACCGGCCGCGGCAGGTTGGAGGAGGTTCCGGGCACCCCGCCGCTGCCGGAGGAGTAGCCATTGGACTCTTCGGTCTTCTGAGAGCTCACCATGACGGAGTGGTCCGGATCGAACGTCTCTTCGCTCTGGTCGCCGCTAGTCATATCGCACTCCGCGGTCACGCCGGCGCGATAGCGCTCCGCGCCCAGGAGCGGATCGAGCGTGGAACGGATTTTGACCAACAGGTCGTGCTCCAGCGCCTGGCGGTAATCGAGCATGGCGGAGGAGGAGCCGGCGTCCGTGTCCAACGGGCCGCGTGGTTTACCGAGCAGATTGCCATTCATGTCCACCACGGTGACCGATTCGGGCTGCAGCGCTTCGACGGCACTGGCGGCAAGATGCTGGATGGCCGCGACGTTCTGTGCGGTCAGGTGCGCGCCGGGTCGCAGGCGGATCAGGACGCTGGCCTTGGCGGGCTGACGCAAGTCGCTGAAAACCGAGTCCTTGGTGAAAGTGACATGCACTCGGGCGGCTTCCACCCCGGTAAGCGTCATGACGCTGCGCTCGAGCTCCCCCTCGATGGCCCGGCGCAGCCGGACCTGATCGTCGAACTCGGTAGAGCCCAGGTTCTGCTTGTCGAAGAGTTCGAAGCCCAGGCGGCCGCTGCGCGGCAGACCGGCCGCGGCCATCTCCAGCCGCAGCTCGGCCACGCGCGCCGAGGGGACCATGACGGCGCCGTTATCGGCGACTTTGTAGTCCACGTTTGCGGTCTTGAGTTTCTCGACCACCGCGCCAGCATCCTCGGACGCCAGGCTGGTGAACAGCGGACGCAGGTCGCGCTCCCGGTTCCAATGAACCCCGAGGAAGATGCCGCCGGCGACCAGACAGGCGACGACGACAATCAGGATTCTCTGCTGCAGCGTGAGCTGCTGAAGAAGCTGCCAGAGTTGATCCATCATCCCGGTCTCACACCTGCATCTTCATGATTTCCTGATATGCGGAAACTACCTTGTTCCGCACTTGCAGGAAGAAGTCGAAGGCGATCGCGGCCCGCTGCTGGTCCAGGGCGACCTTATGAATCTCCTCGGTTTCTCCGCGCATGAAGCTGTCGGCCGAGGCGTGCGCCGTCTTCTGCGCGGCCTCGACATTATTGAGAGCGTCGGCCAGAACCTGGCCGAAGCCGCCGCCGGCCGGCGAGGTGCTGATCCCGTCGACGCTGGCGGGGGCCAGGATGGGCGCACTGACGGGCGAGATGGCGTTGACGCTCATATCTTCAGCAGGTCGATGGACTTGGAGACCATATCCTTCACTGCCGCAATGGCCGCCGTGTTGGCCTCGAAGCTGCGCGTGGCGTCCATCAGGTCCACCATCTCCTCGGGCGGACTGATGTGCGGGTAGGCGACGTAGCCCTGATCGTTGGCGTCGGGATGGCCGGGCTCGTAGCGCAGGTCGGGCGGGCGGGTGTCTTCCACAATCTCGGAGACCGAGACTCCGCTCACGCCGGCCGACAGAGCGGACTGAAAGACCGCGGAAAAGGGCTGATCGAGCTGGTTGCTGCTGGTCAGGACGACATCCTGCCGCTTGTAGGGACCGCCATCGGGCGTGCGGGTGGTCTCGGAGTTGGCCAGGTTGGTCACGATGGTCTGGGCCCGAACGCGTTGCGCCTGCATGCCCGAGGCGCTGACCGAGAGGAGGTCCAGGAGGCTCATGTGGACTTCCCTTCATCGATCGCCGACTTGACCATGCGCAGCTCGTTTTTCATCAGGTTGGTGACCAGGTTGAAGCGCATGGCATTCTCGGCCAGCAAGCGCGATTCGCGGTCCAGACTGACGTTGTTGCCGTCGTTCTTCACGGTCAGACCGGTCGGTTCATAAACGTTGGGGACGCCGCCGTCGACCTGCGACTCGAACTCGAACTGGAAATCGATGTCGCGGGTCTTATATCCGGGCGTGGCGAGGTTGGCGACGTTGGAGGCCACGAGCTGCTGGCGCGTGCTCAGGAGGTCCAGGTACTGCTCCATCCGGGATGTGATCGGATCGAACACCTCGCCCCCATCAATGCACGCCAAGTGCCAACCGGACCGGCCTGGGCAGTGGATTGTATCTGATTGATATTGATGGCCTTGCAGGATCAGCTGGAGCCGTAGATGGAGGGGTAGGCGCGCACCATTCCAGAGGCTGTTTCAAGGGCTGTTCCAATTTGAACCAGTGGTCCCGTTCCGATACCCGGGCAGGAGCGGGCGGCGCGGCGCCAGGCGCGGATGCTGGAAACCAGTTCGGGCCAGAAGGGAAACAGGCGGCACTGGGTGGGTTTGGCAGGGTGGATGGAACAACCACCGGATAGCAGGAAGTGGCACTGCCGGCCGCGGGGCTTGCGCAGCCGCAGAAGATGGGCCGTGCGGTAGACAAAGCGCCGCTCGAAGCACGCCGCCGTGAGGCCCAGGTGGGCGGCGGCGCGGCGCAGATCGTCCGCTGTGAGATACACGTAGCCGGCCACGTCGCAGCAGCGCGCGCAGCCCGGCTGGCAGGTGAAGGAGCGAGAATATGGCACGTGGCCCGACACCATCTTTTCAGAGCATAACCTGTAGAGTTTGTTCGAGGCCAGGTTGTGTTGAGTCCCAGGGCGGTTTAAGCTTTGGGAAGATTCGCCTGAATCGAGGGACCAACCAGATGCCAGTCCGCAAGGACAACGAGTTTGAATTTGTGCTCGGCAACCGCCAGCTTTTCAGCGTTCTGGCCATTATCGTTCTGTTGCTGGGAGTTTTTTTCGCGATGGGTTTCTTCGCCGGCCGAAGTGTCGGACAGGCGTCCGCCAAGGCGGAGGAGGGCCAGCGTCATCCGGCCGACAATACGCCCATCGTGCTCGAATCCCCGGCCAGGCCGGAAACGCCGCCGGAAGCCTCCACCCCGCCGCCCACTGCAGCGCCAGCGGCCGCCCCGCCGCAGCAATCCGCGCCGGCCGCAGCGGCGGCGCCGCCTCCGGCGGAACAACCGAAGCCCCTCCCACGTGCGGCCGAGAAGGCGCCCCAGCCGGTCCCGGAGCCCAAGAATCCCATGCCGGAGCGCAACTCCGATCAAGTGGGCGAGCCGGCGCCGGGGCTCTACCTGCAGGTGGCGGCGACGACGCTCAATGAGGCCCGCGCGATGGCGGCGCTGCTCAGGAAAAGCGACCTCTCCACGGCCCTGGCGCCCTCGACGAAGCCGGAAATGGTGCGCGTGCTGGTGGGACCGTTCGTATCGGCCGAGGCCAGCAACCAGGCGCGCGGAAAGCTGAAGGACCTGGGCGTCGATAAGCCGCTCCCGAAGAGGTACCCGGTGAAGGAGTGAGCAAGCACGGACAGGAGAGCAGGCCGGCCGTGCCCCAGGAGCGCCCAGCGGTGACATCCGCCCCATTGATCCACATCGGCCGGGCAGGCCCGGCGGGGCCGCGCCTGCCGGGGTTCCTGCGCAAGCCGGTCGCCAACCACGAATCGGTCCAAGCGCTGAAGAACGGGCTGCGGCGGCTCAATCTGCACACGGTTTGCGAGTCGGCGCGCTGTCCCAACATCCATGAATGCTTCCACCGCGGCGCGGCCACGTTCATGATTCTGGGCAACCTGTGCACGCGCGGCTGCGCCTTTTGCGCGGTACCGAAGGGCTCGCCGGCCAAGCGCCCATTCACGCTGGACGCGGACGAGCCGGCCAGCGTGGCGCGCATGGCCGCGCAGATGAATCTGCGTTACGTGGTCATCACCAGCGTGAATCGCGACGACCTGGCCGACGGCGGCTCGCGTCATTTCGCGGAGACGGTGCGGCGTGTGCGGGAGGCCCTGCCGCTGGCCCGCGTCGAGGTGCTGACGCCCGATTTTTGCGGCGACCGGGATGCGGTGGCGCGCGTGCTGGACGCGGGTCCGCAGGTTTTTAACCATAACCTGGAGACCGTCGAGCGGCTGTACCGCAGGGTGCGGCCGCAGGCCGGCTACCGCCAGTCACTGGCGGTGCTCGAGTTTGCCAGGCGCTATCGGCCGGAGGTGCTGACCAAGTCGGGGCTGATGGCCGGCCTCGGCGAATCGGAACAGGAAGTTCGGAAGCTGCTCGGCGACCTGCGTGCGTCCTCCGTCGAAGTGGCCACCATCGGCCAGTACCTGCAGCCGTCGCGGCGCAACATGGAAGTGGTCGAGTACGTCCCTCCGGAGCGCTACGAGCGCTGGAAGCAGTACGGGCTGGCGATCGGATTCAAAATGGTATTCGCGGGGCCGTTCGTGCGCTCGAGCTACATGGCTGAGACGGTGAGCGAGGGCGCGCTGCAGGGATAATGCGGACGCCGCCGGGTTCGGTCGACGCGCGGCCAGCCTCGGGTGCGCGCGAGTGCAGGCGTGAGCCGCTGCGCCGAGTCGGGGACGGCAGGAATTGAGGATGAAGCGGATTCAACTGGCGTTGTTGGGAGGGCTGCTCAGTGGCCTGCTGCTGTTTGCCGTCTTTCCGCCCCTGGATCTGCGCTTCCTGGCGCCGCTGGCGCCGATTCCACTGTTGTACGCGCTGGCCTGGGAAGAAAAGCCGGCCGCGGCCGGCGACTCACGAAGGCGAGCCTTGGCGCTGTGGCAACGCGCGCTGGCCGGTTGGATTGCCGGCACGCTCCAGTGGGGCCTGATGTGTTATTGGATTCGCGACACGCTGGCCATCTACGGCGGGCTCCAAGGCCCGCTGAGCTGGCTAGCCATCGCGCTGTTCGCGGCCATCAAAGGCCTGCACCTGGCCGCGTTCGCGGCGCTCGCCGGGCCGCTGCTCGCCGAGCCGTGGGGCCCGCTGGCCGCGACGGCCGCGTTATGGACCGGCCTCGAGCGCACGCATGGCCCGCTGGGGTTCACCTGGCTGCTGCTCGGCAATGCCGGCATCGACATGCCATTGCCCTTGCGGCTGGCCCCGCTGACGGGCGTCTACGGCCTGTCTTTCGTCTTTATGATGCTCGCCGGCGCCGCGGCCTTCGTGCTGCTCGGAAAGCCGCGGCGGCATCTTCTCGCCCTGGTTCCCCTGGCCGCGCTGTGGCTGCTGCCCGCCGTGCGTCTGGATCGGCCGCCCAACGCCCAGGCGGTCAGTCTGCAGCCGGCGCTCACCGATACCACCCTGGTGTCGGAAGAAGAAAACGACCGCACTGTGCGCCAGCTTTCGTTCGCCACCTTGCAGGAGGCCCTGGACCCGCGCCAGCCATCGCCGCAACTGGTGCTGTGGCCCGAGGCGCCGGCGCCTTTCTACTATTATGAGGACGCCCGCTTCCGCGACCAGATGAACACCACGGCGCGCCTTGCGGGTGTGCCCATGATCTTCGGCGGCGTGGCGCGCACGCCCGCGGGCAGGCCGTTGAATTCGGCCTTTTTCCTGGGCCCCGACGGGCATCTCGAAGGCCGCTACGACAAGCGATTCCTGGTGCCGTTCGGCGAGTTCGTCCCGCCTTTGTTTGGGTGGGTGAACAAGGTGTCTCAGGAGGCCGGCGACTTCGAGCGCGGCACGCGCGTGGTGATCTTCACCGCCGACCCTCATTCGCTGGGACCGTTCATCTGTTATGAAGCGGCCTTCCCGCACCTGGTGCGCGAGGTCGCCGATGAGGGTGCGGAAGTCCTGGTGAACCTCAGCAACGACGGCTACTTCGGGCGCAGCGCCGCGCGTGAGCAGCACCTCTTGCTGGCGCGCATGCGCGCGGTCGAAAACCATCGCTGGCTGCTGCGCTCCACCAACGACGGCATCACGGTTTCCATCGACCCCGCCGGCCGCATCTGGGACCGCTTCCCC
The DNA here is from genome assembly GCA_052145115.1 of Bryobacteraceae bacterium. GTDB lineage: Bacteria > Acidobacteriota > Terriglobia > Bryobacterales > Bryobacteraceae > CAIVVT01. Next base: position 18,831 of record JBKQPG010000016.1, read on the forward strand.
GCCCTGAAGCGCACGGTCGGACGGCTGCGCTTCGGCTGGCAGCGGACCCTGACCCCCTACACCCGCGCCGGCGACTGGTTCGCCTGGGGCTGCCTCGCGGCCGGACTCGCCGCCGCGCTTTGGGCCATGGCGCGCCGCCACTTCAGCGTGCGCTATGACGGCCATGTGCCGAGCGACATATGATAGTCGCGTGAAATCCCTATCCTGCGTGCTTCTTTGCGCCCTGACGTGTTCCCTGTCCCTCGCCCAGGCGCCCGAGAAGAAGATCTACCCCAAGCGCTGGGTCTACGTCTCCAACGAACTCGGCTCGGACAAGGACCTGGCCGCGGTGCGCCAGATCATTGAGACCGCCGCCGCTCACGGCCTGAACGGCATGGTCTTCGCCGCCGGGCTCGACCGCATCGACCTGCAGCCCGCGGCCTACATCGCCCGCCTGAAAGAAGTGAAGCAACTGTGCGACCGGCTGCACTTTGAGATCGCCCCCATCGGCTTCGGCACCGGCTACGGCGGCGCGCTGCTCTCGCACGACAAGAACCTCGCCGAAGGCCTGCCCGTGAAAGGCGCGCTGTACATCGCTGGAAGTGGCGCCGGCAAGGGCAAGGCCGAATTCCAGGCCGAGGCCGAGCCCTTCGTCCTCCCCACCACCGGCGCCGAGCCCGTAACGCGCTTCGACCAGCAGCTCGCCGTCAAGCCCTACCGCTGTTACCGCGTCAGCGCCCGCGTCCGCGGCACCGGCGTCGCGCCCGACGCCACGCTGGAGTTCCGCGCTGACACCCCCGACAAGAAGCGCAACGAGTGCTGGTTCGAGCGCCCCGTCGACAACCGCCGCGAGTGGCAGAGCTATACCACCGCCTTCAATAGCGGCCCCAACGACAAGCTGAACTTTAACATCGCCATCGAGGACGGACTCGCCGGAAAGCTCGAGCTCGCCGACCTGCGCATCGAGGAGGTCGGCCTGCTCAACGTTCTGCGCCGCGCCGGCACGCCGCTCGCCGTGCACGGCGAAAACGGCATACTCTACTTCGAGGGCCGCGACTACGCCCGCATCGCCGACCCGGTGATGGATTTCCTCTTCGATCGGCCCAGCGTCGCCATCACCCTCCCCGCTCGCTCTCGAATCAAGCCCGGCGAGCGCCTGCGCGTGGACTACTATCACGGCATGACGATCTACAAGGACCAGACGCCCGCCTGCCCGTCGGAGCCCAAGGTCTTCCAGATCTGGGGCAAGCAATTGCCGCTCATCCAGCGCTACCTCGCGCCCAAAGCCTATCTGCTCTCGGTGGACGAGGAGCGCATGGGCGGGACGTGCGAGACCTGCAAGCGGCGCAAGATGGGCATGGCCGAAATGATCGGCGACTATGTCACCCGCGTCGAGGCCATGATGAAGGCCGCCAGCCCCGGCGCCGAGATCTTCGTCTGGTCCGACATGTTCGACCCCAACCACAACGCCGTGCCGAACTACTACCTCGTCGACGGCGACTACACCGGCTCCTGGAAGTACCTGCCCAAGGACGTCGAGATCGCGGCCTGGAACTACGACACCCGCGCCAAGAGCCTGCCGTTCTTCTCCGGCCTCGGCTACAAGACCCTCGCCGCCGCCTACTACGACGCCGACGACCTCAACAACCCCGCCGGCTGGCTCGAGTCGCTCGACCGCACCCCCGGCGCCATCGGCATCATGTATACCACCTGGCAGAACAAGTTCAAGCTGCTGCCCGCGTTCGGCGACATGGTCTCCCAGCGAAAGTAGCGGCGGTTCTCCCTAGCCGCAAACCGCTGGCCCGCTCCGCACCATCGAGAATCCGGAGTTGATCGGGCTGTTCATGGATTGTCGTTCCATGGCCGGCCAACGGCTCGGCGGCCACCTTCTCAGACGGTGTTGCCCGCCAGCGCCCAGGGGATTGAATCTGAGATCCACTTGCCCTCCGACCATCGCAGCAACGGAAGCGGCTTCTGGTGTTCCGGGCAATTCGCATACGTATGGTGAACGAGTCCCTTGCGCTCCATGGCCGCGTGAGCCAGAGGCTCCGGTTGGCCAACCCGTAGCTTCAACGGCCTGAGGTGGTCAGTGAACTCAAAGTAATACAGCGTACAGGGGAGCGTTGGATCTTCAATACCCTGATGCCCAACGCGGACGTCGAGGATCGGATTCGTATATGCGATGTCATGAACGGAAGCAAAGGGCGCGCCAAAGTACTGGTCCATCTCCATTTGCGGAAGGAGCACGTACTCACTAACGATGGATGAAGGCTGGTTCGCATAGTGGTATCTCGGGCGTTCGCTCGACGGGCCTGTAACTGGTTGACCCTCTGAATCCAGGACCGTGATGAATGGGCGGTCGACCGAGCTGTCTATGCCGCCAAGCGCCAGCATCAAACGGCCGTCTCGCTCAAACGGACAGATTCTCTGGATGTGACCATAGCTGTAAAACTGGATTGTCCGCCTGCCGCTCGCGTCGATCTTCCACAAGCAGGAGGACCATCGGGTTACATGGACCAGGAAGCACCAGACATCCCGCTTGGCTCCCTTACCCGTCACTAGGACCTGACCCACGTGCCATTCGGGGACGAAAGGTTTCCCATCGAAGTCGAGCAGGTCCGGCTCCAGTCGGGTCCGCCAGCGAACCGCCCCATGCCAATCGAGACAGATCAACTCCCCCTCGCGAGGTTCGCCCGTTTGCGGCACATAATTCGCTCGGATGAGTACGCTGTTCTTCCCGCTTCCATCCAGATCCGCGAGCGTGACGTTGGGAACCCGCGAGGCAGGCGGCTCCAGCTCGGGTGTCTCGAGCAGGCGGAACTGCCACTGCTCCCTCCTCTTCTCGTCAAACGCGGTCACCACCCGGCCGGTGATCTCAACCGACTCCGGCCCATCGCCGCTCCGCCGCCACAGCGCTGCCAACCCAAGCGCGCCGACAGAGGAACCGCCCGCCAAGAGCAACCGCCGCCGCGACCAGGCGGTAGGGCCCGAATGGTCCTGCGCCACTCGGGTCTGGGAAACAGGCGGATCAACTGCAGGCCCTCCCCGATCCTCAGTTTCCCCGGCCCGGGCATTCCCCAGATCGCCCTTCATCAGCCAGGCTTGCAGCGCATCGGTGAAGGCGAATACGGACCCACGACCGGCACCTGGCGTGCGGTGGACGGGCAGGCCGCGTTGCCTTTCCCACCGCTGCGCAGTTTTGGCGTCCTTCCCGATGAACGCGGCGATTTCCTTCCATGAGTCCAGCCGGCCGGATGGCATACGCATCACCATCATACTTGCAACCCTCGTCCCGTTGAGGTGCGTCGCCGACCTTCCGCCCTCCGTTGGCAGACCGGCGGGGAGATCATCCGCGCTCCTCGTTCATGAGCAGAGTGCCGCTTCGATCGTTCGGCAATGCTTCCCGCGCAGGGCATCTCCCGATTTGCACTTCGCGAGGTCTGGTGTCCTCTCTTGCACCAAGATGCACCTTTGACGCGCTGGACGCTCCTCATAAGATCCTCCTAGAGAAACGGATTCAATCGTCCGAACAGGCCTGTGGTCCAGACGCGGAGTGGACGGAGGAGCCGCTCAAGCGATCGCAGGCCCCAGCAGCATCGGAAAACCGCGAGAGGTAGACCGTGGAGCCGATCAAGAGGAGGAGGAGGCGTCGGATCCTCCTCCCTTCGTGCGTGATCCATCCGTGCACATGCCACAGGAAGGGGAGACGGTAGCCGGTTTGTTGATGTTCGGCCCAGAGATTGCACTGTGATCGGGAACCCACCATTAGGGGACCGCGGTCTGCCCGAGTCCATTTACGGGAAATCTGAAGATTGGAAGTAACTGCTCTCCTCATACCCCCAAGGTCTACGCAGAGCGGCTTCCAGGAAGGAGACTCTTGTGCCTTGCTCAGGTCATCGCGACGGGGTCGCCAGCGAGCAATGCTCGAGGTGCGCTACTCCCGGCTGCCCCGAGTGCCTGGAGCAGATTGATGGCTTCTTCTACTGCACAGACTGCCTTGTGTGGAGACTGGGGGAGGCAGAATCCGAAGCTTACGATCTAGAGATCACCACCTCGGTGCAGAATGCGCAGCATGAGGCCCAAAGGCGCATCCGACGTATTTGGATTCTTACGGGAGCGTTGTCTGCAGTTTGTGTTCCGGCGATGGCGAACCTTGTCGTCGAGCATAAGGCAATGCCCGCTGCCGTAAAGCTGCTCGCCGCACCCGCCGCCGGTATCGCGGCAGCCTATCTTGTCTGGGCCGCGCTTTGGGGGATGACCGCAGCGTGGAAGTGGTGGAAGGGGATCTTTGAAGGCTTCTCCGCTCTGATCTTTTCTTCGGCGCTCGGGTGGCTGGTATTGGCTGTGAGTTTTTTCGTCGTCCCAGTTTATCTTGGCTATCTGTATGGAGTACTCGGCGGAGCAATCTATGAATATAGGAAAACTCGGAGAATTGCAGGCGGAGCTTTGTGACCAAATTCACCACAAATATGTGAAAGAGAAAGCCCAATGAAGTGTTTCTATCACCCTGAGCAAGATGCGGTCGGTATGTGTCCCCAATGCGGGAAAGCGGCCTGCCGCGACTGTATGAAAGAGATTGGCGGCGGCATCCTATGCAAGGGCTGCATCGCCCAGCGACTCCAAGCCGCCCAGGCTGAAAACAAGGCTGTCGAGCAGGATAGGTTCGCGACGATCAGCCGCGCCAGGCAGCATCTGCAGATCTCCAAGATCGTATTCCTCGTCTTCTTCGTCTTCGGGATGCTCTTGACAGTAACAAAGGCCTTTCAGAGCATCGTTTCGCCAGACCCGCGGGCTCCCGGTTTCTTCTCTGTGATCGTCGGTGGCGCAATCGGGTCGGCGATCGCAGGTTATGCCTTCTGGTCCTTCTTCTGGGGGTTCCCGGCGATCTGGAGGGGATTGCGCGGCATGTTCGCGCGTATGGGCTGCTTCGTGATTCTGAATCCCATTACAGGGCTGATTTTCCTCTTCCTCTTCTTCGTGGTAGTCGGCTGTTTCGGTGAGATGTACTGCATCTTTGGAGGGGGCGTGTCGCAGTACCTAAGGGCCGCTAGAGTGGCCAGAGGCGAGGTGTAATTTGCGTTTAGACGGGGAAGGTCTGCTATACGACTTGTTAGGCATTTTCGTAATTAGATGGAATAGGAGCATCTTAATGAAGCGAGTTTTGGTCCTAGCCTCGGTGGCAATCCTGGTTGCAGGGTGCGCTCACCCCTTAAGAGGGCAAGGCAGGCATGACAGAAAAGTGGCCGAATCTGACAGGCCAAAAAATGTCGCCGGTGGCGTGACATTTCAAGTTAACGACGCCTACGATAACAGCTACGATATAGCATTGAACTACCTCAAACGAGGTGGCCATACTATAGACTCCGCTGACAAGGACGTTGGACAGATTATAACGGCGATCGAAATCACAGGTGGATACAGCCAAACAGGAACGAGAATACAAGTAACGCTCATCAAGGACAGTGACACACAGACGAGCGTGAGGGTCGCCGTCACGAAACAGAAGCGGAAAAAAGCTCTGCAAGCTGAGCCGTGGAGCGATCCAAAGGTCGATGATGCCGAATCCACTACCGTCGCGGACGCTCTGAAAATGGCCATCCAATCCAAGTAGCCGGGATGCCAATCCGGAATCCGGAATCCGGGAATCCGGGGAGAGTACCAGCCATGTCGCGCCAGCGCGACACTCGTGAGCATGAAGATGCTGCGAGCCGCCACATTTGGAATCGGCAGCTTACGGGCATTTCCAAGAGAGTATCAACCTGCTGTTCCCGGATTATCCGTTCATCCGCTAAGCTGGAGTGCAACCACCATGGGAATCGAGACCATCCCACACGGCGAGCATTCCTCCCCAGGCCGCCCGAAGGATCTGATCGCACTGCTGTCCATCTTCGCGCTGGCCGCGCTCATCTTCGGAATCGTATTGGCGATTGCGGTCCACAGCCCCTTCTTCGGGGGCGATGCCGGAATGCGGCTGCGCATGGCCAACACGTGCCTCATCCGGATGGGCAATCGGGTCTGGCTGCCCATGCTCCAGGGCCACATCTGGGTGTTCTATCTGCTGCATCTTCCGTACTATCTTTTCTGCCTCATTCCCTGTTTCTACTCCTTTGTCGCCGCGGCATTCCTGGGCCTCTTCGCCTGGCGGCGCACCGCGAAGCTGTCCGGCGGGCTGATCTTCACCCTGTTCCTCGTGCTCTGCTTCGCCTGCCAGTGGGAGGTCCTGAACCTCAGCCAACAGCTCTATCAGGAGGCCATCGGCCTGGCGTTCTTCTTCGTCCTGCTGTGGGCCGGCGCACTCGAACTCAAGCCCCATTGGTGGCTGCTGCCCATCGCCGCCGGCGCTCTGCTGACCCGCGACGACTTTTGGATCTACCTGCTCGCAATGACCGTGCTCAACTACAAGCAGATCCTGTCGCAAAAGCAGTACCGGCGCAGCTTCCTGTTGCTCTGGTCCGTCCCTGGGCTGTGGCTGTTCGGGACTCTGTTGCTGAATCTCCGCGCCCGGCACAGATTCCCCGCCTTCCCCACGGAATGGCCCTTGGGGATCAACAAAGCGGGCGGCCACGCCATCTCGAACCTGTCGGCTTCCCTCGCGGACTGTTTCCATGCGCTGGTTCGCAGCAGATCGATTTACCTCGTGGCCGGCCTGTTGATTGTCTGGATCGTCGGGAGGTTCCTGGGCCGGGCCAATCCCCAGACTGCGCAGCCGGGTGACGACTTCGAGGCCCGCTTCCGGCCGTTCAGCTTCCTCTCGCTGAGCATCATTTATTTGCTGGTCATTGTCTTCAACCCGTGGGAGCACACTTCCGGCAGCGGCCGGCTTGCCATCCCGCTGCTGGCTCAGGGTTTCGTCTGGGCGATTCTGCTGTTTGCCCGGACGGATTCATACTCCACGCCGGCCAAGATCCTGGCGCGGTGCGTTCTCGCCGCCGCCCTGCTGCTGGGCCTGAATACTGACAGCCGGGCCTGGACTCTGCGCCGCAATCCCCAGGCCGAGGCCTCCGTTGACCGGATCGCCCAGCTCGTCCAGTCCGCGGGCCAGAACGGAAAGCCGAATGTTTGCATCCTGGAAAGAGACTACTGGGAAGCGCTGCGGCTCTTCGCAGCTCCGACCTTGTATGCGCACTGGTCCCCGCAACCGAAACGGGACATGGAAGCCGGCAACTGCGACCTCATCATTCTGCCCGCCAGTTCCGCACTGGTCGTCGCAGAAAAGTCTTACACGAAACATTCCGAGTACCAGTTCCGGGGGCGAAGCTACACCCTGTTCCTGAAATCCGGAGCCCGGGGCGAGTACACGCAACCGCAGATTCCATGAAGCGTCCGCCTCGCTCCCACTCCCCGCCAATCGAACCATCGGCCGCAGGCCACCAGGTGATTAGGGGTTATTGACGGTTATGCACTCCCTCGCAACCCCGGTCACATCCTCAGCAGGTTTTTTCACCCGCCCGTTCCCCCCTGTTTTCAAAGAACTTCCGCCTCGCCCTCGCCCGTCCCGCCCCGCCCGGCCCGAAAAACGGCTTCCTTCCTGACATGCAGGTGTAGCATCAATCAGGGAGTCCGCATTTGCGCGCCTGACAAGCGTGTTCTTTGAAAACCGAATAACTGGCGAATATCTAACCGAAAGATAGTCTTTTAAGTCATTGAATCCAAAAAGCAAAGTCGATATTTGGCTTTGTTCCTCCAAAAACGTGTTTTTGCATCGTGGCGCAGACATTTTGTCTGCTGCGTCGGTATTCCTGCCGACGTTTGCTCCCCCCAGCCCGGCTCCATCTTCAGCGCCCGTTCTTTCGACCTGCCGACGCCCCGGTCAAACCACGGCAGCAGCTTGACACCGGGCCTATGCTCAAGCTGGGAGGACCCTTCTCTTACACCTCAAAAGGCGCCCGGCCGGATGGTCGTCCAGCCCGGTCCGCAGCTAATTTCTGGAAATTGAGTAAACACCGAAATCTATCTAATGATAGCCTTTTAAACTGCTGATTGCATTCAGCAAAGTCGATATTTAGCTTTGTTCCTTACGAATCATCTGTTTTAATACTAATAGCTAATTAACAGTAATCGTTCTAATAAATCGCCAAACCACGAACCGGCCCGCCTGCCGCGTCCTCCA
>JBKQPG010000017.1:0-83319 GCA_052145115.1 Bryobacteraceae bacterium
CGGCGCGGGTTGGGTGGCCGGAGGGGACACTCTGCGCGTGCCGCGGCGGCACGCTTGGGTTCCCTCGGCGTGAAGTTCAGAGGCTGTCGATCAAGCGCCGCGGCCCTCAGTGTCCCCGTCCGGGAGCGGCCTCATTGCGGCCGGACGCGACGGGCTACGCTTATTCCGAAACAGGTCTAGCCCGAGAATGCGGACTCCCTGATTGAGGCTACACCCGCGTGTCAAGCTGCTGCAAAAAGACGAGCCATTTGTGGGTCGATTCGAACGTCTGGCGCGGCTACGGTTCGATGCTGCGGACGGGCGATCGACCAAGTGTTCGATGACGCCACTTCACGACCACGATCATCGGAGCAAGGGGTCGAGCGTTGCGCCGCCTATTCCTGTGACCATTTCACGCGCGTAGGCACCTGACTGGGATGGATTACCACAGCGCTGTCCTCGCCGGTACAGTGATTCTGTTGAATCCTAGGTCTGTGCACAAGCCAGCCGTTAAGGACTTACTGCTGGCTTGGGCTTCCACTCGCGGGCGAGCCGTTGCGCTTCCGCGACCTGTCGCGGAGTCATCTTGGCCGCTATCGTGTCGCGCTCTCGGGCGTATTGCTTTTGATCATCTCCGGTGGCGCTGGAGGCCGCAAGGTTAATCCACATATGCGCCATAACGTAGTCCTGAGGAACGCTTTGGCCAACGTTGTACATCGCGCCAAGGGTGAACTGGGCGAGTGAATGACCCTGATCTGCCGCCTTACGGAACCAGCGCGCCGCTTCACCGTAGTCCTGAGGAACGCCTAGGCTGTTGTGGTATATCAACCCAAGAGCGAACTGTGCATCAGCATCGCCTTGATCTGCCGCCCTACGGAACCAGCGCATCGCTTCGCCATAGTCTTTAGGAACGCCTTGGCCCTGGAAGTACATCGCGCCCACCGAATGCTGCCCGGCAGCATTGCCTTGATCCGCTGCCTTACGGTACCAGCGCATCGCTTCGGCGTAGTCCTGAGGAACGCCTTGGCCGAAGCTATACATCGCTCCGATTGCCCCCTGCGCGGATGCATAGCCCTGATCTGCCGCCTTGCGGAACCAGCACATTGCTTCGGAATAGTCCTGAGGAACGCCTTGGCCGAGGCCGTACATCGTGCCGAGTTCGAATTCCGCCGCGAGCTCGCCCTTTTCAGCTCTCTGCCTAAGTTCGCTGATGTCTGCCGTCTGCGAAAACGAGCACACTACAAGCAGCAAGCCGAGAAGTGGCGCTCTGCAACTCATGTGTTGCCATTCTCTCACAAGACGAACTGGTGCTAGTCTCAACCGTGCGTGCTGGCCTGCGCCTGACGGTGCTAGGGTGGGATCTGTGGATTCGACGAAGCTTATTGCATGGTGGGGCGCGGGCCTATCGAGCTTCATGTTCCTCTGGGATATTTTGAAATACCTTAGATTGGGTCCAAAACTGCGGTTCAACGTAATGCCCGGAAGGGTGCTAATGCCATCTGACGTCCGAGAAACCTTCATCCAGACTGAGGTAACAAATTGCGGTGACCGCCCTACAACGCTGACAAATATCGCTCTTTCTTACTTTGAAAAGCAGTGGTCATGGGCGCGGCTTCGGAACCGACCCACAAGAGCGGCGGTCTTGATCAATCCAAACATACCAGGCTCAAACGTAAGCCAACCATTGCCTTGCGAACTGAAACCGGGCGGTGTCTGGCGCGGGTTGACGGCACAAGAACCGCAGCTAGAAACATGGGCAACGAACGGTGTCTTGTACTTTGATCTGTATCACTCGCACAACGTGAAGCCAATAAGAAGGCGGCTGACGCTTCGACCGAGCTACCGGGCAGCCCCGTCCCCCCCCGTCCGACTTTAGGAGGCCTGCGGGCTGCGTCCCCGCGCGGAACCGCTCTCGGTTTCGCATGGAGCTACATCGGGTTTGCTCGCGCATGGGCAATTTTGGCTTCAATCTCAGATGTCGGCATTCCCGCTTTCGCCATGTCGGAGCGGAAATCGTCCGCACTGAATGACCCCGTCATCGTCTTCATTTGGGTCCCGTCCGGCGAGGTACTTATATAAACAAACTCTTCCGGGTCAGCGTCCTTGAGTCTTGCGAGATATGTGTGGGTGTTATCCATGAGAAAGTGCCCTAACTTCAATTCTATCAGCCCTTGTTTCATAAAGGGTAAGTCTTGAGACGGCCTGCGGAGGCCGTGAAATCGGGCGCTCAGGCGTTTCAAGAGTCCGTCTCGTAACGGGGTAAGCGTTTTCCGCCCCAAGATGAGGGTCTTGACGCCGTTCGCGGGTTCCGAGTGGAAAATGGCGTTTCCACAAACTGGCCCACTGCCGCCGAATTCAACCTGACGGACGACCGACGAATCGAGACCCGGCATGGGCCGCGGGGGCAGTCAGGGCCGGGCGGGGCGGCGGACCTTCCACAGCAGGAGGGAGCCGGCGGCGAGCAGGGCGAGGGCGATCCATTGGGTCAAGGAAAAGGGACCGCCGAAAGGGAGGGCCTGCTCGTGGTAGCGGAAGAACTCGACGCCGAATCGGGCGATGGAATAGAAGACCAGGTACAGGCCGAGGATGCGCCCGGCGGGGTGCGGACGGTAGGAGGCGCGGATCAGGAGCCCCGCGACCACGAAGGTCAACGCGGATTCATAGAGCTGCGCGGGGTGCAAGGGGACGCCGAGCGGGACGCCGGTGTAGGCCTCAGGATTGCGGAAGACAACCGCCCAGGGAAGGTGGCAGGGGGTGCCCCAGCAGCAGCCGGCGGCGAAACAGCCCAGCCGACCGATGGCATGGCCCAGCGCCACGGCCGGGGCCAGGACGTCGGCGGTGGCCAGGAAGGGCAGATGCTCGTGGCGCACGTACCAGGCGGAGAAGGCCAGGGCGAGGAGGAAACCGCCGTAGTAGACGCCGGCCGAGAGCAGGGTTTCCAGGGAGAAAATGCGGTCCGGATGGCGCGCGTAGTAGCCGAAATCGAAGACCAGCATCAAGAGCTTGGCACCGAGGAGGCCGACCAGGGCGGCATAGACGGCGAGATTGGAGACCTTTTCGGGATCGAGACCGGCGCGGCGGGCGAGCCGCACGGCGAGGAACAGGGCGGCGAGGAAGCCGAGGGCGACCAGGAGGCCGTAGGTGGGCAGGTAGAAACTGCCGATGGAGAAAAGCTTCGGAAACATGGCGGGGCAGCAGTCCGGTTATTTGTTGCGCCGGGCGAGGACGAAAAAGTAATCGCCGCCGGGACGTAGTTCCAGGATCGCAAACCCGGCCCGCTCAAGCACGCGCCGGTAGTCGCGCGGCGCGGGTTGATAACAGAGTTCGAGCTGGCGCGCGACGGGAGAGAGACCGCCGAAGGCGGCGGCGAGGCGGCCGCCGGGGCGGAGCAGGGCATAGAGAGCGCGCGCGGCGGCGGGCGGCGGATGAACCCAATGCAGTGTGGCGAAGGCGTAGATGGCGTCGAAGGGCTGAGGCGGCGTCCAGTGGAGCAGATCGGCGGCGTGAAACTGCGCGGCGGGGCAGGCCAGGCGGGCCTGTTCGAGCAAGGGCGCGTGAATGTCAAGGCCGACGACGGTGGCGCCGGTAGCGGCCAGAGCGCGGGTCCAGAGGCCGAGGCCGCAGCCGGCGTCGAGGACGCGCTCGCCGGGCTGCGGCGCAAGCATTTCGATGAGGATCTCGTGGGGCGCTGGCGGCACGGCGTGAGGCGTCCTGTCGGCTACAAGTGGTACAGCATGACGTACACCACGACGCCGGTCAGGTTGACGTAGAGCCAGATGGGCAGCGTGACGCGGGCCAGCGCGCGATGCTTCGCAAAACGGCCTCTCAGTGCGCGCACGAGCGTCACGACGGCCATGGGCGCGACGGCGACGGCGAGGATGGTGTGCGAGATCAGGATGGTGAAATAGACCGTGCGGATGGGGCCCTGGGGCTTGAAATGCACGGAGCCGACGTGGGCGTGATAGACGAGATAGCCGATCAGGAAGAGCGTGGAGCAGGTGAAGGCGGCGAGCATCGTGGCGCGGTGGGCCGGGATGCGGCGGGCGCGGATGAGGAAATAGCCGCGCACGAGCAGGAGGCCGGAAAGGGCGTTGAAAAACGCGTTGACGGTGGGCAGGTGGTGCAGCCCGGGCATGGGCTCAGAGGATCTCCTTGCGCAGCGGGCCGATGTCCTCGATGAGCCGGTCGAGCGCGGAGGCATCCAGGGATTCGTAGTAGCCGCGGATGCGGGCCTTGCGATCCACGAGGATCATTTTCGTGGAATGCTCAATCAGGTTGGAGCTGACGTTGACATGGAAGGTATCGGCGCTGAGGGCGCCGATGGCGCCGTAGGGCCCGGTGAGGAAATGCCACAGGCGGGGATCGGCCTGGAAGTTGCGGGCGTAGGCGGCGAGCACCGCGGGAGTGTCCTGGGCGGGGTCGACGGTGATGCTGATGAGGCGCACGTCATCGGGCGGGCGGCCGTTGTCGAGGAGACGCTGCTGCAGGCGGTGCATCTGCGCGGTGAGACGCGGGCAGGGTCCGTGACAGGTGGTAAAGATGAAATCCACGACCCAGACCTTGCCGCGGAGGGAATCGCGGGTGACGGAGGTTCCATCCTCGGCGGTGAGGAGGAAGGGGGGCACGCGGCCGAGTTCGGGCAGGCTGGAGTGGAGCGTGCAGCCGGCCGCGGCCAGACAGACGATGAGCCAGAAACGTCTTGACATGATGTTCCTGGGAATAGTTTAGAAAACTAGAAGATGCCGCGGCTATCGAGCACCAGCGCGAGGTAGAGCAGCGGCAGGTATACGACCGAAGCCAGCAGGACGCGGCGGGCATTGGGGAGCGTGCGCTCACGGGCGACGCGCGCGGCGGCGCGCAGGAACAGCGCGCCCAAGACGAGCGCGGCGGCAAGATACCAGTGGCCGGCCATGCGGAGGAAGCCGGGCAGAAGGCTGACGGGGACCAGCAAAAGAGCGAAGGCGAGGATGTGGCGCGAGGTGGAGACGCCGTCGGGCTCAACCACGGGCAGCATGCGGATGCCGGCGCGGGCGTAGTCGTCGCGGTACATCCAGGCGATGGCGTAGAAGTGCGGGAACTGCCACAGGAAGACGATGGCGAAGAGAACCCAGGCCTCGACGCTGAGCGAGCCGCGAACGGCGGCGAAGCCGATGAGTGGAGGCATGGCGCCGGGGAATGCGCCCACGGCGGTGGAGAGCCAGGTGCGGGGCTTGAGCGGCGTGTAGAGCAGCAGGTAGCTGGCAACGGTGGCGAAGCCGAGCCAGGCCGAGAGGGCGTTGACGCCGGTGGCCAGTTCGAGTTCGCCGGCGACGATCAGCGCCAGCCCGAACAGCAGCGCGTGGCGCGGGCTGACGCGGCCGGCGGGGATGGGGCGCGAGGCGGTGCGGCGCATGCGCGAGTCGGCGTCGCGCTCGCACCACTGATTCAGAGTGGCGGTGCCGGAGGCGAGCAGGGCGGTGCCGAGAAGCGTGTGAATGAGCAGCCACAAATCGGGGGCGCCACGAAGGCCGAAAAAGCAGCCGATGGCGGTGCTCATCAGAATGAGCCAGGTGATGCGGGGCTTGGTCAATGCGAGGTAGTCGCTCATCCGCGCTGTCCATTTCCGGCCAAGCGTGGCGCGGCGGCGGTGGATGCCGCGGGCACGGCGCGCCGCAGGATTCCCGCGGAAAGCGCGACGGTGAAGCCCAGCACCAGCGCGCCCGTGCCGAGGTGGGTGGAGCGCAGCACGAGGGCGACGTCGCCCGGGGCCAGGCTGGGGGCCAGATTCATGCGTGCCAGAAGTGCAATCACGCCCAGTATCAATTGAACGCAGACCAGGGCCATCAACGCAATCGCGCCGCGCCGCAGGCCGTGGTGCGGCCGCTCGTCAGCTGTGCCGGTTGGAAGAGCCGAGATGGAAAACGTCGCCAGCATCAGTATGAGCAACAGCACCACGAAGGCCCAGGCGATGTGCGGCAGCACGGAGATCAGGTCGTGACGGTAGGCGGCGCCGAAGGCGATCTGCAGCAGCACGGCCGGGGGCGCGATCCAGGCCAGCGAGCGCAGCGAGGGCCAGCCGCGGTCCTCGATCGGCGCGGCCTCGCGATTCCAGGCCGGCGAGGCGCCGAGAGCCACGAGCGTGAGCAGCGCGAAACACAGGTGGGAGAGAATGGCGTGCGCCACGCCGACGGCAGGCGTGCGGGCGGCGAGCACGCCCAGCCAGGCCTGCGCGCCGATCAGGATCAGCGCACACAGGCCGGCCGTTTTCAGCCATTTCTGAGAATCCGAAAGGAGCAGCCAGGCCACCGTCACCAGCGCCAGGAAGCCGACGGCTTCGCCGAGATGACGGTGAACGGGCAGCCAGGCGGCGCGTGAGGCGGAGTCCGGGCCGGCGGCGCCGGTGAAGGAGCCTACGATGAGCAGGATCAGGGTGCAGAATGCGAGCGCTGCGGTGAGTCGGTACAAGTTCAGGCGTGCCTTTATCGAACGAATCGTATCCCAGCCTGTTGGATGCCGCGCTAAACGAAAGGTGGCGGTTTCCTGTAAATATTCCACCGTGGCGAGAATTCTCTCCCGGCGCGAGCATCCGCCGCCGGGGACGCAGCGCCCCAGGGCTGGGGTCTCAGGCGGCCGCGGCGGGCTCCCAGAGCGCGGCGCAGGCGCCGGCCGGGTCCTTGATGACGGCGAAACGGGAGCCGCTGGCCATGCGCACCGGAGTCAGAACCTCGCCGCCCAGCTCACGGCAGCGCTGCAAGGCGCTGTCGAGGTTTTCCACCACGATATAAATCAACCACATGGGCGGCAGATTGGCGTTGTGGCCGCGCTTGTGGCAGAGGCCAGCGACAGCCTCGCCGGAGGCGGCGTGCATGGTGAAGTCATCGTACTTGCCCATTTTGACGGGCTTCACGGTCCAGCCCGTCACCTGGGCATAGAAATCTTGCATTTTGGGCGCCTCAGGGATCGTCAGATCCACCCAGGCGATCGAGCCTTGTACGGGTTGGGCCATCTTCGTCTCCTACAGGACCGCTCCGCGATAGGATACCGCCTCTGGCCCGCGGGGACGCGGTTTTTTTGCAGTGTCCCGCAGAAACGGAGACAGGCTAAACTGCCGCGCGCAGGCTTTCGATTAATGCAACGCCCGTGTTGGCGTGGATTTCGACCGTGTCCTCGAGATACCGGGCGTAGCCGCCGGCCAGGACCACGGCGATGGGGATGCGGCGGCGCACGGCCACATTGAAAATTAGCCGATCGCGGGCTTGCAGGCCGTCCTTGGAGAGCTCCAGGCCGCCCAGTTGATCGTCGAAATAGGGGTCGGCGCCGGCCACGTAGAGGATCAGATCGGGCTGGAAGGCGGCGACGGACGCGGTGTAGGCGGTGTCGAGCCGGGCCAGGTACTCGTGGTCGCCGATGCCGTCCTCCAGGTCGACGTCCAGCGTGGAGGGGGGCTTCACCTGGGGATAATTGTTGAGCTGGTGAATGGAAAGGGTGAACACGGCGGGGTCGGCGTGAAAGATGGCGGCGGTGCCGTTGCCCTGGTGGACGTCGCAATCGGCGACCAGCGCGCGTGTGATGCGGCCTTCGCGCTGGAGCACGCGAATTGCCACGGCGATGTCGTTGACCGCGCAAAAGCCCTCGCCATGATCGGGGAAGGCGTGGTGAAAACCGCCTCCGATATTGAACCCGGCCCCGCCGAGCAGGGCCGCGCGGGCGGCGGCGAGTGTTCCGCCGGTAAAGAGAAAGGCGGCCTGCACCATGGCGCGCGAGTAGGGTACTTCGAGGCGCAGAATTTCGTGGTAGGTGAGCCGGCCGGTCTCGAGCCGGTCGATCCAGGACGGATCGTGGACGGTGAGCAATTCCTGGCGCGTGGCCGGGGAGGGGGCGATGAAGTCATCGGTCGCGGCCACGCCGCGGCGCAACAGCAGATCGTGGATCAGGCGATACTTGGCGGACTGGAAAACGTGATCGCCGAAGTTCAGGTCATAGGCGCCGGCGTAGATCAGAGGGAAAGGCAGCATGCCGTCCTGGCGGCCGAAGTCAGCCGCACTGCAGCGCCGTGACGATGGCGACGCGATAGACGTCCTCGGGGGAACAGCCGCGGGGCAGATCGTTGGCGGGCTTGGCCAGCCCCTGGAAAAATGGCCCGGTGTTGACCGCGCCGCCCAGCCGCTCGACGAGCTTAACGCCGATATTAGCCGAGGCCACATCAGGGAAGATGAGCGTGTTGGCCTTTCCGGCGACGGTGGATCCCGGCGCTTTGCTGCGGCCTACGGCTTCGACCAGCGCGGCATCGGCCTGCAATTCGCCATCGACGTGCAGGTGCGGCGCGCGCGCTTCGACCACGCGCCGGGCCTCGCGGACCTTTTCGACCCACGGATGCGTTGCGCTGCCCTTGGTGGAGAAAGAAAGTAATGCGACCACGGGCTCGGCGCCGATCACGCTACGCGTCGTTTCAGCCGTGGCGATGGCGATCTCGGCGAGCTGAATGGCCGAGGGGTCGACGATCAGCGCCGGGTCGGCCATGGCGAGGACGCCGTCGGCTCCGAAGACCCGGTCGTGGACGCAGACGATCATGACGCCCGAAACCGTGCGCACGTCGGGCCGCGTGCCGATGGTCGAAATGGCCGCGCGGAAGGTCTCGGCGGTAGTGGTGGCGGCGCCGCCCACGAAGGCGTCGGCGTCGCCGGCGGCGACCATCAGGCCGGCGAAGACTAGCGAGCCCTGCGCCAGGCGCTGGGCCTCGGTCTCGGTCAGGCCGCGCGCGCGCCGCCGCTCGTGCAGGATGCGCGCGTAGGCGGCGAGGCGGGGCGAGGTCGAAGGCTCAACGCATTCCATGCCGGATGGCGTGCCGGGACGGCAGATCAGGACGGGCTCGATCAGGCCGTCCTGGCGCAGCCGCGCGGCGGCCTCCAGGATGCGGGGATCGTCGCCCTCGGGGAAGACAATGCGGCGACGCTTGGGCAGAGCGCGCAGCCGGGCCATCTGGCGTTCCAGGAAAAGCCGCGCTGACTCAGGGGGATTCATGAATCGTCCATTGTACGCCCGGGCGGCGGAGCGCGTCTTTGAGGGCGGCGAAGGCTATAATTCGGATCAGGCCGTCTTGTCTGACCGGAGCATTTCCTTAAGGACCGGCGGTCGTGGTTGCATTGGGGAGGGACTCTCATGCGGAAAAAAGTGACGGTAGTGGGCGCGGGCAACGTAGGCGCGAACTGCGCGCTGCGTCTGGCCGGCAAGGAATTGGCCGATGTGGTGCTCGTGGATGTGGTGGAAGGCATTCCACAGGGCAAGGGACTGGATATCGCGGAGTCGGGCCCGGTGGAGGGCTACGACGTGGCGATGACCGGCGCGAACGATTACGAGCCGACCGCCAACTCCGACATCGTCATCATCACCGCCGGCTTCCCGCGCAAGCCGGGCATGAGCCGCGACGATCTGCTAATGGCGAACTACGAGATCGTCAAGACCGCGACCGAGCAGTCGGTGAAGTACTCGCCGAATGCGATTCTGGTGCTGGTCACCAATCCGCTGGATGCGATGTGCTGGGTGGCGTACCAGGTGTCGAAGTTCTCGCGCAACCGCCTGGTGGGGATGGCCGGCGTGCTGGACACGGCGCGCTACCGGACCTTCCTGGCGCAGGAGCTGGGCGTATCGGTCGAAAGCATCTCGGCGCTGGTGCTGGGCGGGCACGGCGATACGATGGTCCCGCTGCCGCGGCTGACCACGGTGGGCGGCATCCCGCTGACGGAACTACTGCCGCAGGCGCGCATCGACGCGATTGTGCAGCGCACGCGCGACGGTGGCGCCGAAATCGTAAAGTATCTCAAGACCGGCAGCGCGTATTACGCGCCGTCGGCGGCGGCCGTCGAGATGACGGAGTCGATTCTCAAGGACAAGAAGAAGGTCCTGCCGTGCGCGGCGTATCTGGACGGCGAGTATGGCCACAAGGGCATCTTCTCGGGCGTGCCGGTGAAGCTCGGCGCCTCGGGCATCGAGAAGATTTACGAACTGGCGCTCAGTGACACGGAGAAGGCGCAGCTCGACAAGAGCGCGGCCGCGGTGCACGAGCTGATAGAGGTCCTGAAACAGAAGGCCGGCCTGTGATGTTCCCGGCTTGACAGCCGGCGGCGGGACTCCCGCGCGAGGCGCGGTTGGACGTTGGCCGCGGGCTGCCGGGGGGCGCCTGGCTCCTTTCCGCGCGTCATTTCGACGCGCGCCGGGCGCCCCCGCTTCGTGATACCCTCTCTCCAAGCCCGGGCTGATGGACCTGAGTGATCGGCCGGGCGCGTCCTCGATCCCATGCCCAAAACCCCGCTCCAGACGCCGGCGCCAGCCGCGGTCCAGGCTCCGTGCATCGATCCCCGCCACACGTGTTTCCAGCTCTCGGTGCGCCCTTCGGCGATTCACCGCTGGGGCGTCTACGCCGAGGAATCGATTCCGCGCGGGCACAAGGTGATCGAATACACCGGCGAGCGCTGCAGCCGCCGCGAGACGGCCAAACGCGCCGCCCGGCCACTGAACTACATGTTCACGATCAATAGCTACTGGGCCCTGGACGGCAGCGTGGGCGGCAGCGGCGCCGAGTTCATCAACCATTCCTGCGATCCCAACATCCGCGCCTGGATCTGCAAGGGTCACATCCTTTACATGGCCGCGCGCGACATTCAACCCGGCGAGGAGTTGACCGTCGACTACCATTTCGACGCCGAAGTCGAAGAGGTGATTTGCGCTTGCGGCGCCGCCAATTGCCGCGGCACCATCAATGTCAAACCGGAGCCGAGGAGCGGCGGGCGCGCCAGGCAGCGGCGCGAGGGCGGTTCCGCCAAACGACGGCGCGCGAGCGCGTCAAGTCGCTAGCAGTTCACTCCTCGCCGCGAATCAGATCCTCGCGACTTTCCCGCCGCCGAACGACGCGCCACGAGGCGCCGTCGACGAGCACTTCGCAGGCCCGCGGGCGGGAGTTGTAGTTCGAGGCCTCTACAAAACCGTAGGCGCCGGCCGTGAGCACAGCCAGCAGGTCTCCGGGCAGCATGCTGGCCACTTCGCGATCGCGCGCCAGGAAGTCCCCGGTTTCGCAAATCGGACCGACGATGTCGGCGGTGAGGGTGCCGAAGTGAGATTTGCGCAGGGGCACGATCTCGTGCCAGGCCTGATACAGCGCCGGACGGATGAGATCGTTCATCGCCGCGTCGACGACGATGAATTCCTTGGCGCCGTTGCGCTTGCGGTACAGCACGCGCGCCAGCAGCGCGCCCGCGTCGGCGGCAATCCAGCGCCCGGGCTCGAAGACCAGGGTCAGCTCATGGCCCTCGACCAATTGGCGGACTCGGGCCAGGTAGGCGGCGAGATCGGGGCGCGCCTCTTCCGGCCGGTATGGCACGCCGAGGCTGCCGCCCAGATCGAGATGCGCGACGGCGAATCCGCGTGCGCGCAGGCGGAGGGCCAGAGCCACCATCTTCTCCACCGCCTCGATCAGCGGGCTCAGATCGAGCAACTGCGAGCCGATGTGGCAGCTCACGCCATCCAGCGAGAGGTTGGGCAGCGCGCGGGCGCGTTCGTACACGTTTTCCACTTCATGGATGTCAATGCCGAACTTGTGTTCGCGCAGACCGGTCGAGATGTAGGGGTGCGTCAAGGCGTCCACGTCGGGGTTCACGCGCACGGCGACGGAGGCCGTGGTGCCCAGGCGGACGGCGAGGGAACTGATCAGAGCGAGCTCGGCCTCGGACTCGCAATTGAAGCTGTGGATGCCGCTTTCGAGCGCGTACTCGATCTCCTCGCGGGTCTTGCCCACGCCGGCGAAGACGACGGAGGAGGGATCGCCGCCGGCCTTCAGAACGCGGAACAATTCGCCGCCGGAGACGATGTCGAAGCCAGAGCCAAGACCGGCGAGCAGCCGCAGCACGGCGAGATTGCCGTTGGCCTTGACGGCGTAGCAGACACGGTGCGGTACGCCCTCCAGCGCATGTTCGTAAGCCAGGAAATTGGCCCGCAGCGCGGCCGCGGAATAGACATAGCAGGGCGTGCCGGCCCGGGCGGCGAGCCGCGAAAGCTCGACATCCTCGCAATAGAGAACGTTGTCCCGATAATGAAATGCGCCGGGCATGATTGCTGATCTCAGTTGACCTTCAGTACAATCACGGTCTGGTCGTCGTGCATCGGCGCCGTGCCGCGGAACTGCACGATGTCCTCGAGAATGGCGGCGGCGATCACTGCGGCGGGACGCGCAGCGACGGAGGTGAAAAACTCCGCCAGGCGCCTGTCGCCGTAAATCGCGCCGGCCGCGTCGGGCTGGTCCGAGACGCCGTCCGAATAAAGCAGGATCACGTCGCCCGGCCCGGCCGGAAAGACGATTTCGTCGTACTCCGCGCGTTCCAGCAAACCGACCGGCAGGCCGGTGGCCTGCAAGTTGAGGAGCTTGCCAGCGCGGCAGATCAGCGGCGTCGTCGAGCCGGCATTGGCGATGGTGAAGCGCCGCTCGCGCGATTGCCAGAGCATCGCCAGCAAGGTCAAGAAGCGCGCTTCCACCTGCCGCTCCATGAGCGCCACATTCAGTTCCGCCAGCAATAAGGCCGGGCTGCGCCGGCGCGGAGCGATGCTGCGCACCAGGCCGTTGAAGACCGCGCCGTAGAGCGCGGCCGCGGCGCCCTTGCCGCTGGAGTCGCCGAAGACCACCATCGAAGACTCGCCGTCGTAATCGAAAAAATCGTAGACGTCGCCGCTGACGGTGCGCGCCGGTTTGTAACCGATGCCGGTGTCGATACCCACCAGCAGCGGATGCGGGGGCAGCAGCACGTTCTGCAACTGGCGCGCGGCCTCGAGGTCCTGTTGCATCGCCTTTTCGCGCCGTTCGAGCTCCTCGTACAGGCGGGCGTTTTCGATCGCGATGGCGATCTGCGGCGCGATCAGTTGCAGCGCGCGGACGTGGTCCTCGGTGAAGGCCCCGACGTGCTCGCTCTCGAGGTCCATCACGCCGATGACGCGGTCCTTCACGATCAGCGGGACCGCGACCTCGCTGCGAATCCCGGGGTGCGACTCGACGTAGCGCGGATCGCTCAAAGTGTCCCGCGCCAGCACCGGCTGGCCCGAACTCGCCGCGGCCCCGGTAATGCCCTTGTCGATGGGCAGGCTCTCGAGTTGCACACGCTGGTCGTAGCGCAGGCTGAACAGGCTGCGCAGCTGGCGCTTCGGTGCATCCACCTGCAGGACGACGAAGGCGTCATAGTTGATCAGCGCGTGCATCGACTTGGCGATTTCGTCGAGCAGCTTATCGAGGCGCAGGATGGAGCTGAACTCCTGCGCCAGCCGGGTGAGCGTGCGCTGGGTGCGGTTCTGGCGGTCGACGCGGCGGTACAGCCGGGCGTTATCGATGGCCGCTCCGACGCGCCCGGCGATGAGTTGCAGCAGCGCGCGGTCCTGCCCGGAAAACGCCTTCGGGGCCGTGCTCTCCAGATCGATGACGCCGACCAGCTTGTGCCGGGCCACCATCGGCACCGCCATCTCGCTGCGCACAGCGTCCAGGGCGTTGAGGTAGTTGCGCTCCTCGCGCACATCGCCGACGACGACCGCGCGGCGCTCGCGCGCGGCCACGCCCGTGACGCCCTCGCCGAGCGGGATCTGCAGATTCTGGATCACCTCTTCGCGGTGGCCGACGGCGTGACGGATGGTGAGCGTCTTGCGCCGCTCGCTGTACAGCAGGATGGCGAACAGCTCATGCGGAATCACGCGGCGCACGATCTCGGCCACGTTTTCGAGCAGCCGGTCGAGGTCGAGCGTTTCGGCGGTGATGGCCGAAACTTCGAGTAGGAAATCGAGCAACTCGGCGCGCTCCTGAAACCGGACGCGGCTTTTGGTCGTGGTGGCCATGAGAGTTAACGCGCGACCGCCTGCATGATTCTGACGCTCGAACTGGCCCCGATCCGCGAGGCCCCGGCCGCGACCATGGACTGCAGATCGGCGAGCGTGCGGACACCGCCCGCGGCCTTCACGCCCATCTCCGGCCCGACAACGCGCCGCATCAAGGCGACGTCGGCGGCCGTTGCGCCGGCCGGCGCGAAGCCGGTGGAAGTCTTAACGAAATCCGCGCCCGCCAGCTTGGCCAGGGCGCAGGCGGCGACCTTCTCGGCGTTGTCCAGCAGGCAGGTTTCGATGATCACCTTCAGTCGCGCGCCGGCGGCGTGGCACAGCGCGGCGAGGCTTTGAACATCGCTCTTTACTGCGCGGTAGTCGCGTTCCTTCAGCGCGCCGATGTGGATCACCATGTCGATCTCCTGGGCGCCGGCGCGCAGGGCCAATTCGGCCTCGCACAGCTTGGCCTGAGTCGGCGTGGCGCCCAGCGGGAACCCAGCCACGGAGCACACCTTGACCGCGCTGCCGCGCAATTCGGCCGCGGCCAGCGCCACCCGCACGGGATTCACACAGACGCTCGAGAAGCCGTATTGCCGGGCTTCCGCGCAGACCCGCCGGATGTCGTCGGCAGTCGCCTCGGGACGAAGAATCGTGTGATCGATGAGCGCGGCGATCGCGGCGCCGGAGAGCGGCGGCTCATCCGCGCCGGCGGTCCGAGGCGGGCGTGCGGCAGCAGTCCCCGGCGCGGCCGCCGTCCCGTCCCCGGCCAACAAGCCTTCCGCGAGTGCGGTTACGATTTGTTCCAGTTCTGCGTTTTCCATGTGGAATCGCCACGTTCGATTTCAGTGGTCCCGGCGTCCCGCCGCGAGGGCCAATCGAACATCCCATGATACGAGGATAGCGGGTTTGGAAGAATTGGCCGCCGAGCGCCTTCACGCACGGCGGCGCGCGCTGACGGCTACTCGGGCGGGGCCTCTTCCTGCGCCTCCGGGTTCATGAAGCGCGTGTACTCCTGTATGAACATGAGTGGCAGCATGCCCGTGGGTCCATTGCGCTGCTTGGCGATGATCAGCTCCGCCTTGCCCTTGAGCTCTTCGTTCTTCACCTTGCTGTACTCCTCGGGGCGGAAGATGAAGTTCACGATGTCGGCGTCCTGCTCGATCGAGCCCGATTCCCGAAGGTCGCTGAGCAGCGGCCGGTGGTCGCCCTGGCGCTGCTCGGGGGCGCGGCTGAGCTGCGACAGCACCAGGAATGGCACGTCCAGATCCTTCGCCATCAGCTTCAGGCCGCGGCTTAACGCACTGACCTCCTGGACGCGGTTGGAGTTCCGGCCCAGGTTCGGCGCGGACATCAACTGCAGATAGTCAACGATCACCAGACCCAACGGCAGGTCATGATCCCGCTTCACCTGCTGCTGCAGCTTCTGGACCTTGGCCCTGACCTCCATCAGCGAAGTGTCCGAGCTGTCGTCGACGTACAGCGGCGCATCGTAGATGTCGGCGGCGGCATACTTGAGCCGGCTGATCTCGTCTTCATTCAAATGGCCGAGGCGGAATTTCTGCTGGTCGACTTTGGCTTGTGAACAGATCAGACGCGTCATCAGCGATTCGTTGGACATTTCCAGCGAGAACACGGCCACGGCCTTGCGATTGCTCCGTTTGGTGGCGATGTACAGCGCCATGTTCAACGCCAGCGCGGTTTTGCCCATGGCCGGACGGGCGGCCAGGATGATCAGCTCTCCGCCGTGCAGGCCGCCGGTCATCTCGTCGTAGCGGTAGAATCCCGTGCTGGTGCCCTTGACCCGCGAGATCGGGTTCAGCATCGCGTCCAGGCCGCCTTCGGTGCCGTCGATCACCTGCCTGGCGCTGATCAGCTCTTCGTTGCTGCGGGCCTCGCCCAGGCGCAGAATCGACTCTTCCGCCAGCTCCAGGATCTTCTTCGGGTCATCCGCGCCCAGGAAGCAGCGCTGCGAGATCTCCTGCGCGGCGAAGATCAACTGGCGCATCGTCGCCTTGTCCTTCACGATCTGGGCGTAGCTATCGAGGTTGAACAGCTCGGGCAGGCCTTCATCCAGCGACACCAGGTAGCTGACCCCGTCGACAGATTCCAGTTCGCCATAGCGCATCAGCTCGTTGGCCACTGTGACGTGGTCGATTTTTTCCGAGCGGTTGTGGAGCTCCAGCATGCGCCGGAAGATGCGGCGATGTTTGTCCAGGCTGAAGTCGTCGGGCTGGAGCGCGGCGGCGACGTCGACGAACTTCTCGTCGTTCATCAGCACGGAGCCCAGGACCATGCGCTCGGCGTAGACGTTGGATGGCAGTCCACGCTCGAACGCGGCGTCCTTCTGGGGTATCGTGGCCATAAGTCTGATGTCCTCCAGTGTAATCCTCGCGCCGCCGTTGGCAATACATTTCGACAGGACTTTGTTTTTTATTGATTCCATAGGGCAATCCGGCGGCGCAGCCTGCGAAGAACCTGTGAACGCAGTGTGGAAATCTCCGCCGCGCCCAGCGCGGCCGCGCCGCGGCTTCATCGCGACGGGCCTGCATTCGGACTCGGCGGCCTGAAATTGGTATGTTCTGAGGCATGAGCGAAACGCGCAGACGCTTCCTTGGAACTCAGATTCTCGCCGGTACGGCGGTGTTCGGCGCCGCGACTTCCGGCATGGCCGGCGCGGCGGTCCCGGGCGCCGCCCCGCCCATCGATGGTCTGGACATCCCACTCGATGGCGAGTGGGAATTTCGCACGGAAGGCGAGGCGGCCTGGCGCACCGTCACCGTGCCGCACACCTGGCAGGTGATGGATGGCTTCGAAGACTACTATGGCGTGGCGCACTATCGCCGCACCTTCCGCGCGCCCGCGGAGTGCGCCGATGCGGAGGTCCACATCGAATTCGAATCGGTCTTCCACACCGCCGAAGTCAAACTCAATGGCGCGCCCGTGGGCGAACATCGCGGCAAGGGCTACACGGCCTTTCAGACCCGCGAGCTGAGGCGCGTGCTGAAGCCCGGCGCGGACAACATGTTGGAGGTCCGCGTCGACAACTCATTTACAGACGCGATGCTGCCGCGCTCGCACTCCAGCGATTGGGCGCACGACGGCGGCATCTACCGCCCGGTCCATCTGCTGGTCGTGCCCAAGGCGCACATCGGCGACGTCCACTTCGACGCCTGGCCGGACGACGCTGGCGGAGCGCAGTTCAGCGCCACGGCGAGTTACGTCAGCCACGAACAAAGTGCCGTTGTCGAACTGCGGATTGTAGAACAGGAGACGGGCCGGGCGGTTCAACTCAATATCACGAACGGCCTCTACCAGTTCATGGGTGCGGCCCGGCATATGAGCTTCACCGGCTCGTGGGAGAACGCCCGCTACTGGCATTTTGATCACCCGCACCTGTATTCGCTGGAAGCGACTTTAGTGTCGAAGAACGGGACGGTCCTGCATCGGGTTTCGCAGACCTTCGGCGTCCGCAAGTTCGAAGTCAAGGACGGCGGCTTCCAGCTCAATGGCGAACGCGTGCGCCTGATGGGCGTCGAGCGCATGGCCGGCAGCAATCCGGACTACGGGATGGCCGAGCCGTCCGAATGGATCGAGCACGACCACGCCGACATGAAGAACCTCAACTGCGTCTTCACGCGCGTCCACTGGCAGCAGGATCGCCGCGTGCTGGACTGGTGCGACCGCCACGGCATCCTGGTGCAGCTCGAAGTGCCGACCTGGGGCGGCGGCACGTTCCGCGATATGACGCCGGAGCTTGAGAAAACCCTCCAGCAGAACGGCCTCGATCAACTGCGCGAGATGATCGCGCAGAACCGCAACCACCCTTCGGTCGTCGCCTGGGGCCTGTGCAACGAGATCGACGGGCAGAACCCGCCGGCCGCGCAATTTGCCAAGAATCTGCTCGCGGAGGCCAAGAAGCTCGATCCCTCGCGCCCCTGCACCTACGCCTCCAGCAGCCTTCATGAGACGCCCGCCAATGACGTCAGCGCCTCGATGGATTACGTCTCGTGGAACCAGTATTACGGCAGTTGGGCCAAGGGCACGCCCGAGGATATGGAGCGGAATTTGGTTGAAATCCTGGGCGCTTTCCCCGGCAAGCCCGTGGTCATCAGCGAATACGGCTACTGCGCCTGCACGGCCGACCGTGCCGAAGGCGACGAGCAGCGCATCAGGACCCTGCGCGAGCAGGATCCCGTCCTGCGCCGCCACGACCGCGTCGCCGGGCTGATCTTTTTCTGCTACAACGACTACCGCACGCACATCGGCGACCGCGGCCAGGGCGCGTTGAAACAGCGCGTCCACGGCGTCGTGGACCTGTATGGCCACCGCAAACCGTCCTACGAAGTTCTGCGCGAGGAAGCGAGCCCGATAGAAACTCTCACCGCAACGCTCGCCGGCAATGAGCTCAAGGTCGCCTGGCGGACACGCGCGACCGTCCCGGGCTACACCTTGCGCGGCTACACGCTAGAAGCCGTCGTCTACGGCCAAGGCGACATTCCGGTCGAGCGGCTGCGCGTTCCTTTGCCCGATCTGTCGCCAGGCAGCGCATTCGGCCACGGGTTCAACTTGACTGCCCGCGACAGGGCGGAGGTGCGCGTGGAGATCCGCCGCCCCACTGGCTTCAGCGCCCGCACCGTGACCGTTCACAGATAGCAGCGGGCGGTCGATGGGCCTCCGCCTCCTTTCGGGCTGCGCGGCGGCGCAGTCAGTGTAAAATGCCGGAATGCAGCCCTTCGTCCCGCTCATCACGACGGCGGATCTGGCGCGCGAGACCGCCGGCCGGAGACTGGTCCACCAGGCGTTGGACTGCTGGGCGGGACGCAACCCCGACGGCCTGGCGATCATCAATGCCACGCGCGGGACCAGCCCGACCTGGCGTCAGATCCGCGATGCGAGCTTCGCCGCCGCCCAGAATCTGCGCCGCATGGGGTTTCGCAAAGGCGACTTTCTCGCCGCCTCCCTGCCTTTCCTCAGCGAGCACATTATCCTGGAGTACGCCTGCTTCCGTGCCGGCGTCATTCACGCCCCGCTCGACCTGCGGCTCGGCCCAGCCGAGACCTTGCGCCAGGTGGCCGCCATCGGCGCGCGCGGCTATGCGTTCCTGGGGAAAACGCCACTGGCCGACTTCCGCGAGCTCGCCCGGGCGGTGAAGGCCCACTGTCCCACGGTCGAATTCCTGCTTCAATTCTCTGCGCCGCCCGAATGCCTCGACGGCGCCACGCCGGCCGCGCGGCTGTTCGAGCCGCCGGCAGGGTCCCTTCCGCCCGTTGAAATCGCCGAGGACGACGGCGCACAGGCGATCTTCACGACCGGCTCGACCGGCTCGCCCAAGCCAGCGCTGCTGTCGCACCGCGGCATCGTCGCCCAGAATTGCAGCCTGGGCACGGCGTTTCACTTCGGCCCGGATCAGCGCGTGCTGCTGAACCTGCCCGCCTCGCACGTCGGCGGCCAGGCCGAGATCCTGATGACCTCCCTGTTCTCGGGCGGCACGGCCGTCGCCCTGGAGATGTTCGACGCGGCGCTCTCGCTGGAGGCGATCCAGAAGCATAGGGTGACGATCCTGGGCCAGATCCCGGCGATGTTCCAAATGGAGTGGCGCCTGGGCTCCTACGCAAGCTATGACCTCTCCAGCCTGTGGGGCGTGGTCTACGGCGGCCAGGCCGTGCCACGGCCGTTCCTTGACAGGATGCGCACCATGGCCCCGCGCCTGGCCACCGGCCTGGGCCTGACCGAGGCCAGCGGCTTTTGCACGTTCACGCCTTTCACCGGCGATCCGGCCGAACTGGAGGGCACGGTCGGGCTGGCCGCGCCCGCGTACCCGTTGACCATCCGCGGCCCGCTGCAGCCCGGCGGCCTGGCGGGCGAAGAGCTCGCCGCGGGCGAGACCGGCCATGTCTCGTTCCGCGGCCCGCAGAACTTCCTGGGCTATGTGAACGATCCGGCTGCGACCGCGCAGGCGCTGTCCGCCGACGGCTGGCTCTACACCGGCGACATGGGCCGCCTGACGGAGCGCGGTTTGCAGCTCGCCGGCCGCGCAAGATGGGTTATCAAGACCGCCGGTTATCAGGTGTTCCCCGGAGATGTGGAAAGCCACTTCAGCGCTCTGGCCGACCGCGTGGCGGCCGTGGGCGTGGTCGGCCACGAGCACGCCCTGTGGAGCGAGGCCATCGTCGCCTTCGTGGAGCAACGGCCCGGCGCCGATCTGACGGAGGCCGAACTGCGCCGCCACGCCCGCTCGCTGGCCGGCTATATGCGCCCGCTGCACTACGTCGTGCTGGAACCCGGCGCCATGCCCCTCAACCGCGTGGTCAAGGTCGATACGCTGAAACTCCTCGAGATGGCCCGTGCCGAGGTCGACCGGCTGCGTCAGCGCGGCCGCTGGGACGGCGGCGCCCCGGAGCCGGAGTAACCGCTCTTCTATACTCTTCGTGCCATAATCAAAGCCATGCAGCGAGCTCACTGGGTGGAACCGCGCAAGCCCGACAAAATCCGCACGCAAATGCACTACGCGCGCCGGGGCATCCTCACCGAGGAGATGGCCTTCGTGGCCCAACGGGAAGGCCTGCCGCCCGCGCTGGTGAGCGCCGAAGTGGCCCGTGGCCGGATGATTATCCCAGCCAATATCAATCACTTAAGCCTCGAACCGATGGCTATCGGCATCGCCTCGCGATGCAAGATCAACGCCAACATCGGCAACTCCGCGACGGCTTCGAACATCGAGGGCGAGCTCGAAAAGCTGCACTACGCCATCCATTTCGGGGCCGACACGGTGATGGATCTTTCCACCGGCGGCGATATCCCCGAAATCCGCCAGGCGATCATCGATGCCTCGCCCGTGCCCGTGGGGACGGTGCCGATCTACGAGGCCCTGGCCCGCGTGCGGCGCATCGAGGACTTGAGCGCGGCCGTCATGCTCGAGGTCATCGAGGAGCAGGCCGCCCAGGGCGTGGACTACATGACCATCCATGCCGGCGTCCTGGTCCAGCACATCCCGCTGACTACCCGCCGCGTCACCGGCATCGTCAGCCGCGGCGGCTCGATCCTGGCCGAATGGATGGTGAAGAACCACCGCCAGAATTTCCTTTACGAGCGCTTCGACGAGATCTGCCGGATCTTCCAGAAATACGACGTCAGCTTCTCGCTGGGGGACGGGCTGCGGCCGGGGTCGCTGGCCGACTCGAGTGACGAGGCCCAGTTCGCCGAATTGAAGACCCTCGGCGAACTGACCCGGATCGCCTGGGAGCACGACGTGCAGGTGATGATCGAAGGTCCCGGCCACATTCCGATGGATCAGATCCAGCTCCAGGTTGAGAAGGAGATCGAGATGTGTGACGAGGCGCCCTTTTATACGCTGGGGCCGCTGGTCACCGACTTCGCCCCGGGTTACGATCACATCACCAGTGCCATCGGCGCGGCCATGATCGGCTGGTACGGCGCCTCCATGCTGTGCTACGTGACGCCCAAGGAGCACCTCGGCCTGCCGAACAAAGAAGACGTCAAGCAGGGCATGATCGCCTACCGCATCGCCGCCCACGCCGCCGACATCGCCCGCCACCGGCCCGGCGTCCGCGAGCGCGACGACGAGCTATCCCGGGCCCGCTACCGCTTCGATTGGAACCGCCAGTTCGAGCTGGCCCTCGACCCCGCAACCGCGCGCGCCTATCACGACGAAACGCTGCCCCAGGAGGGGTTCAAGGAGGCGCACTTCTGCTCGATGTGCGGGCCGAAATTCTGTTCCATGAACATCTCGGCCAAGCTCGAGCAGTTCACCGAGCGGGACGCGCGCAGCGTGCTCGACGGCGAGCGGGAACCGGCCGAGCCGGACATCGTCAATATCTCCGGCGTTTGAAGGCCGGCGCATCGGCCTCGGTCCGGTCCACGTCCTCTCAGCCGATCAGCTTTTGCACCAGACGTTTGAGTTCCTGCAGGTCCAGCGGCTTGGGCATGACGGCGTTGGCGCCCAGCAACTCGGCGGTGCGCAGGAATTGTCCCGAGAATGCGCCCGAAACCGCGACGATCTTGAGGTCTTTTCGTGTTTTCCGTAGCGTCCGGATGGTCTCGATGCCCTCTTGCTCAGGCATGACGAGATCGATGATGGCGAGGTCCGGATCGAAGCTTCTCGTCTGCTCCAGGGCATCCATGCCGTTGCAGGCCAATGCGGTCTCAAACCCCAATTCCGTCAGGAAATCCGTCAAAAGGTCCCGGATGGACGCCTCGTCATCAACGATGAGGATCCGCTTTGCGGGCAAACTGCCTCCTTGCTCCGCCTGGCCCTGGGATTCATTCCCAAGCCTCGTAACTTTATCTTAACGTGGGGAAGCGGGATTCGTGCAATCGCGGTCCGTACCACGAGTACTATGGATTATTTTGTGAGCATATAGACGGCAATTTCCGCGGTCAGGTTCGGCAGCCCGCTCACCCGCTTGTGCCCGCTCAGGAAAAATCGCCTTTCGACGCTCCACCCTTGCGCCCGCACCAGTTCCTCGAAATCCAGCACCGTCAGGAAGTGAATATTGGGCGAATCGTGCCAGGCGTAGGGGAACAGCCGCGTCCGCGGCGCGCGGCCGCTCACCAGGTGCGCGAACCGCACCCGCCAGTGGCCGAAGTTCGGGAACGCGATAATGGCGTGGCTCCCGATGCGCAGCATCTGGGTCAGAATATGCAGCGGCCGGCGCGTCTCCTGCACGGTCTGGCTGAGGATGACGTAGTCGAACGCTTTGTCCGGGTACTCGCTCAGGCTGCTTTCGACGTCGCCCTGGTACACAGGAACCCCTCGCGCCACCGCCGCCTGGACCAGCTCCGGTTGCAGCTCGATCCCGCGCGCTTCGACACCCTTCGTGGCTTGCAGAAACGCCAGCAGCGCGCCGTCACCGCACCCCAGGTCGAGCACCCGGCTCCCCTGCGGCACCAGCTCCGAGATGAGCGCGTAATCGCTGCGCCCCAGCACCTCCCGGACCTTCACTGCCCGGCCTCCACTTCCCGCTGGCATCGCGCCAGAAATCCGCGCAGGATGCCCGTTTGTTCACCCACGTCCACCAGAAACGCGTCATGGCCGTAGTTCGAAGTCAGTTCGCAATAGGTGACGTCGTGATTGCGGCCGCGCAAGGCGTTGACAATCTCCAGCGACTGATAGCTCGGGTACAGCCAGTCCGAGGTGAAGCTGATCACCAGGAAGCGGCACCGCGCGCGCTCGAGCGACGCGGCCAGCGACGGGTAGCCCGCCGTCAGGTCGAAGTAGTCCATCGCCTTGGTGATATACAGATAGGAATTCGCGTCAAATCGCCCCACGAATTGCGAACCGCGGTAGCGCAGGTAACTTTCCACCTCGAAATCGACGTCGAAGCCGAAGCTGAACTCTTCGCGCCCCCGCAGCCGCCGCCCGAATTTTTCGCGCATCGACTCGTCGCTCATGTAGGTGATGTGGCCCACCATGCGCGCCACCGCCAGCCCGCGCGCCGGCGGGTTGCCGGCATAGTAGTCGCCGCCCCGGAAATCGGGATCGGCCGCGATCGCCTGTCGCCCGACCTCGTTGAACGCGATCTGCTGCGCGCTGGATCGCGCCGTCGCGGCGATCGGAATGCTCGCGCAGACCGCATCGGGGAACGACACCGCCCACTCCAGCGCCTGCATCCCGCCCATCGAGCCGCCCGTCACGGCCAGCAGCCGCCGGATGCCCAGCGACTCCACCAGCATCTGCTGCAGCCGCACCATGTCGCCGATCGTGATCACCGGGAAACTCATGCCGTACGGCTGGCCCGTCGCCGGATTCGTCGATGCCGGTCCCGTCGTGCCGCGGCACCCTCCCAGCACATTCGCGCACAACACGTAATAGTGCTCGGTGTCGAAGGCCTTCCCCGGGCCGATCATGTTGTCCCACCAGCCCGTCTTGCCTTCGTGGTCGACGCCAGCGGCGTGAGCGTCACCGGTGAACGCGTGCAGAATCAGAATGGCGTTGGAGCGCCGCTCGTTCAGCTTGCCGTACGCCTCGTAGGCCACTTCCAGGCCGCGCAGCGTTTCGCCGCTGTCCAGCGACAGCTCGGGGAAGCGCACGGTTTGCGTCTCGGTAATCATCGCAGCCTATCCATTGAGTATGAACGATCGCCGGAGTGGCAACGGCCGCCGCCCCAGCTTCCCGCTACCTGCCGCCAGGGATGTTGGAGAGCCGCCCGCTGGGCCGTCAGATCTCCCAGCGCCACAGGCTGGCGCCGACCGTGAAGCCCGCGCCCACCGCGGCGTACAACACGTAATCGCCCTTCTTGAGCAACCCCCAATCGACGGCGTCCTGCGTCGCCAGCGGCAGCGTCGCCGAGGTCGTGTTGCCGTAGCGGTCGATGTCGATGATCACCCGCTCGTAGGGCATTTTGATGCGGTCCGCGCAGGCCGTGATGATGCGCCTGTTGGCTTGGTGCGGGATCATCACCGCGATGTCTTCGGTCTTCAGGCCGTGCTCTTCCAGCAGCGCCGCGCTGATGTCGCCCATTTTCCTGACGGCGAATTTGAACACCGCCTGGCCCTGCTGCTTGATGTAGTGCAACCGCTGGTCTACCGTTTCGTGCGACGGCGGCAGCCGGCTCCCCCCGGCGGGCATGCTCAGCACCGCCGCCCCCGATCCGTCGATCAGGTGCTTGTGCCCCACGAAGCCGCGCTCGCCCTCCGCCGCCGGTTCGAGGATGAACGCGCCCGCCGCGTCTCCAAACAGGACGCACGTCGCCCGGTCGGTGTAGTCGGTGATGCTCGACATCTTGTCCGACCCGATCACCATCACCCGCTCGTGCATCCCCGAGGCAACCAGGTTGACCCCTGTCGTTAGGCCGTACAGGAAGCTGCAGCAGGCCGCAATCAGGTCGAAGCCCCACACATCCGGGGCGCCGATACGGTGCTGCACCAGGCACGCCGTCGAAGGAAACAGGTGATCCGGCGTCACCGTGCAGACGATGATGGCGTCCAGGTCCTTCGCCTCCATCCCACGCTGTGCCAGCGCCGCGTTCGCCGCCTCCACCGCCATGTCCGACGTGGCCATCTCGGGCCCCGCGATGTGCCGCTCGCGGATGCCGGTGCGCTCCAGGATCCACTCGTTGTTGGTGTCCACCATCTTCTCGAGATCCTGGTTGGTCAGGATCGTCGGCGGCACATAGCAGCCGTAGGCGCTGATTTTTACGTTACGCAATGAATGCTCTCCTTCGCCCGTTGAATCGTGCCCTCCTCGCCCGCGCGCGGGCGAAACAGACGAATCGCTCGGGAATGCCAGCAAAGCTTCATTGTTATGCTAGGCCAGTAGAGGGATGCAACTTCAGACCGCACTCCCGTTCGAATCGCCCGAGGAGATTTTCGCCCGCCTCTTCCGTCAATACCGTCCCCGCACGCCGCTGGCCGAGGTGCGCCTGGTTTTCAAGCGTTATGCCAACGCCAACAGCGCCATCTCCTTCCGCGAAGGCCGCCTCGCGGTGCGGCTCTCCGATCTGTGGCAGGGAGCGCCGGCCCGGGTTCTCGAGGCGCTGGCCGAAATCCTGATCGCTAAGATGTTCCGCCGCGAGTCACCCGCCCACGCCGCCGTTCTCTACCGCCGCTGGCTGAACCGCCAGGATGTCCGCCGCAGCCTGCAGACGGTCAAGCTGGTGCGCGGCCGCAAGTTCGTCAGCGGTCCCCGCGGCCGCGCCTGGGATCTCGAAGAAATCTTCGAGGAGCTGAATGCGAAACACTTCCATGGCCTGATGGGCCGGCCTCAGCTCGGCTGGAGCCGCCGCGAATCGCGCACCACGCTCGGCCATTACGATCCCTCGCACAACGCCATCATCCTCAGCCGGTTGCTCGACTCGCCCGATGTCGGCCGCCTGGCCGTCGAGTATGTCCTGTATCACGAAATGCTGCACCTGAAACATCCCGTCGAGCACCACGGAGCGCGCCGCCGCGTCCATACCAGCGCCTTCCACGAAGAGGAAAAGCGCTTCGAACGCCTCAAAGAAGCGAAGCAGATTCTCAAGCAACTCTGCGCCTCCACCCTCTCGCACTACTAGCCCGCGGGGGCCGCGCTCCCGAGTCCATGCTGAGCCGTCATGATAATCTGAACCAATGCCGCGGAACTGGCTCTTCTCCTTGCGATTTCTGTCTTTCCTTTTTGCGATCTCTCCTTTGATTAGCGAGACAGCTTCCCCTCTTTCCGCGCGAGGCTATACCGTTCTTCCGGCTCCACAGATCGTGAGGCTTGAATCAGAGGACTTTATTGTCAACGGTGACTGGCGGATTGCACTGGCAGAGGGCGTGCAACCCCACGACGTCGCGGTCGAATCGCTCCAACAACAATTGGACGAGCGTTTCCATTTGAATCTCACCCTGGCGGTGGGGTCGTCTCAGGACTCGCCGCGAGTCATCCGATTGAGGGTGGCACCGGACTCGGTCCCGATTGGGGCTGCAACGGACAAGAATACAGCGCCGCTGAAGGAACAGGCCTACCGCCTCGATTTGAGGCGCGACCAGGTGACCATCGCCGCCAATGCCGCGCCAGGATTGTTTTATGGCGTCCAGACAATGCTTCAGTTATTGAAGGCACGCAATGGCCATTGGATCCTGCCCGTGGGGGAGATCACCGATTGGCCGGATCTCGAAATGCGCATCATCTACTGGGACGATGCACATCACCTGGAGCCGCTGCCGGTGCTAAAGCAAGCCGTGCGGCAGGCAGCCTTCTATAAGATCAACGGATTCTCGCTCAAGCTGGAAGGCCACTATCAGTTCAAACACGCGGCGCCGATCGTCGAACCGTACGCGCTTTCGCCCGCCGAGTATCAGGAACTCACCGACTACGCCTTGAAGCACTATGTACAGCTCATTCCCTACCTCGATGGGCCAGCGCACATCTCTTTCATCCTCAAACACCCGGAGTATGCCTCGCTGCGTGAGTTTCCGGAGAGTAATTATGAAGCCTGCGCAGCGAACCCGGCCACTTACAAGTTTTACGAAGGCCTGTTTCAGGACCTGCTGGACGCCAACCGGGGCAGTAAGTACTTTGTGCTTTCGACTGACGAGCCCTACTATCTCGGTCTCTCAAAGAATGCGCAATGCGATGAAGAGAGCCTGGCGAAAGAGAAAGGCAGCGTAGGGAAGGTATTCGCAGAGTTCGTGTCTAAAGCGGCAAGCTACCTGCACGACCGTGGCCGCACCGTGCTGTTCTGGGGCGAGTATCCGATGAAGCCGGATGACATCGCCGCGCTCCCTGGTTATATGGTCAACGCAGAAGTGTATGGCCCGGAATTCGACCCTGTGTTTAAGGCGCATGGGATCCGGCAGATGATCTTCACCTCCACGGTCGGCTGGAAAGAATTCTTCTTTTCGAATTACTATCTCCTGCCCGCCGCGGATCACATCGTCAGTCATGCATCTGGAGGGTATGGAACGGATCTCCCGGGCCTGGGTTATGTGGGGCAGATGTTGGACACAATTGAGAACACGCCCGCGCGCAACACGGCCGACTTGATGGGAACATTCGTGGCCGGTTGGGCCGACACTGGAATTCATCCCGAGGTGATGTGGCTCGGTTATGCCACGGGCTCCGCGGCTGGCTGGCACCCCAAGGGAGCCAGCGAGCAGGAGCTGACGGCTACGTTTTATCCGCTATTCTATGGACCTGGCGAAACGAACATGGGGCGAGTGTATCAGCTTTTGAGCGCGCAGGGTCAATTCTGGAAGGAAAGCTGGGACACTATTGCTTCCAACGCACGGAGCCCAATCTGGGGCGACTGGGATCGCATCAATCATCCACCTCAGCCGGCGGAAGATCAAACTCTGCCGCTGCCCCCGGTACCGACACCGGACTTACTGGCGCTGAATTACGACTGGACGGCGATGAGTCACCGACGCTTGGAACTTGCCGGCCGTTTCCTGGCCGGCAACGATGAACTGCTTGACCTTTTGCATGAGAACCTGCAACGGGTGGAGTTCAATCGCTACAATATCGAGCTCTATATCGAGCTTGCCCAACTGTGCCGGCAGAACATCGAGATGCTGCTGGATCTCGGCCGGATCGATGCATCATTGAAGACAGCACAAGCCGCCGCCTCGAAAGGAGATGCCAAGGCCGCGGTTGACGCGATGGACGGGGCCCTGGACCAGGCTGAGAACATCCGTCAGCAAAGGAATCGGGTTTTTGAGGACGCTGTTGAGGTGTGGTATAAGAGTTGGTACCCTCGCGTACTGGAAGCCAACGGTCGTAAGTATTTCGACAAGGTGGACGATGTAAAAGACCACCTGCCGGTTCGCACGGCGGACATGACTTACTTGATCTATCGCCAGTTACTGTATCCTCTAGGTAACTGGGAGCAGCAGGTGGAATCAGCCCGTAACTACTACGCGAGCGCCCATGGATTGCCGGTTTCCTCGCGCCATTGGAATTGGAAGGATTTGTCCACTTCGGTGCAACGGCCAGGGGCTGACGGCGGGAATTGATCTCTCCGTAGGACCGCCGGAGTTATGCGCAGCCAGCTGATCATAACTGGCTTTGGTTTCTTGAAGGCCATGAACAATCAGAGCAGGAGCTTGCGAGCCGTGCTCAGGATCTCGGTCAGCCCTGATTTGGACTTTCTGCTGAATTGCGCGCACATCCTGAAACACGATTTGCCGCCTCGGCCGTCTTCTGGATTCGCCCGACCTGAGCCGCCTGGCCGTCGAGTATGTCGTGTGCCGAGAAATGCTCCATTTGAAGCACCACGGCGAGCTGTCGCCCCCATACCCGAACCTTCCACGAAGAGGAGAAGCGTTTTGAACGCCTCAAAGCAATCAAGGAGATACTCAAGCAGCTTTGCGCGGCGACGTCTTCGAACTATTAGCCGCGGCCAAAGCGTGATTCATGGAAATGCGCGAGCATCGAGATAAGCAAACTATGACTTCGAGAAAGAAACAGTCGCTCCCGCCGGCCCTGCGCGCGGCCTTTCAGGGCGAGCCCGGCGCCTTCAGCCACCAGGCTGCCATGGACCTGCTTGGGCCCGCGGTCGTCGTCCAGCCCTGCACGCGATTCGAGGACGTCTTCGTGGCGCTGCGCGACGGGCAGGTCGACGCCGCCGTGATCCCCATCGAAAACACGCTCCACGGCTCGGTCCACGAAAACTACGACCACCTGCTGCACTTCGATTTCCGCATCGTCGCCGAGGCCAACGTGCGCATCGTCCATAACCTGATCGCCCTGCCCGGCGTGCGCTTCAAGGATGTGAGACGAGTCTTTTCGCATCCCGTGGCGATCAACCAGTGCCTCGATTTCTTCGCCGCCAATCCGCAGATCCAGCGCGAACCCTTCTACGACACCGCCGGCAGCGTGAAGATGGTCGTGAGCGAGGGCCTGCGCAACGCCGCTGCGATTGCCAGCGCGGTTTCGGCGGAGATCTACGGCGCCCGAATCCTGAAGCGTTCCATCGAGGACGACCGCCAGAACATCACCCGTTTTTTCCTGCTGCGCCGTACCGATCAGCCCGCGCTCACTCTCGCTGAGGGGGCCAGGAAAGGCTGGAAGACCTCGCTGGTCTTCACGGTGCGCAACCAGCCCGGCTCGCTGTTCCGCGCCCTGAGCGCCTTCGCGCTGCGCGATCTGAGCATCATCAAGATCGAATCGCGTCCCTTGCGCGGCCGCCCCTGGGAATATCTCTTCTACCTCGACCTGATCGGCTCGACCGACGAGGAACGCGTCCAGCGCGCCCTCGCGCATCTGCGGGAACTGGCCGACATGCTGCGCGTCCTCGGCTGCTACCGTGCTTGAGCGTGAGGATTCGCCCGCCGTCTTCGCGATAAACTAAAAGGACTCCTTCTCCGCGGTCGCGCGCCCGGCGCAGTTCCGGCGCCGCGTTCGCTCGCGCCGCCGGAGCCGCCTTGCAAATTGGATGGCACAAGAACTCACGCTCGATTTCCTTGGCGGCCTGCGCCGCACCCACAACTGCGGTGAATTGCGTCTGGCCGACGACGGCCGCCGCGTCGTTCTCATGGGCTGGGTGTACCGCCGGCGCGACCTCGGTGGCGTGATCTTCATCCACCTGCGCGACCGCGAGGGCGTCACCCAGATCGTCTTCCATGCCGGCGCCGACCCGCGCCTGCACGCCCGCGCCGAGCAGCTTCGCTCGGAATACGTCATCGCCGTGGAGGGCTTCGTCGAGAAGCGCTCCGCCGACACCGTCAACCTGGCCATCGAAACCGGCGAAGTCGAAGTCGTCGCCGAAAGGCTGCTGATCCTCAACACCAGCGAGACCCCGCCCTTCCCGATGGAGGAGCACATCGACGTCGGTGAGGACGCGCGTCTCAAGTACCGCTACGTCGACTTGCGCCGCCCGCACATGCAGCGCAATATCATCCTGCGCTCGCGCATCTCGCTCGCCGCCCGCGAGGCGCTCTACGCGCAGGGCTTCCTCGAAATCGAAACGCCGTTCCTCTCCAAGACCGCGCCCGAGGGCGCGCGCGACTTCCTCGTCCCCTCGCGCATCCAGCACGGAATGTTTTACGCCCTGCCGCAGTCCCCGCAGATCTTCAAGCAACTGCTGATGGTCTCGGGCTACGACCGCTACTTCCAGATCGTGCGCTGCTTCCGCGACGAGGACCTGCGCGCCGACCGCCAGCTCGAGTTCACCCAGATAGACCTCGAGATGTCGTTCCCCCAGGAGGAGCAGATTTTCGAGGTCATCGAGCCGCTGGTCCAGAAGATCTGCACCGTGGCCGGCTTTGATATCCCGACGCCGTTCCCGCGCATCACCTACGCCGAAGCGATGCAATCTTACGGCTCCGACAAGCCCGATCTGCGCCTGCCGCGCTTCTGGCCCGTCGGACATCTCTTCCCCGCCGAGGCCAACCTGACCACCGCCGGCCTGCCTCTGGTTGCGATTCACATCCCTAATACCGGCGTCGTGAGCCGCCGCGAGCGCGACGAACTCAAGGCCTTCGGCGTCGAGCGCGGCCTGCGAGTCCTCGATGATGTGAAGCGCCTGGACCGCGACTTCCCCGAACCCATGGCCCGCCTGCGCGCGCTCTGCGGCGCCGCCGAAAACGATTTGTTGATCCTCGCCGGCTGGCCCTCCGAGCCGCTCGGGGAACGGCCTGAGGAGACCGTCTTCCAGGCCTGCGGCCAGTTGCGCCTCGCCGCCGCGCAGAAGTTCGCCGAGCGCCATAATTTGCTCGACCCCAAGGTCATGAAGTTCCTCTGGGTCGTCGATTTTCCGATGTTCGAATGGGACAACGAGGAGCAGCGCTGGGCCGCCGCGCACCACCCCTTCTGTTCGCCCAAGGAAGACGATCTCGGCCTACTCACCGCCGACCCCGCGCGCTGCCGCGCCCGCAGCTACGACCTCGTGCTCAACGGCACCGAACTCGGCAGCGGGTCGATTCGTATCCATCGCCAGGACATCCAGGCGCTGGTCTTCGACGCCATCGGCCTGTCGCGCGAGGAGGCCCGCTCCAAGTTCGGCTATCTGCTCGACGCCCTCACCTACGGCGCTCCGCCCCACGGTGGCATCGCCCTGGGCCTCGACCGCCTGGTGATGCTGCTGGCCGGCGAATCCTCGATTCGCGACGTGATTCCGTTCCCTAAGACCGCCAAGGGCACCGACCTGATGTGCGAGTCCCCCTCGCCCGCCAACCCGCGCCAGCTCCGCGAACTCGGTATCCAGCTCCGCCACGGCCACTAGCAGGCTCCGCGGATACTTAATGGAAGCTCGTGTTTCAGACTGTAAAGGAGCGGATCCTGCTTCATCGCCTCCCGCCCCTTAACAATCTCCAGCAGCGCCCGCGCAGCGCCCTCTCAAATCATGTTTTCCTATTGGTATGCCCAAACGCCGTGATTTCCTGAAGTCCCTCCCCGCTCTCGGGCTGGAGCCGGGCGCCGAGGCAGCGGAACAAAGCACCATCTACATCCCGGCGCGCCAGCTCGAAACCGACCGCACCCTGATCCTCGATTTTATGGAAGAGTTCTCCTTCGCCATGCTCGTCACGGCGAAGAGCGGCGTCCACATCACCAACGTGCCCACCTTGTTGGACCGTTCGGCGGAAGGCTGGGGCAAGCTGTGGTGGCACATCGCCAGGGGCAACGCGCACAACCAGGTCCTCGACGGCAGCACCGATTGCACGGTGGTGTTCCACGGCCCGCACGGCTACATTTCGCCCAATTGGTACACCGAAAAACACAGCGTCCCGACCTGGAACTTCGCCGTCGTGCACGCCACCGGCAAACCCCGGCGCCTCGACGACGATGCTGCCTTCGCCAAGTCGCTCGAGCGCTTGGTGGCGCGCAACGAAGGCGCTTACGGGGGCGGCGGCGATTGGGAACTTTCGCAGCTCTCCGACTCCTACCTGAAGGGCATGCGCCAGGGCATTGTGGCCTATGAGATGGTCGTTGATCAGGTCGAAGCGAAGTTCAAATTGGGGCAGGACCACTCCCCCGAGGACCGCGCCGGCATCCTCAAGGGCCTCAAGACCGGCCGCAAGGAGCGCAACCTGCTCGAACTGACCGAAGGGTACTACGCGCGCATCAAAGCTTAGCCGCGCCGTTTCGACACGCCGGCCGGCAAACCGGCGAAGCTCCCGTCCTCCGGCCGGGCGTGGCTGTCGGCTGGGCATGCCGCCCTTCACGACGCGGGCTGTGCGGTGGAAATGGAAGAGCTGCCTGCGCTCACGATTGAGGAGGCGCTGCATCGATATGCAGCTGGGGCTGAGGTCCGCGGCTCCGGCGGTCGGAACAGCCAAGCCCTGGAGCACTTCTAGGGCCTGTTCACACTACCAGAGCGGATGGCGTTGCGCGCGGAAAGCGTCTCAGACGAGGCGGAGGACGATGGCTTTGGCCATTCCAAGGCGAGGACGACAACGAAGGCTGAGGCGGTTTTCGCCGCAACCCGGAAGGGCGGGGCCGGTTTTCCCGATTTCCGCGTCGCTCGTCGCTCGCAGACGCCCGGTATGCGTCGCTCCTCGCTCCTGGAACTCGGAAAAACCGGCTCCCGTCGCCACCGTTCGCGTAGTGTGAGCAGGCCCTAGTTCTCTCCCCTGATGTCCCCTCCCGGCGGGACGCGATCGGGTTCCGCTGCCAACAGGAAATCGTTGAACAGCAGCACGGCGTCGCGGCGCGGGAGCCTCGCCAGCAGGCCGCTCTCGACCACGCCGCCATCGGCCGCGCAGCCGCTGCGGGACTGGACAAACTCGTTCAATCGGCGCGGTTCATCCTCCATCCATCGCCGGGCTGCTTCCCCGCTCACCAGGCCCGCGGAATCGACTCCCTTCCCGGCAAACATCCAACCGTGGCCGTACGGATCGTCGGTCAGCCGCGACGGGTCCGAGCGCAGCGCCAGATTCCACGCCGTGAGGGTCATCGGGCGCGGGAAAACGGCCAGCCAGTCGTGTCCGGCGGCCCGCAATACAGCGCCCGGCATGCTCCTCGCCGGTGCGCCGGCGGCCGGCCCGGACCCTCCGGGCGGAGTGACAAACTCGACGCTCTCTACCCGCCCCAGCAACCGTGCAAACAACGCGTCGATGCCGACATGGCACAGGCCGTCCTCGGTCACGTCCAGCCACATGTGGTTGGACGTGTATCGCAGCCCGCGCCGCACGGGCAATTCCCCGTCCTCGATCTCCTTCGGGCCGCCGTGCGCCGGCGGCGTCTTCATCTCGAGGTACAAATCGCAATAGTGAAAAGCCCCGCTGCCGCAGCGCGACACCGCCGCTTCGCTCCACGGCACCAGCCGCATCACCGGCGCCGCCGAGCAGTATTGCATCAACGATTCGACCAGCTGCGGGCACACCGTCGCGGAGCCGGGAGCCTGCCTGAGCCTCCGGAACGCCGCGCATTCGGCAAACCGCGCCGAGGAACACAACTCCGCTCCCGCGGCGGCGGTTTGCGGAATCAGCTTCCGCACCGGCGCCAACTGGCACGAGCGCACCTGCGCCTCGCTCAGGAAGGGACAGATCATAACCGTCTCCGCGGCGGCTTCAGCAGCCCTTCGGATTGCGCGGCGCCTCGGGCGTGTCGCCCGGATGGTCGACCGGCTCGCCGCCATCCGCCATGGTCAGGCCCAGGCCGGGCAGGTCGAAGGAGTGGCCGTCAAAGCCCCTCATCAGGCCGCTCATAGCGGCTTCCAGCGAGCGCTGGCTGGCCTTCTTGCGCACGCGCGCGCGAACGTCCTGCAGCACTCCGTAGCCCAGGGCGACAATGCACACCACGGTAACGATCCCCAGGCTCAGGTTGATCACGTTCAGCCACAGGGTCTGCGGATCGCTCCAGTTGACTCCAAACATGCACACCTCCAGATGGTAATCAGCCAGCCCGATCAGTGCACGTCGTCAGCCAAAGACCAAGTCATTGAAACGTATACAAGAGGACCCGTTCGCCACAGCATCCGGTGTAGGATTATAAGATTTTCAAGTCTGATATTCAGACATGAGACATCATCAGGTGGAATTCAAGACGGGTGTCAGAAAACGCGCCAGCCGCTCCCCCCGGCCGCCCCCAGCTCGTTGTCTCCCGCCCTTTGACGATCTACCGAAACACCCGCGCCGCGCGCCTCACCAATGCGTGAGCGATCCGTCGGGGCGGTTGTAGATCCTTCGGTGTACCGGCTGCGTCACTTCCCCGATCTGGGTGAGGAGGCTGGCGTCCAACGTGACGCCGAGCCCCAGGCGCTGGTTGGGATAGAGCTTGCCCGCCTTGAAATCCGTGTACTCGGGAAGATAGGGGATCTTGCGGTCGCCGTAGTTGTATTCGAACATTACCGAGCCCGGGAAGGTGGCCAGGCAGTTCACGAGGGCGGCGGTGGCGACGGGCCCGGTGAAGTGCGGGACCATGCCCACGGCGTGCGTCTCGCAAAGGGCCATGATCTTGACCATCTCGGTAATGCCGCCGACGTTGGCCAGAGTGCAGCGGTTGTAGTCGATGTCGTGGTTCTCGACCAGCTTGTTGAAGTCCCAGCGCCAGCCCCACTCCTCGCCCGCCGCGATGGGCAGCGGGGTCAGCAGGCGCAGCTTGGGGATGTCCTCCAGGAAATGCTCGTCGCGAACGGGATCTTCCACCAGGTAGGGCGAGTACTCCTCGATCAGGCGGCAGCCGCGCACGGCGTCGGCAAACTCGAAGCGCTGGTGGAAGTCGATGCTCCAGTCGCCGGCCGAGCCGAGAGCTTCGCGAATCTCTTTGGCGTCTTTGGCAACCTGCAGCAGGCGCTCTCGGACATCCCAGGCGCCGCTCGCCGCATCGGCCGCGTCGATTCGATAAACTTTGTAGCCCGCGGCCATGGTCGCTTGCACGCGGTCCTTAATGCTGGGCGGCGCGCCGCCCGGCCCGGCCGGCGGGCGCACATTGCCGGTGTTATAGCACTCGCAGAAGCTGCGCACCGCCCCGCCCAGCAGTTGGTGAATCGGCACGCCCAGGGCCTTACCTTTGATGTCCCACAGCGCCAGGTCGAGCGCCCCCATCGCATCCTGCTTCTCCCTCCCCGGAGGGTAGAACCAGGCCATGTATTCTTCCTGCCAGATCGCTTCGGTCTTGAACGGGTCCTTGCC
Source organism: Bryobacteraceae bacterium (assembly GCA_052145115.1). GTDB lineage: Bacteria > Acidobacteriota > Terriglobia > Bryobacterales > Bryobacteraceae > CAIVVT01. The sequence goes on from JBKQPG010000017.1 coordinate 35,299, forward strand.
GATCAGCGAACCGGCGCACTGCTCCAGCGTGTCCCTGGAGCCGCCCTCGCCGATGCCCGTGATGCCGGCCTCGGTCTCCACCGTCACCAGCATGTTGCTCTGGTTGAAAATCAGGTTGAGCTCCGGCGGCCGGTAAATGCGGACCCGCGTGATCTTGGTTTTAGGCAACGCGGCTTCAGCCCGCCGTGGAACAGCCGCCAACGCCGCGGGCGCGGCCGCCAGCGACTTCAGAAATGATCTGCGCTGCATGGGTGAATCCTATCGCAAAACGGAAGACTCGGACGGCTTGACCAACTCCATCCGCGATCTTACTCCTAGCTGCCGCCCGGATTTCTGCCGTCTCGTCGCTGGTGACTCGCCCTGGTTGATGACTCCGCGCCTACGTCGTCCCCTCCGGTCCCTTGACGATCTCCAGGAACGCCTGCGCCGCGTGGCTCAGCACCCGCCGCGCCGGGAAGATCAGCCGGATCTTGCGCTCGACGGTTAGCTCCTCGACCCGCACTTCCCTCAGCAGTCCCTGCTCCAGGTCCTGCTCCACGCACATTTTGGGCACGAACGCCACGCCCTCGTTGCGCGCCACCATCAGCCGGATCGTCTCCACCGTCGGCATCTCGACGTCCATGTTCAGCGGCACTTTCGACCGCTGGAACGCCTTGAGCACCACCTCGCGGTACGGCGACAGCACGTTGTGCGCGATGAACGTCTCCATGCCCAGCTCGCGGATCGATACCGCCTCGCGCTGCGCGAAGCGGTGCTGCGGGCTGACCACGAAACACAGGTGGTCGATATAGATCTCGTGCGACTCCAGCCGGTCGTCCTCCGGGTCGTAGCTGATCACGCCCAGTTCCAGATCGCCGTCGATCAGTTGCGCCGGGATGCGGCTCGACAGCGTCCGCCTCACCTGCACCTTCACTTTCGGATACTGCCGCCGGTAATTCACGATGTGGTGCATCAGGTACAGCGACGTCGTCTCGTTGGCCCCGATCACCAGCCGCCCCGAGGCCATGTCGCGCAACTCGGCCAGCGAGTTCTCCAGCTCGCGCTGCAGGTTGTCGAAGCGCCGGCAATACTCCAGCACCAGCCGTCCGGCGTCGGTCAGGATCAGCTCACGCCCCGTCCGGTCGATCAGCTTCTCGCCCAGTTCCGCTTCCAGCCGCTGAACGGCGAGTGAAATCGCCGGCTGCGTCCGCAGCAGCTTCTCTCCGGCGCGCGAGAAGCTGCGCTCCGTCGCGACGGTCAAGAACACCTTCAGAGGATAAAGTTCCATATTCCGCCCTCAATTCACGAATACGAACGACGCAATGTATTTATGAATATTATCACATGCGATTGGCTTATCCAATGGATTGTTACTATAAATTTGTACGATCACCACCCGCGCGGGGACAATGGAAGGAAGCATCCCGCGGGCGCGGAGCAACAGGCCGCCCCTTGGGACAACCTGCAATCGGGATCCCACACCGGGATTCCGGCACAAAGGAGAGCTCCGATCCATGGCCCAGACGCTGGATAAGAATCGCGTCTTCATTTTTGACACCACGCTGCGCGACGGCGAGCAGTCGCCCGGCTGCAGCATGAATGTCCCCGAAAAGCTGCGCATGGCCCACAAGCTGGCTGAGTTGGGTGTCGACATTCTCGAGGCCGGTTTTCCGATCGCCTCCGAGGGCGATTTCGAAGCCGTGCGCACCGTCGCCCACGAGCTGCCCTGGGTGCGGGTCGCCGCGCTTGCGCGCGCCTGCAAACTCGATGTGGAACGTGCCGCCGCCTCGCTCGAAGCCGCGCGCCGCCCGCGCATCCACACCTTCATCGCCACCAGCGACATCCATCTCCAGTACAAGCTCAAGAAGACCCGCCAGCAGGTTCTCGACGAGGCTTGCGCCGCCGTGAGGCTGGCCCGAACTTACGTCGAGGACGTCGAATTCTCGGCCGAGGATGCCACGCGCACCGACTACGACTACCTCGAGCAGGTCAGCCTGGCCGTGATCGACGCCGGAGCGTCCACCGTCAATCTGCCCGACACGGTCGGCTACTCCGTGCCGCAGGAGTATTGCGCACTGATCTCGCGCATCACCGCCGCGGTGGACGGGCGCGCCATCGTCAGCGTTCATTGTCACGACGATCTGGGCCTGGCCAGCGCCAACTCCATCGCCGCCGTGACTGGCGGGGCGCGGCAGATCGAGTGCACCATCAACGGCATCGGCGAGCGCGCCGGCAATTGTTCGCTGGAGGAGGTCGTGATGGCCTTCCGCATCCGCAAGGACCAGTTGCCCTATCACACCGGGATCAACACCCAGCACCTGTACCCCGCGAGCAAACTGCTCACCGAGTTCATCGCCTTCGGCCCCCAGCCCAACAAGGCCATCGTCGGCGCCAACGCCTTCGCGCATGAAGCCGGCATCCACCAGGACGGCTATCTGAAGGAAAAATCGACCTACGAGATCATCGATCCCAAGAGCATCGGCATCCCCGAAGGCCGGCTCGTGCTGGGCAAGCACAGCGGGCGCCACGCCCTGCGCTCCAAGTGCGAGCACCTCGGCTACAACCTGTCCAAGGAAGAGCTGGACGTCGTTTATCAGGGCTTCATCGAGATCGCCGACCGCAAGAAAAACGTCGCCGACCAGGAGATCCTGGCCATCATCCGCACCCTCAAGCTCAGTGAGCGCATGTCCAAGGACGTCCCGGTGAGCGGCGACTGAGCGCGGCCCGCCATTCACATCGGACAATAGGGACAGGCCCGGCGCGCCGGCTCCTGAAGGGCCTTTGAGGATCCAGAGACACACCATGCAATTGAATGTATTGGTCCTGCCCGGCGACGGCATCGGGACCGAAGTCACCCGCGAAGCGGTGAAAGTTCTGCGCCGCGCCGCCTCGAAATTCGGCCACGCGCTCGCGCTGAGCGAAGGCCTGCTGGGCGGCGTCGCGATTCACAAGACCGGCCAGCCGATGCCGGACGAAACCGCCCGGCTCGCGCAGGCCGCCGACGCCACGCTGCTGGGCGCGGTCGGATTGCCGGAGTTCGACAACGCTCCGCCGGCCCAGCGCCCCGAGCGCGGCCTGCTGGGCATCCGCCAGATCCTGGGCGTGTATGCCAACCTGCGCCCAGTGCGGACCTACAAGGCCCTGATCGATTCCTCGCCGCTCAAGAACGAGCGCGTGGCCGGCGCCGACATGATCATCGTGCGCGAGCTGACCGGCGGCATCTACTACGGCACGCCGCGCGGCATCTCCGGCTCCGGCGACGACGAGCGCGCCGTCAACACAATGGCCTATACGCGCGCCGAAATCGCGCGCATCGGCCGCATGGCGTTCCACCTTGCCGGGCGGCGGCGGCGCAAGGTCTCCTCGGTCGACAAGTCGAACGTGCTCGAATGCTCGCAGCTCTGGCGGCGTGTGATGGTCGAGATTTCGGCGGATTATCCCGGCATCGAGTTGGAGCACGTCCTGGTGGACAACTGCGCCATGCAACTGGTGCTCAACCCGGCGCGCTTCGACGTGATTGTGACGGAGAACATGTTCGGTGACATCCTGAGCGACGAGGGCGCGGTGCTGGCCGGCTCGATCGGCATGCTGCCCTCGGCTTCGTTGGGCGAGAAGCGGCCGTCGGGGGCTTTCACCGGCCTGTACGAACCAGTGCACGGCTCGGCGCCCGACATCGCCGGACAAAACAGGGCCAATCCGTTGGGGGCGATCGGCAGCGTCGCGGCGATGCTCGAATACAGCTTCGGATTGCTGGAAGAGGCGTCGGCTGTGAACCGCGCCATCGAGCAGATTCTGGACAGCGGCCACGTCACGGCCGACCTGAAGCCGAAGGGCGCACCGGCCACGACGTCGCAGGTTGGTGATGCGATCTGCGAGGCACTGTGAGTAGGAATTAAGAGAATCGAGAAGCCATCATGACCCGTCCTCGCACTATCATTGAGAAGCTCTGGGATGCGCACGTCGTCTCCCAAGCGGCGGATGCCCCGGCGCTGCTGTACATCGACCTACATCTGGTGCATGAAGTGACCTCGCCGCAGGCCTTCGACGGCCTGCGCCAGCGCGGCCTGAAAGTCCGCCGGCCCGACTTGACCATCGCCACCTGCGACCACTCGACCCCCACCGCGCCGAAGTCGATGCCAATCCTGGACCAAATCGCGCTGGCGCAGATCAAACAACTCTCCGCCAACTGCGCCGAGTTTGGCATTCCACTGTTCGACTACTTCAGCGACAAACAGGGCATCGTGCACATCATCGGCCCCGAAAACGGCCTCACGCAGCCAGGCATGACCGTGGTCTGCGGCGACTCGCACACCGCCACGCACGGCGCCTTCGGCGCGCTGGCGTTCGGCATCGGCACCAGCGAAGTAGAACACGTCCTGGCTACGCAATGCCTGCTGCAGCGCCCCTCGCGCAGCTTCGCGGTGCGGGTGGGCGGCGCGTTGCGCCCGGGCGTCACGGCCAAGGACATCATCCTGGCCCTCATCGCCAAGGTCGGCATTGGCGGGGGGACGGGATGCGTTTTCGAATACTCCGGGCCGGCCATCCGCGCTCTGTCGATGGACGAGCGCATGACGGTGTGCAACATGTCGATCGAGGCGGGCGCCAGGGCGGGCCTGATCGCGCCCGATGACACAACCTATAACTACCTGCACGGCAAGCCCTTCGCGCCCCAGAACGGAGCTTGGGACGCAGCTGTCGCCCGCTGGCGTTTATTGCCCACCGACGACGGCGCGAGTTACGACCATGAGCTGGCGTTGGACGCTTCAGCGCTGGAACCGATGATCACCTTCGGCAACAATCCGGGCATGGGCATGGCGATTACCGGCCGGGTGCCGGAGCCGGCCGCGGCGGGCGACGCGATGGAGCGGGAAACACTCTCCAAGGCGCTTCGATACATGGATCTGACGCCTGGAAGGCCGCTCCTGGGCCACCCCGTCGACGTGGTTTTCATCGGCAGTTGCACTAACTCGCGGATGCCCGACCTGCGGGCCGCTGCCTCGATTCTGAAGGGCCGGAAAGTCAACCCGAAAGTGCGCGTTCTGGTGGTTCCGGGCTCGCAGCCGATCAAACGCCAGGCCGAGGCCGAGGGGCTCGACCGCATCTTCCGGGAGGCCGGCGCGGAGTGGCGCGAAGCCGGCTGCTCGATGTGTATCGCGATGAATGGAGACCAGTTGCAGCCCGGCCAGTACAGCGTCTCGACCTCCAATCGCAATTTCGAGGGACGCCAGGGCAAGGGCGGGCGCACATTCCTGGCGAGCCCGCTGACTGCGGCCGCCGCCGCCGTGACGGGCGTGGTGACGGACCCGCGGACGCTGATCGGCTAGAAAGGAAACGGCAATGGAGAAGTTCACCGCATTCGAGAGCAAGGTCGTCGTTTTCCCGGTCGACAACATCGACACGGACCAGATCATTCCGGCCCGTTTCCTGAAGACGATTTCCAAGGCCGGCCTGGGCGACCAACTGTTCTACGACTATCGCTACGACGCCGAAGGCAAGCCGAAGCCGGAGTTCATCTTGAACCAGCCGGCGGCGCGGGAGTGCCAGGTGCTGCTCGCCGGAGACAACTTCGGCTGCGGGTCGTCGCGCGAGCACGCCCCGTGGGCGCTGACGCAGTACGGATTCAAGGCAGTCATCTCGACCAGCTTCGCCGACATCTTCAAGAACAACTCGCTGAAGAATGGCCTGCTGCCGGTCGTCGTCCCGCGCGAGGTGCACGCCAAGCTCCTCGCCGCTGGCGCGGACGCCACCGTGAAGATCGACCTCGCCTCGCAGACGCTGGCCTTCGGCGCGGGCGAGAAGTGCGAGTTCCCGGTGGATCCGTTCTCGAAAGCCTGCCTGCTGGAAGGCGTCGACGAACTGGGCTACATCCTGCGCCAGACCGGCACCATCGCGACCTACGAGGCGCAGCGGGAATCAACCTTATCCACCCTCGCCGGGGCCTGAGAGCGGCGCGGCGAGCAGCGCGCGAGTACCGGGCGCGGACCGGCAAACGGTAAGGCGCGCCGGCCAGTGAGCACCCCAATGTTTGCAGTCTTCCGTTGAGGATTGACTCACAGTCCCGGTTCGGAGCTCTGCGACATCTCCTTGAGGTTGAATTTGGTCTTGATGGCCATCGGGCCCATCGAGGTCTGGAAGCTCAGTTCCTCGGTGCTGTTGTCCAGCGCCAGGGAGCGTGGGAACAGGAACAGGCGCATGCGTCCCGAGGACCCCTGGACCGACTCGACGCGCTCGGGAGCGACGGGCTGGCCATTGTGGGTCAGGGAAGTGGCCTGAATCATGCGCGCGTCCATGGCCTTGCGGCGAGTCTCGATCTGCTCGGGAGTCTGGTTCTGATTCTGACCGCCCCAGCCGCCTTCGCCGCCCTCACCGCCTTCGCCGCCCTGCCGGCCACGGCGCCCGGGGCCCATGGTGGTGACGGAGACGATGTAGTAATCCTTGGAGAAACCGGCCACGGCGTCGTTGAATTCCTTCGACTCGGAGCGGGCTTCTGCATCGCGCACCAGCGGGGCGCTCTCCCAGCGGACAGTTGCCATGGGCGTGTTACCGCCCTGGTCGCCGCCCATGCCGCCGCCGCGGCCGTAACCGCCTCCGCCACCCATCCCGCCGCCGCCGCGGCCACCCATGCCACCACCGCCTCCGCCGTAGCCGCCGCCACCGCCGCTGTAGCCGCCGCTACCGTTACCCATACCAGCGGTGCCACTCATATCGGGGCCGCCACCACCACCGCGGCCGCCGCGCCCGGCGCTGTTGGCGTCAAACTGCAGCGGGACGAGCTTGGACCAGGGCGACTTGTTGAGGAACTTCTGCAGATCCTTATCCGACCAATCGGCAGGCTTCTTGTCCTTCCAGGGATCGCCCGCCCAAACGATGGCGGCCAGCGCCAGGCCGCCGAAAACTAGTAGGGAAGCTCTCATCGGATTCTCCTTTTCCATGCGGCTGTCGGGGCCGCAAGCAGACACGGTTCTCCTATTGTCACTCACTAGCGACGAACAAGACGGGGCGCAAGTTACCGCGAAGACCGCGCGTTCAGGCGCCGAAGACGGAGGCGATGGCCTGGAGGTAGGCCAGGCCGTTTTCGGTGTCCGGCTCCAGGTAGCTGCCCTCGGTCCACTCGTTCCAGGCGTTGAGGGTTAGAATCTTCGCGTCGTCCTTTGAACCCTGCGCTGGGCGGGAATCCAGAAACTCCTTGGCCGAGCGCAGAGCGTCGTGGAAGGCGGCCGGAGTGTTGCCCTTCAGGACCGGCGTAAAGGGGTAGCCGGAGTTGTCGAAGCGGTCAGTCTGGCAGGTGCGCGGGCTGGAGTCCCAGCCCATGGTGACGTTGGGATGGAAGGGCAGGCCGAACTCGGAGTTGGCCTGGCGCCAGTAGCGCACGGCGTCAGCGGCCACGTCGCGGTAGTCCGTCTCCGGGAAGTTGCGCAACTGGGTGTGCTGGACCCAGACGTAGCAGGTCACGCTGTCGAAACCCAGATAGCTCAACAACTCGCGCCGGTTGTGATAGGCCGTCTCCGCAGGCGGGACCTGCAGTCCAGCGGCCACCGCGTTGAGGTGCAGACCGTCGAAGCCGGCGGCGTGGACCTTCTCACGGAAGCGCGCCAGCGCCGCCCGCGCCGGCTCGGCGCCGCCCAGCCCTGCGGCGAAATGCCATGCTTCATAGATTGAGAAATAGGGCCTGGCGTCGATGCGCCAGTGCGCAGGGTGGCTGAAGTAGCGCTCGATAATCAGGTCGGTAATGCGGTCGAAAGTGGCGGCCGTGACCGCGCCGGGAAATTGCAAAGGCGCGGGCTCGGCGCGCTTGGCGGGCTGGATGTCGAGCCAGTCGTGGTTGGCCCACATCAGGGCGAACTGCAGGCGGTGATTGTTGGCGGCCTTGAGGAAGCCTTCGTCCAGGCAGCGGTTGAGGAACGGCCCGTCGTAGTAATACCAGTCGAAGAGCCAGTGGTTCAAGGCATGGTCGGCGGCGGCGTCGATCTTTTTGGCCATGACACGCGGGTCGGCCTCGTCCTCGTAGCCCCACAGCGGGCGCTTGGGCTGGCGGTGGCCGGGGTAGCGGGGCTGCGCCGCGCGCACCAGCTCCCATTCGGTCCAGCCCGGGCCGTGCACCTTCTCGTTGCGCGGATCGACGTGGTAGTTGGGGAAATAGTAGGCGCCGACTTGGTAGGCCGGATCGCGCTGGCCGGGGATCAGCGCGGGCGCGGCGGCGGTGGCGGCCAGGAATTCACGCCGGTTCATGGTGCTCCTCCGGGGCCTTTTCGTAGGGCTTGAAACCGTGTTGCGTCAGCAGCTCGCGGCACGGGGCCTCGGCCGCGGGCGGCACGTAGAAGAATGCGCCGACGCGCTCGCTGACAAAGACGAAGCCGCCGCGGTAGGTGTCGGTTTCGACCAGGTAATCGAAACCGGCGGCGGTGAGCAGATCCTCGAGGCGCTGGGCTTCCTTGAGGCGTTTGGCGATATAGACCAGCGCCAGTTCCTGACGGACAAAGGCCTCGTCCTGACGGCGCATGCTGTTCAGAGCCTACCAGGATTGAAACGGCTCCTGCCCAGGTCCGGCCCCGGACAGGCACGGCCGCGCGCGCGGGGAGAATTCCCCTGCGCGCGGGCACCTCTCTTAGTAGAGCGAACAGGATGACGGCGGAGATTGCGATACGCACGGAAGAGCAGATTCTGCACTGGCTGGCGCTGGCGCTGGCGCCGGGACTGGGGCCGCGCAAATGCCGGGAATTGCTGGAGCATTATGGCACGCCGGAGGCGATCTTCCGGGCCTCGGCCAGCGAATTGACGGCCTTCGGGCTGCACAGCGCGACGGCGCGCAATATCGCCAGCGGCGTGGGGTTCGAATCGGCCGCGGCGCAGCATGAACGGCTGAAGAAGACCGGCTCGACGCTGATTCCGGCCGACGATCCGTTATACCCTCCGCGGCTGCTGGAGATCTACGATCCGCCGGCCGCGCTGTTCGCCAAGGGGCGCCTCGAGTTGCTGCAGACAGTGATGGTGGCCGTGATCGGCAGCCGGCAGGCGTCGCCCTACGGGAAAGCGGTGGCACAGAAGCTGGCCGGGGAGATGTGCGCGGCGGGCGTCACGGTGATCAGCGGGATGGCGCGAGGCATCGACACGGCGGCGCACGAGGCGGCGCTGCAGGCGCAGGGCGGGACGGTGGCGGTGTTCGGCTGCGGGCTGGACGTGATTTATCCGACCGAGAACCGCAAGCTGGCGGCGCGGATGGCCACCGATGGGCTGCTGCTGAGCGAGTACCCGTTCGGGACGCCGGCCTACCCGCCGAATTTCCCAGTGCGGAACCGGCTGATCAGCGGGCTGTCATCGGGCGTCGTGGTGGTGGAAGGCGCGCAGTACAGCGGGTCGGCGGTGACCGCGCGGCTGGCGCTGGACCAGGGACGGGAAGTCTTCGCCGTGCCGGGCAATATCACTTCGGCCACCAGCTACGGGCCAAACGTGTTGATCCGGCAGGGGGCGCGGCTGGTGATTCAAAGCTCCGATATTCTGGACGAGCTGCCGGAGGAGGCGCGGGTGCAACTGGCGGCGGCCAGAAAGAAGGGCGGGGCCGAGCCGGTGCAGCGCGTGCTGGCCTACGGTGAAGCGCCGGCCGCGACCAAGGAACTGGCCAAGCTGGTGGTGAAGAAACTGCGCCCGGACACGCCCATGCCGCTGGACGAACTGCTGGAGTCACTCAATGGCGCGAGCGCGTCGGAGACCATCGCCGTGCTGTTCGAGCTGGAGCTGATGGGCCTGGTGCGGCAGTTGCCGGGCAAGAGCTACATCCTGGTGTGGTGAGCGGGCGGCGAGCGGTCATCCGGAAGCGGAGTCCGCTCAGGCTGAGCGGATTCCTAACTGAGAATAAACGACTTACTGGCCAAAACCCGCTCACGCTGAGCGGGTGCGGCCGGCAGGCTGTCATTTGCCGCGCAGATGGAAGGTGAGGGAGGCGGCGCTCGCTGCAGGCGAGCGGCTTGTCCCTCAATCCCGAAGGCAGGGTAAATCTGTGTCTGTCGCCCAGATCGGTACAATCTGATCGTCGACAAAACGCTTGCCGTTCCGGCGAGCCACATCCCCCGCCTTTTCGAGATGGATTTCAAAAGTCCTGCTTGAACCGAGGCGGTCGATTTGCAGGTGCATTGTGGCTGGCCGCGTGGCCGAAAACAGCTGTTCGAGTTCGGAGGGTGTCTTCCCCGCGACGGGCGTGTCATTCACGGACAATAAGACATCTCCCCAATGGAGGCCCGCCTTCGACGCCGGTCCGTCCTCAATCCCGCCGACCGTCACTTGCGGAGGATCGCGGAGGACGAAGATCTCGAAGCCAGCGTAGAACAGCTCAGGCCTCGCTGGGTAGTGAGTTGGAAATACGCGGGCGAGGCATCGCTGACCATCGAAAGCCAGCATGCGATCCACCTCCGCCTGTGTGGTATCGAGCGGAACGATGGCGCCGGAGAGAGCCTTCATCCCGTTTTTCGCGAGGATCGAGGATCGCTTTTCGAATTCGGAGATCACCTCAATCTCCTTGCCGCCGTGCGAGATCGTCAAAGCAACGGGTGTTGGAGCGCTTGACCGCAACAGTCGGCCGGCCTCGCCAGGCTCACGGACACGCACGCCACCCACTGCCATCAATCGATCGCCGGGGTGAATGCCCGCGCGTTCCGCCGGAGAACCGGAACTGACTCCACCAATGAAGACCGGACATCCTTTGCCGCTGAGCAGTGTGATCCCCGTCGAGTAGGGGTCCGCCGGCTGTTGCGCGACCAGTGCCGCGGCAACACCCAGGACGATCGAGCCTGCAAGGAGAATCCTTCCCAAAACCCGCCTCCCTGTGCCCTATTATCTTCTTACCGGGGTGCGCAGTGCGGACGATTTCGGGTTGGTGATGAATCCCTCGGGAGAGGACCCACTACTGCTGCCGCTCACTTGCGGCGCAGGCGAAAGGTCAGGCCGGAGCAGGCGGGCGCAAGGGCGCGGAGCATTCGATCGCGGCTGAAGCCCCGGCTCGAATCTTCCGCGCCCTCGCTGCCGGCCTACTGCCAGATGAGTCGTCAGACATGGCGTGCCTTTCGTGATTACACATGCAGGCCGAAGAAACCGGCCTGGCAAAACACCCGGTAGAAAACCAGCAGGAGCATCACGATCAGATACGCCCGCAGGCTCATGAGAGACAGCTTCACGCTGAGCGTCATTTTCATCGGACCCAGAGCTGCGGTGTCGACCTTCGCCTCGGGGGCGTCATCGAGCGGATGAATCACCACCCAGCAATTGTCGTCCCGCAGCTCCTGGAGCTCCATTTTGTTCAGCAGCATGGTGGCCATGTTTCAGCCCTCCTTTACGAAATCTTCGGAAACAGATTCGGCGCGGTGACCTGCGCCGCCAGGATCAGCGAAAGCGCGAACAGGACGATAATGATGGTCCAGTTCACGTAGTTGTTCCAGGGCTTGTTGGCGTAATCGCCCAGCAGCTCCCGGTCGTTCAACAACAGTTGCAGGAAGATGATCGCCGAGGGCAGAATCACTCCCGCCAGGACCTGCACGCCCAGAATGATCAGTTGCAGCGGGGCGCGCGGAATCAGCACCAGGCCGGCCGCCGCGGCCACACACAGCGAGTAAACGAAGTAGAAGCCCTTGGCCTTGGAGAACGGAAGCTGCAGGCTGTGCGGCCAGCCCCGCACCTCGCCGTAGGCCCAGGCGCTGGAGAGCGAAATGGCCGTCGTGCCCAGCACCGCGGCGTTGATCATCATCAGCAGAATGAGGTTTTTCACCAGCGGCCCCGCGAAGCTGCCGATATCGACGGCCATCTGCGCCGGATCGGTGAAATGGAAGCCGTGCACGTGTGAGGCGTTGCCGGCGATCATCATGCAAGCGGCGGCGGTGACCGTGACGCAGGCGCCCAGGAAGGTGTCCAGGCGCGCCATGCCGAGGTCGGCGAAGCGCAGCTTCTTATCGGCGATGCAACTCTGCTGGAAGAAGAGCTGCCACGGTGCGACGGTAGTGCCGACCACTGCGATCACCAGGAAGGTCAGGTCGGCGGTGATGCCGCCCCCCGGCATGGACGGGAGGATCGAGTTGCGGGCCACCGCGCCCATATCCGGCCGCATCATGAAGGCGATATAAAACCAGGCCAGATCGAGCAGGCACAGGAAGACCACGGTCCGCTCCCAGCGCCGGTAGCTGCCCGTGACGGTGATCAGGATCAGCGCCGCGGCCGAAAGGGGTACGCCGAAGACCGGGTTTACGCCCATTTTGTTGAGCGCCAGGTCAATCGCAGCGAACTCGGTGACCAGCGTGAGGAAATTGACCAGTTCCAGGTCGACCAGCGAGAACAGGCCCCACCAGTGGCCGAAACGCTGGTAGATCATGGCGGCGTGGCCCTTGCCGGTGGCGATGCCCAGGCGGACGACCATCTCCTGGATGAAATACGTGACTGGCAGCAGGAGCGCGACGACCCACAGCAGATGATTGCCATATTGGGCGCCGGCCTGGGAATAGGTGGAGACGGCGCCGGCGTCGTTGTCGGCGACCATGACGATCAGGCCCGGGCCGAAGACCACGAGGAAGGTGAGCAGGCGGTGCAGCCACTTGCTTCGAACGACCGTGCCGCGGACGGAGGGAGTCTCGACTTCCACTTCGTCCACGGCCAATGGAATCAACTTGTTCGTCATCGGGACACCTCCTTTCTCCGGCGCGGTCCGAGTTCACACAACGAACGCAAATGGAACCGGTATGCCGCTCTATCAGAGAGCAGCGGCTGGGCCGGGAGTCCGGCGGGTTTTCGTTTGGCAGGAGATGTCGGAGAGGAAGGTTTATGAGCCTTCGGCCCGCGCCACCCGTTTACTGCGGGCGCCACGGCCACCGAAGCGGCAGAGCGAGGGACTCGCCCACCGGGTCAGCACCGCGGCGACCGCCAGCTGCCAGTGCTACTGGGAGGCTGGTCGTCGAGTACCATACCGCCTTTCCGCAGGCGAGTGGGGCTCAGGAGGGAAATGAAAAAGACCATTTCCCCCGGAGCGGAGAAATGGCCAGAAGCATAAAAATACTACTGAGGCCGGATTCCCCCACTGGTCCAAGCTTCAGCACCGCGCGCCGTCAGAGATCACAAGACCTCAGCCACATTAGGATGACCCTTAACCCGGGAAACCCTGGTCTACCCTTGAACATCTTTCGACGCTTTAGGGCAATGGCCTGTGTGCCACGCGGACGCCTCGCCTACCGAGGATCCATACAACTCAAGGCAACTCAACCTTTTGCAAGATCTTCGTCACCCATCTATACCTTATCGCGCGGGAAACGGATTCGTCAACCCTAAAAACCGCCGCCGGGGTGACTTTTTGGTGAAAAAATCCGCGGCGACAAAAGGAAACCGTGAGCGGGTGAGCGGACGCGATCCGCGCCGCCGTACTCTCAAAAAAGGGACCCGGGGAATCGACTGGGGGGTACTGGAGTGGACTGGTTCAGGGTTGAGAAGGGGTGTATGAGGTGTCGGGATCGAACTGAGGAGACTCGATCCCCGGGTCCGCCCTGGGAACCATCACAGCCTGCACAGGTGCACGGCTTGGGCCAAACCAACATTGATTGAAAACAAGAGGCTTACTGCATGCGCGCGGATTCGGGGCAAGCGTATAAGTCCCGAACTGGGACCGGCCGGGCTGGCGCTGCCGCCGCCGTCCCGGCGGCTGTGCCAAATTGGGGCGCGGCAGACAAGAAGTGCCCGCCATGAGGATCCAGGCCGGCCCCGGGTGACGAGACAGGCGCGGCGGCGGCGCGCGCGGCTTAGGGCCTGTTCACGCTACCCGAACGGATGGCGTTGCGTGCAGGGACGGGGCCGGTTTTCCCGATTTCCGCGTCGCTCGTCGCTCGCAGACGCCCGGTATGCGTCGCTCCTCGCTTCTGGAACTCTTCAAAAACCGGCTCCCGTCGCCACCGTCCGCGTAGCGTGAGCAGGCTCTAGTTCTGGGGCCTGGTGATGGGCAGCGAGGACTTGCCGGTCTGGGCCTCGGCCAGCTCCACGTGGTTCTTGTCGAGCACCGTACCGGTTTGCAGGTCCAGGTTGACCAGCGCCCGGTTGTAGGCGGCCAGTGAGGCCACTTCAGCGGCCTGGGCGGTGGCGAGGTCGCGTTGCGTCTGCACGACGAGGAAGGCGGTGGAAGCGCCCAGCGCGTATTTCTTGTTCTCGGCGTCCAGGGTCTGTTCCTGGAGGACGCGGGCCTTGAGCGACGACTGGTAGCGGGCGCGGGCCTGAACGACGCCGATCCAGGCATTCTGGACACTCACGCGGATGTTCTTGATCTGTTGTTGCTCGGCCAGTTCGGTCTGGCGGGCCGTGAGAGAATCGCGGATGTAGTCGGCCCGCGCGCTGCGATTGCGCAGCGTGGCAGAAAAGGTTAGCGTCAGGCCATAGTCGGGGAAGTTGCGGCGGAAGATCTGGCCGAGCAACGCGCCCTGGCCGCCGACGAAGAACGGATCCACCATTTGCATGATCGGAGAGCCGTTGTATGGCACCTTGTTTACGGAGCCGACCAGGCCGGTGTCGGCCACAAAGCCCTGCGCTGACAGGGTGGGCAGCAGCGCATTGCGGCTGCCGGCGAGGCCGATCTTGGCGTTATCCACATTGACGTGCGCCTGGGCGAGTTCCGGACGCAGCTTCAGCGCCTCGTCCACCAGGTTCTCGAGCTTCTCGGTGTATTCGCCCTCCGGCTTGACCAGGTGGTCGGTCGGAATCACGCGCACCAGCGCCACCGAAGGGCTGGCCACGCCGTTGCGGCTGAGGTAGTCCTTGATTATGGTCTCCTGCTGCAACAGCGTAGTGTCGGAGTTGGTCAGGTCCTGTTCGGCGGTGGCGACATTGGCCTCGGCGCGCACGACTTCGATCGGAGCCAGGGTCCCGATCTCAACTTGCTTCTTGTTGTCCTCATAGAACTGTTTCGCTACATCCAGGGCCTTCTGCTTCACCAGCACGTCCTCGCGGTCGCTGACTAGGTCCCAATACAGGCCAATGACGCCGGCCACGGTGACGTTGACCTGCTGCTGGAAGACCAGGTCCGAGAAGTGGATGTTGTTCTTGGCCACGCGGATGGTGCGGTTATTCACGGCCAGCCCGAAGCCCTGCAGCAGGTTCTGGGTGATCTGTACGGCCGCCGTGCCGCTGGTATTGGGATTCAGGGTGTTGAACGGGCTGTTGGTGGAAGTGTAATTCTGCGAATAGTCGGCGCTCACGGTGGTGCCGGTCAGAAACGATTGCTGGAATGCTTCGGTCCAGTTGCGCGAGTCGTACGCCAGCGAAGAGGTGCCCGCCGTAATCGTGTTGGCCTGGGGCGAGGAGTAATGGTTCAGCGCGCTCTGAACGTAGACCAGCGGATCGAGCACCGGAACCGTCGGGCCGGTCTGGGTGATTACGGTCCCGCCGGTAGTGGAACCAGCGGAAGTGCTGCCGCCACCCGATGATCCGCCGCTGGCGGAGGTGCCCCCGCCGGCCTGCACCGCGGCCGAACTCGGCGCGGCGCTCACGCTCGACGGCACGCCGCGCAGCAGGCCGCCGGCCTTGGCGCGGAGGTAATCCGATTGCGCAATCTGCGGACCATAGCGCGCCACTTCGAGATCGATGTTGTTCTCGAGCGCCAGCGCGATCGCGTCCTCCAGCGACAGGTACAGTTTGCCGCCACGGATCAGCGCCTCGAGCCGGTTGGAGTTCTGCATGTTGATGGGCGGGATGGCCGGAGCCCGGAAGCTACGGGTCACAACATCGCCGGGGGAGCGCGGCACCTGCGGCTGGTCGCTGATGGAACTCGTGTGGCCCGTGCCGGATGACGCGGCCGGGCTCGGCGCGGACTGCGCCAAGCCCATCGGGCTCATCAGAAGCGCGCACAGCGCGCTGGCGATCAAAGGATGGAAGCGTCTCATCGTATTGTCAGTCCTGCTGGGTCTGTCGGATCGCTCGGCGGATCCGCGATCTCTTCTCAGGAAACGCCTGCCAGTGGCCGGAAGTTCCCGAAAAACACATCCATGGTAACAGGCCGCCTGCGCGGCGCGCCGTGAGTGGTATCCTGTCGCATGGTGACGATTCCCGCTTCCACCGTAATGGACCTGTTTGTCGAAACAGGCGCTTATCTCAAGGGCCATTTCCGGCTGACGAGCGGTCTGCACAGCTCGGAATACCTGCAATGCGCGCTGGTGCTGCAGCACCCGCGCCATGCCGAGGCACTGGGCCGCGCGCTGGCCGAGGGCGTGGCGCGGCTAGCCGGGGGGCGCCCGATCGAGACCGTAGTTTCCCCGGCCATGGGCGGCCTGATTATCGGGCATGAAGTGGCGCGCGCGCTGGGCGCCCGGCATATTTTCACCGAGCGCGACGCCGACCGGAAAATGGTCCTGCGGCGGGGATTCGCTCTGCGGGCGGGCGAGATCGCCGTGGTGGTCGAGGACGTGGTTACCACCGGCGGCAGCTCGTTGGAAGTGGTCGAGGTGCTGAAAGCCGCCGGCGCGGAGGTGCTGGCCGCGGGGTCGATCATCGACCGCAGCGGCGGCCGCGCCGACTTGGGGCTGCCGCGCGTCGCGCTGGCCACTTTGAATGTCGTCGCCTGGGAGCCGGCACAATGCCCGCTGTGCGCGCAGGGGCTGCCGGTGGTGAAGCCGGGCTCGCGCCCGGCGTGAGGCGGCGGCATGCGCCGCATCCGCATCGAAGTCGCGTACGACGGCACGGAGTTCCACGGCTGGCAGGTGCAGCCGGAGCTGAACACCATCCAAGGCGAACTTGAAAAGGCGGTCAGCAAGATCGAGGGCCGTGCGGTGGATGTGGCCGGCTCGGGACGGACCGACGCAGGCGTGCACGCGCTGGCGCAGGTGGCGGCGTTCTCCATCGAGAATCCGATCCCGCTCGACAACCTGCGGCGCGCCATCAACCGGCTGCTGCCGCGCGCGATCCGGGTCACCCGCGTCGAGGAGACTGGCGCGGCTTTCCATCCGCGCTATGCGGCCAGGGCGAAGACCTACGAGTATCGAGTATGGCGCGCGGAGATCTGCCCGCCGATGCGGCGCCTGTATGTCTGCTATTTCCCCTATCCGCTGGACGAGAAGCGCATGGCGGAGAGCGCGGCGGTGTTTCAAGGCGAGCACGATTTTTCGGCCTTCGCGGCCGCGGATGAGAAGGACGAACTGGGCCACTCCAAGGTGCGGACAGTGTTCGATTCGGCGCTGTGGCGGGAGGGCGACGAGCTGATCTATCGCGTGCGCGGCAGCGGATTCCTGAAGCACATGGTGCGCATGATGATGGGCACGCTGATCGAGGCCGGGAAAGGCAACCTGGGGCGCGAGGAGCTGCTCCGGCGCCTCGAGCCGGGGTATGAAGGGAAAGCCGGTCCGGCGATGCCCGCCTCCGGGCTGTGCCTGATTTCGGTAGAGTACGAGCGAGAGTGAGGGAACGAGTGTTGAAATCCATCGTTGTGCTACTCGCCGGGGCCGCACTGGCCATGGCCGCACCCCCGGTACCCGTGATCTTCGACACCGACATCGGCAACGACGTCGACGACTGCCTGGCGCTGGCGATCCTGCACGCCTTCCAGAGCCGCGGCGAGGCGCGCATCGCTGCCGTGACGATCACCAAGGACAATGTCTGGGCGCCACGCCTGGTCTCGGCCATCAATCTCTTCTACGGCCGGCCGGAGATACCGGTCGGCGTGGTGCACGACGGCAAGACCCGGGACGACGGCTATCTCAAGAAGGCCATTGACGCAGGCCATTACAAGTACAAGGACGATGCGCGCGACGCCGTCACGGTGCTGCGCGAGGCGCTGCTCAGCGAAAAGGACGGGAGCTTGGTGATCGTCCAGGTGGGCTTCAGCACGAACCTGGCGCACCTGTTGGATTCACCCGACGGGAAGGAGCTCGCCGCGAAGAAGGTGAGACAACTGGTGATGATGGCCGGCGATTTCACGGGCGGCGGTCCGGAGTACAACGTGGTCACGGACATTCCGGCGGCGCAGAAGGTGGCGCGCGAGTGGCCGACCCCGGTTATCTGGAGCGGATTCGAAGTGGGCCGCACGATCAAGTACCCGGGGGCGAGCATCGAGCGCGATTTCGGACCGCCGGGCGCGCATCCCGTGGGCGACGCCTACCGCCTGTACGGGAAGATGCCGCATGACCAGATGACCTGGGATTTGACCGCCGCGTTGTATGCGGTGCGGCCTGGGGACGGGTACTTCACGGCCTCGCCCGAGGGGACGGTGAGCGTCGACGATCGCGGCATGACTAAGTTCACGCCGGGGGCGGGCGGACGGCACCGCATTCTGTCGGTCGACGAGGTGCAGCGAACGCGCATCCTGGAAGCGTTCCTATGGCTCTGTACGCAGCCGCCGCAATCGCACCTGGGCGGCCCCGGCCGATGAGCCGGCAAAGCCCTGGCCGCGGCGAACGCCGCGTGACGCGTGTTAGCCTGAGATTACCGAGATGAGCGAGAAGCCCGAAGTTCAATATCCACCGTTGCCGCCGGTGTCGAAGTGGCTGCCGGTGCTGGTTGTGGCCTGGCTGTTGCCCGGCGGCGGCCACTTCTATCTGAAGCGCAACTACCGCGGGCTGATCCTTTCGGGCTGCATCCTGATCCCGTTTGTGATCGGACTGATGATGCGCGGCTACATCTTCCAGCCCGCGGGCGGCGACCTGCTGACGACGGTGATCTACTACGGCGGCTTCATTGCCAACCTCGCGACGGGCCTGCCGTTCTTCATGACCAAGTGGTTCGGCTATGAATCGGCCGACGTGGCGGGGCACGTTGTGGACTACGGCACGAAGTTCCTGGTCACGGCGGGGCTGTGCAACATTCTGGCGATGGTCGACGCCTGGGAGATCGCAGTCGGGCGGAAGGACTGAGGAGCGCGAGCGCGATGAAACTGGCCTTAACGCACTTCGAGACGACGATCCTGCTGGCGCTGTTCATCTCGGCAGTACTGGGCATCGTCACGAAAAGGTCCGACCGCGAGCGGCTGATGTACGGTCTGACCTCGTTTGGATACTTCCTGGCCACGATCTTCGGCCTGGGCTGGCTGATGTACCTCGGCCATCGCTGAGCCACTCCTGAGCGCGGGCCAGCGGCGCGCTTCGTGTTACCCTTACCAGCATTCAGAGGCAACGCGCGAGGGAAGCATGGCCAGGAAGAAGGAGATCATCGAGATCAAGATCGACCGGCTGAAGCTGATGCGCATCCCGGTCCCGCCGCCGGAGCAATTGCACGAGACCAAGAAGGAGAAGGCCGCGCGGGTCCGCAAGCAGAAGCACAAGCAGCCCCCCTACCCGAGCGAGGGCTGAGCCGCGCCTAGTTCGCCCGGCGCCGGGAATCAGGCGGCGGCGGAAGGAGCTGGGAGGCCGACGCGCCCCGGGGAATGGCCGGCGCGGAGTGTGCCTGCAGGGGCGAGCGGAAGGTGCGCGCGGAAAACGAGAGGAACAAAGCCAAATGCGACACTTGTGTCGAAAAGTGTCGCATTTCGTCACACAGAGTATGACGAATCCGGCAACCGTGGATGGGCTGTCGGCGGAGTGGTTCACGGTTGACAAAAGATCTGTTATCAACTTTTTACAGCGGTGATTGCGGCTGGGCGAGGTCCGTGCGGCGCTGTCGGCAGCAGATTGCAATGTATGACAATTCGACAGTGGTGTCGTGTCGTGTCGAAATGTCGAATTCGGGTCCCAGAGGGGGGGCTGCAGAGGTAGCAGGTCGGGATCGGCCGGCTCACCAAAGGCCGGGGATCAGGCGGCTGCGGGTGCGGACCGCGGTTATTTCTTGCGGGTCCAGTGGAAGACTTCGACCTGCTCCTTGCCGGCTTCGACCGAGGTCCATTCCTGGGTCATGTGGTCGTGGTCCTGGAAAGTGACAGTCAGGTCCTTGATATGGCCCCCGTCGGGTTTGGCGAGGTTGGTGATGTCGGCGAAGCGGAAGCGGATGGTGGAGGCGTCGGCATCAGGGGCGCGCATGCGCGGCTGGTTGCCCATGCTGCAGTAGTGAGTGGCGACGAGGCCGGCGCCGTCGCGGTGGTACATGGTCACCATGTCGGGTTCGGACTGCATTTTCATGCTCTCCATGACCGCGGTGTTGTTGCTGATGAGGGTGTAGGTGATGCTGGCCTTGCCGCTGTCGCTCTGCCATTCGCCGGCCAGGGACTGAAGGCTCTTCCAGGCTGCGTCGACGCCCTCGCCGGCGAGGGCCGGAAGGGCGAGCAGAAGTGAGAATACGAAGATCGTGAGCTTCATGGCGGGATGATAGCGCAGGCCAACCGGCGCGTGGTAGGCCGGAGTTTCATGTCCGAAAGCCCTGGGGCTGGCGTGGCGGAGCTGCTCGGGGTGAGATTCTCCTGGCGCGTGGCGATGGCCTAGGTCATCCCCAAATGATCCCCTGCATGGCCGTAGCGGTGTTCCCAGAACTGATTGATCATAGCCACAACGGGGCTGGCACCGGCCGGCGAAAGAGTGACCTCGCGATGAGAGCTCTGGCCGCAGACTCGTCGTCAGGACAAGTCAGTTGCGCAGGGTTGCTATTCGACGATTGAAAATGTGTACATCTTACCTAACTGCGCACCGGCACTGCTGGATGAATTCAGGCCCGGCGGCAGAACCCCGTATTCTCCTGGCTTTAGATTCGTAAGGCTCAGCCTGAAGGTACGGCTAGCAATTTTCTTCCCCTCGAAAGGAATCAGATCTCTGGTTGACCCGCCGGAAACGTGCATGACGCCGCCCGTCACGGTTCTGAATTCGCGGTATCCCCTGTTTTCGTGCAGCTTGAGGAGCTGATATTCCGTGACAGCCACGCCTTCCGGCGCATAGATCAGGATCTCGACTGGTGAGGCGAGTTTGGTGCGGCTGGCTGTTCCTTGGATATTCCCGTTGACATCGCCTTTCACAATGCCAGCAGTGGCGATACTTTTCATGACACCGCCGGTCTTCCAATTGACAACTTCGGGCAACAAATCCCTCCAGTCGCCATCCTTCTGGTAATAAACGCCGATCTCACGCGCAGTTCCGGAGTCCGCTGCAGCCGGCCCCGACTGTGGCGCTGCTGACGCCGGGGCAGATGCCTTTGCAGCCATAGCCGAAATGACTTTGTCGGGAACTCCCGCCGTCTTCAGAGCGATCGTCTCGTCAACGCCCAGTTTGTAATTTCCCGGCTGGGTCTGGACCATGGTGATAATCACGTCAGTCCCAAGCCCGGCCTTTACCAATTTCACTATGGCGTCGTTGTCGAGGCCCTGGCAGATCGCCAAGCCGCAGAACAACGGCACCACTAAGAAGAGTCGAATCAAGGCACGCTTCATGGGCCACATTCTACGTCAGCCTGCATCGGGCGGTCCAGCAGCTGCTGGGGTAATCCGATCTGAAAATCAAGAAATCTGGACGCGGACTAAGAAGAGACCGCACGCGACCGGACGCACGAACTACTGCTTGATCACCGTGCCATCGCGGCGGCGGATGACGCCCCAGCCGCCGTTATATCGGCCGCGGGGGCCGCGCTCGCCGGTGCCGTAGGGGTATTTCTTCGCGGCGGCTTCGTCGACTTCGATGCCCCAGCCAGGGGCTTCGTTGACCCAATAATAGCCGTTCTTGATGAGGGGGCAGCCGGGGAAGACTTCCTTCACGGGGTCGGGGAACTGGTAGCACTCCTGGATGCCGAAGTTCCAGCAGGCGATGTCGAGGGTGATGTTGGCGGCGTGGCCGATGGGCGAGATATCGCCGGGGCCGTGCCAGGCGGTTTTGACGCCGAAGATCTCGCCGAGCGCGGCGATTTTGCGGCAGGGGGTGAGGCCGCCGGCCTGCGTGACGTGGACGCGGATGAAGTCGATGAGGCGCTCGGAGATGAGCGGAGTCCACTCGTGCGGGGAGTTAAAGAGCTCGCCCATGGCCAGCGGCGTGGCGCACTGCTGGCGGATGAGGCGGAACCACTGGATGTCTTCGGGCGAGAGGACGTCCTCGAGGAAGAAGAGGCGGAAGCGCTCGACTTCCTTGGCGAAACGGACGGCCTGGGTAGGCGAGACGCGCTCATGGACGTCGTGCAGGATCTCGAGCTCGTCGCCGAACTCATCGCGGACGGCGGCAAACATCTTGATGGCGCGATGCATGTAGGCTTCGGGCTCGAAGACCGGCTCGTCGTGGAGCTTTTCGACCTTGACGTCAGCCGCGCCGCCGCCGTAGGCCGCCATGCCGGGCACGCCGACCTGGACGCGGATGGTGCGGAAGCCCTTCGCCTGCAGCTTGCGGACGGAGTCGAAGAGCTGCGGCATGTCGGCGCCGGAGGCGTGCGAGTAACAGTCGACGGCCTCGCGGCACTTGCCGCCGAGGAGCTGGTAGACGGGCAGGCCGCACTGGCGTCCCTTGATGTCCCAGAGGGCCTGGTCGACGCCGCTGATGGCGTTGTTGAGCACGGGGCCGTTGCGCCAGTAGGAGGAGTTGTACATGGCCTGCCAGAGGTCGTCGATGCGATCGGCCGGGCGTCCGATGAGGAAGGGCTTCAGATACTTCTCCACAGCCGTTACGACAACCTCGGCACGTTGAGTGAAGGTCGCGCAGCCGTAGCCGTAGAGGCCGTCCTGGTCGGTGAGGATTTTCACCACGACCAGGCGCACGCCGTCGGGCGCGGTGGCAATCACCTGGACGTCATGGATCTTGGGACTGGGCAGGGCGCGGGCGGCTTTGGCGGCTTGCGCGTCAGCGGCTATCTGGCGCGGGGTCAGGGCACCGGCAGCAACCAGGCTTAACAAAGAGCGGCGATTCATGGGAACTCCTTCAAAGATCAATTGCTGGCAACGCCCGACTCGATGAGACGGCCGAAACGGAACACTCCAACATATCGCGTTCCGGGCGCGAGGCTGGAGACTCCTGGAGGAAGCAACGGAGCCGGACCTAGCGCTCCGGCGCAGACCTGGCGGTCCGCCCCACGAAACGCATCCGCTCCCTGACGGTCGCGGCTCAGAAACAGCGCAACCGCCCCCTTTGGTCGCGGCTCCAAAAGACGGTCGCGGCCAGGGAAGACGGTTCAGGCCTTGCCGTGATCCTCCAGCATACGTCGCAGAACGTCGATCTGGGAGCGGAGCTTGCCCTCGCGGCTGACCAGCGTGAGGACGTAGACCAGAAGAATCACCCACACGGCGATGAGACCGTAGGCCAGGTATTCGAAGTTGCGGGCGGCGGCGTCGTTCATGAGATTGTTCCTCTTAAGATGGCCGGATCAGAATGCGTGGATTTCGCGGCGCAGGGCGTCGAGCTCGCGCTGGCGGCGCTCCTGGCCCATGCGGATCGTGATGAGGATGACCGCGATCAACAGGATCGGCAGCCAGTTGCCGTACAGCATGCGGCGGTAGGCGGAGTCCATCGTGCCGCCGCCGTAAAGCACGGGCTGCGGGTGCTGGGTGCGGAACCACTTGATGGAGAAGAAGACGAAGGGCACGACACTGAAGCTGAGGATCGACATGACGGCGGCCAGGCGGGCGCGCTCGGTGGGTTCCTCGATGGCGTCGCGCAGCACCAGGTAACCAGCGTAGAGCAGCCAGCAGACGAGCATCGAGGTGAGGCGCCAGTCCCAGGTCCACCAGATGCCCCAGATGATGCGCGCCCAGATCATGCCGGTGACCAGGTTGGCCGCGCCGAAGGCCAGCCCGACTTCGGTGACCGACACGGCGAAGGCATCCCAGGCGAGATTGCGCGAACGGAGATAGGCGATGGCCGCGATCAGGGCCATGAAGAAGCACAGGAAGCAGGTGAAGGCGCAGGGGACGTGAAAGAAAATGATGCGGAAGATGGCGCCCTGGAAGGCCTCGTCGGGGAGCTGGGTCAGCATGACCCAGATGTTGCGCGCCAGCAGCGCGGCGGCGATGACGCCGAGGGCGTACAGGATTTTCTGTTTCGTCTGTTTCATCAATGGCCTCGTAGCAACGACTTTTTGCACAGCGCAATTTCTGCGGCGCGCAGGCCGCGGCGGCGAATCAACCCACAAGAACAGTGTCGATCAACGCGACCGCCAGCGCGGTGAAGATCACATCGAATCCAAACAGCATTCTGACCCAGGCGAGCTCGTCGCCGCTGATGGGCTGGCCGGCGAGGATGAGCGTGGTGAGGCGCATCGACGCCATGAGACAGGGGATCATCACCGGATAAACCAGCATCGGCAGCATGAGCTCGCGCAGGCGCAGGTTGACGGTGAGCGCCGAAAAGACCGTGCCGACGACGGTCATGCCCCAGGTGCCTAGCAGCAGGACCAGCGCCAGCCAGAGGGGCTGGAGGGTCCAATGGATGTTATAAAAGATGCCGAACACGGGCAGACAAATGCACTCGATGGCGAGCAGCAGGAGGTAGTTGGCGAGGGCCTTGCCGAGAAACAGCGCCGCGCCGGGCAGAGGCGAGGCGATGAGCGCGTCGAGACAATCGTTGGCCAGCTCGCGGGCGAAGCTGCGGTTGAGAATCAGGACGCCGGCGAAGGCGAAGACCAGCCACAACAGGCCGCCGCTGATCTCGCGCGTCATGTCGGAAGTGGGTTCGAAGGCGAAGCTGAACAGCAGCAGGATGACCAGGGCGAAGGAGAGCGAGGCGTTGAGGGCTTCCTTGGTGCGCAGCTCGCTGCGCAGATCCTTGGCGGCGATGGTCAGCATCTGGCGGAGAAACGTCACGAGGCTTCTCCGTAGGTGCTGTACAGCCAGCCCGGGTCGGCGAGCATTTCGGGCGTGCGGGGCCCAAGATGGGCCATGCGGCCGCGGGTCAACAGGACGACGTGCGAGGCCAGCTCCATGGCTTCGCGCAGCTGATGGGTGGACATGACAACCGTGCCGCCGGAGGCCAGGGTGTCGCGCAGCAGGCCCTGCAGAAGGGCGATGGCGCGGTCGTCGAGGGAGGTGAAGGGCTCGTCCAGCAGCAGCAGTTTGGGGTTGTGGAGGAAGGCGCGGGCCAGGGCCAGGCGCTGGCGCATGCCGCGTGAAAACTCGCGAACCGGGCTGTCCTTGACACGGTCGAGGGCCGTGCGCGCGAGCCACTCCAAGGCCGATGTGTGCGGGTCGGGCAAGGCATAGAGCGCGGCGTAGAGCTTCAGGTTTTCGTAGGCCGAAAGCTCGTCGTAAATCGCGATGCCGTGGCCGATGATGCCGGTGAGAGCGCGCGAGGCGCGGTCGGCGTGGTCCTTTTCGAAGAGGCTGACTCGGCCTTTCGTGGGGCGGGAGAGGCCGGCCAGGATGCGCAGCAGAGTGGTTTTGCCGGCGCCGTTGCGGCCCAGCAGAGCGACGCACTGGCCCGGGCCGGCATCGAAACTGATGTCGCGCAGAGCGGGGTAATCGCCGTAATACTTCCAGACCGCGTCGACGGCCAGCGACTTCATGCCTTGCGGCCGCTCCCCTTCCCGCCTTTGAGATACATGGCCACGAAACCGAGGACCAGGATGGCCAGGCACAAAGCGAGGACCTTGTAAATGTTGCGCTCGTAGCCGGGGGGCAGAATGGTGTCGATGGTCGGACCGTCGTCCTCGGCCTGATCCTGGGGCGTGCTCGTGGCGGCGCGCAGCGTGCCGGCGCCGGTAACGGAGACCTTGTAGGAAGGCGTGTTGATCGAATAAATCGGGAAGCCGTTTTGCGGGTCCTTGCCGAGCGGCTGCAGCGCGTCGCCGGTGGCCTCCATGCCTCTCGGCAACACCAGCCGCACGGGCGCGCCGGTGTCGAGGACGCGGCCGGAGTAGGAGTCCGTCGCGGGCGCGGGATACGAGAGTTCGAAGCGCGTCTCGCCGGGCTTGACGGGATAATCAATCGCGTAGACGCCCTTTTCGCGCTGCGGCGTGAGCTCGCGCTCCAGCGGCAGACCACCGGGCGCGGTGACGCGCGCCTTGGCCTGCCCGGCCGTGACGCCCTGCGGCAGGAAGAAGCGCGCGGTACCGGTCCTGGCGTCGTACCAGGTGAGCAGCGAGTCGTTCTGGTAGATGATCATCTCCGTCACGTAGAGCTGCTGGCCGTCGCTTTCCAGAAACACGAGGTGCTGCGAGACGCGGGCCGCGGCGAGCTTGGCCTTGACGTCCCAGACGTCCATCTCGACGCCGCTCTTGGGGGCGTTGGGCGGCAGGTTCTGACTGTACTGAACGCCCTGCCAGTTGGCCTGGACCAGGAACATGCCTTCACCGGCGTTGTCGAAGCGGAAGCTGCCGTCGGGGCCGGTCTCGGTGCGGCCGATGGGCTTCATGCCGCCCTCGCCGAGGGCGGTGAGACGGACGGTGACGCCGGCGGCGGGCTTGCCAGTGGTCTTATTGAGGACCGTGCCATCGACGGCCAGGGCCGGGAGCGCGAGGGCCAGGAGCAGCGCCAGTGCTGCTGCCGTGTTTCCATACACGCGGGCGCGCGTCGATGGGAAAAGTTCGAAGGAACGAGTGCGGCGCATCAGGCGTGGGCCTCCGGAGCGACACCCGCGTCCATCGGCTTGCCGCATTCGCCGCAGAATTTCATGGGCTTGTCGAAGCGCGCGTTGCAATGGGGACAGATCGCGGCGGGGGCCGGGCGCGGGGCGGCAGCGGGCGCCTTGGCTGGCGGCGCAGGCACAGGCGCGGCGCCGGTGAGGGCATCGATCTGGGCCATCACACGGGCGAGTTCCTCCTGCAGGCCGAGCTTGCTCTTCTCGTAGTCGGAGTCCGAGAGCTTCCCCAGACGGAACTCGAAGGTCAGGTCGCGGAGGTTCTCGTAAATAGCGGCCTTGCGCTCCTCGAGATGGGCCGCCGGTTTGGGCGGCGGGCCGGCGGGCAGGTCCGACGGACGAACCCAGAAGACCAGCAGCAGCACGAGCGCAAACAGGGCGATGGAGGAAGCGATGAACATCTACTTCAAATTGATATCACTTCGCGTCCGGGTCCATGTCCGCGAGGTCTTTTTCGATGCGGTTGCGGTAGCGCGTCAGTTCGGGGCTCTCCGCGGCTGCGGCGGCCGGCGCGGGGCGGCGGACGAGATAGCGCCGCAGGATCAGCCACAGCAGCGCCAGGCCGGCGCCGAGACCGGCATAGGGCATGATCCAACTGATGAGATAGAAGCCCTCGGCCGGAGGCTGGCGCAGGATCACCTTGCCGTACTGCTTCACGAACGCATCCAGAATTTGCTGGTCGGTCATGCCGGCTTCGACCATCTCGAGCAGCCGGGCGCGCGCGGGATCGGCGAAGTGGCAGCCCTGCATGGTGCAACTCGCAATGCTGTAGTTGCAGCCGCACTGGCAGGTGAGCAACTCGCCCAGGGCGCGCACGCGCGAATTCTGCATCGGCACGCTGCCCGTGACCAGCGCGGCGGAGATGAGCACCGCCAGGGCGAGGCTACTTCTCAACGGCAGTTTGCTTGGCATAGACGCCGACCACCTCGGTACGAGCATAGGCCAGTTTGACCTTGCTCGGAACGAGGCACACGATGGTGCCCAGGAACAGCACCCAGAAGCCGATCCAGATCCAGGAGACCAGCGGGTTGACGTAGACCTGGACGATGGCCTGGCCCGGCGCGGTCTCGCTCATTCCGGCGAAATTGATGTACAGATCCTCGTTCAACCGCCGGCGGATGGCCACTTCCGAGGTCGGCTGCTTGGAGGCGACGAATTCGCGGCGCTCAGGCTTGAGATCGCCCAGGTATTCGCCGTCCTTGTAGGCCGCGATGACCGCGCGCTGCCAGCCGTAATTTTCGGTGGAACCGTCGGTGACTTCCTTGACCTGGAGCTCATAGTGGCCGATCGAAAAACGGTCGCCGACCTTGACCTCCTGTGTTGTGTCCTGGTTGAACGCGGCTCCGGTGAAGCCGATGAACATCAGCACGATGCCCATGTGGACCATGTAGCCGCCGTAGCGCCGCGTGTTGCGATGTGTCAGCTCGAGAGCGGCGCGGACGAGGTTGATGTGCAGGCGCGCGGCGATGGCGCGGGCGCCCTTGACGAATTCCATCACAATGGTCGCCGTGACGAAGGCGCACAGTCCGAAGCTGATCGTCGCGTAGAAGTGCCGCACGCCCGCGGCCACGAGGGCGGCGATGGTGACGGCCATTGCCAGGGCCGGCCAGCGGAAGGCGCGCTTCAGACTCTCCCACGAGGAACGGCGCCAGGCGATCAGCGGGCCGACGCCGGTCAACAGCAGCAGGAACAGGCCGATCGGCACCTCGACCTTATTGAAAAACGGCGCGCCGACGGTGATTTTATCGCCCGTCACCATCTCGCTGATGCGGGGAAACAGCGTGCCCCATAGAACGGCGAAGGCGCTGGCCAGCAGGAAGAGGTTGTTGAACAGGAAACTGGACTCGCGCGACAGGACGCTTTCCAGCGGCGTCTCGCTTTTCAGGTAGTCGAGCCGGCTGAGGATCAGGTAGGCGGTGGTGGCGATGCCGATGGTGAGGAAGCCGACGAACCAGTAGCCGATGGAGGACTCGGCGAAGGCGTGCACCGAGCTGACGAAGCCGGAGCGCGTCAGGAAAGTGCCGAAGATGCACAGGAAGAAGGTCGCCGAGATCAGGACCATGTTCCAGACCTTCATCATGCCCTTCTTCTCCTGCATCATCACCGAATGCAGGAAGGCGGTAGCGGTAATCCAGGGCAGCAGCGAAGCGTTTTCCACCGGATCCCAGCCCCAGTAGCCGCCCCAGCCGAGCACGGCGTAGGCCCAGCCGGCGCCCAGAATGATACCGGCGCTTTGGAAGCCCCACGTGATCAGCGACCAGCGGCGGGTGGTGTGGATCCAGGCGTCGCCGCGCTGGCGCGTGATCAGCGAGCCCATGGCGAAGGCGAAGGGCACGATGAAGCCGACGTAGCCCAGGTACAGCATGGGCGGATGGATCACCATGGCCCAGTACTGCAGCAGCGGGTTGAGGCCCTGGCCGTCCTGCATGGCCTGGACGCCGCGGCCGACGGCCAGCACGCGGAACGGCGGCTCAATGAAGGCGTTCAGGGTGAGGAAGAAGATCTGGGTGAACTGCAGCGTGGCGACGACCCACGACATCATGTCGCGATGGCGGTTGCGGTTGGTCCACACGACGACCGCCGAGTACAGGCTCAGCAGCCAGCTCCACAGCAGCAGCGAGCCCTCCTGCCCGCCCCACCATGCGCCGAACTTGTATTGGACCTCCATGGCGCGGTTGGAGTGCGCCACCACGTAGGCCAGGCGGAAATCGCTGACCAGCAGCGCATACACCAGCAGGGCGCTGGCCGCGGTGACCAGCGCGAACACGCCCAGCACGGCGCGCTCGGCGCTCTTCTGGAGGTAGGGCCGATGTTTGAGCGCCCCGACCACCGAGCCGAGGAAGGCGTACACCGAAAGGCAGAAGGCGAAAAGGATGGCTAACGCGCCCAGAACTTCCATGTCAGTCTCCAAAAGCGAATCGAGGTCCAACGCTCAGGTCGAGGAGGGTTTGCCATTGATCGATTTTTCAACCGGGGCGCGCGTGCCGGGCGCGGCCTGATATTTGGACGGGCACTTGGCGGCGATGGAATTGGCGTGGAACGTGCCGTCGGCCTGCATCCGGCCGTCGGCCATGGCCTGCGCGCTGTCGCGGAAGGTATCGGGCAGCGGATCCTTGCCGGTGTAAATCACCTGTAAAGTCTGGGCGCTCTGCTTCTCGCAGATCGTGAAATGGACCGCCGTACCGGCCCGCTGGATGCTGCCGGCGACCACGTCGCCGGTGACGCGCACGCGTTTGGCCATGTCGGCGGGCGGCAGGGACTTCAGCTCGGAAATCGTCTTGTAATACGTCTTCGATTCGTTGACCCCGCTGACCGCCAGCCAGCCGAGGATTCCGAGGATCACGACGATCAGAATCCCAAACCGCGCGTACTGCTTCATGGCTTCACCTTTAATTCCAGTATGGACCCGTGCTTCTTAGTATAGCCTCCACCGCGGCGTGCAGGCGACAGCGCGGCGGCCGTACGTTTAGCGGTCGCGGCCAGTGACGAGGTCGGTGGCCGCGATCAGCGCCCGTTGGGCCGGCGAATCGGGCATGCCGGCCAGCGCCGCGCGCGCTTTCGCGGTGAATTCGCGGGCCCGCTCACGCGTGCGCTCGATGCCCTGGTAGCGGTCAATGAGCTTTCGAATCGCGGCGAAGGGCACATTTTCGTAACTCGAGTCGGCCAGCACGCGCTCCACCAGTTGCCGCTCCTCGGGCGCAGCCTTCTCCAGGGCGTAAATCAACGGCAGCGTCACCTTGCCTTCCCCCAGATCGTTGCCCACCGGCTTGCCCAGAACCGATTCGCGCGAGGTGAAATCCAGCATGTCGTCGATCAGTTGGAACGCCATGCCCAGGTTCCAGCCGAAATCTCCCAGCCGCAGTTGCTCGTTTTCGCTGGCGCCGCCGGCGATGGCGCCCAGCCGCGTGCAGGCCGAGAACAGGCTGGCCGTCTTGCGATCGATGAGTTCCATCGAATCGGCTTCGGTGACGCCGATCTTGCCGATCCAGCCCAACTGCAGGAGTTCGCCGTCCACCATCTGCTGGGTCAGCGTGATGAGCAGATCCAGGATTTCGTAACTGCGCAGCTTGAGCGCGATCTGGAAGGCCTGCATATAGAGCCAGTCGCCGGCCAGGACCGACGACGCATTGCCCCAGATGACGTTGGCCGCGGGTTGGCCGCGGCGCGTCTTGGCCTCGTCGATGACGTCATCGTGCACCAGCGTCGCGGTGTGGATCAGTTCCACCACCGCGGCCAGTCGGATGGCCTCGGCGTTGGGTTCCTGGTACAGGCGGCAGGAGACCAGCAGCAGGATCGGCCGCAGGCGCTTCCCGCCGTTGCCTTGCAGGTGGCGCGCGACGCGCGAGACGGCCTCGGTGTTGCCGACCGACTCCAGACGAAGCTCCGACTCCATCTTCTCGAGATCGCCCGAGACGAGGCCGAGGATCTCGCGGGCTGTCAGAGCCGTACCCAGTTTGCCTAGGGCCATCGAATGTGTCCAGTTTAGCGGTCTTTTGTCGTCTCCTGCAAACACAGGCGTTTCCAGTTGGCGCTGGTCGCCGCGGCGACTTCCTCCAATGCAAGTCCTTTTATTTCAGCGACTTTTTTAGCGGTTTCGACCACAAAAGCAGGCTCGTTCCGTTTTCCGCGCCACGGAACGGGGGCCAGATAAGGCGCGTCGGTCTCGATCAACAGCCGTTTGAGCGGCGTCTGGCCGAGCGCCGCGCGCACTTCGTCGGCCTTGGGAAACGTGATTATGCCTGAGAAACTGAGCGCAAAGCCGAGCCCCAGGGCCTGCTCCGCTTCGGCCGGACCGCCGGAGAAACAATGGAAGATGCCGCCCGGGCCGTCCGCCGGCCAATGCGCTTTCAGCAGTTCCATCGTGTCGTCCCAGGCCTCGCGGGTATGGATCACGATGGGCAATGCGGCGTCCCGGGCCAGTTCCAATTGACGGACGAATACTGCCCGTTGCGTCTCGCGCGGCGAGAAATCGTAGTGATAATCGAGCCCGATTTCGCCGATCGCAACCACCTTCGCGTGCGCGGCCAGCGCCGCCAGCCGGCTCCAGGTCTCCTGTGTCGCCTTCGAAGCGTCATGCGGGTGCACGCCCACGGTCGCATAGATGAAGTCGTGGGCTTCGGCCAGCCGGATGCCAGCCTCGAGGTCGGGCGGTCCGTCGCCGCTGCCGATCGCCACCATGCATTCGACGCCCGCGTCGAGCGCGCGGCGAATCACCGCCTCGCGGTCGGCGTCGAAGACCGCGGCGTCGAGATGACAATGGCTGTCGATCAACGTCATTTGAGACGCGCGCCCACCGGAACTTCTTCGAGGAACGCGGCCAGCACCGGCGACCCGTCGGCCAGCGAAGCGGCCACGATCATCCCATTGCTTTCGATGCCGCGCAGCTTGCGGGGCTGCAAATTCGCCACGATGACCACCTTGCGCCCGGCCAGTTGCTCCGGGCTGTAGGCCTTGGCGATGCCGGCGACGATGGTGCGCGGCTCGCGCTCGGCGACGTCGATGGTGAGCTTCAGCAGTTTGTCGGCGCCCGGCACTTTCTCAGCGGCCAGCACCCGCGCCACGCGCAGATCCACCTTGGCGAAATCGTCGATCGTGATCGTCGGCGCGAGCGGCGGCACGCCCTCCGGCGGCGTCCACGGCGCATCGGCGGGCTTCGCTTCCGTTGCCGGCGCGGTCTTGCCGAGCAGCGCGTTCTGCCGCGCGACCTCGACCTGTTCGAGTTCGTTCATCCTGTCCACCGTCTGCTTCAGGTCCAGGCGCGGGAAGATCTGCGCGGCCTCGCCCAGCGCTTGCCCGGCCTGCAGCCCGCCCCATTCGATCTCGTCGATGCGTTGGTCGATGAGCTCCTCGCCCATGCCCAACTGCGCCCAGATCTTCTCCGTGATCTCCGGCAGCACAGGTTTCAATAAAACAGCAACGATGCGCAGTGTTTCGGCGGAGGAATACAGGATCTCATCCAGCCGCCGCTGCGATTCTTCGTCCCGCTTCTTCCCCAGCATCCAGGGTTGGTACTGCACGATGGCGCGGTCCACGAAGGTCAGTAGCGCCCAGACGCTCTCCAGCGCGCGATGGAACTCGAAGCGCTCGAAGCAGTCGCGAAAGTTCTGAATGGTCGCGCGCGCCTCCTCCGCGATCGCGGGTGCGCCCGCCGACGCAGGAATCCTGCCGTC
This sequence comes from Bryobacteraceae bacterium, assembly GCA_052145115.1. Classification (GTDB taxonomy): domain Bacteria; phylum Acidobacteriota; class Terriglobia; order Bryobacterales; family Bryobacteraceae; genus CAIVVT01. The sequence goes on from JBKQPG010000017.1 coordinate 67,838, forward strand.
GCGCGCCTGCCGGATCAGAGCCGTGGTCCGGCTCAGCAAATTGCCGAGCCCGTTGGCGAGGTCCGAGTTATAGCGCCCGACCAGCGCGTCGTAGCTGAAGTTGCCGTCGCTGCCGAACGGGATCTCGCGGAACAGGAAGTAGCGCAGCGGGTCCGCGCCCATCACCTGGCGGATCGGCTCCGGCCGCACGATGTTGCCCTTCGACTTCGACATCTTGTCGTTGTCGAACAGCAGCCAGCCGTGCGCGAAGATGCGCTTCGGAAGTTCCCAACCCGCGGCCTTCAGGAACGCGGGCCAGTAGACGGCGTGGAAGCGGATGATCTCCTTGCCCACCAGGTGCAGGTCCGCCGGCCACAGCCCCTCGCCCTCCACCGCGGTCCAATACGTCATCAGCGCGTCGAACCAGACGTAGAACACGTGCCGCGGCTCGTCCGGCACCGGGATGCCCCACTTGATGGTCGTACGCGAGATCGAAAGGTCCTTGAGCCCCTTCTTGACGAACGACGTTATTTCGTTGCGCCGGATCTCGGGCTGGATGAAATCGGGCTGCTTCTCATAGAGGTCCAGCAGAAACTCCTGAAACGCCGACAGCCGGAAGAACAGATTCTCTTCCGTCACCGTCTCCGTCGGCCGGCCGCACTCGGGGCACGGGTCGCCGGGTTCGGCGTCGTTGACGTACAGCTCGTCGAACATGCAGTACTGGCCGGTGTAGCTGCCCTTGTAAATGTAGCCGTTCTTCTTGCAGGCTTCGTACAACTTGGCCACTGCCTTGGCCTGGCGCGGATCGGTGGTGCGCAGGAAGCGGTCGATGCCGAGGCCGAGGCGCTCCCATTGACTCCGAAACTCGTTCGAGATCTTGGTGGTGTATTCCTCGGGCGTCAGACCCATCTTGAGCGCGGCGCGCTCGACCTTCTGCCCATGCTCGTCGGTGCCCGTCGTCAGCACCGCGTTGTAGCCCGTCATCCGCTTATACGTGCGGATCATGTCGGCGGCGAACGTGGTGTAGGTGTGGCCGATGTGCGGCGCCGCGTTGACGTAATAGATGGGCGTCGTCAGGTAGAACTTCTCACTCATTCACAGCTCACTTTCCCTTTGTCGCGGGCCTTCCAGGCCAGCATGGCGGCGGCCAGGATCTCTTTCAACGGCACGCCCGTCTTGCGCGCCAGCTCGCGGCAGTCATCGTATTCGGGCGACGCGCCGTATTCGCCGGCCTTCATGCGGACCGGGCCGAAGGGCGTCTCCACGGCGTCGATCTCGCGCCGCTGCACGCGCCGCTCGGCGTCGTGCATCCGCAGGCCCAGAGTGGTCGTTTCCTGGAAGATGATCGACGCCAGCGTCTCGCGGCTCTCCGGCGTCGCGATCACGCGTAACAGATGGCCCAAACGCTGCTTCTTCATAACCAGCGCCGTCAGCGTAACGTCCAGCGCGCCGGCCTCGAGCAGGCGCTCCATCGCGTAGCCCAGCACCTGCGGGGAGCAGTCGTCGATGTTCGCTTCCAGCACGCACACGGTCGTCGCTTCCGCCGCGCCGCTCGTCTCGCCGATCAACACGCGCAACACGTTTGCCATTTCCGGGAACTCTCTGGTGCCCGCGCCGAAGCCCTGCGCGGCGATGCGCAGCGGCGGCATGGGGCCGAACCGGAAGGCCAGCGCAGCCACAATCGCCGCGCCCGTGGGCGTGGTCAATTCCGTCTCCGGGCCGCGCGCGTAGACCGGCTTGTCCTTCAACAGCAGCGCCGTCGCGGGCGTCGGCACGGGCATCACGCCGTGGTCCGCCTCCACCGTGCCGGAGCCGGTGTTGACCGCCGAACAATAGATCCTCTCGACGCCCAGCAGGTGAAAGCCGAAGCACGCCCCCGCGATGTCGCAGATCGAATCCACGGCCCCGACTTCGTGGAAATGGACCTTTTCGATGGGCATGCCGTGCACCCGCGCCTCGGCCTCGCCCAGCGCTGTGAAGACCCGCACGGCAGCCACTTTCGCGGCCTCCGGCAAGGCCGAGGCGGCGATCATTTTGACGATATGCGGCAGGTGCCGATGCTTCTTCTGTTCGTCGTGCTCGATGATCAGGCGCGTCGCCGCGAGCCCCGCGCGCTTCACGCGTTCCGTGCGGAACCGGGCCCCCGTCCCCAGCGTGTCCAGCCCCGCGAACAGCGCTTCGGCGGGCGCGCCGGCGTCGATGAGCGCGGCCACGGTCATGTCGCCGGCGATGCCGGAGAATGCGTCCAGATAGGCGATTTTCATGCGGCGTCTTTCGATAACCTTCATTATCGCCTTGTCGGCGAACGGGCCGCCGCGCGACCGCGCCGCGGCATGCAGTAGGATGACCTAGGGTCGGCGCGGCATCGGTCCGGCCCCGGGTGAACCAATGCGACATTTTTCTCCGCCTTTTCCATTTCGAAATCCCGGCCTGAGCGCCGTCGCGCTGGCGCTGCTGATCGCGACAGGCGCGCACGCCGCGCCCGGCGCGGAACCCTCCGATCGGCCGATTCTGACGCCCAAGCCGGCACCAGCGCCGCAGATCAACGGGCCGGCGGTTTACGGCGTGCGGCCCGGGCGGCCGTTGCTGTATCGCATTCCCTGCACGGGAACGCGGCCGATCCACTTCGCCGCCCAGGGCCTGCCCGCTTCGCTGCGGCTGGACGCGGCCACTGGCATCATCACCGGTACCGCGCCCCAGGAACCTGGTGAGTACCCGCTCACGCTGCGCGCCTCCAACCACCACGGCCGTGCAACGAAGAGCTGGAAGATCGTCGTCGGCGACACTCTCGCACTCACCCCGCCGATGGGCTGGAACGACTGGTACACGCATTACGACCACGTCACCGACAAGCTCCTGCGCCAGGCCGCCGACGCGATGATCGCCTCCGGCATGGCGGACTACGGCTACCAGTACGTCAACGTCGACGACTGCTGGATGGTCAAGCCCGGCTCTGACAATCCCGAGATCGGCGGCGACCCGCGCGACGCCGCCGGCGCCATCCGCCCCAACCGCCGCTTCCCCGACATGGCCGCGCTCACCGCCTACATCCACTCGCGCGGCCTCAAGGCCGGCCTCTACACTTCACCCGGGCCCAAGACCTGCGGCGGTTTTACCGGCAGCTATCAGCACGAGGAGATCGACGCCCGCGAGTTCGCCGCGTGGGGTTTCGACTTCCTCAAATACGACTGGTGCTCCTACCGCCCGCCATCGGGCGGCAAGACCGTCGCCGACTACCGCCATCCCTACGAGCTGATGGGCGCCATCCTGCCCAAGCTCGATCGCGACATCGTCTTAAACCTCTGCCAGTACGGCATGGGCGGCGTCTGGAATTGGGGCGGCGACGTCGGCGGCCACTGCTGGCGCACCACCGGCGATCTCGGCCTGGAGAAGGACACGCGCCTGCCCGGCTTCTACTCCATTGCCTTCAAGAACGCCGCCCACCCCGACGCCGCGCGCCCGGGTCGCTGGAACGACCCCGACTACATCCTGATCGGCTCGGTCGGCGACGCGCGTCACAACGAAGCCCCGCCCAAGCCCTCGACGCTCACGCCCGACGAGCAGTACAGCTACATGTCGCTCTGGTCGCTCATGGCGTCGCCGCTGATCTACTCCGGTGACATGAACCACCTCGACGAATTCACGCTCAACGTCCTCTGCAATGCCGAGGTGATCGAAATCGACCAGGACCCGCTCGGCCGCCAGGCCAGCGTGATCCGCCACAACGAAAATGAGTTCATTCTGGCCAAGCCGCTCGAAGACGGCTCCGTCGCGCTGGGCCTGTTCAATCTCAGCGAGACGACGGAGATGATCTCCGTCTCCTGGGCCGCCCTCGGCATCCAGGGCAAATTCCAGGTGCGCGATCTGTGGCGGCAGAAAGACGCGGGCGCCGCCGACGGCGAGTATTCAGCGACCGTAAATCGCCACGGCGTCGTGCTCGTGCGTCTGAAGAACCCCGACAACTCGGCACCCGTTGACCTACACGCCCGGCCCATGGGTGACGTCAAGCTCGTACCGATCCGCTAGATACCTGAGATACGCCGCGTGCTCCGGTTCCGGCGCCTCCTCGGCCAGCGCCGCCCACAGCTCCTGCCAGCTCATCGCCCACACGTCCAGCCCGTCCCTGCGCGCGCGCAGCGTGAACTCGTGCGCCTCGTCGCGATGCCGCCGCCCCGCCGCGCCGCGAACCGCGAACCACAGGTACGCCAGCGTGAACCGCTCGCCGCTCGTCCGCAGCCCCAGTAAGTGCTTCAGCAGTTGCGCGGCGTGCAGGTGCTCGTGAATCCGGTCTTCGGGCGAGATCTGCTTTGCCAGCTTCGCCAGCTGCGGCCACTCTTTGAAGAACGCGTGCCCGGCGTGCGCCGGCCGCAGTCCGTGTTGCTGCATGCCCGCGTATGGCTCGCCGAACTTCGCCTCCATCGCGCACAGGAACGGCGTCACACCCGCGGCCGCGAGCGTCACGTCGGCCTGCGGCGGCGTGCCGAATCCGGCCACGATCGGGAACGCGCGCTCGTACTCCAGCCACACCGGGCCGGTCTCCTTGAAGCCCAGCGCGCGCAGCAGCCCGCGCTTGGGCCGGTAGCGCCAGTGCTGGAACACGTTCACCGCCAGCGCGGCCGACGAGAGCAGCGAATACAGGTGCCCTTCCGACCCGTTCTCCGACAACTCGCCGCCCGAGCCGCGCAGGAATTCACTCTCCGCGGCCGCGTCCAGCGGCTCGCAAAAGTTGTCGTTCAGATGGATCACCGCGCGCGACGGCGAACTCTCATTGCGCGGGCAGAATGCGACGCCGCGCCGCTCGGCCCATTCGGCCTGCCACTGCTCGAGTCTTTGACGCAGCGTCACGGCGGCTTGGCCTCACTGCGCCAATGCCAGGGCTGCGACCTCTTCGCCGATCGCCAGCGAGGCCGTGGCCGCGGGCGAAGGCGCGTTCAGCACGTGCACTGCGCGCTCCTGCACGACGATCTCAAAATCCTCCACCAGCCGCCCGTCGCGCCGCATCGCCTGCGCCCGCACGCCACTGCCGCCCGGCGCCAGGTCGCGCTCCTCGATCTCCGGCACCAGTTGTTGCAGCGCGCGGCAGAACAGCGCCTGGCTGAACGCCCGCCGTAGCTCCGCCGCGCACATGCCGGCGTGCGTCCCCACAAATCGCCACAGCCCCGGAAACGTGAGAGCTTCGGCCGCGTCCCGCAGATTGAACGCGACCTTCGAATACCCTTCGCGCTTCAACGCCAGCACCGCGTTTGGACCCGCCTCGATGCCGCCGCGAATCATCCGCGTGAAGTGCAAACCGAGGAATGGGAATTTCGGGTCGGCCACCGGGTAGATCAGGTTCCGCACCAGGAATTCACGCTCCGGCCGCAGCTTGTAATAGTCGCCGCGGAAGGGCACGATCCGCACGCCGGTCCGGACGCCTGCCAGCCGCGCCACGCGGTCCGCCTGTAGCCCGGCGCAAGTGACCAGCACGTCGGAGGCGAACTCGCCGGCCCTCGTTTCGGCCCGCCACTCCTGCCCGTCGCGCCGCAGCCCGGTCAATCCCGCATTCGTGACCACCTTGCCGCCGCGCGTCTCAATCTCGCCGCGCAGCGCCTCGCACACCGCGGCGTAATCGACGATTCCTTCCCCGGGAACCCTCAGCGCGGCCACGCCCGCCACGTGCGGCTCGATCTCGCGCATGCGCGGCAGGTCCAGAAGCTCCAGCCCCTGCAGGCCGTTTTTCGTCCCGCGTTCCAGAAGATCTTTCAGCCGCGGGATCTGCTCCTGGCGCGTCGCCACCACCAGATTGCCGCAGATTTCGTGCGGGATCGCATGAGCGCGGCAGAACTCGACCATCTGGCGGATGCCGCGCACCGCCAGTCTGGCTTTGCTGGAGCCCGGCCGATAGGGCAGGCCGCAGTGCAGCACGCCGCTGTTGTTGCCGGTTTGATGCTGCCCGACTCCCGGCTCCTTCTCCACCAGTGTGAGGCTCGTTTGCGGAGCGCTTTCCAGGATGCGCATGGCCGTGGCCAGCCCCACCGCCCCTCCGCCCACCACCAGCACGCGCTTGCCGCTCATCGCCGCCGACTCACTCTCCGTGCATGCCGCATCGCCGGCCCGCGCATTTTACGGCAGCGTCGCGGCCATCACCTTTTGGGTCTGCTGCATCCGGAATTGTTCCAGCTTTTCGATCAACGCCGGCCGGTGCAGCGCCACAATCGCCACCGCCAGCAGCCCCGCGTTCACCGCGCCCGGCTGGCCGATCCCCAGCGTGCCCACCGGCACGCCCCCGGGCATCTGCACGGTCGCGAGCAGCGAGTCCATTCCGTTCAGCGCCGGGCTCTGCATCGGCACGCCGAGCACCGGCAGCGTCGTGTACGCCGCCGTCACGCCCGCCAGGTGAGCGGCCCCGCCCGCGGCGGCGACAATCACCTCCAGCCCGCGCTGCCGCGCCGTTCGCGCGTAGTCGGCGAGCGCCTCCGGCGCGCGGTGCGCCGAGAGCACGCGCTTCTCGTAGGGCACTTCGAAATCCTCGAGCACTCGACACGCGTGCTGCATCGTCTCCCAGTCGGAGGCGCTGCCCATGATGACCCCGACCAGCGGCTTTACATCCATTTCAGGCACTCTCCTTGTTCAAGCCCGGCACTCGGTCGCCTCTCCGCGCCGGAGAGCCGTCCTTTTCAAGTTCTCAATGCCGCATCCGCTCCCCGCCGGCGCTACTGCCCCTGGCTCAGTGAAAAGCCCGGCTTGCCGTCGAAATTGTACAGGCCCTCGGTCTTGGTGAATTCGACCCCCGCCCCGGCCGCGCGCTGCAGCAGGTCGATCGCCTGCTGATGCGTGACCACCGGGTTCGCATTGTCGCTCTGATAGCGGCACCGCCAACTGTCGCTGGTGAGCGTGTCGGGCAGCCCTTCGGGATACACTTTCACGCCCCGGCTGGAAATCATCACCAGCTTCAATCCGCCGCCGTTCAGCGTTTCCATCCGCCGGCCCACTTCGTTGGGATCCCCGGGCGGATTGTAGATGAACAGGTCGATGCCAACCAGTTCCCGCTGCGGCCAGGCCTTCGCCGCCCCCGCGGCCCGCGCGGCGCGCTTCGGCGCGGCCTTGTAGCGCACCGGCTTGAACTTCTGCGGCTCCAGGCCCATCCGCTCCGCGATCGCCGCTCCAAACTCCTTGGTCCCGACCTGCTTCGTCGTGTGCGGGTTCTTGCCCTCCTTGGCGATGTCGTAGGTGTGGATGCCGTCCTCCAGCGTCCTCAAAAACGCGTTGTGCACGCGCTCGGCCACGTCCTCCTGGCCGATGTGCACGAGCATCATCACCGCGCCCAGCAGCAGCCCCGACGGGTTGGCCAGATTCTGCCCGGCGCGCCGCGGCGCCGAGCCGTGGATCGCCTCGAACATCGCATATTTCATGCCGATGTTGGCCGAGCCCGCCAGCCCGACCGAGCCGGCGATCTGCGCCGCCACGTCCGACAGTATGTCGCCATACAGGTTCGGCATCACCAGCACGTCGAACGCCGACGGCGTGTCGGCCAGTTTCGCGGCGCCGATGTCGACGATCCAGCTCTCCTTCAAGATCTCCGGGTACTCCAGCGCGATCTCGTCGAAGACCTTGTGGAACAGGCCGTCGGTCAGCTTCATGATGTTGTCCTTCATGAAGCAGGTGACCTTCTTGCGATTGTTCCGCACGGCGTAGTCGAAGGCATAGCGCACGATCCGCTCGCTGCCCGACCGGCTGATCAGCTTCAGGCACTGCGTCACGTCCTGCGTTTGCTGGTACTCGATGCCGGCGTACAAATCCTCTTCGTTCTCGCGCACGATCACCACGTCCATCCCCGGGTGCTTGGTCGGAATGTAGGGGTCGTAAGCCACGCACGGCCGCACGTTGGCGTACAGGCCGAGCAGCTTGCGCGTGGTCACGTTCAGGCTCTTGTATCCGCCGCCCTGCGGCGTCGTGATCGGCGCTTTCAAAAACACTTTCGTGCGCCGCAGCGACTCGATCGAGCTCTTCTCGATGCCCGTCGTGTTGCCCCGCAGGTACACCTTTTCGCCGATCTCGATCTCCTCGATATCCAGGCGCGCGCCCGCGCTGGCCAGGATTTCGAGCGTGGCGCCCATGATCTCGGGACCGATGCCGTCGCCCCGGGCGACCGTGATGGGTACGTTGCTTGCCATAGTTCCTTCTCTTCCCGATGAATGCGGCCGCCCGCGCGCCCGCGCTGGCTAAAACTCTTCCCGCCCCACGTACAGCTCGCTGATCTCCTTGCGGAAACTGTCGATCGCCTGCGTGCGGCGCAGCTTCATGGTGGGCGTCAGCTCGCCGTGCTCCAGCGAGAAATCGCGTTCGATGATCTTGAAACGCCGCACCTGCTCGAACGGCGCCAGTTGCCGGTTGACCCGCTGGACAATCCGCTTCATCTCGCCATGCACGGCCTGGTCCTGCGCCAGTTGCGCCAGGCTCCGGGCCTCCGGGGCGACGCCCTCCACGTCGGCCGCCGCCTGCGCGTTGATGCTGATCAGCGCCGTCATGTACGGCATCCGGTCGCCGATCAGCAGGATCTGGTTGACGATCGGATGCATCTTGAACAGCCCCTCGATGCGCGCCGGATAGACCTTCTTGCCGTTGGAAGAAACGATCAGCTCCTTCTTTCGGCCCGTGATCCAGACGTAGCCGTCGGCGTCGATCTGCGCCACGTCCCCGGTGTGCAGCCAGCCCTCGCGCAGCACCGCCGCCGTCGCCCCGGGGTCCTTGTAATAGCCCTCGAAAACCGTCTCCCCCCGCACCAGCAGCTCCCCGTCCTCGGCCGCCCGCAGCTCGGCCCCCGGCAACGCTTTCCCGATTGAGCCCGCCTTCGTCCGGCCGGGCGGGTTCAGCGCCACCACGCCCCCTTCGGTCAGTCCATAGCCCTCCAGCAATGGCAGGCCGATCGCGGCATAAAATTCGGCCAGGCCCTTGCCCAGCGGCGCCGCGCCGCTGGCCGCCACTTTCAGGCGCCCTCCCAGCCGCTCGCGGATCTTGGAAAACACGACTTTGTCGAAGAACTTCAACGAGGCCAGGTGCCACGGCCTCGGCGTCCGGCCTTCCTGCCGCGCCCGGCTCACCGCACTGCCCACGCCCAGCCCCATGTAGAACAGCTTGCGCACCGCCAACGGCTTCTTCCGGATTTCCGTCGTGATGCTGGCGTACATCCGTTCCCACACCCGCGGTGGAGCCACGAACAGCGTCGGCCGGATCGACCGCAGCTCCCCCGGCATCTTCGAAAGGCCTTCGCTGAACCACACCGGAATGCCGTGCCGGATCACCAGCAGTTCCAGCACCAGCCGCTGCGTGATGTGCGCCGAAGGCAGGAACACCAGCGTCGAATCCGCGCTGTCCAGGTCCAGCACCTGGGGACCCATCCCGCAGTTGACCACCACTGCGTTATGGCTCACCAGGCCCATCTTCGGCTCGCCCGTCGCTCCCGACGTCAGGTACAGGATCGCGATGTCCGCCGGCCGCACGCCTCCGCGGATGCGCTCTAGCAGGCCCGGATCCTCCGCCATCGCCTGCGACCCCAGTTGCCTCAGCCGCTCCATCGTGATCGCGTTCTCGGCCTCGCCGCTGAACAGGATCCGCTGGGCCTCGATCTCGCACATGCCCGCGCTTTCCAGCGCCGCCAGCATCTTGGGATTCTCCACGAAGATGGCCTTCGGCTCGGCCGCCTTGAGGGTCTTCACCTGGTCGGCCGCGGGCAGGCTGGTGTACACCGCCGCCGCGATCGAGCCATTGGTCAACACGCCCACGTCGGCCAGGTAGAACTCGGCGCGCGTCTCCGACGCCAGCCCGCAGATGTCGCCGTGGCCCACCCCCAGCGCGCGCAGCCCCGCCGCCACCTCTTCCGCGATCTGTCGGTATTCGATCCAGTTCCAGCTCTGGTAAGTCCCGCCGCCCTGCGGTTGATACAACGCCGGCGCGCTCCCCAGGAACTCGGCCGTTGCCGCCAGCATGTTGTAGACGGTCCTGCGCTCGCGCGGCAGCTCAGGCGGCACATTGGCCATATTTTTCAGATTCTCCCGGAAAAACAACCGCTCCCGCTACCGTTCCCACACCATGCCCGCCCGAACGCTCTCCGCCTCGGTCGCCGGCGAGCCCGTGGTTCCTCTTCAGATTAGACTAAGCGCAAGCCCGCCCAAAAGGAAAGTCCCGCGCCGCGGCCGGCTTCCGGTGCAGGCGGCTGATCCACATGAAAACCGGGGACTGACGTCTCTGTCCTAGGCGCGCACGACTCCCTCTGTCCGCTCCCTGCCTTTACTGCGCCGTGTGGACTGAGCCGTCTGTCCCCCGTGTTTTCGCACCACGTTGTCAACGCCCTCTTCTTCGATGTCAATCGTCCGAGCTAATCCAGTTTATATATGGTCAGCCCGGACAGCAGCTTGGGGTAGAAGTCGGTCGATTTCTGCGGCATCACGCCCCCGCCGAACGACGTCTGGGCCACCTGCTCGATGCTGGTCGGCTTCAGCAGAAACGCGATCTGCGCCGCGCCCTGCCGCGCTTCCGCCACCGCCTGCTCGAGGCCCCGCGCGTAGCGCAGGCGCTGCTCCTCCCGCACCGCTTCTTCCGAAATGCCGAGCACCCGGCCCAACAGCGCCTCGTGCAGCACCCGCACGTCCAGCGCGCCCGTTCCCGCGCGCCACTCCAGCCGGAACAGCCGTTCGCCGATCGCCGCGCCGATGACCGTCCGTTCCCCCCGCTCCGCCCAACTGCGCTGCAGCGTCGCCGGCGAGTCGATCTCGTCCACCACGAACTCGCCCGCCGCGGTCCGCAGAAACCCCTCCGGCAGCTCGCTCGCCGGGATGCCGCTCACCAGCCGGTGCGTCGCCAGAATCTGCAGTCCCGGCGAATGCATGTTGACGAAGGTCATCATCACCCGGTCCGCGCCGCCCATCCCCGGGTTCTGCTGGCGGAACGCCAGCGCCGTTTCATAGCGGTGATGGCCGTCGGCGATCACGAGCTTCTTGTCGCTCATCGACTGCTGGATGCGCGTCGCGCCGGCGATCTTCCACACCCGGTGCCGCGCCCCGTACTCGTCCATCACGTCCGCCAGCGGCGTCCCCTCGGCGGCTTCGTCCAGCAGGCCGTCGATCGACCCCGCCGGATCCGGGTACAGCATGAAAATCTGGCCGAAATGCGCCTGCGTCGCGCGCAGCAGCTCCAGCCGGTCCTTCTTCGGCCCGGTCAGCGTCTGCTCGTGCCGGTGCACCACTCCGCCCGCGTACTCCTCCACCGCCCCCAGCGCGATGAACCCCTTGCGTACCATCCTCTCGCCCGTGTCCGGCAGCGTGAATTCCTGGAAGTACGGGAACACGCCCGGCTCGGCGTCGCGCGCCAGCAGCCCCTCCGCGATCCATTCCCGCAGATGCCCCGCCGCACGCGTATAGACATTGTCCACGGCCGTGTCGCTCGCGCGCCGCTCGCCCAGAATCACGCGCACCAGGTTGTACGGGCTGCGCGCCAGGTAGCGTTGGCGCATGGCCAGCGTGATCTTGTCGTAGGGCTGCGTGAGCAGGTCCTCCAGCGCGCCGGCCTTTTCGGTGTAGCGATAGGGTTGAAACGGGAAGATTTGGGCCAAGACACAGAATATCAGCCCCGCCCCGCGTTTTCCCCTCTTGTCGCGGCCCGCCCCGCTCACGCTACTATGAGCGCTGATGGCATTAGAAAACGAACTGCAACTCGCCCGCGAGCTGAGCCGCGGCGCCGGCGCGCTGGCGCTGGACCACATGCGTCGCGGCATCGTCGCCGAGCTCAAGCCCGACGGCTCGCCCGTCACTATCGCGGACCGCGAATGCGAACGCCTCTTCGTCGACGGTCTTGAACGCGCTTTCCCCGCCGACGGCCTGCTGGGCGAAGAGGGCTCCGCCAGGGAGTCGCGCAGCGGCCGCCGTTGGATCGTCGATCCGATCGACGGCACGCGCGATTTTCTGCGCGCCAACCCGCTGTGGTGCAACCTGCTCGCGCTGGAATCGGGCGGCACGGTGGAGCTGGGCGTGTGCACCTTCCCCATGCTCCGCACCACCTACTGGGCCGTCGCCGGCGCAGGCGCCTGGCGCCAGTCCGACCTCGAAACCGCGCGCCTCCACGGCTCCCCGATCGCCGATATCGCGCGCTCCGTCATCGGCATCAGCGGCCTCGAGCGCGCCCTCAAGCAGCCCTACGCCGCCCGCTTACCCGAATTCCTCGGCCGTTTCGGCGTCATCCGCAGCCTCGGCGGCGCGCTGGACGCCATGTCGGTCTGCGCCGGCCAGGCCGAATTCTGGCTGGAGCCGGCCGCCAAGCCGTGGGACCTGGCTGTGGTCCAGATCCTGGCCCGCGAGGCCGGGCTGCGCTTTTTCGATTTCACCGGCGCCGATTCGATCTATGGCGGCAACGCCATCCTGTGCGTACCCTCGCTGGAGCCCGCCGCCCGCGAATTCCTGGGCCTGGCCTGAGCGTTGCCTCCCACGCCCGCCGCCTCCGCCGCACCGCCGCGGCCGGCCGCCGGACCCGGCGCTGGCAGTGAAACAAAGTTGACACGCAGCGTCTTTTCGCTTGCGGGCGTGTTAACATGCGTTTAGGATAAAGGCATATTTTGACCATGGTATCTAGGGGTTACAAATGATCTACTCGCGCTCTGCCGAATACGCCGTCCGGGCGTTCATCCACCTCGCCTCGGTCCCCGAGGGCAAGTACGCGATGGTGAAACAGATCGCCGAAGAGTGTGACATTCCAAGCCACTTCCTGGCCAAGATCCTCCAGCAACTGGCCCGCAAGGGCTTTCTGCGCTCCAGCAAGGGACCGACCGGCGGCTTCTGCCTGCGCGTTCCCGCCGCCGAGATGAGCATGCTGCAACTGGTCGACACCATCGACGGCCTGACCGACTACGAGCGTTGTCCCGGCGGCATGACCGAGTGCAGCGACACCGCCCCCTGCGGCCTGCACGATACCTGGAAGGCCCTGCGCTCCCGTATCATGGAGTATCTGGAGCGCACTTCGATCGAGGACCTCGCCAAGGCACTCGCGCAGAAGAAGCGGAACCTGGAAAAGGTTCACAAGACCCGGCGCTCCGCGGCTAAGAAGGCCTGAATCAGGCCTTCAGAAACGAAGACGGCCCGATCCAGGTCGTCGCCCCGCGCGACAGGCCTGGCATCCCGGCCCTAGGAGGCTCGATGCGCATCCCCGACGGTGGTTTTCCCACCCCTCACGACATGCTCGTCCCGATGGTGGTCGAACAGACCTCGCGGGGCGAACGCGCCTACGACATCTACTCCCGGCTGCTCAAGGAGAACATCATCTTCCTGGGCACGCCGATCGAGGACCAGGTGGCCAACCTGATCATCGCCCAGATGCTCTTCCTGGCCGCCGAGGACCCCGAAAAGGACATCTCGCTCTACATCAACTCCCCCGGCGGCTCCATCACCGCCGGCATGGCCATCCTCGACACCATGCGCCTGGTCGAGCCCAACATCGTCACCTACTGCGTCGGCCAGGCCGCCTCCATGGCCGCCGTCCTGCTGGCCTGCGGCGCCAAGGGCAAGCGCTACGCCCTGCCCCACGCCCGCGTCCTGATCCACCAGCCCTCCATGTCCGGCCTGGCCGGCCAGGCCAGCGATATCGACATCTACGCCCGTGAGATCCTGCGCATGCGGGAGATCCTCAACGGCATCCTGGCCGACGCCACCGGCCAGGACGTCGAGCGCATCGCGCGCGACGTCGACCGCGACTACATCATGGAAGCCGATCAGGCCGTGGCCTACGGCATGGTCGACAAGATCATCTCCAAGCGCGAGCGCTAGTCCCCTGGCCGCCCCTGCGTAGCAACTTTCGTTTTGAAGCCGCGCCCGCCCGCTTGTGGCGCAGGCACTCTTGCCTGCCGCGTCGACACTCGTGTCGCCGCTTGGTCCCCTTCATGGACCTACAGCCGCAGGGAGTCCCCATGGCCCCGCGGGCCACCCATGGCGATGCAAGTCGCCGCTGCGTGTGGTGGGGCAGGCGGCCACGCCTGCGCCGGACCGCCAGGTCCGGCTGCTTTGCATGACTTTCGAGGGAGCGGTCATCACGCTGCTTCCCAAACCCGCAAATTCGTCATACTGATCTAGGCATGCTCACCCGACCAGCCGTATTCCTGGTTTTGGCCTGCTCTCTTGCCGCCCGCGCTGCCGACTTCCCACTCGAAGCGCTGCGCCTGTCCGGAACCACCATGCGCGCCGAGACCGTTCTCGCCCTGGCCGGCCTCAGCATCGGCGCGCCAGTCAATAAGGCCGCGCTGGACGCCGCCTGCGAGAAGCTGCAGCAGACGGGCCTGTTCGCAGCCGTCGACTATCGCTATGCGCCGGGACCGAACAAAGGCTATGTGCTCACGCTGAGCCTCGCCGACCAGCCCAAGCTCGAGCCCGCCGTTCTCGACGTCGACCCCGAGGCCGCCGAACAGACCTGGCGCTGGCTGCTGGCCTCCTACCCGCGCCTCGATCATCGCGTGCCGGGCAACGACCCGGCGCAGCGCTTCATCGCCGCGGAGATGGAGCGCCACCTGGGCCCCCTGCTTGAAGGCCAACATCTGGTGACGAGCCTGGAATCCGACTTCCAGACTGGCAGAAGCATCATCGCCTTCCAACTGGAACATCTGCCGGCCATCCGGACGCTGAGCTTCGACGGGCTGCGGACCGTAGACCAGCAGGAGTTGCTGCCTGCATTGACCAAGGCGCTCGGCAGCGTCGGCTACACCGCGCGCAACTTCCACTTTTGTCTGGAAACGAGCCTGCGCCCCGTCTTCGAGCACCACGGCCTCTACAAAACGCGCTTCGGTGAAGTGCGCGTCCACAAGACCGGTCCGCTCGAAATCGACGTCGCCACAGTCGTCGACGAAGGTCCCGCCTACACCCTCGGCAACGTGCGCCTGCTGGGCGACGATCTGCCCGTTCAGGCGATGCTGAAAGCCGCCGCCTTCAAACCCGGCCAATTGGCCGACTGGACGCAGATTCAACTCGGCATCTATCAATCCGAGGCGCCATTCAAGCGCACCGGCTACTACGAAGCACGGTCCAGGTTCCAGCGCACGCTGCACGACGATACGCGCGTCCTGGACGTCGATGTCTCATACGCGCGTGGCCCGCTGTATCACCTCGGCGCCGTCGCCTTCACCGGCCTGAGTCCGGACCTCGAAGCGCGCGCCAGGCAGTTGTGGAAGCCCGCTACCGGCGCGCCCTACGACTACGGCTATCCGTCGGACTTTCTGCGCGAATTCGCCCCCAACCTGGATGCGCGAATCTACAAGTCGTATACCCAGAAAGCTAAACCCGGCGCCGGTGATCACGTCATGGACGTCGAGTTGATCTTCATCCACCGTTAGGCCTGTTTCGGAATAAGTGTAGCCCGCCGCGTCCGGCCGCAATGAGGCCACTCCCGGACGGGGACACCGAGGGCCGCGGCGCTTGATCGCCAGCCTCTGAACGTCGCGCCGAGGGAACCCAAGCGTGCCGCCGCGGCACGCGCAGAGTGTCCCCTCCGGCCAC
>JBKQPG010000018.1:0-41079 GCA_052145115.1 Bryobacteraceae bacterium
CCCTCTATCCTATTGATAGGGATTGACTTACGCAACTCCGGCCCCATCGGCCGCCGAACGCGCTCTTGCCGTCCGAAGTTCTTTGACAACAGCACATAAAATGCCCCGAACTATCCTTGGATAGCCACTTCAAGCCAATGAATCTAAAAGCCAAACTCGATATTTGGCTTTGTTCCTCTTATTTTGTTTTTTGACCTGCGCGGACCGCGGACCCTCGCTCCGAGCTTCGAACTGCCTGCTATCCCGGCAGTCGCGCCTCGCGCCGCGCCACAGGGCGAATAGCGGACCAGCCACCCCTCTGGCATTCTGCGAGCCGCCGCCACACCCGCTTGGTCCGACGACCCACGGCCAATCAATGACCACGTTTCAGAGCCGCGACTGCAAGGAGCGGTCGTCTTGCTTCAGAGCCGCTGGTTTCAGAGCCGCGACCGTCAGGGAGCCGATGCGCTGTGACGGAGCCGCGACTGAATGAAGCGGTTGTGTTGTCACCGAACCGCGACCGCTAGGGCGCGGATGTTCGCGTTGTTGGTTTCGTTATTACCGCGCCGCCGCTCGCGTGGATTGCTCATTCAGGCCTCAAAAATGGCAATGGGTTGCCATTGCGTTTCTTTAGAATCAATGGCTTATAGGCAATTTTGGAAACACCATTGCCATTCTGCCCCGTTCTCGGCCGCTTTCGCACGCCCTGCCTGAGGCCACTTTACGGGCGCTCCCGCCACCACCGCCGGGCCGCCACGAGCGCCCAGACAGCTTCCACCAGCCCAAAGGGCCATGCGCCTTGAAGAAACCCATATATCGATCCAAGGACGCACGAAACCGCGAACGCCAGAACGTACCAGTGGCTGCGTTTTTCGAGCGCATAGGTAACGAGCATGGCCACAACCGCGAACAGCCCAAACAGGGTAAGAGGAGTCAAGCCATCAGGCTAGCAGCTTGGTCAGATCGCACACACGATCCGTGCTCCCCGGATTCCATCGCGGCGCGTGCTGTTAACCTCGATCAGTTGTGCGAGCTCCGCCCGCCCGCCCTTGCCACCCGCCCGCCGGCCCGCCGAGACTGGGGATATGGAGCTCCCCATCTACCAGGTCGATGCCTTCGCGCGCGGCGTCTTCAGCGGCAACCCGGCCGCCGTCTGTCCGCTGAGATCGTGGCTGCCCGACGCGACCCTCCAGGCCATCGCCATGGAGAACAACCTCAGCGAGACGGCCTTCTTTGTGAAGCAGGACGCCGGTTACCATCTGCGCTGGTTCACGCCCGCCGTGGAGGTCGATCTGTGCGGCCACGCCACGCTCGCCGCGGCCTGGGTGATTCTCGAAAAACTCGAGCCCGGCCGCCCCGCGGTCACATTCCGCACGCTCAGCGGCGAGCTGCACGTCACCCGCAAGCTCGATCTGCTGGCGCTCGACTTCCCTGCCCGCCCGCCGGAGCCCGTCCAGGCCACCCCGCCGCTGCTGGCCGCGCTCGGCGGCAACCCGCGCGAGGTGTGGGCCGCGCGCGATTACATGGTCGTCTATGACACGGAGGAGCAGGTCCGCTCGCTCGCGCCGGATATGAATCTGCTGACGCAAATCGACCGCTTCGCCGTCATCGTCACCGCTCCCGGGCAAGCGGGCCAGCATGCGTGCGACTTCGTCAGCCGCTTCTTCGCGCCCGCCCAGGGCGTGGCCGAGGATCCCGTCACCGGCTCGGCTCACTGCACGCTGATCCCCTACTGGGCCGGCCGCCTCAACAAGCACCGGCTGCTCGCGCGCCAGCTCTCGCGCCGCGGCGGAGAGCTGTTCTGCGAGCTGCTGGGCGACCGCGTCTCCATCGCCGGCCGCGCCGCGCTGTTTCTCGAAGGCGTGATCAGGCTCTGAGGCGCACAGGACGACGCCGGCCACTGCGTACCGCGCCAACGCCGGTCGCAGAGCAGTGAGAATCGCGATTCGGCCTCAGCGCGCCGCCGGCTGGCGTGCTGCGTCGCCGCCGGGCAGTGCAACGAACCGTTCGTCGATGGCCGCCTGCAGCGCCTTGACAAACGTCCCCCACGCGCAGCCCGCACCCGCTGAAGCGGCCTCGCAACCGGCAACCGTCAGCGCCTCCCGCGCTGGTGGCGCCGCCAGACTCAGCGGCGTCGCCGCGCGCATTTGTTGGAGCGTTTGGGCCACATATTCCGTGCGCACAACGTCCCGCCCCGTGTCGGCCTGCCGCCACAACGAAAAGACCAGCGCCCCTCCCGGCGGCGTGTCGTTCGGCTGATCTCCCGGCAGGCGCCACGCCAGGCCCAGCATGCCGCCAAGATTCGCCACGTTGGTATCGTGCCCCACCACGATCAGGACCTTCACGCCCGGCCCGCCCAACGCGCCCGCAACGGCCTGGCCCGCGGCCGCCTGCTCCATCGATCGCAACACATGATCCAGCAGGTTCGAGCCCCTCGCTCGCGCCACGTACGGAGTGCGCCGCAGCAGGTCCGACTGCGCCACATGCAGCTCCAGCACGCGCCGCAGGGTCTCCGCATCCAGACGGCCCCAGCCCAGCTCCTGGCCCTGCATGCCATTCGTGTATTCCAGCAGCAGATTCTCGCCCAGCGTCGCCGCCACGCTGAGCTCTTCATTGAGCCGCACGGATCTCCCGGTGACGGTAACCGTGATCTCTTTCGGAAATGCCAGCGGCTCCTCCGCCCCGCCGGCCGGCCCGGCCAGCACAAACTGCAGCTTCTCAAAAGCGCCGCGATGCAACTCCAGGAATCGTTCCGGATGCTCTCCCAGGCGCTCCCTCACGGCCTGTGCGGCCACTTCCCAATCCGGGCGCGCCACCCCCGCTTCGATCGGATTGAACAGCGCGTCGCACTTCCCTTCCGGCTCCGAATGGACCGCCGGCGGGCACCCCGGCAGCAGGCTCTCCGCCACGGCGTGGCCCGTCTCCAGCGTGCGCTGGTCGGTGTCCGCATGAATGTAGATCCGCTCCTGGTCGGCGCATCCCTGGCTCACGAGCAGCCCGGCGCTGGCCAGCCATTCGCGGTAGTACGCCCCCATGATTTTCATCAGCGCCCGGCCGTGCGGCGTCAGGTATCCCGGAGTGACGCCCCATTCCGGCCACGGCTGGGCCGAGTATTGATTCAGCCGCGCGGCATTCCCAGTCGGCGAGCGCACTCCGTGCCGCGTCACAATCACCACATAACGCAGTTGCGGCGGCGCGGCGGCCGGAACGGATAAACCCGCTCCAGCCGCCCATGCCGCCGTGAACAGAGCGGCCTTTCGGAGGCCTGTCAAAACGTCCCTACGCCCCCGTCCCGTTTACCATTTCTCTTTGACCGAGGTCCAGCGCATCCCCGCCGCATAAGTCGGATGGTAGTATTCGCGCTGCACCACGTACTGCGGGCTGCCATTGTAGAAGCCGAAGACTTCGTTGCTCAGGTTCAGGCCGTAGACGATCAGCTGGAAACCTTTGGCCAGCCGGAGGGTGCCCTGCGCGTCGATCTGGAAGTGCCCGTACAGGTAGTTGTCGCCGCCCGGCCCGCCCTGCAGGCCCTGCGGCAGGTCGGCCGCCGCCATGGCCGAGCCGTCGGAGTTCAGGTTCAGATATTGATAGGCGTAAATCATCGAGCTGTTGTACGTCATGCCCACGCGCATGGAGAGCCGTCCGCGGTCGAACGTCGGGCTGATATTCCATGTGTGCGGCGCCTGGCGCTGCAGCGCCGGGCTGTCGCTGCGGCCCTGAATCCCGCTCGCCTGCGACGTCGTGTAGGTGTAATTGGCGGCGATGCCGAATCCCGCCAGATGCCCGGGCAGGAATCCGAGGTGCTGTTGATACGCCACCTCCACGCCCGAGATCCACGCGCTGCCCGCGTTGCCCGGTTCCGACACCAGGTAGCCGGCCCACTCTCCCGTGGTCGGCGTGGTCAGGGTCCCAATGATCGGATCGGTCAGGTACTTGTAAAAGTAACCCACCTGGAACAGGCCCAGCGGCTTCAGGTACTGCTCGAACAGCAGGTCGAGATTGTCCGCGTGCTCGGCCTTGAGATTGGCGTTGCCCAGGCTGACCGTGGCCGGCGTGACGGTGTTGTCGACCGGGCCCACGGCCTGCGCGATGTCCTGCGGATCGGGGCGCGACAGCGCCCGGCTGTAAACCAGCCGGAAGCTCGAGTCCTTGGTGGTGGAAAATCGCAGCGAGGCGCTGGGCAACACGTCGACGTAGTCGCCCGTCGTGGTGTAATCCAGCAGATTGTCGTTGGAATTGAACGCTGTCGTGCCCAGGTGCGTCGCCTCGAAGCGCACGCCCGTCACCAGCCGGATGCGCGGCGCCAGGTCGATGCTGTTCATCAGGTATCCCGCCGTCACCCGCTCAACCAGGTCGAAGTTGCCGGCGTTGGGGCCGGGTCCGGTGCCGGCGGCCAGAGTGAACAGGTTCGGATTGGCGAACACAAACGTGCGCATCTTGGCGTAATCCGCGTTCATGTTGGGGAACGGGTAGCTGTTGTCGTAGTAGCTCGAGTCGCTGAAGTTGCCCGCGAACTGCGCGATCGGGATGGTGCCATTGGCATCGTATTCCGGCGCATACGAGTCGTCGTACTTGTGCCCGTTGCGAATCTTGAATCCGAACTCGAAGCTCCCGTAGTGCGAGCCGGCATGGTAGATCTTGGCGTACGACGCCGAGGCTTGCAGGTTCAGTTGCGCCGACTGCCCGATCGAAGGCGGATCAAGGTAATTGAGCTTGTAGTTGTTGATGTCCTCGATGTCACCCGCTCCAGCCGTGAAGCACGACGGGGTCCACTGCGGGCGGTACATGTCGGTCGTGATCGACGGGTCGTCGTAGCAGTTGGCGGCGCCGCCGTCATACTTGAACTTGGCCTTGCCCTGGCCGCCCGAGGCCTGCATCCGCGACCGCGAAACCGAAGCGTCCCAGTTGAACCACGACGCCGGCAGGTTGTGGTGCCCGCCCACGACCAGGTTGCCCACCGCGTAGTCCGGCCGCCGGTAGTCGATGCTGGCCGACGGATTGTCGCCGTCGTTCAGCGTGTATACCCACTTCTGTCCGTAATCCTGGAACGTCGAGTAAAAGCCGCGCAGATAGATGCTGGACCCGTTGTCCAGCCGGTAGTCGGTACTGCCCGAGAATCCATACCGCGTGCGGTAATACTCGTAATCGCGGATATCCATGCTGTCGTAGTGCGGGCTCGGCAGCGCCGACCCGCCGCCGGTCGGAACCGTCGGGGTCGGCTCGATGTCGTTGATGCCCCGGCCGTTGAAATCGTAGGTGCCGCCGAGCACCACGCCCAGCCGCTTCTCTTTCCCGAACCGGTCGCTGACCGTCCCGCCCCATTGGTTGACGCCCCGTCCGCCGATGATCGGCGTGTAGCCGCCCAGGCCGTACAGCGTGACCATCGGCGTATCGGCCGCCGTCTTGGTCTTCAAGTTGACCGATCCGCCGATCCCGTCGCCGTCCATGTTGGCCTGCAGCGTCTTGTTGATCTCGATCGATCCCACCAGGTCCGCCGCCAGCGCGTCGAGTTTGATCTCACGCACACCCGGCTCAGGCGACGGCACGCTCACGCCATCGATGGTCACGTTGTTGAGCCGCGGCTCCGTTCCGCGGATCTGGACGTACTTGCCTTCGCCTTCATCCCGCTCCAGGCTGACGCCCGGCATGCGCCCCAGCGCATCGGCGATGTTGGCGTTCGGCAGACTCATGATCACGTCCGCCGACTGCACATCCAGAATGTTGTCGGCGCTGCGCTCGCGGTTGATGTCCTCGGCTTCGCCACGCGGCCGGTCCTCGGTCACGGTGATCGAATCCGTGTGCACCGCCACCGCCAGTGCCGCCTCAATGCGCGCCGTCTCGCCGCCCTTCACCGTCACGTCCTTCGTAAACGTCGTCAGTCCGACGTAGGAAATCGTCACTGTGCACGGGCCGGCCGGCACATCGGTAAACGTGAATTGGCCTAGCTCATCGGTCGTGGTCGACTTGCCGATGGGATTCAGTTTTACAACGGCGCCCGGCAGCGCGGAGCCGCCGGAATCCTTCGCCGTTCCAGCGATCAGACCCTTGGCAATTTGTGCCGTGGCTGAGGGGATGAGGAGCGCGGCGGCAACGATTGCAGCCGCGAAAATCGAGCGGAATGAACGGAGCACTTTATGAACCTCCATGGGCAGAGCTTTGGAACCCAATGAGTCAAGATTACTGTTTGAAACATGACGACCGGATGGCTTTATCGTGAATTACCGGTGAGGCTCCCGCCCCGTCAGATTAAGCCCGCCCAACCCCCGATAGAGTCCGAAACGCCCCCGCAAAGCCCCTAGAAATGGAAATGCCCCGCAGCGCCCAGAAGCACGCCGGATACCGCCGCCGCGCCCTTGCCGCCCGCCCCAGCCCGTCCAGGCCGCGCAGCCGTTGCTGGCCGCGCTTGGTGGCATCCCGAGCGAAGTGTGGGCCGCGCGCGATTACATGGTTGTCTATGACACGGAAGCGCAGATTCGCGCCCTCGCGCCCGATATGAATCTGCTGACCCAAATCGACCGCTTCGCCGTCATCGTCACCGCCCCAGGCCAGCCCGGTGACCATCCCTGCGACTTCGTCAGCCGCTTCTTCGCGCCCGCCCAGGGCGTAGCCGAGGATCCCGTCACCGGCTCCTCCCACTGCACGCTGATCCCCTACTGGGCCGGCCGCCTCAACAAGCACCGGCTGCTCGCGCGCCAGCTCTCGCGCCGCGGCGGAGAGCGGTTCTGCGAGCTGCTGGGCGACCGCGTCTCCATCGCCGGCCGCGCGGCGCTGTTTCTCGAAGGCGTGATCAGGCTCTGACCGGTATTGGACTACCCCCACCGCCACGGAGCGGGTACTTTCAGAAATCCACAATAATCGGCGCATTCTTCGAGATTTCCCATCAATCTGAGCAATCTTGAACAGACGTGGTGGCGGGAAACTGCTAGCCTTAAAGCGCTGTCTACGTTCCTCCAGTGATTTCAACATGGCGCCTTCGCCAGCATTCCGTTCAACTTCCGAGGACTGAACATTAGTCCGGAATAGCACGCCGAGAGTCGCTGTCCCGCGACAAAAGGGAGTCGAGTCATATGGCCCAGCCGGATCACCTGCGCTTCGCCAGCCGTGGTTTGACCAACGTCGGAATCAATGCAAGCGGCACGCCCAGGCCTGTTATCCCGGACGGAATGAAAGTTCACCTGGTCAACCCGAGCGATATGGCTTTTGGAACCGCCGTGATTACGCCGCGCTGGCTATACGTCCTGGCGGCAGCCACGCCGGCTGCGTTTGGCGACCCTGTATTGTGCGACGAAACGCTGGAACGGCTGAACCCGGCCTGCATTAACGCGGGCGACGTGGTCGGCATTGGCATTCATACCGGCAACGCGCTGCGCGGCTATGAGGTGGGCAGGGTCGCGCGCGAGCGCGGCGCCTGGGTGGTTTATGGCGGCATCCACGCGACCCTCTATCCGGAAGAAGCAATCGAGCTGGGCGCCGGCCACGCGGTGGTCAGAGGCGACGGCGATGTGATCTGGGCGGAGGCGCTGTACGACTGCGTAGCGGCTGGCCCGCGCACCGTCTACGAAGGCGGGCGCGCGGAAGCCGGCCAGTTCATGCCGGCGCGCTGGGACTTGATGCCTCGCGATAGCTATATGTGGGCCTCGGTGCAGACTGTGCGCGGTTGCGCCAAGCATTGCTCTTTCTGCTCGGTCTGGCGCACCGATGGTCAGAAGCCGCGGCAGCACGCCTCCGATGGGGTCATTCAGGAGATCGTCGAACTGCGCCGCAAGGGCTTCCGGTTTATCGCGCTGGCGGACGACAATTTCTATCCGGTTACGCTGACAGATCTGAAGCGGGCCAGGGAGCAGGGCAACGCGCAGAAGGTGGCGGAGCTGGAAGGGATTCGCCAGGAACGCTTCAGCCTGATGGAGCGGCTGGCGTTGCTTCCCAAGGACATGGTCTTCTACACACAGATCACGATGGAAGCGGCCGAGGATACCGAGTTTCTGGCCGCCATGCAGCGGGCGCGGATCAAGGGCGCGCTGGTCGGCGTCGAAGCCGTCACTGCCGAGGGCCTGAAGGCGGTCTTCAAAGACTTCAACCTGACCGGCGATAAACTGGCCCAACGGTTGCGGACTTTCCGTGACTATGGCGTGCACGTTTTGGGGTCGTTCATTTTCGGTCTTCCATCGGACCGCCCGGACACTTTTCACGCGACGGCGGAACTGGCGAAAAAAGCCGGCTTGACCTTCGCGCAATTCGTCATGCTGACGCCATTCCCGGGAACGATCGATTTTCAGACCTGGGAAAGAGCTCAGTCGCAGAGTCCACAGATGGTGGGCAATATTCCGATCACGCGCTACTGGTTGATTCCGGCCCACCAGCGGCCGAAGATGTTCATGCCTCACCCGACGATGAGCTCGTATGAAATCCGGGAGCGCACGCAGGGCGTGTGGGATGAGTTTTACAGCCTTTCGGCAATTTGGGACCGGTCGCGTTGTGTTGCTTCGCTGAAGAGTCGTCTGGCCTTTGCATTGATTTCGCGCCTGTACCACCAGATGTATGCCAAGACAGGCATTTCAACAGATAGCGCCCGCAGGAAGAAAGCGAACTGGCTGGCGCGCTGGATTGCCCGACCCTGCCGGCTGCTCTTTCAGGCCAAGCCGATGCCCGAACTACAGGTTCCCCTGGCCTGCGCCGACAAGCTGACGGCAATTCCGACGGTCTGCGAACGCTGAATACCGGCTGCCCGGCTGAAACAGCCCAGCCTATTCGTTCCGTGGACCCTAGGCATGCGCCGCCAGCGCCCTACGGCTCGACGCCCACGATCGTTTCCAGGCTGTGCGTGGCGCGGTTCCACAGCCACAGCTCCGTCGCGCTCCAGCCCGCCAGTCGCGAGCCGCGCTGGAACCGCCGCCCGGGCAGCAACCTCCGCCACCCGTTGCGCTGCGGGTTGAGTTCCGCCAGCCCATACGGCGTCGTCAGCATCTCCACGCCGTTCTCGCGCACCGGCAGGAGCGCCTGGATCTTCCCGCCCGGTGAAACCGCGAAACTGGTCAGCGCCCGCGACGCCGGGTCTACCGGAATCGGCGCTTGCGCCCGTATTCCGTCGCTCGGATGAGCCTCCACGAACAACCGCATCGAGGGCAGCCACGTCTCGGCGACGTCATCGCGCGCCACCACCACCCGCGCCGGCCCCAGCCATTGGCCCGGCTCGCCCTCCAGCGCGTAACGCCGCACCGCGCCCAGAAACGCGATCCAGGTCAGCGTCGGCGGCTCATTGCGCATCTCCCGCGGCTGCGGGTCCAGGCACCACACCCCATGCAGGCCCGCTCCCAGATGCCGGCAGCGCACGTCCGGCAAATGCCGGATCTCCGGTTTTCCGTCCGTCTCCTGGAACGCATATCGGATCAGCGCATAGCGGCTGTCGCCCAGCCCGAAATTCGCGTACGCCGCCACATACAGCACCCCATCCGGCGAGATCGAGAAATCCTCCACCGAAAACGAGAACACGCCCAATTGTTGGGGCTCGATGGCGATCGTTCGCGCTTGCGGTGGCTGCGTGTCCAGCGCAATCAGCAGGAATCGCCGCGCGCCCACCTGCGCCACGGCGTATCCGTTTTCCGCCTTCACCGCCAGCGTCCCGCCCGGCAGCGTGATCCGCCGCCCTGCCCCGCCCTGCGGCTCCGCGCCCGCCGGTTGCGCCACCGCTGGCCCGGGGTCGAGCAGGCCGGCCGTTCCAATCACTGCAGCCAACGCCGGGACCGCCAGCCGACCGAGGCGCCCGGACAGTCCCCCCCAATCCCGTCCTGCTGCTCTCGCTACCCGCACGGTTCGACTCCCTCCGCCGGGTTGAGCCGTCCGTCTCGCGCTCATCCCTTCAGAGTACCTGTCCACCCGAACAAGGGGCCGCAAGCTCCGCGCCCCAACCCGTCTCCCTCGCGCATATGGTTAACTACCGTCTATGTATTGGAAACGAGCGTCTTAGCCTAGTTCGAGCGGAAATTTCGCAGCACACGCAACGCGATGCGCGACCAGCGCGATTTGCGGTCGGCCATGGATGAAGACGCGGCCATGGGCTCAGAGACCGTTATAGCTGGAATCGGGCGCAGGCGCAGGGGGCAAGGCGGTGTGAGGGCACGGGGTATTGTCATGGAAGCGCCATGCTCAAGAGGGACAATTGTACGGACTGTGGTGTGGAGACCCGAACGGAGCGGAGAGCCGGGAGAGCAGAATGAGCGAGACAGAGACGCTGGTTACCATCGTGCACGAGGATTCCGTCGGCACGATCACGATGAACGATGCGCGGCGGCGCAACGCGCTGAGCAAAGAGCTGATCGAAGGCATGGTGAACGCGATCGGCGAGTTACAGGACGCCAAGGCGCGGGCGATCGTGCTGCGGGCGCAGCCGGGAGCGCGCACGTGGTCGTCGGGGCATAACGTGCGGGAGCTGCCGACGACGGGGCGCGATCCGCTGGCCTACAGCGATCCGCTGCGGCTGCTGGTGCGGCGGATCCAGACGTGCCCGGCACCAGTGATCGCGATGGTGGCAGGCGGAGTGTGGGGCGGGGCGTGCGAGGTGGTGATGTCGTGCGACTTCGTGGTGGCATCGGAGGACGCGACGTTCGCGATCACGCCGGCGCGGATGGGCGTGCCGTACAACATCGTCGGGACGCTGAACCTGATGCACTCGGCCAACATCCCGCTGGTGAAGGAGATGCTGTTCTGCGGCAAGCAGGTGGGCGCGGCGCGGGCGCACCAGGTGGGATTGGTGAACTACGTGGTGAGGCCGGACGAGCTGGAGGCGCAGACCTACAAGCTGGCGCGGGAGATTGCGGAGAACTCACCGCTGGTGATCGCGTTGCTGAAGGAGGAAGTCCGCGTCCTCTCGGCGGCTTCGCCGCTGTCGCCCGAGACGTTCGAGCGAATCCAGGGGCTGCGGCGGGCGGTGTACGACAGCGAGGATTACCAGGAAGGCATCCAGGCGTTTTTTGAGAAGCGGGCGCCGCGGTTCCAGGGGAAGTGAAGGCGGGGCGGGCCGACGCGGTGGATGGACAGAGGCGCGGAGTCAGGGCCGGCGGCGTGCCTGTTGGTGCAGTGGTTAGAACGCTGGTTGGGACGAGGCGGGAGGCGGAAGTTGCGAATAGCGTCCGGGGTCCCGGGCAGGCGCGAAATCGCTGTCCCTGATAAATTGCCACATTCAATATTAAGTGGTACGCTACCGAAGATGAAGAGGGGCTGGCTGCTGTTGTTACTGTCGATGCCGGCCTGGGCCGGTCCTCCATTTCAGACCGATGACCCGGAGCCGATCGAATTTAAAAACTACGAGTTCTATACATTCGCTAACGCGGACGGGACTGCGGTGGAGATGGATACGGAAGGGCCGGCGGTGGAGTTCAACTGGGGCGCATTGCCCAATGTGCACCTGCACATTATCGTGCCTGAAGCGGCGATTTTCCCGTCCAACAATCCCAGCCTGGCGCCGTCGGGCACAGGTCCCAGAGCCTTCGGAATCGGAGATATCGAAACGGGCATCAAGTACCGCTTCGTTCAGGAGGGCAAGCGGCGGCCGATGGTCGGCACGTTCGTGATGTTCGAACTTCCGACGGGGAGTTATGCACGCGGATTGGGCGTGGGGAAGGCGTGGTACAAGCTGCCGTTGTGGGTACAGAAGAGTTGGGGCCCGTGGACCACCTATGGCGGCGGCGGAGAGACGGTATTCAGTAATGTCCCGGGGTACCGCAATTACCCATTCGCCGGCTGGCTGGTGCAGCGCGATCTGGGTAAGAAGCTGACGTTGGGGAGCGAGGTTTTCTATCATGGCCCAGAAGGTTGGGCGACGCCCCAGACGCGGCCGGCCACGCTGATCGACATAGGCGGGTATTACAAGTTCCGCGACCCGGGCTTTCAATTGCTGTTCTGCTACGGCCACACTGCGATCGGGCAGAGCGAGAATTATGCGTACCTGGGGTTGTATTGGACGTGGGGCAAGAAGTCCGATAACCCGAGTAAAGCCATGAATAGCTTCGGACCGCCAAATGGCATGGGAGGCGCTTTATGAACATTCAGATGAGCGATCTCATCCTACTGGGACATGCCGGCTTCGGCATATTGGGGACTCTAGCGGCGCTGTGGGTGACGGTAGAGGCGCTGAATGCGCGAGAAGAGAATGCGGCGCGGATTCGAAGAGGCGCGGCCGCGGTGGCGATCTGTATGTGCGCGGCTGGCGTACTGGGCGGAAGCTGGTACCTGCGCTTCTATCCGGCGGAGAAGGCGATGATACTCGGAGGGCCGTGGCCATTGGCGCATAACTTATTCATGGAGACTAAGGAGCACCTATTCTTCATCACCTTGATCCTGGCGCTGTATCTACCGATTGTGGCGGCGGAGAAGTTACACACCAATGCGATGGCCCGAAGGATGGCGCTGTGCGTGAGCCTGTTGATCGTCCTTACCGGCATGGCGCTCGAGGGGGCGGGAGCGGTGATCAATCACGGCGTCAAGGTGGCGCTGCTGCGCACCTATGCCAAGTAGATGCGCCAGAGGGACGAGTCATGCTGACTGAAACACACCGGCTGGGGCGCGCAACGGCAGCTTTTGCTCTGGCGGCTGTTATTACGATCGTGTTCAATACTGCGCTGGCGTGGGCCAAGGACGCCTACCATCCGTTGAGCCGGTTGATGAACTCTATCGCCGGCCATAATTGGACCACACAAGGCCTGGCAGACATTCTCCTGTTCTTCGGCTTAGGGATGGTCTTCCGGAAGGCCGGATGGGCTGAAAGGATCGATCCGCAGCGGCTGATTACCCTGCTGACGGCGGCGGTGGTGGCGGCGGGCGTGGGACTGGCGGCGTGGTACGCGCTGTTCTGACACCTGGACAGCGCTCAGTTCCCAAATTTCATCCCGGGCGGTCAAATTGCGCACGACCGGTGGGGCGCGAATCATGCTGGCCGTCAAGCACAGAGGAGAGCCGCGCCGGGTCAGCGGTTGGTGAATTCAATGAAGCGGTGGAGGAGGTTGCGGGCGGAGCCAGAGTCGATGGCGTGGGCGGCGAGGCGGACGGCTTCGGGCAAAGAGGTCGAGCGGCCGAGGGCGCGGTGGGCGGAGACGAGGGCGACGGCGGAGTTGGCGAGGACGAAGTCGCGCTGGGGGCCGGGTTCACCGTCGAGGAGGGCGCGGATGCGGGCGGCGTTGTGGGCGGGATCGCCGCCGCGGAGGGTTTCAAGGGGGACCGGGACGAAGCCGAAGTCGTCAGGATAAAGGACGCCGCGGGAGACGGCTCCGTCGATGATGGAGAAGACCAGAGTCGGCGCGGAGAGGCTGACTTCGTCGAGGCCGTCCTGGCCGAATGCGACGAGGCCGTGGCGGAGCCCGAGCGCGACCAGAGCGTGGGCCATCAGGTCGGCGAAGTGGGCCGAGGGCGCGCCGACCAGCAGGACCGTGGCCGAGGCGGGATTGGTGAGCGGGCCGAGGATATTGAAGATGGTTCGGGTTTTCAGCTCGCGGCGGGCGGGCATGGCGTGCTTCATGGCAGGGTGGAGAGCGGGCGCGAAGAGGAAGCCGATACCCAGCTCGCGGATGGAGGCGGCGACGCGCTCGGGGGAGAGATCGAGGCGCGCGCCGAGGGTTTCGAGGACGTCGGCCGCGCCGCAGGCCGAGGAGATGGAGCGATTGCCGTGCTTGGCGACGCGGATGCCGCAAGCGGCGACGATGAAGGCGGCGAGAGTTGAGACGTTGATGGTTTTGAGGCCGTCGCCGCCGGTGCCGACGATGTCTAGGACGGGTTCAGTGGTGATGCCGTGGTCGATGGTCAGGCAGCCGGCGCGCATGGCGCGGGCGAAGCCTTCGAGCTCGGCGGCGGTTTCGCCCTTGACGCGGAGGGCGGCGAGGAAGGCGGCCAAGCGCGGGGTGGAGACTTCGCCGCGCAGGATCAGTTCCATGGCGGAGTGCGCCTCGGCGACGGACAAGTCACCGCGATTCATGACCTTGTGAAGGGGCTCGAGAAACGGCATGGTATCCTGAATCTGGTTTGCCACGAAGCCCGGCAGCCGTCAGTGAAAATGAGAAGCCCGCGACCGGAAGCGAGTGGGGCGAGGCGGAGCTCGTCTCTAAAACAATTTACGCACACTTGGGGCGGGCGGTGGGCGGCGGAAAGCACTGAAAGCAGTCGAAGTCCCATGAAGATTCACGAGTATCAAGCCAAGGCTATTTTGGCGAAGTATGGCGTCCCGGTGCCACGGGGACGGGTGGCGACGACGGTGGATGAGGCGGCGGAGATTGCGCGCGAACTGGGCGGGCGAGTGGTGGTGAAGGCTCAAATCCACGCCGGCGGACGAGGCAAGGGCGGCGGGGTGAAGCTGGCGCAGGGCGCGGAACAGGCGCGGCAGGCGGCGGCGCAGATTCTGGGGATGACGCTGGTGACGCACCAGACGGGGCCCGAGGGCAAGGTGGTGCGGCGGCTGCTGGTGGAGGAGACGCTGCCGATTGCGAAGGAACTGTACGCGGGGGTGGTGCTGGACCGCGTGCAGGCGCAGCCGGTGCTGATGGCGTCGGCGGCGGGGGGAATGGAGATTGAGGAAGTGGCGGCCAGGACGCCGGAGTCGATCCGCAAGGAGGCGTTCGAGCCGGGGCTGGGGCTGATGGGCTGGCAGGCGAGGAAGCTGGCGTTCGGGCTGGGGCTGCCGGCGGCGGCGATACCGGAGGCGGTGAAGACGCTGCAGGCGCTGGCCAAGGCGTACGTCGAATACGACATGACGCTGGCCGAGATCAACCCGCTGATCCGCACGGTGGATAACCGGATTGTGGCGCTGGACGCGAAGATCAATTTCGACGACAACGCGCTGTACCGGCACAAGGACGTGGAGGAGCTGAGGGACCTGAACGAGGAAGATCCGCTGGAGGTGGAGGCGTCGAATTACGGGCTGAATTACATCAAGCTGGACGGCAACGTGGCGTGCATGGTGAACGGCGCGGGGCTGGCGATGGCGACGATGGACATTATCAAGTGGGCGGGCGGGAGTCCGGCGAATTTCCTGGACGTGGGGGGAGGCGCGAACAAGGAGCAGATCCGCAGCGCGTTCGGGATACTGTTCGAGGACAAAGCGGTGAAGGCGGTGCTGATCAATATTTTCGGCGGGATCCTGAGGTGCGACGTGCTGGCGGCAGGGGTGGTTGAGGCGGCGCGGGAGTTGAAGGTGAAGCACCCGATTGTGATCCGGATGGAAGGCACGAACGTGGAGGAGGGGCGACGGATCCTGAGGGAATCGAAGCTGAACTTCACGGTGGCCGAGGACATGAAGGACGCCGCCGAGAAGGTGGTCGCGCTGGCGCAATAGGAGAACGACATGAGCATACTGGTCAACCGCGAGACGCGCGTGCTCGTGCAGGGATTCACGGGGAAGGAAGGCACGTTCCACGCCCAGCAGATGATGGCGTATGGGACGAACGTGGTGGGCGGGGTGGTGCCAGGCAAGGGCGGGCAGACGCACCTGGACCGGCCGGTGTTCCACACGGTGGCCGACGGGGTGAAGGAGACGGGGGCCAACGCAAGCGTGATTTTCGTGCCGCCGGCCTACGCGGCGGAGGCGGTGATGGAAGCCGCGGACGCGGGCGTGGCGGTGGTGGTGTGCATCACGGAAGGGATTCCGGCGATGGACATGGTGAGGGCGTGGGGGTATCTGAAAGGGAAGCCGGGGACGCGGCTGATCGGGCCGAACTGCCCGGGCATCATCACGCCGGAGGAGTGCAAGATCGGGATCATGCCGGGTCACATCCACAAGAAGGGACCGGTGGGGGTGGTGTCGCGGTCGGGGACGCTGACTTACGAGGCGGTGGGGCAGTTGACGGCGCTGGGGATCGGGCAGTCGACGTGCATCGGGATCGGGGGCGACCCGATTATCGGCACGACGCACGTGGACGCGGTGCGGCTGTTCAATGAAGATCCGGGGACGGAAGCGATTGTGATGATCGGCGAGATCGGCGGCAATAACGAAGAGACCGCCGCGGCGTACGTCAAGGAACATGGCAAGAAGCCGGTGGTGGGATTCATCGCCGGGCAGACCGCGCCTCCGGGACGGCGGATGGGCCACGCGGGAGCGATCATTTCGGGCGGCTCGGGGAAGGCGGCGGACAAAATGGCGGCAATGGAAGACGCGGGGATTATCGTGTGCGCGACGCCGGCGGAGATGGGCGTCAAGGTCAAAGCAGCGCTGAAGCTGTAGGAGAAGCGCGGGTCGAGAAGGAAGAGGTAAGTTCTAATTCATATGGCAACGGGCGATAAAACACTGGCAATCATCAAGCCAGACGCAGTGGCGGCGGGCCACGCCGGCGCGATCATCGCGATGATCGAGGAGAACGGATTCAAGATCCGGGCGATGCGAATGCAGCACCTGACTAGGGGCGAGGCGGAAGGCTTCTACGCGGTGCACAAGGGCAAGCCGTTCTACGCGGGATTGGTGGAGTTCATGACCGAGGCGCCGGTGGTGTTACTAGCGCTGGAGCGGGAGGGCGCGGTACTGAGGTGGCGCGAGGTGATGGGCGCGACGAATCCCGAGAAGGCCGATGCGGGGACGGTGCGGAAGCTGTACGGGAGCGACATCGGGCGCAACGCCTCGCACGGGTCGGACTCGGACGAGAACGCGGGCATAGAGCTGGGGTGGTTCTTCCGGGGCAGCGAAATCGCGTAGCGGCGGCGGATTCAAGGCCCATGGCTCAGCGGCCGGGTCGCAGAAAACTCACATCAGCGCGGCGGGATGCGGCGGACCGTAGTGCGGGTGCGCACCGGCGGATGCGCCGGAGTCGAGCGCGGATGGGGCGCGCCCTCGGCGTGGGGGTTCGTGACACGCTTCGGGGCGTAGGGCGCCGGGATGTGGCGCGGGGGCTCTTTTTCGTTGCTCATGGACGCCTCCTGGAATGAGACAGTGCAGCCGGTCGAACAGCGCCGGCCTTCTCGGCAAGAACATCCTCCTCGACGAGCTCGCCCTCCTCGGTGACGCGAAGACCCGACGGCCGGCTGAGGCAGCGGCCGGAGCGCCACAAGCGGCCGTAAGAATCGAGGAGATAGCCCGCGGGAGCGGGGGTGAGAGAACCATAGCCCTCGATGGAGCCATCGCAGAAAGCAAAATGGCCGGGCTCAAAAAAACGGGAGCCGCGCAGGATATGCATGGGAACCTCCCGACAACTCAGGTGTAGATCCGGCGAACAGGGATGTCAAGGGTTTTCCGGGATGGGAGGCGGGAGGGTGTTCCATCGATGCGGCCCATGGCGGCGATTCTGGAATGCCGGCTGGATCGGTTCCCGTAAGCTCTGCCTGTAAGCTCTACCCGCGCGCCTGCAGGCGACGTCGGATAGAATGGCTGCTTCGAGGTGATCGAATGCCTGCTCACGTGCCGTTCTTGCGGAGGGCTGCCCGTGCGGCATGTTGCGTTTTCGTTCTTGTTGCCGCTGGATTCACCGCCGCGCAGACGCCGCCCGCGCCCGTCCCACCCTTAGCTGTGGCCTCGCCCGCGCGGGATTACTCCAAAGAGGCCTGGGTCGATGAGGAG
This sequence comes from Bryobacteraceae bacterium, assembly GCA_052145115.1. GTDB lineage: Bacteria > Acidobacteriota > Terriglobia > Bryobacterales > Bryobacteraceae > CAIVVT01. Next base: position 17,501 of record JBKQPG010000018.1, read on the forward strand.
CTTACCACCGACATCGTATTCCAGGCTGATGGCACGAACCGCCGCGAACAGGCTTCCGTTGTCAGGGTCCAGTCCGCGGAAGGAGTCCGCCACTTCGGCCTACTCACCATACCGTACGATGCCGGACTCGAAAAAGTAGAGCAGATTGAGGTTCGGGTCCGCAAGCCAGACGGCACGCTGATTGTAACGCCGGACTCGAACATTCAGGACTTGCCCGCTGACGTGTCCCGCGCTGCGCCGATGTACAGCGACCTGCGTGAGAAGCAAGTGCCTGTTAAATCGCTCGGCGTCGGCGACATGCTCGAATTCCGGGTTCTGTGGGTGCGCACGAAGACCGATATCCCCGGCCACTTCTGGTATTCGCAGAGTTTCACCAACGACGGGGTCGTGCTCAATGAAACCGTGCGCATTGACGTGCCGACCGACAAGTACGTCCAGGTCCTATCCCCCGAGCTCGCGCCGGCGATCACGCAGAATGGGGGACGAAAGGTCTATCTTTGGCAGGACACGCAGCTTGAACCAGTTCGGCAGTCGCAGAAGCCACAGCCGAAGCGGCAGAAGCCGGAACCCGTGCGCCCGTCGATTCAGATCACCACCTTTCAGAGCTGGGAAGAGCTTGGTCGCTGGTTTGGCCCGTTGTTTGCGAAACAGGCCGTTGTCACGCCCGCCGTTCAGGCCAAGGCTGCCGAACTGACCCGCAGCCTCACTTCGGATTTCGACAAACAACGCGCGATCTACAATTACGTCGCCACGGAGTTTCGCTACATCTCGATCTCCTTCGGCGCCGGGCGTTATCAGCCTCATACCGCCGAAGACGTGCTCAATAACCAGTACGGCGACTGCAAGGACAAGCACACTCTTTTCGCCGCCCTGATGAACGCCGCCGGTTTCGCTACCTGGCCCGCGCTGATCAGCGCAGGCGGGAAGCTTGAGCCCGAGCTGCCATCGCCCGGCCAGTTTAACCACGTGATCACCGTTCTGCCCGCGGGCAAGGAAGTTGTCTGGCTCGATACAACGAACGGAGTCGCACCTTGGGCTGCGCTGATGCCAGTCCTGCGTGATCAGCAGGCACTGGTCATCCCCGACAGCGGCCCCGCGCGCTTGATGACTACGCCGGCTGACCTCCCGTTCCCCAGCGTCCAACATTATTCCGTGAAAGGCAGCCTCACCGACGATGGCACGTTCACGGGCCACTTTGAAGTTACTGCCCGCGGCGAGACTGAAATGATCCTTCGTACCCTCTTCCGCCAGACGGAACCCGCAAACTGGCAGCAACTTTTGCAGAACCTCTCCAACGCATGGGGCTTCGGCGGCAGCGTAACCAATGTCGATGTCGAGGAGCTCGAGAACCCCGATTTGCCTTTCCATTACTCATATGATTACGAACGAAAGAAATACTCCGACTGGGAGAACCTGCGCATCACGCCGCCGTTTCCGCGTTTCATGCTTCCTTTTGGGGAGGGCGACGCCGAGCCAAACGAACCCATTGAAATGAGCTCTCCGGGCGAGATTGTATTCAGCGCTTCCATGCACCTACCGAAAGGCTATTCAGCCCAGCTCCCGGACAACGTCAAGTTCGACAACGTTTACTGCGCTTACTCCGCGACGTTCGAGCAAAAGGACGGCGTGCTCACCGTCGAACGCCGCCTCAGCGTGAAGAAGTCGAAGATTCCCGTAAGCGGATGGAGCGATTACTTGGCCCTTTTCAAGAGCATTCGCACCGACACCGAGCGCTGGATCCTACTCTCCAGCGGCAGGCCTGGAGAGGCACCCCTGATGTCGCAAAGCAATCAGCGTGCGGCCGAGCTCGTCCGGCAGGGTTGGCAGGCGCTACGCGATCGCAATTCCGACGCCGCGCGCGACGCACTCGAGCAGGCCGAACGGCTAAACCCGAAGGAGCCGGGGGTGCAAGGCCTCATGGGCTCTTTGTTCATGATGGAGAGGCAGCGCGAGAAGGGCTATGAGCGCTTGAAGCGCGAGATCACGAATAACCCCGGCAACTATCCCTTCTACAATGTCCTGGCGCAGGAGCAGCTCAGCGATCATCGCCAAGATGAAGCGCTGGAAACCCTGCGCTCGCTGCTCCGCCTCAAACCTGCCGACATACAGGCAGTCTCTCAGTTCGCCCGCATTCTAATCTCGGGGAAACACTACCAAGAGGCCTTGCCGGCCGTGGAAGCGGCGCTCAAGTCGGCACCGGATAACAGCGATCTGCAGGTCCTCCAGATGCGAATCCTGATGAATGCGGGCCGCGAAGAAGAAGGCGTCGCGATTGCGCGCAAACTCGGCGATCAAGCCACCGACACCACAACACTCAACGAGGTCGCGTGGGCACTGGCCGACAACGGCGTCGAATTACCCCTCGCTACTCAGTATTCCTTGAAATCGATCTCCGTTCTCGAAAACAAGCTGAAAGACCTGAGCCTCACCAAGCTGACCAATGACGACTTGAGGCACATCGTCTCACTTTCCGCCTATTGGGACACGCTGGGTTGGGCGTATTTCCGTAGCGGCGACCTCCCCAAAGCAGAATGTTGGGTGAACGCCGCGTGGATCCTCGCGCAAAGAGGCGACGTCGGCGATCATCTCGGGCAGGCCTATGAGAAGCAGGGCAAGCGCGCCGCCGCCATTCACATGTACCAGCTCGCGCTTGTCGCCAACTCAGGCATGGACGAAACTCGCGAGCGCTTGAAGAAGCTGGGTGGCTCGCCGGAACCGAAGCCGAGGGTTACGAATGGGAAGACAGTCCAAACTGTGCGCCTGGTTTCGCCTGTCGAGGAACTCCAAAAACTGCGTAGCAACGGTATCCCGGAGCTTGGGAAGCGCACGGGCGTTGCCGAGTTCTTCCTTCTTTTCTCGGTACACAAAGTAGAAGACGTGCAGTTCATCTCTGGCTCGGAAAAACTGATGGGTGCCACCGACGCGCTGCTCAAGGCCCATTACAAAATGCCTTTTCCCGACGACGGTCCCGAAAAAGTCGCGCGCCGCGGATACCTGTCCTGCTCGCAATACACGACCCCGAGCTGCTCGTTCGTGTTCCTGCTTCCGGCGAACACGCAAAAATAGCTGAGCCGCCGCCGCTGTTCGTGGAAAGAGGGAGCCGGGAATTTCGCCGTTCCGTGCGAATATGATCCGGACCTGAGTGAGAGGCGATTGTTAGCCCGGATGTTTCACCAGCAATCGGCTGCGGCGCGCGATAGGACCGCATCTACTTCGTTGCACTCCGTCGCCGTCCTCGACGTACCGCCAAGTACGCCTGCGGGCGGCTCCCTTCGTGCGCCTTGTAGCTACAGCCCTCTCATCGCGCCTCGCTGCGACCGTGGTGAAACATCCGGGCTAGGCGAGCGTGGCGGCGGGTGCGGATCCGGTGGTGCGCCTTACGAGGAGAATCGTGACATCGTCCTCATTGAATCGGGGGTCGATCAGGGATTTGAGATTCGACATGGCTACTGCCGGATCGTCAGCCAAAGCGCGACGCAAGCTAGCGTCGGGATCGTCGCCGGGAATCGAGTCAGTCAATCCATCGGTGAACAGCAGGAGAGTCCCACCGCAGGGAATGACTGCGGTACGAGATTCATACTCGGCATTACTCATCAATCCGAGTGGGATGCCAGTGGCTTGCAGTGATGTTATCGAGCCGGCGGAAAAGACGAGCGGCGCGTTGTGGCCGGCATTCACATAAGTCAACTCCCCCGAATCGCGAGTCAGAACGATCAACACCGCCGTGGCGAAGCGATTGCTGGGGGTATAGCGGCTGAGGTGCTGGTTGATCTGGCGGGCCAGCGCCACGGGATCGGCGGCCAGGGAGGCCAGGGTCCTGACGAGGGCCTGGATGTTGGCGGCCAGCAGAGCCGCGGGCATGCTTTTTCCAGAGACGTCGGCGACGGCGAAAAGAGTCCGGTTGCCGGGAAGGTCGATGACGTCGAAGTAGTCGCCGCTCACGGCACGAAAGGGCTTGTAGAAGACTTCCATTTCGTAGCCCGGCAACTGTTCCAGTTTCTCGGGGTGAAGGGTCTGCTGGATGTGCCGGGCAGCGATCTGGTCGGCTTCGAGTTGGGTCTTGCGTTCGAATTCCGTGGTCAGCATGGCGTTCAGGATGGCGCCGCCAAGGACGTAGAGCAGCCACACATAGAAAAAAAGAAGAAGCCCGTTGTGCGGCCACTTCGAAGGCCAAATGAATGAACGGACAAAGCCGGAATAGATGGCGTAGCCCATCATCAAAATGCCGACCCAGGTGAAGAAGCGCTTGGAGGGGGGCATTTCGCGGGTCCAGTCGTAGAAGGTGTAGTAGCGCAAACGGCCGAGAAAGTTCGAGAATTTGCCCATCGCCGGCGGGATGTGGAACGACATGCGGAGAGTCTATCAGGCCGCCGGAGCTGGGGCGACGGGAAGGCGGACGTCGAAAAGGAAGACTGAAGCGCCGGCGGCGGAGGGGGCATCCTCTATACTGGGACAGAGTCTCGAAACCCTGGAAAACCTATGTTCTTCAAGCGTCAGAAGCCGGTTGTCGTTAGCTACAAGGAGCAGCTCGATGAGTTGCGGAAGGCGGAGTACACGGTGGCGCCGGGCGCGGGGGGGACGAGCGTGGTGGCGCACGGAAATTTCGCCGCAGTGATCGAGGAGGGCGCCGACGGCAAGGCGGCGATTCAGTGCATGGGATTGGAGGTACAGGGAGAAGTGGCCGAGCTGACCGACCTGGGTTTCCAAAAGATTTTCCGGACGGCGAGCGGGCGGCGGGTGCCGGCCGTGGCGGAACACCTGCACGGGTTGCACGAGTTCGGCGAGGATCTGCGGCAGGCGCTGGGGCTGACTAGCCTGTACAACGAGGGGCTGGGGACGACCAACGAGAAGCACCTGTACGACCGGGTCACGGGGCGGGACGCGGGCGCGCAGCCGAAGCCGTGGGAGGGGTGTTAGGGCTTGGGCGGAGATTGTCGATAGCGGCGACGGGCGCGGCGGTTGACGTCGGGACGGGCCGGGCCTGGAGGTCCGGTCAGACGTGGACGCCGGCCCCAGTTCTCTGTCGGCGAGCGGCGAAGGAACTGCAAAGAATAGGTGAGAAACCGTTATTAACGGCTAATCGCCTGGATGCCTGCGACCGATAGTTCGATTGAGGGGGAATTCGCGACGCGGCTTCAGGTACGGGAAAGGGGGCAGTCCGCTCGGTCCACAGGGCGCAGGACGGACAAAGGTCTGGTGGGTGGACTGATGGTCGCCTGGAGAGAGAGTAGACGTTCGCCCTGGTGAACAGCTCCCTGTGGTTGCGGCTCCGATACGCGGTCGCGCTCAGAAACAGAGTGGCGGCTCAGAAACGCGATCGCGTCTCGGAAACACGGGCGCGGCGCGGGTCAGCGCGCGGGTGAGTAATAGTATGGCTCGCTCGGCATGGCGATCCAGGCAATGATGTAGGCGATTAGGCCGATGCCGTGGAGGAAAAAGGCGGCCAGGAAGGCGACGCGCACGAGGGTGGGGTCCCAATCGTAGTGCCGGGCGAGGCCGCCGCAAACGCCGGCGATCTTCCTTCCCTGGTAGATGCGCGTGAGCCGGGGGCGGCCTTGAGGTCCATAGGCCGAGGCGGCGGCGGCCACCTTGCCGCAAGTGGGGCAGTAGCGGTCGTCCGCTCGCATTTCCTTCCCGCAACTGGTGCAGTACATAACCGCCTCCCTGACCGCGGGTCCGTACTTTGTGAGCCCCGGGCCGGTCATACCAGAATACGCAAGCGGCGGGGGGCGTGTTCCCGGGATGAGAAGGGACTTTCGAGGGGGCCCTGGGGCGCGGCGGCACGGGTGGGGGGGCGTTACGACTGTAACAAGTACCGGCGACGGGGCTTGTGGCATTGCTTTGAATAGGGGCGCCGGGGTGGAAATTGCCGGCGGCATATGCGATTCTAGCCCCATGCTGCACATTGCCCTGCTCCTGCTTCTGGCGCCGCCGCCGATCGTGGCCGATCTGAAGGCGAATTTCGACGCCGAGATGAAGAAAGCCATCGCGCTGGCGGAGGCGATCCCGGAGGAAAAATACGGCTACCGGCCGGCGGCGAACGTACGCTCCGTGGGCGAAGTGCTGGTGCACATCGCCAACGGCAACCGCGAGTTCCTGAGCGCGATGAAGGGCGCGACGCGCGACGACATGCGGAAGCTGTTTCAGGAGCAGGCTGAGAAGGAGAAAAACCTGACGGCCAAGGCGGCGATCATCGCCGAGATGAAGGCCTCCTGGGACGATGTCCATACGGCGCTGGAGGCGGAGAACGAGGTGAGCCTGAAGAAGCCGGTGCCGACTTTCGGCAAGGAGGCGACGGTACAGCGGGTGTGGATCGAGACGGTGGGGCACGTGGCGGAACACCTGGGACAACTGATCGCGTACGCGCGGGCCATCGGCATCACGCCGCCGTGGTCGCACTGAGGGAGCGGCGGCGCGACTAGTAGCTGATTTTGCCCAATACGACGGAGTGGCAGGCGCCGGTGGCGGAGGGCAGGCTGGAGGCGCGGCCGAGAGAGGTTTCGTAGGCCAGGACGGCGAAGGCGATGGCCTCCTTGAAATCCGGATCGACGCCGTGGGCGGCGGTGGTGGAGAGCTTCAACTTGCGCGGCAATTCCTCGCGCAGACATTCCATGAGGAAGGGGTTGTGGACGCCGCCGCCGCTGACGATCACTTCGGCGATGGGGCCGGTCTTTTCGACACAAGAAAAAATGGCCTCGGCGATGGTCACGGCGGTGAGGCGGGTGACGGTGGCGACGAGGTCTTCGCCCGACAGGCCGGTGCGGATGAGCTGCTGGACCAGCTCGGCGCCATATTGCTCACGACCGGCGGACTTGGGCGGAGGACGGTGATAAAAATCGTCCTGCATCAAGGCCGAAAGAAGAGCGGCATTGACGAGACCGGCGCGGCCCATGGCGCCATCCTGATCGCAGCGTTTGGCGCCGTCCGAAAAATGGGCGGCCAACTGGTCGATGAGCAGATTGCCAGGGCCGGTGTCGAAGGCCAGGACCTCGGGGAGCGAGCAGTTGGGGGCGAGGAGAGTGAGGTTGGCGATGCCGCCGATGTTGACCGGGGCGCGGCCCTTCTTCTTATTGCGGAACAGCAGCCAGTCGACAAACGGCACCAGAGGGGCGCCCTGGCCTCCGGCGGCGATGTCGCGCGGGCGAAAATCGCTGACGACGGTGGTGGCGGTGAGCTCGGCCAGAACGCTGCCGTCGCCGATCTGGAGGGTCGAGGCGACCTTGCGGCCGAGCACGTCGGCGGGCCGGCCTTCGTGATAAATGGTCTGGCCGTGGCAGCCGATCAAGGCGACGTCGGCAGGGTCAAGTTGCGAGGCGCGGCAACAGTCGAAGAAGGCCTCGGCATAAAGCTGAGGCAACAGGAAATGCAGACGGGCGATGGCGCGGGTATGAGTTTCGGCGTTGGAAACGGAGAGCAGCGCGGCGCGCACGGCGTCGGGATAGGCACGGGTGTGGCTGGCGACGGTGGCGATCTCCAGGTTCGCCTCGCGGGGGGTGATCTGCACGACGGCGACGTCGATGCCGTCGAGGGAAGTTCCGCTCATGATGCCGGCGACTTTCATGCGCGATCCAACTCCTCCTTCAGCTGGGCCAATAACTTGAGTGCGTCGAGCGGCCGCAGATTATCAATCTCCAGGGCGCGGATGCGCTCGGCGATCTCCCAGCCCACGGGCTCGAACAACCGGATCTGCAGACCGGGCTGGGCCGCGGGACTTTTTTGCGGGACCAACTCCTGGGTGACGGTGTGCTCGGATTTCTCGTGCAGCGCCAGAATCTCGCGCGCCCGCTCGATCACGGGCAGGGGCAGCGCGGCCAGGCGGGCCACTTCGATGCCGTAACTGCGGTCGGCGGAGCCGGGCTCCACTTTCCGCAGGAACAGGATCTGGTCGCCGACCTCGCGCACCGAGACGTGCAAATTGCGCACGCCGTCAAGGCGCTCCTCGAGTTCGGTGAGCTCGTGATAATGCGTGGCGAAAAGAGTCCAGGCGCCGATGCGGTGGTGGATGAACTCGATCACCGCCCAGGCCAGGGCGAGTCCGTCATAGGTGGAGGTGCCGCGGCCGATCTCGTCCAAAACAATCAGGCTGTTTTGTGTTGCGGTGTTGAGAATGACGGCGGTCTCGGTCATCTCCACCATGAAGGTGGAGCGGCCGCGGGCGAGGTTGTCGGAGGCTCCGATGCGGGTAAATACGCGGTCAATTATCGGCAATAAAGCCTCGTCGGCGGGGACAAAACCACCCATTTGAGCGATGATAATCAGCAGCGCGGCCTGGCGCAAATACGTCGATTTTCCACCCATATTCGGTCCAGTGATGAGCGCAATGCGACAATTGCCGCGATCGAGGTACAGGTCGTTGGGAATGAAGCGCTGGGCCTCGCGCTCGGCCAGTTTCTCGATGACCGGATGGCGGCCGGCAACGATCTTCACCTCGGCCGCAGCGCTGAAGCGGGGGCGGGTGTAACGGCGCTCCACGGCGACCTGCGCCAGAGCGGCGTAGAAGTCGACCTCGGCGACGGCGGCGGCGGTGGAGCGGATGCGGGCGGCCTGGGCGGCGGCGCGGGCGCGGACTTCCAGGAACAGATCGCGCTCGAGAGCCAGGATGCGGTCCTCGGCGTCGAGCACTTTGGCCTCGAGTTCCTTGAGTTCGGAGGTGGTGAAGCGCTCGGCGTTCACGAGGGTCTGTTTGCGCTCATAATCGGGTGGAATCAGGTGCAGATTAGCCTTGGAAACCTCGATATAAAATCCGAATATGTTGTTAAATCTGACCTTTAGCGAGTTAATTCCGGTGCGTTCCTTCTCGCGCTGCTCGATAGCCGCGATAATTTGGCGGGCATTGCGGCTGAGGTGGCGCAGCTCGTCGAGGGCGGCGCTATAGCCCGCGGCGATCACGCCGCCGTCGGCGAGGGTGACGGGCGGCTCGGCGGCGATGGCGCTGAGGATGCAGTCGCGCAGTTCGGCGAGATCGTCGAGCGCGGCCAGGGCGGCCTGGAGATTGGCGGACGGCGCGGCGGCGAGCAGAGGTTTCAATAACGGCACCTGGGCCAGAGTTCGGCCGAGCGCGAGCAGGTCGCGCGGGTTGGCGGTTCCGACGGTGACGCGAGCGAGCAGGCGTTCGAGGTCGTGGACGCGGCCGAGGACAGCGCGCAGGCCGGCGCGCTCGATGGTGGCAGCGCGCAGGGATTCGACGGCATCGAGCCGGGCTTCGATTTCGGAGCGATCGAGCGAGGGGCGGAGCAGGCGGCTGCGGAGCAGGCGGCCGCCCATGCCGGTGAGGGTGCAATCGAGAACGCTGAGCAGGGTGGAGTCGCGGCGGAGGTCGAGGTCGGCGGAGAAGAGCGGCTCGACAAGCTCGAGGTTGCGCACGGTGACGGGGTCGAGCAGCATGGCGGAGGAGCGGTCCAACCAGGAGGGGCGGTCCAAATGGTCGAGCGCGGAGCGCTGGGTGTCGCGCAGGTATTGAAGCAAAGCTCCGGCGGCGCCGACGGCCAGGGGACGACCAGCCAGGCCGCAGCCGTCGAGGGCCAGCAGCTTGAAATGTTCCTTCAGCAGGCTCTCGCAGTGGTCGGGAGCGAAGGTCCAGGCTTCGACCGGCGTGACCATCCAGCGCCCCTGGGGTGGGTTGTCACGGGCGGCGGCGGAGAGCAGGAGATCCCGACGGGGACCGGGCGAGGGAGCGTCGCCGGAGGAGCCCGCGAAGAGCAGCTCACGGACGTTGAGCTGTTCGAGGGCGGTCTCGAGATCGGGCGGGTCGATCTCGGTGGCGCGGAATTCGCCGGTAGAGATATCGACCCAGGCGAGGCCGGCGCGGTGGGGACGAACGGCGACCGCGGCGAGGTAGTTGTTCTCGTGGGGAGGCAAGAGAGCGGAGTCGGTGACGGTGCCGGGCGAGAGGATGCGCGTGATCTCGCGGCGCACGATCTTCTTGGCCAGGCGGGGGTCCTCCATCTGGTCGCAGACGGCGACGCGGTAGCCTTTCTGGATCAGGCGCGCGATGTAGTTTTCGGCGGCGTGGGCGGGCACGCCGCACATGGGGACGGGCTCGCCCTTTTCCTTGTTGCGCGAGGTGAGGGTGATCTCGAGCTCGCGCGAAGCGAGGATGGCGTCGTCGAAGAACAGCTCGTAAAAATCGCCCAGGCGAAAAAGCAGCAGAGCGTTGGGGGCCTGCTGCTTGGCCGCGTGGTACTGCCGCATGAGCGGCGTAGACGGCTCGGGACCCACTGCAGTTAGGATCGGGTTCCGGAGGCTCACAAATCAAGCGCGGGGGGGGAAAGTACAATAGCGGGACAGGAGTTGAGAATGCGCACGATGGTGCTGTGGTTGCGCGGTGCGGTGTTCACGATCCTGGTTCCGGGCGTGCTCGCAGGCTACATTCCTTACCGTCTGCGCAATGCCGGGCAAGGCGGGAGCTGGATTGGGCTGGCGGGATGGGCGCCGGTGGCGGCGGGCGCCGGATTGTACTTGTGGTGCCTCAGCAGGTTCCTGCTGGTGGGAGGAACACCGGCGATTCACTTGACGCGGCCCGTCCGGTTTCTGATCGGCACGCCGCCGCCGGGGCTGGTGCGGCGGGGGCCGTACCGGTTCACGAGGAATCCGATGTATGTCGCCGTGGTGCTGATGGTATTGGGACAGGCGGCGCTGTACGGATCTTGGCGGGTGGCCGTGTACGGGGCGGGTTGCTGGCTGGCCTTCTACCTGATCGTCGTGCTGGTGGAAGAACCGCACCTGCGCGCGGTGCACGGCGCGGCCTACGACGAGTACTGCCAACGCACGCCGCGCTGGATCGGATTGCGGCGGGGCAGGTGAGATTACTGCGGGGGCGGGCCGGCGGGGATCTCACGGGTTCCGCCGGGTTCGCCGTAGATCCGGATCGTGCCCGCCGGGGGCGGGGGTGGGGCGGGCCGCGCGGGCGGCGCGAGCTTGGCGCCGGCGGCAGCCCCGGACAGCAGCGACTGCTGCATCTGACGGAGGCCGCGCTCGACCTCCTCGCGAGTGGCCTCGGTGTGGAAGCCGACGCGGTTGCCGTCGGTGGTGATCTGGATGCGGCGCAGCATATCGGCAGTCTGCTGATTGCCTGTTTTCGCGGCCATGGCGAGCTGCAATTGGGCGGTCACCATTTGGGCCATGCGGGCGGCGGCTTCGGGCGTTTTGGTGGCGAGGTTCAACTGGAACGTCAGGCCGTCCCGAAACGCCAATCCGAGCTCCAGCCCGGTGACATCGGCGGCCAGAGCACCAAGGCTCATGTTGGAGGGCTGGAAGGCCGAGGGCGAGACGGAAGAGACGATCCAGAAGTGGTTGTCGGCGGCCATGGCGGAACCTCGAGCCAGCAACGGGGAGGGGGACGCGGGGGGCGAATTGCGGCGCTCGATGGCGGAACGGACAGAGGCCGAATCGCCGAACAACAGAGTGTTTTCATCGACCCGGGCCAGGCTGGACTTGCCGGAGGGGTCGGGGCTATAGACATCCACGGTGTCCTGGACACGCGGCTGGCCCTTGAGGAAGGCCTGCAGATGCTCAGCGGGGAAATGACCGGTTACGATCATGAGGAACGGGGGATTTTCCTTCGCGCCGGCGCCTGCCGCGGGGGGCTTGGCGGCGGGCGTCCTGGCAGCAGACGCCTTGGCGGGCGGTGTTTTCAGTCCCGGCGAGGAGATCAGGATGCGGTCGATGTCATCGAGGAACTCCTTGCCCGGCAAGGGAGCGCCGCCGGGCGCTTTGGAGAGCGCCATGGCGGGCAGCGCGGGGAGAGCCGATTTCACTTGCTCGCCGATCGATTGGCCGATGGCCGATTGGCGGATGCCGCGCACATCGATGCCGATCAGGGCAGTGGCATTGGGATGGGCCAGGTTCCACGCCTTGGGCCACGAGGCCGAGGATTGAGCGGCGGCGGTGACGGCCACTGCCAAGAGACAAAACAGGCCGGCGGCGAAACGACGCATGGATTCCTCCTTCCTTCGAGTGTAAGTCGGAAGGGCGTCAAATCGTCCCACCGAAACCGTTTGGGCGCGGGAATTGAAGCAATGGCAACCGTTCAGAAACAATTGCGGCGCAACCGGGGCTATTGGTCCGGCAAGTTCTGCGGAGGCTTCTCGGGCAGAAGGGGCCGCAGCACCAGGTCCCACAGGCCGGCGCCGATCAGGCCGCCAGCGAAGGGGCCGGCAATCGGCACCCACCAGACGGAGCTGGCGCCGGTGAGTCCGTTGTTCCTGTAGCCGACAAGAGCGGTCAGCAGGCGCGGGCCGAAATCGCGGGCGGGGTTGATGGGATAACCGTGGAGTTTGCCGAAACAGAAACCGATGGCGACGACGATGAGGCCGATGACCAGCGGAGCGAGGTTGGCCTGGGGCGGCTGATTGCGTTCATCCATGATGGCGAAGATCAGCAACAGGAGCAGCGCGGTGCCGAGGACCTGGTCGAAGAAACCGGCGGCGGGGACGTCGGGGAAAGCCGGGAAGGTGGTGAAGATGCCCGCAGTGCGCTCCAGTCCGGGGTCGAAGCGTGCAATCGCCTCGCGATAGTTGAAGAAGACCAGGGCCGCGCCGGCGAACGCGCCGGCGAGCTGGGCGAGGAAATAAGGGATCACCTTGCGCCAGGGGAAACCGCGGAAAACCGCCATGGAGAGCGTCACGGCGGGGTTCAGGTGGCCGCCGCTGATGCGGCCGGAGACGTAGACGCCGAAAGCGACGGCGAGGCCCCAGCCGAGGACCAGGCTGATCCAGCCGCCATAGACCAATTCGCCGGGCACACCGGTGGGGAACAGCACGGTCATGGCGACCACGCCGCCGCCCAAGGTCAACATGACCAGGGTGCCGAGGAATTCGGCCACAACTTCAGCCAGCAATCCGTGTCGAGGCATCGGAGGCGAATTCTATCATGCGGCCGGGCGCAAGCGCCGCTTGGCAATCACCAGTGCAGCTCCTGGATACCGCCGGAGGAGCCGAGGAGATAGCGGCTGAGGCGGGGCGGGCGGGCGTCGGGCTCGAGCAGCCAGGCGGTGCGGTTGGGGTAATAGCGCAGCAGCTTCTGGTCTTCCTCGGAGCCGAGATCGCGGGCCCAGACGACGCGGGCGGAGTCGAGGTCGGCGGCGTTGAAGACCCATTCCTTGAAGCGATGCGCGGGCGAGTAGCGGACGAAGACCAGATGCGTGCCGAGGGCCTGGGCGAGCTGGTCGGCGATGGCGATGCGGCCGTCGGGATCGCCATAGTTAATGGCGTCCCAGGTTTCGTAACGGATGGCGGCGGAGGCGAAGTCCTGGGTGCGGAAGAGGTGCAGAGCGTACCAGAAAACGAAATGGGCTAGGCACAGGAAGACCAGCAGCCGCGCGGCGTACAGGCCGGCAGGCGAGCCGCGGAAGCTGAGGCGGCTGAGGCGCTCGAGCGCGGTGACGCTCAGCAGGACAAAGATGCACGTTTCGGCGGCGATGTAGTGGGTGAAGAAATAGGGATAGAAGCCGGTGCCCAAGGCGAACACGAGGAGTACGAGCAGGACCCAGGAGTAGCGGTAGTCGCGGGTCTTGAGGAAGTAGAAAGGCAAAGCCAGATAGAGCGGGACGAGAAAGAAGAAGCGGTAGAAACGCAGGTTGCGGCCGAGGCGCTCGAGATACGTGGCGAGAGTATCGGTGCCCTGGCCGTGGAGCTGCGACTGGGCGAGGTAATCCAGCTGTTGCTGCTGCGTGAGGTCGCGGTGAGGGACGGCGGGGGGCTGAAAAGTGAAGGTGGTGGGAATGCCGTATTGATAGCGGCTGAGCATGTAGGGATGGGTGGTCCAACTGGCGGTGACGGCGTGGTTGTGCAGCAGTGTCAGGGCGATGGCCGGCAGCACGACCAGAACCACGATGGCGGTACTGCGCAGCAGGGGGCGCAGGGCGGAGCGATGGCGCAGGACGGGCAGGAAAAACAGGACCACGGCGAGGCACAGGAAGATGCACTCCCAGGGGCGCGTGAGGAGATGGATGGCCAGGCCGGCGCCGAGCAGGACGGCGTCGCGCGTGCGCCAGCGTTCGCGCAGCCGGGGGAGCGAACCGAAGACCAGACAGCCGGCAGTGGCGCAGACCGCGCCGCCCCAGTAGCTGTTCATCCACTGGTTGAGGGGACCGAATTGAATGGCCGCCAGAAGGCCGCCGAGCAGCGCCCAAGCGGGGGTGGTCCAGGCGCGCAACATCCAGTAGCAGAGGGCGCACATGGCGGCCACGGAAAGAGCCACGCCAGCCCAGGGATGGCCGAAAACGAGCCAGCCGAGAGCCAGGACGAGGCCCTGGCCGAGGGCGTAGATGGAGCTGTAGGTGGGCTGCTGGAGGACGAAGTAGGTCTCGAAGAATTGCGGCAAGGCGTGAGGCGGGTTGGTGAAACGGAAGTGGCGCAGAGTGTCGGCCAGGAGGATGTAGCTGAACTCGTCGGCGACGTAAGGCGTGGGAATGGGGTAGTGGATCAGAAGCACGGCGCGGAGAGCCAGCGGCAGCAGGCCGAGAAGCAGCATGCACCAGGCGGTGCGCTGCGCGAGCCGTGTGGCCCAGGGCTCGAGGACGGGGCGGGCGAAGACGAGCAGCAACAGCAGGGCCGCGATGGCGAACTCGATAAAATCGCTGGCGCCAAAGCCAATGGGGTTTTCAAAGGGATAGAAAGAGCGGAATAAAGGGAATGCAGCCACGGGGAATGCGGCCAGGGAGAGCGGGCACATGGAGCATATCCATTGTTACAAGGATGGTGTGGCAAGGATCGGCCGGCGCAGTTCGGTGCGAGGATTCGTCGGCGCAGGGCGGTGCCGCTGAATCATGGTCAGGGCTGCGGGGAGATCAAAGCGGGCGGGTGGCCGGGGGTCTGAGTGATGCGGTAGGGCCGGGGAACGGGCGAACAGTCCGGCAGCGGCGTGGTGGAGTAGTAGTTCAAGCCGTAGCGGAGGCCGCGGTTCAGCGACTCGACGCAGGCCTGATCGCGATGCGGCTCAACCTGACGCCACAGGGGGCGCGCACTGACGGTCCGATCGACCGCTGGAAGCGCGACCAGCTTGATTTGCAGCCAGGCAGCGGCGGTCAACGCGGCTAGAAGCGCGAGCGCGGCGGCGGAGCGGCGGTGGTTGGCGAGCCACCAGGCGGCCACGGCGGCGGCTGCGGCTAAGGCCAGATAGCCCCAGGGGATGGGGCCGAGGGAGGCGTGCCGCAAGCCGGCCAGCAGGATCTGAGGCAAAGCGGCGGAGGCGACGGGCATCAAGGACAGAAGAAGACCACAGGCGGCGAGCGCGACCCGGGGCGCGGCGGTTTGCGCCAGGGCGCGCGCGAGGAGAAGACACAGCGCGGGCAGGAGGGGCAGCAGGTAGCCGGGCAGCTTATTGGTCGAGAGCGAGAAAAAGACTAGGCCGAAGGCGGCCACGGCGGCGAAGACTCGCTCGGGACGATCCCTGAAGGTCGAGCGGCGCAGAAGAATGAAAAGCGGCGTCCAGGGGAAGACGAGGCCCAGCAGGACGGGGGCGTAAAACCAAAAGGGCTGCACGTGCTGCAGGCCGGGTTGGGTGAAGCGGCCGAAGTGGTGCTCGAGGAAGAAGACGCGGATGAATTCCATGCCGTGGCGGCAGGTCACGGCGGCGTACCAGGGCAGGGCGACCACAGCGGCGGAGGCGAACAACAACAGCAGGCCGCGAATTTTGTGGCGCGCGAACCACAGGAAGGGGAGGAAGAGAACGGCGCCGACGAGCCCTTTCGCCAAAATAGCGAGGCCCAGAAACGCTCCGGCGATGAGCGCCCAGCGAGCGCGCTGGGTGTCCAGCCAGAGGAGCGCAGCCAGCAGGCAGGCGTTGAAAGAAGCCGCCAAAGGCATGTCAGTGGCGGCGACATCGCCGATGGCCATCCAGCCGGCCGTGGCGGCCAGCAGAACAGCGGCGATCGAGGCTTCGGAGGAGCGTCCGAGGCGGAGCAGCGCCCACCAGAAAAACACGAGGAAGGAGGCGGCGCAGAGGGCCGAGGGAAGACGCGCGGCGAGCTCGTCGCGCCAGCCCAGGCGATAGGCCGAGGCGATCAGCCAGTAGAGCAGTGGCGGCTTCTCAAACCAGGGCGCACCCCACAATCGGGGCGTGATCCAGTCGCCCGACAGCGCCATAGCGCGGCCGATCGAGGCATAGCGCGGCTCGTCGGGGCCGACCAGACCGGCGTTGCCCAGGAAAGAGAGCGAGACGGCGATCAGCGCGACCAGCGCGAGCAGGAGAAGCGTGCGATCAGGCCGCCGGACCGGCCCCGGCTCAGACACGCATTCAGTATAGAGGGACCGCGCGGGGCGGGCCCGCTATAATGGCCTGCATGACGCGGCGCGGTCTCGGGCTGAACGTATTCTTACTCACGCTGTTAACTGTCGGGCTCACGCTGGCGCCGCGGCGCGCGACAGCCGACGTGCGGGGCTGCAATTGTGTTTTGAGCGATCCGGAATCGATGAAGAAACGCGAGTGCAGCCTGTGCCGGGAGGCGGAACAGCAGAGCGCGGGGGTCGAGTTTTTCGTTCTCCAAGACACCAATCCGCACAAGCCAAACCGCTGGCTGGTGCTGCCGAAGGCGCACCTGCCGGGAGCGCATGCGCTGCATTTGATGCCGAAGAGCGAACGGACGAGATTCTGGGCCTTCGCCATTGCCGAGGCGAAGAAGCGATTCGGGCCCGACGAGTGGGGCGTGGCTTACAATGGCGACAAAGTGCGGACGCAGTGCCATCTGCACCTCCATATCGGGCGTTTCATCCCGGCGGCGGAGAATTCGAAGTTCAGGCTGCTGCGGCGCATCGAGGACTTCCCCGCCCCGACGGAGGGCGGCGTGCTGGTGCACCCGGTGAAGGGCGGGTATCACGTCCTGACCGGCGAGGAGATCATGGAGACGGCCCTGGTGCGGTGAGCGGAACGGAACGCAGCCGCAACCGCCGGGCGGCGGAAGCATCCAATGGAAGTGGCGCCGGCGCGGCCGGGGATGAGCGCGGCGGCGATGGAGGGGTTGGCGTGTCAGGAGAGACCGAATGAGCCTGGTGGAGATCACGACTGCGCCGAGCGCGGAAAACGCGGCCCTGCGGCTGCACCGCGCCGATACGGTCGCCATCGCGCGGACGAGGCTCGCGGTGGGGCAGGTCATACGTCCAGGAGAAGACGACGTGCGGGTGCAGGAAGCCATCCCCGCGGGCCACAAAGTGGCCATCCGGGCGATGGCGCAGGGCGAAGTGGTGCGGCGCTACGGCGAAGCGATCGGACGGGCGAGCCAGCCGATTGCGCCGGGGCAGCACGTCCACACCCACAACCTGGCATTCGAAGATGGCGTCTTAAAGTATGAGTTCCCCGAGACGGAGCGCGCTGTGGCCACAGCGCCACGCGACGTGCCTGTCTTTTGGGGTTATCAACGCCCGGATGGGCGCGCCGGAACGAGAAACTACATTGCCGTGGTGGCGGCATCGAATTGCGCCGCGCACACCGTCGAGGCCATCGCGGAGAGCTATGCAGCGGCGAAGCTGCCGCCCAACGTGGACGGCGTGGTGGCGTTCCCGCACGGCGAGGGTTGCGCGCATTCCATCGGAGCCGACACGGAGCAGTTGCGGCGGACGCTGGCCGGGGTGCTCGATCATCCCAACGTGAGTGCGGCGGTGATTGTGGGGCTGGGTTGCGAAACGAACCAGATCGCGCACTACACCGGTTCCGGCGCGGGGAAGGCGCGGCTGGCGGGCCTGACGCTGCAACAGAACGGCGGCACGCGCGCGACGGTGGAAGCGGCGCGGCGCGAGATCGACGTCATGCTGGAGCGGGCCGCGGCCGAGACGCGCATTGAGATGCCGGCGACGCGATTGGTGGTGGGGCTGAACTGCGGCGGCTCGGATTCATTTTCCGGAATCACCGCCAACCCGGCGCTGGGCCACGCCAGCGACCTGCTGGCGGAGATCGGCGCGACCACGATTCTGGCCGAGACGCCCGAGATCGTGGGCGCAGAACATCTGCTGGTGCGGCGGGCGCGCTCGCGCGCAGTGGCCGAACGCCTGCTGAAGGCCATCGCGGATTACAGGCAGTACCTGGAGCGATTCGGCGGCAGCTTCGACGATAATCCGTCGCCGGGCAACAAGGAGGGCGGGCTGACGAACATCGTCGAGAAGTCGCTGGGCGCGGTGGCGAAGGGCGGATCCTCGCCGCTGAACGAAGTGGTGGACTACGCCGCGCGGGTGCGGAGTCCGGGGCTGGTTTTCATGAACACGCCGGGCTACGATCCGGTCTCGTTGACGGGACTCGCGGCGGGCGGGGCGAACCTGATCGCGTTCACGACCGGACGAGGGAGCGCGATCGGATTTCCCACTGTGCCGGTGCTGAAGATCGCGACGAACTCGTGCACTTATCATCAGATGCGGGATAACATGGATATTAATGCCGGCCGCATCGCCGACGGTGAGGCGACGGTGGAAGAGGTGGGCCGGGACATCTTGGGGAAACTTCTGCTGATCGCTTCCGGCGAGCGGTCGGCGAGCGAGCGTCTGGGCCATCGGGAATTCGTTCCCTGGCGCATCGGTCCCGTGTTGTAGTTCTGGAAGGCTTATGAACGACGCGACACAAACGCCGGCAAAGATCCTGCTGATCGAGGACGAAAAACGGATCGCCGATTTTCTCCAGCGCGGCCTGGAAAGCAACAACTATGCCGTGGACCACACTTTGGACGGCGCGGCCGGGCTGGAGAAGGTGCACGAGACGGACTACGATCTGGTGATTCTCGACCTGATGCTGCCGGACATGGACGGGTTGGCGGTGCTCGAGAAGATCCGCAACCGGAAGGTCAGCCCGCCGGTGCTGATTTTGAGCGCGCGCGGCGGCGTGGACGACCGGGTGAAAGGCCTGGAGCTGGGCGCGGACGACTACCTGGTGAAGCCGTTCGCGTTCGTGGAGCTGCTGGCCCGGGTGCGCGCGCTGCTGCGGCGCGGCCTGCCCACTCCCGAAAAGCTGGTTATCGGCGACCTGGTGATGGATTGCGCGCGCCGCAAGGCGCAACGCGCAGGCGAGACCATCGAACTGGCCCCGAAGGAGTACGCGATCCTCGAATACATGTTGCGCAACCGCGGCCGTCCGTTGAGCCGGACGATGATCGTGGAGCATGTGTGGGATATGGAGTACGACGGACTCACGAACATCGTCGACGTTTACATCCGCCACCTGCGCAGCAAGATCGACGACCGCTTCCCGGTGAAGCTGATTCACACGGTGCGGGGCATCGGCTACATGCTCGAACTCGACGAGAAGCCCGGCGCGGCCACGGGCAGCTAGGCCGGTCCGGCGGACTCAGAACAGGCATCCGATGCGCTTCCTTCCCACGCGCCGGTTGGGGATGCCGGCGCTGTTCCGCAGCCTGCGGATGCGCCTGACAGTCAGCTATGTGATCTTTTTCGCCCTGGTGCTGGCCGGCGCCGGAGTGCTGTTCGAACGCGCTCTGGACTCGATGCTGCAGCGGGAAAGCCGGCTGATGCTGGAACAGGAGTGGGGCGACGTGCTGGCCTATCTCAACCTGACCACTGATCCGCCGGGCTGGCCGCGGAACATCGACATGCCCGAACAGCGGGAGGTGATCGCCCGCGTCCGGCGGTACATCGACATCGAGTCCCTCGACGGCCGCGTATGGGAGGTGTCGCCGGAGTTCCGCCAGCTCACGGACTACACCTTCATCGACCACGATGAGGCTCTGGCGGCGTCGGGCCCTCTGCTGAAGAGGTTGCACGGGGCGCGCGGCGAGTCGTTCATGGTGCTGCTGGGGCGGGCGCGCCACCAGGGCAAGGAGTTTTACCTGGCGGTGGGCGTGCCGGTGCGCGGAATGGTCGACTTCGTGCAGGGTTTCGTCCGCACCTACTTCCTGGCGCTGCCGGCGGTGCTGCTGCTGATCGGGTTTCTGGGCTGGTGGCTGGCCAGAGGCGCGCTGGCGCCGGTGCAGGAACTGGCCGCCGCGGCCAGCGCGGTGAGCGGTGAAAACCTCGACCTGCGCCTGGCCGAACATGGCACCGGGGACGAGCTGGACGCGCTGATCCGCACGTTCAACAACATGCTGGAGCGGCTGGAGCACAGCTTCACGCAGATGAGCCGGTTTTCCATCGATGCGTCGCACGAATTGCGCACCCCGCTCACCGCCGCGCGCGGGCAACTCGAAGTGGCGCTGTTAGCGGGCGGGACGGTGGAGCAGTATGCGCAGGCGGTCAGCGTCGCGGTGCTGGAACTCGAACGCCTTTCGCAACTGGTCGATTCGCTGCTGCGGCTGGCCCAGGCCGAGTCGGGACAATTGAAACTGCAGTTGAAGCGCTACAACCTGGCGGCGCTGGTGGAAAACGTCCTGAGCCAGTATCATGTCGTGGCGGTGGACAAGGGTGTGCGGCTGGAATCGGAGATGCCGCAGGCGGATTGCTACGCGCTGGTGGATCGTCTGGAGTTCGAGCGCATGCTGTCGCACCTGGTTTCGAACGCTGTGCGCTGCACTCCGGCGGGGGGCGTGGTGCGGCTCGAGCTGGCGTGCGGCGGCGGGCGGCCGGGCGATATCCGGCTGTCGGTCAGCGATACGGGACCGGGCATCGCGCCCGAGCACCAGGCGCAGGTTTTCGACCGACTTTACAAAGTGCGCGCTGGCCAGGCCGGCTCCGAGAGTGGACTGGGGCTGGGCCTCAGCTTCGCCCGCTGGGCCGCCCAGGCGCACGGCGGACGGATCGAATTGAAGAGTGCCGCCGGCCAGGGGGCGACGTTCACGATTATTCTGCCGGCGGCCGCATTGGCCGAGGCACCGGCGCAGGGCGAGGCACCGGCGCAGGGCGAGGCACCGGCGGCCTCGCTGGCGGTCAAGGAAGCTCAAAGCTGACGAAACGCAGCCGGCTGTCGCGTTCGATTTGAACCGCCAGCGGATCACCCGGCTTGAACCGGCTGAGCACCTTGCGCAACGATTCCACGTCCTTCACCGGTTCCCGATTAATGGCGTAGATGACGTCGCCGCTTTGGAAATCGTCTTCGATGACCGGCCCATCCGCCTGCCGCGCGGCGACCAGCACGCCACCGCTGTCGCGGCGTTCCGGGGCCACCTTGGCGCGCAGACGGGGCGTCAGATCCAAGGCGAAGATGCCAATTTCAGGAATCAGGTCTTCCTCGCGGCTGGCCAGATCGCCATAGTTCCGCACGTCGTCGTCGCGCTCCCGCACCCGCACGTTGAAGTGGCGCACTTGGGCGCCGCGCAGCACATCCAGCCGCACGGCGCCCTCACCGGGCGGGCGGTAAAGCCCCACGTCGAATTGCAGCGCCGTCTCCACAGGCCGCCCATTGAGCGTCTGGATTACGTCTCCGATCTGCAGGCCGGCGCGCGCGGCCGCGCTGCCGGGATCGACATCGCCGACGACCACGCCCCAGTCCTGCGGCAAACTCCAGCCGCGGGCCAGGGCCGGCGAAATGGTTTGCGCCAGGACGCCAATCTCGCCGCGCACGACGCGCCCGGTTTGGCGCAGTTGATCGACCACGTTGGCGACGACGTTGCTGGGCACGGCGAAGCCGATACCCTCATTGCCGCCGGATTGCGTCAGGATGGACGTGCTGATGCCGACGACGTTGCCCTCGGCATCCACCAGCGGCCCGCCACTGCTGCCGGGGTTGATGGAAGCATCGGTCTGTAGATAGACCATCGGATCGTCCGGCCGGAATTGCCTGGCGGTGGAGCTGATGACGCCCATGGTGACCGAATTGTCGAGGCCCTGCGGGCTGCCGAGAGCGAATACTAGCTGCCCTTCCTCGACGGCGTCCGAATCGGCCAGGTGCAGCGCCGGCAAGCCCTTTTCCTGAACCTTCAGCAGCGCAATATCGGTCTCCAGGTCGAGTCCCACGACCTCGGCCTGCAAGCCGCGGCGCTGGGCCGGACCGCGCCCCACGCGGCCCGGGACGGCGCCGGGACGCTCCAGGACCGTCACCTGGGCTCTGCGGGCGCCGACAACGACGTGGGCATTGGTGACGATGTAGCCATCGGAGTCGATGATGACGCCCGAGCCCGTGCTGTGCTGCCGCTCGGCGACGCCCGGCTCGTCGGACTCGTCCTCATCGAGCTGCCGGTATCCGATGGAGGTCACCCGCACCACCGACGGATTGACGCGGCGCGCGAGCTCCTTGAATTCGCGGCTCAAGCCCGCCAGCCGCGAGCCGGCCGGGGCATCGGGAGAGGCGACGGCGGGCGGGGATTGGGCCGCGAGAGCGACTGCGGCGGGACCAATCCAGGCCAGAAAGAAAAGACAGATCCTGAAGGACAAGCGATACCCTCCGATGCCGCCATTTTAGCGGCTTTCCGCATCGTTCACGCCTAACCCACTCCAGGCGCCGACCAAGCGTGGACACGAGTATCGGCGCGGCAGCCACGAGGGGCTGCGCCACGGAGCGCGGAGGCTTTCCGTGCGGCGGGCGGCCCCAGGGGCAATGGAAACTCGTGCGCACGTCCGCCGTCGCCGGACAAGTCGGCGCGTCAGCGACTCCGTGCCAAAGAGGGCAGGAGCTGCAGCGCCGGGCGCGTGTTCCATTGTTTGATGTAGGCGCGGTGCACGGCATCGTCCGGATAGTGCTCGGTGGGCGCGTAGGGATAGCCGCTCATGGCATGGAACGGCAGCGGTTCGACGCTCTGCGAGAAGGCCGTGTTGGCATCGCGGTCTTTGGACCAGCCGTCCACTTTCAAGAGGAAATCGCGCCGCCATCCAGCGGGCAGGCGGGGGAGAGAGCGCGCGTCGAAGAGCAGGCAAGCCTCGTCGCCGGCGCCCATGATCACGAAACGGTCGTCCACCGCATCCAACAGCTCGCGCACTTCGCCGTAGCGCGTGTACAGGCCGGGCGTCGGATCCCACATCGCCATGGCGCGCGGGCGGTCGTAGAAGAAGCGCTCCGGCTGCGTGCGCTGGGGATGGACGGCGACGCGCGAGAAGCCGCGGAAATGCAGATCGGCGCTCAGCATCGGAGCCGTGACGACGCGCGCCTGCGGGTCAGTGGGAGCATCGCTCAGAAAGATCTCGTCCCAATACACGCAGACGTTGGTGGCGATGCGCACGGCGCGCGATTTCGAAAGGAATTTGCCGGTCAGATCGACCACGATGCTGCGCGGCCAGCCGGAGGGCATGCCCATGTCTTGGATGACGGTCTGCCAGCGGCCCTGGGCGTCCTGGACCTGCAGCGAGGGCATCACCAGACCGTCGCGGCTCTGCTGCGCCGCTTGCAGGAACGTGCTGCCGTCGGCCCAGTCCACCCAGCCGTTGAGGACCAGAATGGCCCGATTGTCGGGCGCGGCCTGTCCAAAATCGAGATCGATGAACCACGGCTCGGCGGCTCCGCCCATGGTGCGACGGAAGCCGTCGGGATAGCGCCCGTCGCGATGCAGCACCAGGTCCAGCACGTCGCGGCCGTGGGAATCATGCGCGGCAATCGGAGCGATGCGCTGGGACACGCCGAACAACTTGTATTCGGGGAAGGGCGGGCTCTTGAACTTCTCGTTGGTGTAAATGTCGACACCCACGGGGTGATCCACGGCCAGCAGGCGCACCTGATCGATGTAGCTGACCTCGGCCAGCTCGTCCGTGATCAGCACTTCGTAGCGCCCGTCTTCCAACTTC
>JBKQPG010000019.1:0-47939 GCA_052145115.1 Bryobacteraceae bacterium
TACCTGTCCGAAAGATAGCCTCTTAAGTCTTTGTATCTAAAAAGCAAAGTTGATATTTGGCTTTGTTCCTCCAAAAACGTGTTTTTGCACCGTGGCGCAGACACTCTTGTCTGCCGCGTCGGCATTCATGCCGACGTTTGGTCCCCCCAGCCCGGTCCCATCTTCAGCGCCTGATCTTTCGACCTGCCGACGCCCCGGTCAAACCTTCTTGACACGCAGGTGTAGCATCAATCAGGGAGTCCGCATTTGCGGGCTACCAAGAGTGTTCTTTGAAAACCGAATAACTGGCGAACACCTGCCCGAAAGATAGCCTCTTAAGTCTTTGTATCTAAAAAGCAAAGTCGATACTTGGCTTTGTTCCTCCAAAAATGTGTTTTGCATCGTGGCGCAGACATCCTTGTCTGCCGCGTCGGCATTCTTGCCGACGTTTGGTCCGGCCCGCCCGGTCCCATCTTCAGGGCCTGGTCTTTCGTCCTGCCGACGCCCCGGTCAAACCTTCTTGACACGCAGGTGTAGCATCAATCAGGGAGTCCGCATTTGCGGCCTGACAAGAGCGTTCTTTGAAAACCGAACAATTAGCGAATACCTGCCCGAAAGATAGCCTCTTAAGTCTTTGGATCCAAAAAGCAAAGTCGATATTTGGCTTTGTTCCTCCAAAAACGTGTCTTTGCATCGTGGCGCGGACATTCTTGTCTTGTCGCGTCGGCATTCGTGCCGTCGTTTGGTCCCCCCAGCCCGGTCCCATCTTCGGCGCCTGGTCTTTCGACCTGCCGACGCCCCGGTCGAACCAGCTTGACACCCGGGTCTAAGCTGGGGTGATAGTCGGCCTCTGCGGCCCGCCATCCCTGCTCTTTGAAAATTCGAACAAGTAGCGAATATAAAATCGAAAGATAGGAACTAAGTCATTCATTCTAAAAAATATAAATGGCAATTGGCTTTGTTCCGCATTTCTTGTTTCTGCGCTTCCGCCTGCCCGCCGCGCGCCACGCGGCCGGCGGATTTTCCACCCCGGGTGGCCGACGTTGGTGTAGCTTGAATCCAGACATGCCGACATCCAGAGAGCGCGTGCTGGCGGCGCTGAACCATCGCCAGCCCGACCGGGTCCCGATCGACCTTTCGGGCCATCGGTCGTCGGGGATCGCCGCCATCGCCTATCCCAAGCTCCGCTCCGCCCTTGGCCTGGAACCGCGAACGGTCTACGTCTATGACCCGATCCAGCAACTAGCCATCGTCGACGCCGATGTGCTGGGCCGTTTCGGTGCGGACGCGATCGAGCTGGGGCGCGGATTCTGCCTCGAAGACCGCTGGTGGACCGATTGGACTCTGCCCGACGGCACGCCGTGCAAGATGCCGGCCTGGGCCAGTCCGCAGCGGCGGGCCGACGGGTGGGTGCTGTGCGCGCCCGACGGCCGCGCGCTGGGGCGCATGCCGGCCAGCGCGCTGCACTTCGACCAGGTCTACTGGCCGTTTCTCGACGGCTCGGCGTTCGACGGCGACGCCGGCGGCGCGCAACTGGAAACGGCGCTGGAAGGCAGCATGTGGGCCGTCTTCGGCTCGCCGCCGCAGCCCACTGCGACGGATGAGGAACTGGCCGCTGGCGCCCGGGCGCTGCGCGCCAGGACGGACCGCGCCATCATCGGCCTGTTCGGCGGCAATTTGCTCGAGAACGGGCAGATGCTGTTCCGGATGGACGAGTTCCTGGTGATGCTGGCCGGCGAGCCGCAACGCGCGCACCGTTTCCTGGATCTGCTGGTGGAGCGGCATCTCCGCAAGCTGGAGCGCTACATGGGCGCGGTCGGACCGTACATCGACATCGTTCAATTCGGCGATGACCTGGGCGCACAGAACGGCCCGCAGATCTCGCCGCGGATGTACCGCGAGTTCTTCAAGCCGCGGCACAAGCTAATGTGGCAGCGGGCCAAGCAACTGGCCAGCGTCAAGGTGATGCTGCATTGCTGCGGCGCCGTGCGGCCGCTGCTGGCGGACCTGATCGACGCCGGGCTGGACGCCATCAACCCCGTCCAGATCAGTTGCCGCGGCATGGAAGCCGCGGAGCTGAAGCGGGATTTCGGCCGCGACCTGGTTTTCTGGGGCGGAGGTTGCGACACGCAACGCATGCTGCCGCAGGCCACGCCGGAGCAAGTGCGGGCGCACGTGCTGGACCAGTGCGCGGCGCTGGCGCCCGGCGGTGGCTTCGTCTTCCAGCAGGTGCACAATATCCTGGCCAACGTGCCGCCGGAGAATGTCATCGCCATGTATGACGCCGTGCGGGAATACAGCGCGCGGCAGTGATCTGTCCTCGGGTCGGCCGGCCTTCGACGGACCTCTGACCCGGGGTTCAATCGGCTGCACCGGCTCCCGTCCCGCCGCCTTGCGCCGGCGATGCCGGCACTGGCTGGAGCAGCCGCGGCCCCCAGCCGGTGCCGAATCGTCAGGCTGACTACTTCTTCTTTTTCTTGGCGGCGGCCTTCTTCGCCACAGGCGCCTTCGCAACGGGCGCTGCTGCCGCCGGCGCCTTCGCCATGGCCGCTGCTGCCACGGGCGCCGGAGCATCTGTCTTCTTGGTTGCCTGTTTCATTCAGACTCCTTTCCTGATTGCTTGTCGTTCAGTGGCTGCCTGCCTGGTGGTGGCGGTCTCTTTCGCGGGGGCAGCCTGGTTCCGCGAAACCGCCTTCTTGCCGGCCGCAGCTGTACGTGGAACTGCCGCCTGGTTCAAAGGAGCTCTTTGGGAGATGGTCCTCTTGGCGCCGCGCTGCTTTGCGGAGGCCGCTTGGGGAGCGGCCTTGTTCTTCGCTGTTCTGGCCTGCTCCGGCACAGCGCCGTCCTCTGGCAGCCACACCAGGGAACTGTGGTCGGAACGGTCATACAACTTGGAATCCGGCCCCATAAAACCTGTCGCCCAGTGCGCCGCCGAGGCAGCTTGCACGCGGCCTACACGCAGTGCACTGTGTCGGATTGTACAAGGAATCTCAACAGAATCAAGAGAAAAGTACATAAGCGGCCGAAACTGTTCCGGCCGGGGAACCATCGCGCCCGACCGGCGGGCGTCAGCGAGCGAGCCTTGCCCCTGGATGATGCCGGTTCCGGAGCGCAAGAACCGATCGGGAGCCGGTCCCGGCGTGGCTGCCGCGGCTGCGCCGCGGGCTAGGACCGGATCAGTTTGTTCAGCCCGTTGAAGGCGGCGGCCTTGTAGCATTCGGCCAGCGTGGGGTAATTCAGCACAGTGTCGATGAAATACTCCATGCCGCCTTTCAGGATCATTACGGCCTGCCCGATGTGCAGCAGTTCGGCCGCCCCCTCGCCGATGATGTGGACGCCCAGGATTTCCTTGGTCTCGCGGTGGAACAGGAGCTTCAGCCGGCCGGTGGTGTCGCCGCGAATGGCCCCGCGCGCGATCTCGCGGTAGTAGGCCAGGCCCACTTCGTACGGCACGTCCGCCTCGGTCAACTGCTCCTCGGTCTTGCCGATGAACGATATCTCGGGGATCGTGTAAATCCCGTACGGATAGTTGGCCGGGTTGGATTGCACCGCCAGGCCCAGCGCGCGGCCCGCGGCGATGCGGCCCTGCTCCATCGAGACCGAGGCCAGGCTGGGGAAGCCGATGACGTCCCCAGCGGCAAAGATGTGCGGTTGCGCGGTCCGGAAATCGGCGTCCACTTTGATGCGCCCGCGCGCGTCGGTCTCCAGGCCGGCGGCCTTCAGATTCAGTTCCTCGACGTTGCCCTGCCGGCCGACCGCGTACAGCAGCGCGTCGGCCGTGACCCGCTTGTTGCTCTGCAAAGTCGCCACCACGGCGCCTTCAGGCGTCTCCTCGACGCTCTGCACCTCTTCGTTCAGGCGCATCGTCACGAAGTGGTCGCGCAGGTGGTAGGAGAGCGCCTCGATCATCTCCGCGTCGGCGAACTCGAGCAGCCGCGGCCGCTTCTCGATCAGAATCACCCGCACTCCCAGCGTGGCAAACATGCAGGCGTATTCCACGCCTACGACGCCGCCGCCCACCACGATCAGCGTCTTGGGCACAGACGGCAAGTCCAGCACCTGGTCGCTGTTGATGATGCTCCGGCCGTTGATCGGGACCAGGGAAGAAACCGCCGGCTTCGTGCCGGGGGCGACGATGATGATGTCCGCGCAGTACTCGGTCTCCCCGCGAGAGCTGGTCGCCTTGACGTGCACGGGGTCCACGAAACTGGCCGTCCCGAAGATCACTTCGACGCCGTTGCGCCTCAACTGCGCCAGCGTGACGTCGATTTCGGTCCGGATGACGTACTGCACGCGGAACGACAGGTCGGCGATGGTGATGTGCTCCTTGACCCGGTAGTTCGCCCCATACAGGTTCTGGTACAGATACCCCGACAGGTACATCACCGCCTCGCGCATCGTCTTGCTGGGAATCGTGCCGGTATTGATGCACGTTCCGCCGACCACCTCGCGCTTCTCAACCAGGCCGACGCGCTTGCCGCACTTCGCGGCCTGAATGGCCGCCCGCTGGCCCGCCGGGCCGGAACCGATCACCAGAACGTCGAAATGATCCATAGGTCCGGCTCCGATGATAACCCGAAGCGCGTTGGTCCGCGGCCCCAGGGTGGTTTCAGTTGGGTTTATTCGGCCGTTTCCGCCGCCGGCCCGGCGGGAGCGAAGAGGTAATTCGAGAGCATCCGCTTCATTTCCGCGATGACGCGCCGCCGTTCGGCCGCCGTTTCCTGCGCGTAGGCGTAGGCGATCAAACGCTCGCCGGTCTCGATCAGGACCCGCAGCTTCAGATCCAGGTCCGCGCCCTTGCTCACGCCCAGCCGCTTCATCAGAAACCAGCGCAACAGCGCCGCCGGCCCGGAGTCCGGTTGCGCCTGGCTCTGGCGCGCTTGCGCGCTGACGTGACGGCCCAGCGCGATGGCGCGGAAATCCGGCCGTTCGTCCAGAAAGGCCACATAGGCGTCGATGATCCGGCTCAAGAACGTCGGCCCATCGGCCAGCGCCAATCGCGCCACGCGGCGCAACAGCGCGGCTTTGAAATCCTCCATGTGCCGCACCGCCAGAGCGTCGATGATCGATTGCTTGTCGGGGAAGAAGCGGTACAGCCCGCCCACCGAGATGCCCGCTTCGCTGGCGATCAGGCTGGTTGTGAGTTCCCCGGCCGGCATCCGGCCAAGCAGCCCCGACGCCGCCGCGAGGATCTGTTCCACCGTATCCGCGCTGCGCTCCTGCAAGGGCGTCCGGCGCACGGCGGCGGCCGAGGTTCCGCCCGCCGCTCCAGCCGCCATGATCTTCGGGATCTTCAACATGCGCCCGGCTTCCTCGAGCCTCCATTGACAGTATCGCAGCCGGGATGGTAAAAGCGAAAGAGAGTTCGCTTTCGCGATTTTCATCCTATGCCAGTGCCGGTCTCCCAGATGTGGACGGTGGCGACGTACGTCCTCCAGCAGCGCCTGCTGGGCCGTAGCCGCTACCCGCTCGTGCTCATGCTCGAGCCGCTGTTCCGCTGCAACCTGGCCTGCGCCGGCTGCGGCAAGATCCAATACCCGGCCCACATCCTGAGAATGAACCTCTCGCCCGAGGAGTGCTTCCGGGCGGCCGAGGAGTGCGGCGCGCCGATGGTCTCCATTCCGGGCGGCGAGCCCCTGCTGCATACCCAGATCGGCGAAATCGTCGCCGGCCTGGTGGCGCGCAGGAAGTACGTCTACCTGTGCACCAACGCGCTGCTGCTCCCCGCCAAGATCGACCTGTTCCAGCCCTCGAAGTACCTGACCCTGTCCGTGCACATGGACGGCCAGAAGGAGCACCACGACTTCTCGGTGTGCAAGGAGGGCGGCTACGAACTGGCCCTGGCGGGCATCCGCGAGGCCGTCCGGCGCGGTTTCCGCGTCACCACCAACACCACCTTGTTCGACGGCGCCGACCCCGTGAGCGTGCGCGCGTTCTTCGATGAAATGATGGAGCTCGGCGTGGAGGGCATGATGCTCTCGCCGGGCTACGCCTACGACAAGGCGCCCGACCAGTCGAACTTCCTGGCCAAGGAGCGCACGCGCATCCTGTTCCGCGCCATCCTCTCCAACCGCCAGCGCGACTGGGTCTTCAACCAGTCGCCCCTGTTCCTCGAATTCCTGATGGGCCGGCGCGACTACGCCTGCACGCCGTGGGGCATGCCGACCTACAACGTATTCGGCTGGCAGAAGCCCTGCTACCTGCTGCAGGACGGCTACGCCGACACCTTCGCCGAGCTGATGGAAGCCACCGAATGGCAGCGTTACGGCGCCGAGTCCGGCAACCCGAAGTGCGCCAATTGCATGGTCCACTCGGGCTACGAGGCTTCCGCGGTCCACGACACTTTCCATTCGCTGAAGGGTTTCCTGGCGACCATTCGCGCGACGTTTTCCTCGCTGTACCCGGACGCCCAGGCGCGGCGCGATCTCGATGCTCCGCCGCGGCCCGCCCTGGTGCAGATCGGCGCCGCGGACGGGCCGCGGAAGGAAGTAAATGTCTGAAGCCCGGCGGCATCCCGATGAGTGAACCGCAACGCATGGACCTGGAAGGCGCGCCCGCTACAGCCGAGCGCGAGTTGCTGCACGGCCTGGCGCTGCAGCCCGCGGCCGAGGAAGAGCTGCGCGAGGCGCTCGAAAAGGCCTTCGATTACCGCGGCGACGTCACCATCACGCGCCACGACGGCTGGTCCGTCGAGGGCTACATCTTCGACCGCACCACCGGCCTCCCGCTGACTGAGTCCTATGTGCGCCTGATCCCCGCCGATCGCAACGTCAAGCTCACCGTCGCCTTCACCGACATCGCGGCCATCGACTTCAGCGGCCGCGACACCGCTGCCGGCAAGAGCTGGGAAGCCTGGGTCAAGAAATACCGCGAAAAGAAGGCTGCGGGCGAGAAGAACATCGAACTGCGGCCCGAGAGTCTCGACTAGCGGCGCGTCCCGGTCAGCTCTGGGGCATCCAATCCATCGCCAGCCGGATCAGCGTTCGAATCGGCAGCCCGGTCGGCCCTTTCGCCAGGTGCGGTTTCGAATCATCGAGCCACGCGGTCGAAGCGATATCCAGGTGCACCCAGGGCTTCTTCTCCACGAAGTTCTCGAGGAACTTCGACGCCGTGATGGAACCGCCATAGCGCCCGCCAATGTTGGGTAGATCGGCGAAGGCACTCTTCAGGTAGTCGTTGTAATCCTCGTCCATCGGGAACGGCCACAGCCGCTCGCCCGCGGCCTTGCCCGCGGCCAGCACCTTGCCCTGCAGCTCCTCGTTGTTGGAGAAGACGCCCGCATAGAGGTGGCCCAGCGCGATGGCGATGGCCCCGGTCAGCGTGGCCGCGTCCACCAGGTGCGTGCACCCCTGCCGCACCGCGTAAGTCAGCGCATCGGCCAGGATCAACCGGCCTTCGGCGTCGGTGTTGAGCACCTCGACCGTCTTGCCGAGATACGTCTTGACAATGTCGCCCGGCCGCTGCGCATTGCCACTCACCATGTTCTCGACGCAGGGGGCGAAACCGGTTACCCGCACGGCCGGCTTCAATGCGGCGAGCGCCCGCATGGCGCCCAGCACCGTGGCCGCGCCGGCCATGTCGTACTTCATCTTCTCCATGCCCTCGGAGGGCTTGATCGAGATGCCGCCGCTGTCGAACGTGACGCCCTTGCCCACCAGCGCCAGGTGGTCGGCGGGCGGGTTTTCGGCGCCCGCGGCGGCCGCGGCTGGAACGTATTTCAGAACAATCAGGCATGGCGGCTCGACGGAGCCCTGCGCGACGCCCAGCAGCGACCCGAATCCAAGCTGCTTCATCCGCGCCTCGTCCAACACCTCGCACTCCAGCCCCTGCTCGGCGGCCATGCTGCGGGCGTGGTCGGCCAGGATGCGCGGCGTCATCAGGTTGGACGGCTCGTTGACCAGCGCGCGGGTGTAGTTCTGCGCTTCCCCGATCACGCGCCCGCGCCGCAGCGCCTGCTCGAGCGCCGCCGACAGTTCCGGCACCGCGATGCACACGCGCTGGACGCGCTTCTCGCCCTTCTTGGGATCGGTTTTGTGGACGTCGGGCTCGAAATCGCCCAGCAGAAAGCCCTCGGCCAGCGCCTCGATCATCTGCTCCGACACCAGCTCGCCTTCCAGCGCCAGGCCGATGTCGGAGACCCCCTTGTCCTTCAACTTGCGCAGCGCCGCGCCGGCCAGCTTCCGCGCCTCGGGCGTGCTGAACCTGGCCCGCGTTCCGCAACCGGCCAGCAGCAACCGCCCCGCCTTGAGCCCCGCCGGGCGGTGCAGCAGCGCCGTTTCCAGGGCCTTGCCGGTGAATTCCTTGGCGGCGTAAACCTCGGAGACCCATCCGTTGGTCCAGGCGTCCAGTCCGGCCGGCGCCACGTCCGGCGGCGCAGTGCCCGCCGTCTCCTGCTCTTCTCCGTTGCCGTTCTTGCCCTTCGAGAAACAAAACGCGACCAATGCGCCGCACTCGAGTTCGGCGGCGCCGGTTGTAGTGAGAATGATTTCCATGTTGGCTAGTTTCGGGTCAATCCGCTCCATCCGTTTTCAAACTCTTGTCACTGCTGAAGATGCCGCGAATTCCGCTGGCTCATCTCCCGCCGCGCGTCGCGCTCCTGCTCGTGCTCGGCCTCGGCGGCGCGCTTGTCGTGGAACTTCTTGCCGCGGCACACGCCCAGTTCGCATTTCAGCAGGCCACGCTTCAGATACATCTTGAGCGCAATCAGCGTCAGGCCTTTCTCCAGCGCCTTGCCGGTCAGCTTGTCGATCTCCTTGCGATGCAGCAGCAGCTTGCGCTTCTTGGTCGGGTCGTGGTTCCAGATGTTGCCGTGGGAATAGGGGCTGAAGTGCGCGTTCATGAGCCACGCCTCGCCGTCCACGATGTCGGCGTAGGCGTCGCGCAACTGCACCTTGCCCTCGCGCGCCGACTTGATCTCCGTACCGCTCAGCACCAGGCCGGCCTCGATCCGGTCGAGGATGAAGTAATCGTGGTACGCCTTGCGGTTTTCGGTGACAAGTTTGAAGGCTGCCTGATCGCGGGCCATGTATTCACCTCCACGCCTGCCGGGTCCGCTGCGTCAGACATTTGAGGGCGCGGTGTCTCCCGGATCAGTGGATGGGAACCCACCAGAATAGCACGCCCCGGTCCGCGGCAGACTCATTCGGATTGAACCTAAAATGTTGAAGATCAATCGGTTAGTAGCAATCTTCACGGCCCCGGCAATGGCCCTGGTCGTCCTCTCGGCCGGGGCCCTGCCGGCCGCGGCGAAGACCAAGAAGGGTGACCGGCTGGCCGCCGAAGGCGCACAGTTCGAACAGCAGCAGGAATTCGACAAGGCGCTGGAGAAATACGAGCAGGCGTTGGCCTCCGATCCCTCCGACATCCACTACCAGCTGTTGACGCGCCGCGTGCGCTTCGAGGCCGGACAGATGCACGTCCAGCGCGCCGAGAAGCTGCGCACCGACGGCAAGCTCAACGAAGCCCTGACGGAATTCAACAAGGCCTACACCATCGACCCCTCCTCCACCTCCGCCGAGCAGGAGATCCGCCGCACGCTGGGCATGATCGAGCGTGAAAAGCAGCGCCAGGCAAAGGGCGGCGCGGCGCTGGAGAGCCCCCAGGAGGCGGGCCTGACACCGGCCCAGTTAGCACACAAGGAATCGGAGCGGCACGAAGCGGGCATGCTGGCGCCGCCCGAGCTGCGGCCGGTCCCGGCCCAGCCGCTCGATCTCAAGATCTCCAACCAATCGATGAAAACGCTTTACGAGACCGTGGGGACGATGGCCGCCATCAATGTGCTGTTCGACCCCGACATGCCGACGGACGGCAAGAAGTTCTCCCTGGATCTCAAAAACAGCTCGCTCGAGGACGCGCTGGACTACGCCGCACTGACGACCCACACTTTCTGGAAGCCGGTGTCGGCCAACGCCATTTTCGTAACCCAGGAATCCGTGGCCAAGAGGCGCGACTACGAGGACCACGTCACGCGCGTTTTTTACCTCTCCAACATCACTTCCGCGCCCGAACTGCAGGAGGTCTTTACCGCCGTGCGAACGGTGGCCAACTTCCGCAGCATTTTTTCCGTCAACTCGCAGAACGCCATCGTGGTGCGCGGCACGCGCGACCAGGTGGACCTGGCCGAGAAGATCATCCTGGACCTCGACAAGCCCAAGCCCGAGGTCCTCGTCGATATGCTCGTGATCGAAGTCAACAAGGATCTTTCACAGCAGCTTGCCGCCACCATCGCTTCGGGTGGAACCGCCGGGCTGAGCACCAGCATCACTTCCACACCGGCCGGCAGCAGCTCCAGTTCCACTACCACGTCGGGGACGAGCACGACTTCGGCCGGAGTCCTGCTTTCACAGATCGGCCACCTCGGTTCGAATAGCTGGTCGGTCACCATGCCGGGCGGCATGATTCAGGCCATGCTGGCCGACACGCGCGGCCGGATCGTCACCGCGCCGCAACTGCGCGGCGTCGAGGGGCAGAAGGCTTCGCTGAAAATCGGCGAGCGTTACCCATATGCCTCGGGCAGCTTCCAGTCGGGCGTCGGCACGACCGGCGGTCTGCCCTACGCGCAGACGCAGTTCCAGTTCGCCGATATCGGCGTCAACGTGGAGATTACGCCGCGCGTCCACGGCGCCGACGAGGTCTCGATGCAGGTGGACCTGGAGATCTCCACGATTGCCTCGACCCTCAATCTCGGCGGCTTGTCGCAGCCCGTCATCGGCCAGCGCAAGGTCAGTCACATCATCCGTCTGCGCGAGGGCGAGGCGACCGTCATCGGCGGGCTGATGCAACAGACCCAGACCGCAACGCGCAACGGCATCCCCGGGCTGATGAACGTGCCGCTGCTGGGGCGGCTCTTCTCCTCGTCCAGCACCGACAACAACACCCAGGAGATATTGGTTGTGCTGATCCCGCACATCGTCCGCGCACCCGAATTGACGGTCGAAAACACCCGCGCCGTGGGCTCCGGCGTCGAGCAGGTCTGGAAGGTCCGGCACAGTCCGGAGTCCTTGGCCATGCCCGCCGCCGCGCCCAAGGCCGAACAGAAGCCCGCGGAATCGAAGCCTGCCTCCAACCCGCCCAAGGAGGCACAAGCTCAGACCGAAGAGCAATCCGCCAGCCGGCCGGAAGAGGCCCAGGCAGCCCCGCCGGCTCCGCCTGCGGCCGGCGCGCCCGTTGCTGCCGCGCCCTTGAATGCAGCGCCGCCGCCCCCGCCGCCTCCGTCCAGCGCCGCGCCGGGCGGCCCCGTGGTCTCGCTGGTTCCCTCGGCCGGGCAGGTCGCGGCGGGCTCGACTTTCACGGTCCAGATGAATGTGGCGAACGTGCGGGATTTGGCCGCGGCGCCGATGCGTCTCAAATACGACCCCGCCGTGTTGAAACTGGTGGACGTGCAGCAGGGCGGGTTCCTGGGCAAGGACAACACCGAGGTGATCTTCTCGACGGTGCCATCCAGGCAAGGCGGCGAGACGATGATCCAGCTACAGCGCCTGCCCGGCTCCGGCGGAGTGGCCGGTTCGGGCACTCTGCTGACGATGAAATTCGAGGCCCTGGCGGCCGGGACCTCACCCATCGCGGTGGCCGAATTCACCCTGCGTGACTCCAAGCTGATTCAGATCCACGCCACGGCCCCGCAAACTTCGGTGGTCGTGAAATAGGATCAGCGGAGGGAACCGTTGCAACGGGGAGCGTGCAAACAGATGTTGAAACGCAAATCCCAGCGCGGGCTGACGCTGATCGAGCTCGTCGTCGCATTCACCATCCTCATGGTGCTGACGATGATGGCCATCCCCATTGCGCGCTTCCGCCTGCGCCGCGAGAAGGAGCACGAGCTGCGCCTGGCGCTCGGTGAAATGCGGAGCGCCATCGACAAATACAAGGACGCTTGCGACAACCAGAAGATCGCTTCCACCAAGATCGACTCGTACTGTTATCCCGACAGCCTGGATATGCTCGTGGAGGGGGTCAAGCTGGCCAACGACCCCAAGGGCACCAAGATCCGCTTCCTGCGCCGCATTCCCCACGACCCCTTCACCAAATCGGCGGACTGGGGATTGAGAAGCAACCAGGACGATCCCAAGTCCCAGGGCTTCGGCGGTCAAAACGTATTCGACGTCTATTCCAAAACCACGGAGAAAGCGCCGGATGGCACGCCCTATTCGGATTGGTAAACACGTCTGCGGCTTCACGCTGATCGAGCTGATGATCGTCATGGCGATCATCTCCATCCTGCTCGGCATGGCCGTGCCGATGTATCAGAAGTCGATCCTGCGTTCCAAGGAGACCGTGCTGCGGCAGAACCTGTTCACGCTGCGCGTGCAGATCGACGAATACACGTATGACAAGGGCAAGGCTCCGCAATCGCTACAGGACCTGGTCAGCGAGGGCTATTTGCGCCAGATCCCGACCGACCCGATCATCGGGGAGGCGGACTGGACCACCGTCATGGAGGATGCCGTCTCCAGCGTCGACCAGACCGAGCCCGGTATCTACGACGTCCGCAGCAAGAGCGACAAGAAGTCCCTGGAGGGTACGCCGTACTCCGAGTGGTGACGCCGCCGCGCAGTCCGCAGTCGTGCCAGGCTGAGACTACCCGCTTTCCATGTCCGAGCAGGCTTCCGAATTCGGCGTGATCGGCTTGACCCCGGCCGGGGAGGCAATCGCCTTGCGCCTGGCGGCGCGCGGCGGCCGCGTCTCGCTGTGGGACAGTTCTTTCGAAGTCGTGGAGCGATTCGCGCTGGACCATCGGGACACCCGCGGCGGGCTCGTGGGCTACGCCGACATGGAGGACTTCTTCGACTCCCTGACCGGAGGCGCGCCGGTGGTTCTGTTTGTGCCGGCAGGCGGCCCAGCCGCAGCCCGAGCCGCAAGGCTGGCCAGCTCAGGAAGGTGCCTGATCAACGGCTACAGCGGGCCTGCCGGCCCGGATGACGCCGCACTGCACGCTCTCGAGGCCCGGCTGTTCGAAGCACCGGGCTGAGACTCCCCCGACGCTGTATCTTGTAATGAAGGAGTTCTGCCATGTCCTCGATGACACGCCGGTCGTTCTACGTTGGCGCTGCCGCGGCCCTCTCCGCGGCGCGCGTGCTGGGCGCCAATGACCACATCCGCATCGGGATTGTCGGTCTGGGTGGGCGCGGCAGCGATCATCAGCGCGCCTACGGCACCATCCCGGAGGCGCAGGTCACGGCCGTTTGCGACGTCAACCAGGCTGCGCGCGAGCGCGCCCAGGCGCGCCAGGCCGAAGCCGGACTCGAGAAGGCGCTCGAGTTCAACGACATGCGCGAGCTGTTCGCCAGCAGCCAGGTCGATGCCGTTTCGATCGCCACGCCCAACCATTGGCACGCCCTGGCCTGCATCTGGGCAGCCCAGGCCGGCAAGGACGTGTATGTCGAGAAACCCGCATGCCACAATATCCACGAGGGCTTCCGCATGGTCGAGGTGGCGCGTCAGACCGGACGCATGGTTCAAGTCGGCATGCAGAGCCGCAGCACGCCGCACAAAATCCTGGCCATGCAACTGCTCAAGGATGGCGTCATCGGTCCGCTGTACGCCGCCAAGGGGCTGTGCTTCAAACGCCGCAAATCGATCGGCAAGACTCCCATCGAGCCTGTCCCGGCGGGCCTCGACTGGAGCCGGTTCCTCGGCCCGGCCGAGATGAAGGAGTACTCCAAAAACCGCTTCGCCTACAACTGGCACTGGTTCTGGGACACCGGCGACGGCGACATCGGCAACCAGGGCGTGCACGAGATGGACATGTGCCGCTGGGGCATGGGCGACATCGGCTTCCCCGCCACCGCCGTCTCCAGCGGCGGCAAGTTCGCCTATGACGACGACCAGGAGACGCCCAACACCCAGATGGCCACTTTCGGTTATGGCGGCCGCGAAATTATGTTCGAAGTGCGCGGGCTGCTCACCGGTCCCGAAGCCGGCCTGCCCGTCAAAAAGGGCAACGTGGTGGGCAGTATCTACTTCGGCAGCGACGGCTGGATGTGGCTCGACGAAGGCGGCTTCCAGGTTTACAAGGGCGAAGCCAACCACAGGGCACTCGAGGCCAACTCCGAGGAGCAGGACACCACCGCCGCGCACATGCGCAACTTCCTGGCCGCCTGCCGCAGCCGCAAAACCGCCGATCTGCACTGCGGAGTGGAGATCGGAGCCACTTCCGCAGCGCTATGCCACCTGGCTAATATCAGCTACCGCGTTGGCCGGCTGCTCAACTGGGATGCCGCCGCGCGGCGTTTCGCAGGCGACCCCGCGGCCGACGCGCTGCTCACGCGCAATTACCGCCCGCCGTACGTTGTCTAGGCGAGGAAACTGCGTCGATTGACGTTCCCCCTGCGCCGTTGGAAGACAGCCTGGGCGCCCAATTCGAACTCGGCGCGCTCCAGTTCTTCTCTTCGGTCCGCAAACGCGGAAGGCGTGGGCACGCGAGAACCCCAGTACAGCGGGGCGGGATGACAACGCCACGACCGGGGCGTTCTGACACCTCTGCGGCAGGGTCGTTATGATGCCTTCACGGCAAGGCCGTTATGATAAGAGTTACGATGCGGTTTTTGATGTCCTTACTACTGTTCACCTTAACTACACCGGCGCAGGAGGCCACCACGTTCGTCGCCCAGCGCCTCAAACACGATCAAAACCTGAATACGGATCCCACGTCGCGGTTGTGGCGCGAGGCCCCGGCAGTGTTCTTTGAAAGCGGCCCGCACGGGGAAGCCGTAGCCCGGCACCGTAGCGAGGTCCAGGCGCGCTGGACTCCGCAGGCGCTCTATTTCCTTTTCACCTGCCCCTACGAGTCGCTGTATCTCAAGCCATCGCCGGACCAGGTCCGGGAGACCAACAAGCTGTGGGACTACGACGTGGCCGAGGTCTTCATCGGCGCCGACTTCAGTCAGATCTGGCGCTACCGCGAGTTTGAGGTCTCGCCGCAGAACGAGTGGATCGACCTGGATATCGACAGCCGGCACCTCGACGCCGACCAGCAGATGCTGTGGAACTCGGGCTTCGCCCACGCGGCGCGGATCGATGCGGCCAAGAAGGTCTGGTATGCGGCCATGAGCATCCCCATGCAGTCGATCAGCAGCAAACCGGTCGCCAAGGGGACGGAGTTCCGTTTGAACTTTTTCCGCATGCAGGGCCCGCCGCCGGACCGCAAGGCGCTGTGTTGGCAGGCTTCGGGCAAGGAGACGTTCCATGTGCCGGAGGCCTTCGGGCGGCTGCGTTTAGGGGAATGAAAGCCGTGGCGGCGGAAGGCAATCTGCGGATCTCCCAGGTCGGTCTGCGGGGCATCGTGGGACCTGGCTTGACGGCCGCCCAGGTGCTCGACTTCGCGGCCGCTTTCGGCACGTTCCTCGACGCGCCGGGCAAGGTCGTCATCGGCCGCGACCCGCGCTCGAGCGGCGTGATGATCCGCGAAGGCGTGGTGGCGGGCCTGCTCGCTACGGGCCATGACGTGATCGATCTGGGCGTAGTTTCGACGCCCGTCATCCAGCATTCCATCGGCCGGCTCGACGCCGCGGGCGGCATCTCGATCGGCGCCAGCCACAACGCGGCGGAGTGGAATGCGCTGAAGTTTTTCGGCGCGCGCGGCACGTATCTCTCCAGCGGCGAAGCAGGCGAGTTGCTGGACATTTATCACCTCAAGAAGTTCGATTTCACGCCCTACCAGTCGATCGGCCGGCTACAGCAGGACAGCGCCGCGATCGACCAGTACCTGGACGACTTGGCGCGCGTCTTCCAGCCCGGCCCACTCAAGAAATTCCGCGTGCTGGTGGACTGTACTAACGGCGTTTCGGCGCTGCTGCTGCGGCGCCTGCGGGAGCGCTTCGAGCTGGATCTGGTGCTGATCAACGAGCGGTTGGAGGGCAAAGCGTTCGCCCACGAGCCGGCCACCAACCGCAAGATGGTGGAATTGCAGCTGGCGCCGCTGATGCAGCACGTCGGGGCCGACGCCGGCTTCCTGTTCGACATCGACTCGGACCGCGTGGCGCTGGCCACCGAGACGGGAGAGGCGGTCAGCGAGGAGATGGTGCTGGTGATTCTGGCCGACGATTTTCTGGAGCGCGGCCCGGGCAAGATCGTCATCGCCAACATTTCCACTACCGGACTTCTGGAAGAGGTCGCGGCGCGGTATCACGGCCATGTGGAACGGGTCGCCGTGGGCCGTCAGGCGACGATCGACGCACTGCAGGGCTTCCGGCCGGAACAGATCGCTATCGCCGGCGAGGGCACCGGGGCGGTGATGATGCCGCAGTTCCGCTTCGTCTACGACGGCATCGCCGCCATGCTGGCCATCCTGGAACGGATGGAACGGAAGAATAGCACGCTGTCGCAGCTGCTGGCGAGCTACCCCCGCTACTCGATCCTGAAAGGGGAGGTGCCGCTGGAGACGCACCGCATTCCCGAGATGCTGTTCGCCCTGGAGCGGGCCCATCCGGAGGCGCAGAAAAACACCATTGACGGGCTGCGCCTGGACTGGCCGGGGCGCTGGACGCACGTCCGCGTCAGCCAGACCGAGCCGATCGTGAGGGTGATCTGCGAACAGCGCGGCGACCCGCCGCGGCGCCTGTTCGAGGAGACGATGGAGATCGTCAGGAGCTACTGCGCATGAGCCGCATCCATCAGCTCAAGATCGGCGTCTCCGGCATCCGCGGCGTGGTGGGCGAGTTCCTCACGCCTAACCTGGCGTGCGCCTTCGCCCAGGCGTTTGGCACCTACGTGGGCGCGGGCCGCGTGGTGCTGGGCCGCGACACGCGCTCCAGCGGCGAGATGCTCGAGCACGCCGTCACCTGCGGTTTGCTGGCCGCCGGCTGCGAAGTGGTGAAAGTAGGCGTCGCACCCACGCCGACCATCCAGGTGTACGTGGCCGAGACGCGCGCGCGCGGCGGGATCGCCATCACCGCCTCGCACAATCCGCCCGAGTACAACGCGCTGAAACTGTTCAACCGCGAGGGGCTGTTTTTCAACCAGTACGAGCGCAGCGAATTGATCGACCTGTACCACCAGAGCGATTTCCGCCGCGCCACCAACGCCGAAATCCGGCACGTGGTGCTGGACTACGACTCGGCGCCGGAGCGGCATCTGACGCGCGTGCTGAAGCACGTGGACCTGGAGCGGATCCGGCGGCGCAGGTTCAGGGTGGCGCTGGACGGCGTGAACGGAGCCGGTTCGCGCATGAGCGTCTACTTCCTGCGCGACGTCCTGGACTGCGAACTGCACGCCATTTCTGTGGATCCCACGCAGCCCTTCCCGCGCGAGGCCGAGCCGAAACCCGAGGTGCTGGACGAGTTGCGGGCGCTGGTGAACCAGTGTCACGCCGACATCGCCTTCGCCCAGGATCCCGACGGCGACCGCCTGGCCGTGGGTGACGAGCGCGGCTTCATCCTGGACAATGACGATGTGCTGGCCCTGGCGGTGGACTGCGCGCTGCACCGGCACAAGGGCCCGGTGGTTGTGAATCTGACGACCTCCGCCGTGATCGACGACGTCGCGCGGCGCTATGAATGCCCGGTGTACCGGACGCCGGTGGGCGAAGCCAACGTGGTTCAGCGGATGCGCGCGGCCGGCGCGGTGATCGGCGGCGAGGGGACCAACGGCGGCATCATCTTCCCAGCGGTGCACTACTGCCGCGATTCCTACATGGGCATGGCGTTCCTGCTGGACCGCATGGCCGAGACAGGCTCGACGCTGAGCGCCCTGGCGGCGACGCTGCCCGCCTACTATCGCCGCATCGATAAATTCAGCTATGAACACGGCCGTCTGGGGCCGATCATGCAGGAACTGGAGACGCTGTTTCCGGGCAGCCAGATGGACCGCAGCGACGGGCTGAAGCTGATTACGCCGGACGGCTGGCTGCACGTACGGGCCTCCAACACCGAGCCTGTGTTGCGGCTGGCGGCCGAGGCGCGCTCGGCGCATCGGTTGGAGGAGATTTACGGCCAGGCGGCGCGGGCGGTGGGCCGGCATTGAGGGGCGGCGCGCGCGGGGGCTCTGTCAGGGCTTGGCGGGCGGATTGCTCTGCAGGTAGATCGTCTGCTCGTTGGGCTTCTGCATATTGTATCTTTCGCGAACCTGCTTATCGCGGTAGTCCTGGTCCGTCTCCAGGCGGTGCACAAGCTCCTTCCGCCGCTCCACCTCTTCGCGCAGCTTCTGGTTCTCCATCTCGATCACGCGGATCTGGTCGCGTTTCTGAAGCGCCGCCGGGACTCCGGCCGGACTTTTCAGATAAGCGGCCGTGCCGACGGCGACGAGAAAAAAGAGCGTGATCCACGCCAGGCGCTGAAACAATCCTCGCATCTTACGTTGCTGTTCTCTTTCTAGTTTATAATCGGTTTCGCGCTGCGAGTCCAGAAAAACAGCATTTCCAGGCGCAGATTCACGATGACCGACAAAATTGCCGTCCTTACGACCTGCGGCTCCGAAGCCGAGGCGCGGGGCATCGCCCGCGGCCTGGTGGAGGCCCGGCTGGCGGCGTGCGTGGCGGCGACGCCGGGCACGCTGAGCGTCTACCGCTGGAAGGGGGCCCTCGAGGAGAGCCAGGAATGGTCGCTGCTCATCAAGAGCCGGCGCGACCTGTTCCCCGCCCTGTGCGCCGAGATCCGCCGCCTGCACAGCTACGAGACGCCCGAGATCGTCGCGCTGCAAATCATCGAGGGCTCGCCGGAGTATCTCCAATGGATGGACGACGAGCTGAGGCCGGCCGGGACCCAATGAGGGCCCGCGCTTGCCCGGTGAGGGCGCGCTGTGATGGCATAAAGGACCATGCCCGCGGACCCCATCCCTGCGCCGGCCGATAAGCCGACGCACGCCCGCTACCACGTGGTGGTGTTTGCCGTCACGCTGGCCGTGCTGTCCTATATCGACCGGGTATCGATTTCGAAGGCGGCGCCGTTTATCTCCCGCGACCTGGGCCTGAGCAAATCGCAGATGGGGGCGGTGTTCGGGGCCTTCGCGCTGGCCTACGCGCTGGCCGAAGTGCCCAGCGGCTGGATGGGCGACAAACTGGGCGCGCGCCGCGTGCTGATGCGCATTGTGCTGTGGTGGTCGTGTTTCACGGCGTCGGTGGCGCTGATGTGGAGCTTCACCTCGCTGTGGATCAACCAGTTCCTTTTCGGCGCCGGGGAGGCGGGGTGCTTTCCCAATCTCACCAAAGCCTTCACGACCTGGCTGCAGCCGCACGAGAAGGTGCGCGCACAGGGCATCATGTGGATGTCGGCGCGCTGGGGAGGCGCTTTCACGCCGGTCATCTGCTATTACATCTTCCTCTACTTGCCGTGGCGCGCGGCCTTCCTCATCTTCTGCCTGCTCGGCTTCCTGTGGGCCTTCCTCTTCTTCCGTTGGTTCCGCAATGACCCCCGCGACCATCCCGGCGTGAATGAGGCCGAGCGCAAGCTCCTCGAGCCCAACCGTTATATGACCGGCAGCCACGGTGACGTCCCGTGGGCCCGCATGGTCGGCTCGCGCACCGTCTGGCTCCTGTGGATTCAGTATTTCCTGATGACGTACTCCTGGTACCTCTACATCACCTGGCTCACCTTGTACCTGCTTGAGTACCGCAAGCTCGACGAGCGGACGGCGGCGGTGTACGCCATCTTCCCGCTCCTGTTCGGGGGCTGCGGATGCGTCGTGTCGGGCTTCGTTCTGCCCTGGATCGCCCGCCGGCTGGGAAACATGGACCGGGCGCGGCGCACGCTCGCCACGCTGGGTTTCCTCAGCGCGGCAGTGCTGATGTTCGCGCACATTCAGATGCAGGCCGCGCTGCCGGCCATGTTGGTGCTCGGCCTGGCCAGCTTCTGCAACGACCTCGTGATGCCATGCGCCTGGGGCACATGCATGGACGTCGGCGGAAAGTACGCCGGAACCCTGTCCGGCTCCATGAATATGATGGGCAACCTGGCGGGCTTCGTCTCACCGTTCCTGGGTGGGATCATTCTTCAACATTCGAGCCATTGGAGCTTCCGCGTGTTCGGATTGCGCGTGCTGCCGGAGGGGGTTCTGAAGTTCCTGCACCAGACCAACGGCTGGAATCTGTATCTCTACACCTTCGTCATCTCCTACATCCTGGCCGCCGCCTGTTGGCCGCTGCTCGATTCGCGGCACACGCTGGAAGTGGCGGAGTAGCGGCCTCCGCGCTGCGCCGGCATCCGGCGGGAGTCGCGCGGACGTCCCTTGAACCGTTCGCAGTCAGGCAGTCGCACGAAGAAGGATTTTCGATTTGTCGGGATTCAGGGGGTCGTAGCGCACGGCTATGGCTTGCCCTGGGGCATAGCCCGCAGCCACAGTTTCGCCCCTTCCTAGCGATGCGGTACCGCCGTAAACTTCGCCCTGGTGCTGATAACTGTAGCTGATGGATTGGCGTGATCCAGTTTGATCCACAGAAACCACGCTGCCTTCCGCCTCCGGCCACTCGACAAACAGGTTCGTCAGATAGTAGGCAAAATTGGGCCAGCAAAGGAAGACGAGCCCGACGAGTCCGGAAACCGCGCGCACGGGGCCGGGTCCGGGCAGTCCAGCGGCGAGTAAATAGCAGATGCAAACGACTCCCCAGCGTGCATTCTTAGCTACTGTGTTGAGCTTATAATCCCACCCCCACTTGTAACGCAATGCCCAGATCACGAACCATATGCCAAGCGACTTCTCGAATAGAAATCCGGCTTGGGAAACGACGGCACGAGGGTCCATGTCTTTCCCGATACTGCAACAGGAATTGCAGCGATGCAATGCTGCCTGGCATCGCAGTGCCGGTTACCCGCTTTCGGCACGCGTCGCGAAAAGGCGTCCCGCGCTTCGCGTCACAATGGGACTGATGCCAAAGTGGCTCGACAGAGTGCTGGGGCGGCCGGGGTGGCCGGCGTTGCGCGGGACGCCGGCAGTGAGACGCGTGAAGCACTACGCCGCGCTGAGCGGGTACGCCTATGAGTATTTCTACGCGGGCTATCGCGACGCGGGCGGGCGGCGCGAATACGCGTTCACGGTTTCCGGCGACCGCAAGAAGTGGTTCCCGCTGACGGTGAGTCTGTGCGCCGGCGCCGCCGAGCTGTGGGAGC
The DNA here is from genome assembly GCA_052145115.1 of Bryobacteraceae bacterium. Classification (GTDB taxonomy): domain Bacteria; phylum Acidobacteriota; class Terriglobia; order Bryobacterales; family Bryobacteraceae; genus CAIVVT01. The sequence continues at coordinate 21,015 of JBKQPG010000019.1, forward strand.
AAGAGCACGATCGCCGCCTGGACGACCGCGAGCGCTACGCCCTGGCCAAGCTGGCCCTGTTTTCGGCCTTGGATGAGCGCCCCAATCCGCGGGCGGCGCAGGCGCCGGTGGAGGTGACGGCGGAGACGGCGGCGAGCCTGCTCGAGCGGCTGGCACTTTAGGCGGTGGGGCGGCAACGGGAGCGAGACCCCCGCGCGGCGGGCTTGGGGCGGGCTTAGCGGGCTTCGACGCGCTGCGCCTCGACGACGGCCAGCGCCGCCATGTGCGCGATTTCGATCACCTCGGCGCCGCGCTGCAGCACGTGGACAGGCTTGGAGAAGCCCATGAGGATGGGGCCGATGGCCTCGCAGCCGCCCAGCCGCAGAAGCACCTTATAAGCGATATTGCCGGCCTCGAGCGAGGGCGCGATCAACACGTTAGCGTCACCCTTCAAGCGGCTCCAGGGGTAGTCGGCCATCAACTCCGGCGTTACCGCGGCATCGGCCATGAGTTCGCCCTCGACGACCAGATCCGGGCGGCGCGCGGTGACGAGCTCCGTGGCGCGGCGCACCTTTTCGGCCAGGGGGTGGCGCGAGGAGCCGAAGGTGGAGAAGGAGAGCATGGCGATGCGCGGGGCGATGTCGAAGCTCTGCACAGTGTCCGCGGCGGCGATGGCGATTTCGGCCAGGTCCTCGGCCGTCGGTTCGATGTTCACCGTGGTATCGGCGAGGAAGTAAACCCGGCCCTTGGGCGTGATCATCATGTACATGCCGGAGACGCGGCGCACGTGTTCCTTCTTGGGAATCAGCTCGAGCGCCGGGCGGATCGTGTCGGGGTAATGCTGGGTGAGGCCGGCGATCAGCGCGTCGGCGTCGCCGGAGTGGACCATCATGGCGGCGAAGCGCGTGCGGGAGCTCATGTGGCGCGGCGCTTCGGACATGGTGACGCCCTTGCGGCTGCGCACACGCACGTACTCCTGCACGTAGGCGTCCCAGTGGTCGCTGTGCGTGGGATCGATGATTTCGACCTGGCCTTCGAGGTGCAGGTGCAACTCGGCAGCGCGCCGGCGGATGGTTTCTTCGTCGCCCAGCAGGATGGGGAAGGCGATGTGCTCGTCCACCAGGATCTGTGCAGCGCGCAGAATCTTGTCCTCATCGCCCTCGGGGAAGACTACGCGCTTGGGATGGCGCTGGGCCTTATGGAAGATCATGCGCATGATTTCCTGCGACTTGCCCAGCCGGCGCTCTAGCGACTCCCGATACTCGCCGATGTCGATGTGGAATTGAGCGACGCCGCTCTCCATGGCCGCGCGGGCGACGGCGGGGGCGACCCAGGTGAGCACGCGCGAGTCGAAGGGCTTGAGAATGATGTAGCCGGGACCGAATTCCATTTCGTCGACGCCGTAGGCCCGGCGCACGGCGTCCGGCACATCCTGGCGCGCCAGGTCGGCCAGCGCATGGGAAGCGGCCAGCATCATTTGCTCCGTCACCGCAGTGGCGCGCACGTCGAGCGCGCCGCGGAAGATGAACGGGAAGCCGAGGACGTTGTTCACCTGGTTGGGATAGTCGGAGCGTCCGGAGGCCATGACGAGGTCATGCCGCGTGGCCACGGCCAGTTCGTAGTCGATCTCCGGATCGGGGTTGGCCAGGGCGAAGACGATCGGGCGCGCGGCCATGGCGAGCAGCATTTCCGGCTTCACACAGTTGGCGACCGAGAGCCCGACAAAGACGTCGGCGCCGGCCATGGCCTCGGCCAGAGTCCGGGCGGCGGTTTCGCGGGCGTACTTGGCCTTGTATTTGTTCATGCCCTCCACGCGGCCGGCGTAAAGGACGCCCTTGGTGTCGCACATCAGGATGTTCTCGAGCTTCGCGCCGAGCCGGATGTAATGGTTCGCGCAGGAGATCGCGCTGGCGCCGGCGCCCGAGAAAACGATCCGCACGTCGCTTAGCTTCTTGCCGACCAGCTCCACGGCGTTGAGCAGCGCGGCGCCGGAGATGATGGCCGTCCCGTGCTGGTCGTCGTGGAAGACCGGGATGCGCATGGTGCGCTTCAGCTCTTCCTCGATCTCGAAACATTCCGGGGCCTTGATGTCTTCGAGGTTGATGCCGCCGAAGGTCGGTTCCATGAGCTGGCAGGCGCGGATCACTTCCTTGGGATCCTCGGTGGCGAGTTCGATGTCGAAGACGTCGATGTCGGCGAAGCGCTTGAACAGGACGCCCTTGCCCTCCATCACCGGCTTGCCCGCCGCGGGCCCGATGTTGCCCAGGCCGAGCACCGCGGTGCCGTTGGAGACGACGGCTACAAGGTTGCCCTTGGACGTGTAGTTGTAAACCAGCGCCGGGTCGCGGTGAATTTCAAGGCACGGCACGGCGACGCCGGGTGTGTAGGCCAGGCTCAGATCGCGCTGCGTGCGGCACGGTTTGGTGGGCGTGACGGAGACTTTGCCAGCGGGTTCGGAGGAATGGTACTCGAGCGCCTCCTCTTTACGAATCAACATACGATCAGGTGACCTCCGCTCCATTTCTACACCATTGCGGCGTGTGGCAGTAGGCGTGCAGTTAAAGGTCCGGTGGAGGCGCGGCGTCGGAACGCGGTGGCTCAGATGCCTTTGCGCCAGTCGTTGTCGGACTGCTTCTTGACCACAACGCGGTAAGAACCATCCGGCTCCAGGGGCTGCTCACAGGCCCATTGAACCGGGCGGCGGAGGCCGCCTTTGCACTCGATGGACGCCGAGAAAAAGACCGGCTGGCCCTCCAGTTCGCGCGGTACCAGAAAGGCTGCCTGGCGGGTCTTGCCGCCGTAGGGCTGGCCGGCGTCGAGGCAACCCGAGCCGAGCGTCTTCCCGTCGGCCGTCTTGAGAGTGATGCGCAGAACGCCCGGCACGCCCGCCACTCCGTCGTTCATGAAGGCCAGGACGAGTTCATTGACGCCGTAGCGCTTCCGCTGCCAGATCCAGGACGGCCGGACGCGATAGCCCATGCGCTGACGTAGGCGCGCGAAGCCGCGCGGAAAGCGTTTGTTATACTCCTCCAGCTCCGCTGCTTCGGTCCACAGCGACCAATAGTTGGCGCCCAGGTCGAGGACGTGCAGCATCTGGACCTCGAGCATGTTCACGCCGGCCGGATCGAGGGGCAGATAACCGGGCGTGCGGACGTCGTAGCGGCGCAGGTCTCCATCTTCCAGGATCGACGCCAGCCAGGGCGGCCGGTTGGCCAGCGCGTCAATCTGCTCTGGTTCCTCGACCAGGATGCTGTCGGAGCGCAACCAGGCGCCCGAGCGGACGCACAGGTCCACGACCTCGCGGTTGCCGACTTGGCTGATGTCGGGCTGCGTATTGACGGCCAGTTGGGCGTGTTGGAAAGCCTCCACCTGCAGGCGGGCGAGCGCGACCATGGTGCGCTCCGCCGTCACGTAGTCGGGAAAGGGGCTGGGCAGACCGCCGGTATGGGATTCGCCCCAAAAACCGTATTGCATCAGGTCGATCCACTCGATCAGCGGATTGTGGTCGAATTCCGTGGCCAGCAGTTCGACCAGCTCGCGGAACGCCTTCTGGAACTCGGGATGATCGTAGCGCGGCTCGCGGAACTGGAACGCGCCGTATTCCGGCAGGCTGCCGATGGGGACAATCGGCACCTTGGCCTGGACGAAATCCGGCAGAGCCAGATATTGCGGCTGGCAGACAGTATTGGAAACCATGACGCGAAAGGCCACGCGACGTTTGTGGCGCCGCGCCGCGTCGAGAGTCAGACTCCAGACGGGCGACAGATCGAGACGCCCCGGGCGGCGCTGCACGTCGCGCCAATCGCAGCGAATGTAGAGCACGTCGACGAACGGCAGGCCGGCCAGGCGTTCGACGTGCTGCTCCAGGGACTCTCGTCCGGCGCGCGCAGCCATCGAGGGGCCGGCCTCTTCCCAGCTGTAGCCCACCAGGCCGAGGCCGTAGTTGGGGACGGCGTGCTCGGATGCGCTGGTGGCGGCGACGGTGAACCAGCCGTTGTCCTGCTCAATGGCGAAAGGTCCCTGGTTCAGGCGGTCGGGCGCCTGAGGGCCCGGACCGAAGTCGTATCCTGGCCACAGATGGGTGGGCACATCGGCCTGGAGGCGTCGGGGCATCCAACCCATCGCCGCGGCGCCGCCGATCCAATCGCGTCTGCGCATGACCACTCCTTGCAGTGGGGACGCGCCGGAGCGGTTTTCCAACAGCGTCGCCCAGGACCCGAAAGGCTGAATCGCCCATGAATTCACAGGGCCGGACTCGCGCCCGGCCCCGGAACAATCAGACTGCGTCGGGGACACGCCCCGGCTGGACTACGCGGTGCGGTTCGCTTCCGCCGAGGCCGTGCCCTTCTGGATAGCGGCCTGTGCCGCGGCCAGCCGCGCGATCGGCACACGGTACGGCGAACAGGAGACGTAGTTCATACCGACGTTGTAGCAGAACTCCACCGACGACGGATCGCCGCCGTGCTCGCCGCAGATACCAATCTCGAGTCCGGGATTCGTCTTGCGGCCCTGCTCCACCGCCCACTTGATCAGCATGCCGACGCCTTCGCGATCGATCACGCCGAACGGATCTTCCTTGAAGATCTTCTTGTCTTCGTACTCCTTGGAGAACTTCGTATAGTCGTCGCGAGATAGACCCATCGTGGTCTGCGTCAGGTCGTTGGTGCCGAAGCTGAAGAACTCCGCCTCGGTCGCCACGCGGGCCGCAGTCAGCGCCGCGCGCGGGATCTCGATCATCGTGCCGACCAAGTACTTCTGCTTGCCGTTCAGGCCGGCCTTCGTAAGCACTTCTTCGGCCACGCGAACGACGATGTCCTTCTGGTCTTTCAGCTCCTCGACACCGCCGATGAGTGGAATCATCACTTCGGGGATGACGGTCTTACCCTTCTTCGCCACCTGCACCACGGCCTCGAAGATGGCGTGCGCCTGCATCTCCGTGATCTCGGGGTAGAGGATGCCGAGCCGGCAACCGCGCAGGCCCAGCATGGGGTTGAACTCATGCAGCTGCTCGACCCGCGCCAGAAGCTGCGGCAGCACCGTCTTCAGGCTCTTGACGTCGGGCGCGAAGTTCTTGTAGCGCTCCAGCATCTCCTTCTTGGTCCTGATGTCGGCCGCGGGCAGCTTGGCGATGTCCACCATCAGCTCTTCGCGCTTCGGCACAAACTCGTGCAGCGGCGGGTCGATGGTGCGGATGATCACCGGGAATCCGTTCATGACTTCGAACAGACCAGCGAAATCCCGCTTCTGCATCGGCAGAAGTTTCGCCAGCGCCTTGCGGCGGTCCTTTTCGTTATCGGCCAGGATCATGGCCTGCATGTGCGGCAGCCGGTCCTCGGCGAAGAACATGTGCTCGGTACGGCACAATCCGATGCCGGCGGCGCCAAACGCGATCGCGGCCTTAGCGTCGCGCGGGATGTCGGCGTTGGCGCGCACGCCGAATCCGGCGCGGAACACGTCGGCCATCTTCATGAACTTGGCGAACACCGGCGAGTTCGGATCGGGGTCCTTCGTTTCGGCCTGGCCGAGGTACACCTCACCCGTCGCGCCGTTCATCGAGACCCAGTCGCCTTGCTTGATTGTGATCGTCTTGTCGCCGGCTTTCACCGTCGCCGACTTGGCGCGCTCGTCGATCGCGATCGCGCCGCAGCCCACCACGCACGGCACGCCCATGTCGCGCGCCACCACGGCCGCGTGCGAGCTCTTGCCACCCACCGCGGTCACGATGCCTTTGCTGGCGTCCATCCCGTGGATGTCGTCCGGCGTCGTCTCCTTGCGGATCAGGATGATCGGCGCCTCCGCCGACATCTCCACCGCGTCTTCGCTGGTGAACGCCAGCCGCCCCACGGCCGCGCCGGGGCTGGCATCGATGCCCGTGGCGAGCTTCGTGAGCTGCCGCAGGCTGGCCACGTCGAACACCGGGTGCAGCAACTGATCGAGCTGGCTCGGCGCCACTCTCATCACCGCCGTCTTCTCATCGATCAGGCCCTCCGTCACCATGTCCACGGCCACTTTCACGGCCGCCGGCCCGGTGCGCTTGCCGTTGCGGGTCTGAAGCATGTACAGGACGCCGTCCTGCACCGTGAACTCGAAGTCCTGCATGTCCTTGTAATGCTTCTCCAGCATCGCCGTGATCTGGCGCAGCTGGTTATAAACGTCCGCGTTCCAGTCTTCCAGTTCGCTGATCGGCGACGGCGTGCGGATGCCCGAAACCACGTCCTCGCCCTGCGCGTTCACCAGGAACTCGCCGTAGAACACCTTCTCGCCGCTGCCCGGATCACGCGTGAAGCCCACGCCGGTGCACGAACTGTCGCCCATGTTGCCGAACACCATCGTCTGGATGTTGCAGGCCGTCCCCAGCCGGTCCGAAATCTTCTCCATCTTGCGGTAGTAACTCGCCTTCGGCGCCCACCATGACATGAAGACCGCGTTGCGGCTCATGATGAGCTGCTCGCGCACATCCTGCGGGAACTCGCGCTTAACCTGCTTCTTCACTACCTTCATGTAGTCCGCGATGATCACCTTCAGGTCGGCCGCGCTCAGCTCGGTGTCGAGCTTGACCTTCGCCTTGGCCTTGCGCGCGTCGAAGACCTCGTCGAAATGCGCCATGTCGATGCCCATCGCCACTTCGCCGAACATTTGGATGAAGCGCCGGTAGCAGTCGTAGGCGAAGCGCGGGTTGCCCGTCTTCGCCGCCAGGCCCTCGGTGGTCACGTCGTTCAGGCCCAGGTTGAGAATCGTGTTCATCATGCCCGGCATCGAGAACTTCGCGCCCGACCGCACGCTCAGCAGCAGCGGGTCCGCAGCGTCGCCAAACTTTTTGCCGGCGCGCTTTTCGACCAGCGCCAGCGCCTTCCAGATCTGCTGGTCGACTTCCTCCGGCACCTGCTTGTCGTTGTCGAAGAAGACGTTGCAAACGTCGGTGATGATGGTGAATCCCGGCGGCACCGGAACCCCGGCGCGGGACATCTCGGCCAGCCCGGAGCCTTTGCCTCCGAGCAGGTCCTTCATGGTACCGTCGCCGTCGGCTGTGCCGGCGCCGAAGGAGTAAACGTACTTTGACATATTCGAATGCTCTCCTGATGATCAGCTCGAAATGAATTTCATTCGGACGAAGATGTGACGATCTCCGAAAAATCGGCGATCGAGGAAAACTCATGGATCAGCCGGCCCAACCGCGCCAGCCGGTTGGCGCGCACCGCCGCATCTGGTGCGTTCACCAAAACTGTGTCGAAAAACGCGTCCACCGCCGGCCGCAGCGTCGCGATCGCGCTCAGCGCCTGGATGTAGTCGTCGCGTCGGCGCAACTCCGCCACCCGCGCCAGCACGCGTTCCAGCGCCGCATGCAGCTCACGCTCGGCGCTTTCCTTGAGCAGCGCCGCATCCACCGCGCCGCTGTGCCAATGCGCTTGCCGCAGAATGTTGCGAATGCGCTTGAAACTAGCCGCCAGCGGTTCGAAATTCTCCGTCTGACGCACCAGCTTCAACGCCTGCAGCCGCGCCTCGACGTCCACCAGTTCGCCGAACTCCGCCGCCAGTACCGCGTTGACCTCGTCATAGGCGTAGCCGCGCACCTCGCGGAAGTAGGAGCGGATGCGGTCCACGAAAAACTCCCACAACTGGGCCTTGCGGTCGGGATCGCCCGGCTCGCCCGGGTACAGCACGGCGTTGGCCTGCATGCCCGCCTCCACCGCGGCTTTGAGGTTAATGCGCAGCCGCCCCTCCACCAGCGTCTTCACCACGCCCTGCGCCGCGCGCCGCAGCCCCAGCGGATCCTTCGAGCCGGACGGAATCAGTCCGATGCCGAAGCTGCCTTCGAGCGTATCGAGCTTATCGGCGATCGACAGCGCCTGCCCGTACTTCGTGGGCGGGATCGGGTCCTCCATGCTCTGCGGCAGATAGTGCTCGTAGATCGCGCGCCATACCGCTTCCGGCTCGCCGTCGGCCTTGGCGTACAGCCCGCCCATCACGCCCTGGAGCTCGGTAAGCTCCTTGACCATCTCGGTGGTCAGGTCGGCCTTGCACAGCAGCGCCGCCCGGCCCAGTGTTTCAGCGTCCAGGTTCAGCCACGCCGCCAGCCGTGTGGCGCTGGCGTGAATCCCCTTCGCCTTCTCGGCATAAGTCGAATTCAGCTTCACCTGGTAGGTGACTTTGGCTAGCTCCGGGGCCCGCGCCGCCAGCGTCAGTTGCCGGTCCACTTCCCAGAAAAACCGCGCGTCGTTGAATCGCGCCTCCAGCACCCGCTCATTGCCCTTCTTGACGTACCCTTTGCGGTCGGCCTTCATGTTCATCACGGCGATGAACCGCGGCGCCATTCGGCCCTCGCCGTCCAGCAGCGTGAAATAGCGCTGATGGTGCCGCATCACTGTCGACAGCACTTCCGCCGGCAGTTCGAGGAACTCCGCGCGAAACTCGCCCAGCAGCGGCGTCGGGTATTCGGTCAGATACACCAGGTCGTTCAGCAGCGCCTCATCCGGCGCCAGCCTCAGTCCCGTGCCGCGCAGCAGTTTCTTGATGCCCTTCTGAATGCGCTCCCGGCGCTTCGCCGCCGACAGAATGACGCCGTTCTTCTCCAGCCGCTCCTCGTAATTTGCGTGATCGAAGGCGATCTCATCCGACCCCATGCGGCGATGGCCCGACGTCAGCGCGCCGGCCTTCACGCCCGCCACCTCGAATTCGACAATCTGGTCGCCCAGCAGCGCCACAATCCAGCGGATCGGCCGGATAAAAGTCAGCCCGCCCTTGCCGGTCCAATACATCGCCTTGGGCCACGGGATCTTGGCGATGATCCCCGGCAACGCCGCTGCGAGCAGCTCGCGCGTTTCGGCGCCCGCGACCGTGCGCCGCAGCGCCCGGTACTCGCCCTTGGGCGTCACCTCGAGGCCCAGCGCTTCCACCGCGACATTGTTCTTACGCGCAAATCCCTGCGCCGCGCCCGGCCCGGCCGAGACCGGCGGCCCCATCACCAACTCTTCGCGGTCCGCCTGCTTCTCCGGCAGTTCGCAGCGCAGGACCAGCCGCCGCGGCGTCGCGTCCATGCGGATCTCGCCGCCATCCAGCGCGTTCTGAGTCAGAAAATCCTGGAACAGGCGCTTCAGGTCGCCCAGCGCCGGCTCGATCATCCAATGCGGGATCTCCTCCACGCCCAGCTCGAACAGGAATGGCAGCGTGCTCATTGCGCCACCTCCTGACCAGCCGCATTGAGCAACGCCTGCTGCTCCATCCACGCATGCGCCACGCCTACAGCGAGTCTCCTCACGCGCCCGATTACGCCGACGCGTTCGGTCACACTGATCGCGCCGCGCGCGTCCAGCAGATTGAAGGTGTGCGAGCAGTTCAACACGTGGTCGTAAGCCGCCAACAGCGGAAACCGTGCTTTCTCCCGCTCCTGATCTTCTGGCAGTGTCCTGAATTCTTCTATCAGCCGCTGCGCCTCGGCTTCGTGCAGCTCCAGCAGCTTCCACAGCATCGTCACGTCGGCCTTCTCGAAGTTGTAAACCGAGAACTGCTGCTCCTCCTGGAACCGCACGTCGCCGTAGCTCGTCCCCGCCACCCACTCGATTTCGTAGACGCTCCTGCGGTCCTGCAGAAACGCCACCAGCCGCTCCAGCCCGTAAGTCAGTTCCGCCGGCACCAGCTCCAGGTCCACCCCGCCGCACTGTTGGAAATACGTGAACTGCGTGACCTCGATGCCGTCCAGCATCACCTGCCACCCGATGCCCCACGCCCCCAGCGTCGGCGACTCCCAGTTGTCCTCCTCGAACTTCAGGTCGTGCTGATCCAGCCGGATGCCCACCGCCTCCAGCGACTTCAGATACAGCTCCATCACGTCCGCCGGCGCCGGCTTCAGAATCACCTGCAACTGCGAATGCTTGTACAGCCGATTCGGATTTTCTCCATAACGCCCGTCCGCCGGCCGCCGGCTCGGCTGCACGTACGCCACCTTGTAACGCTTAGGCCCCAGCACGCGCAGGAACGTCTCCGGGCACATCGTGCCCGCGCCGACCTCCACGTCGTACGGCTCCTGGATTACGCAGCCCTGTTTGGCCCAGAACTGTTTCAGCTTGAGGATGGTCTGCTGGAAGGTGTCCATTCGGTTTCTCGCGCGGGGCAGACTCTCTACAGGCTCTCCAATAGCGCCGGCGTGGCCAGTCTGCGCTCCAGGTGCATCTCGATCTCACGGCACAACTGCCGCCGCAGATCCGCGCCCGTCTCCTTGGTCCACTCGATCGGCGTCATCTCGCCCACCGGCGCCGCGGCCATCACGCGCGCCAATTCGCGCGAGCTCGGGCTGACCTTCAACTCCGGCATGAATCCGGAAAGCCGCACGGCCCAGAATGTGAAATAGGTGACCGCCCGCCACACCCCCGTCGCGGGATGGGCTCGCAGATCGGCCAGAATAGCGGCCAGCAGCCGGTAAAACCGCTCATTCGGCTCATTTGGCGGCAGCAACTGTTCGGACACCTCCGCGATATAGTCGAGCGCCACGCTCGCTTCCCAGGAATTGAGCACTCCAAACTGCGTCTGGATCAGCTCGCAGTTGTCCAGCCTCACCAGTTCCGACGACTCCTTCTGGTAGTAGGAGACGCGAACCTGCGAGAGCCGCTCGAGCGTGCTGCCAAAAACACTCTTCAGCCGCTTCGCCCGCTTCGCGACCCCGCGCAGCCTGCCCTGATCGCGCGTAAAAAAGCTGACAATCAGGTCCCCTTCCTGAAAGGGATAGGTTCGGAGGACGAACGCCTCACTGACCCGGACCGGCATTGATGGCGCGGAAAAACTAACCCTCAGCTTATCACACGGCGACGTCCGAATCCTGGAACAAGCCGCGCCCGCGCCCCCCACGCGGCTGGCGCGATTCCTGACCTGCGCTGTCGACGCCACGGCATTTTGAAAAAATGCAGCCGCCCTCCAGCCGTAGGCTGCAATTCGCTATAGATTGGGATCATGCCCGCCGCCGAGAAGATCGATCTCTATAAGCTCCACAGGGCCGAATACGTCACGCCCCGCCAGCCCGTTCTGCTCGACATTCAGCCGGCCAAATACCTTTGCATCGCCGGCACGGGCCGCCCCGGCGGCGAGGAATTCCAGGCCAAAGTCGGCGCCCTCTACAGCGCCGCGTTCACCCTGAAATTCGAGTCCAAGTTCGCCGGTCGCGACTACGCCGTCTGCAAGCTCGAAGGCATTTATTGGACCGCTGAAGGCGGCGCAGGCTTCACGACCTTGTCCCTGGACCAATGCCACTGGGATCTGATTATCCGCGTGCCCGACTTCGTTGATGCCGCGCTGCTGAAGGCCGCCCGTGCCAAGCTCGCCGCCAAGCAGGTCCCGCACTCCGACCAACTCGCGCTCAAGACTCTGCGCGAGGGCCGCTGCGCGCAGATGCTCCACGTCGGGCCCTACGACCGCGAGACGGAGACCATCGAGAAGATGCGCGCCCGCGCCCTGAGCGAGGGCTTCGAGTTCGCCGCTACCCACCACGAGATCTATCTCTCTGATCCGCGCTGCGTCGCGCCCGAGAAGCTGCGCACAATACTGCGCATTCCGCTCCGTAAAGCGAAGAGAGTCTGACCCACCCGCTGCATCGTCACCGGCGCGTGGCCGCGTCCGCATGGATTCGCGGCGCGGCCCTGTGAAACAATACGTTTGAGCGCAAATCCATGGCGAATCCAAAATACGCGGCGGCGACCCGCGAGATCCCCCAGGCCGTCGACATCGGCCAGTTGAGCGACGGCACCAAGATTCGTCGCCGTGCTCCGCGCATGCGCGCCTGCAGCCTGAAGGACGCCAAGGGCAAGCTCTGCGCCGGCCATCTCAAGCGCTGGTATTTCTACGGCGAAGAGCTGCGCAAAACTTACGGCCCCGACGCCGAGCTTTATCGCTGCGAAAAGTGCAAGACCATCTATCTGCCTGACCCAGAGGAAGAGCCCCGCAGCGGCACGCTGTGTTATTGAAACGGCGCTCTATCTGGACATCCCTTCGCGCTGGCTGATTGCCGCTGCGAAGCAATCTGACCTTGTATCGTGGGGTCTGGGTGCTGGAATCGGGGAGACCTAAAAAAATCCCCTCTGCCGAAGCATGTAAGGGTTAAGACGAATGGACAAGAACTTGAACACCGGCTCCCGCAAGCACGACGTTGTTAGGCTGCCATCCGTCCCAACCACCCACCTGTTCCAGCAGAGGGCAGGTCTTGAGAGACTACATCAATTCGCCTGTCAGTCTAGCAAACTCTGGGCCAACTGTGCCAAAAATATAAATCCTTTGTTTTCAGCATGTAAACAGATTGAAACTCGCCCCTCCGAGCCATCTGTCCACAGCCTGTGTGTCAATGGAACACGTTTTGGACAATTGGCCCTGCTCGGCGCGCTGCTCTCAGCTCTGGTCCTCGCGCAAACCCCGCCGCCCGCCTCATCTTCCGAGCCGATCGACTTCAAGGTGTACAGCCCGCCGCCCCGTCTCCTGCTGACCGCTGCGCGGCTGCACCGCCTGCGGCGCGAGCGTGAGCGCCAGTCCCTGCGCTGGGAGCAATTCTCGGCTCTGATGCAAGGCCACGCCCGGAGCCCAGAGCCCGGCTTTACCCTGGCGCTCTATGGCATCGTCGCCACGGATGCGCCGGCCTGCCGCGCTGCCGCCGATTGGGCTTTGAAGACTGCCGATCCGAAGCGCCCTGCCGAGTTGTGGCAAATGGCCCTCGTCGCCGACTGGTGCGCGCCGCAACTCGGTGCCGCCGCCCAAGCCGCGCTCAGCGCGCGTTTGCTCCCGTCGTTGGCCGCACGTCCGCGCGACGTCGTCACGCTGCGCGCTGCGGTCTTCGCGGCGCTGGCCGCCGCCGATTCCGCCCCCAACGCCTCCGCCGCCCTGCTGCGCTACGCGGTCGAGGACTGGTGGCGCCGCCAGACCGTCCCGCGCTTGCGCTCAGGCGAAGACCCCTTCTCCGACCGTGCCGCCCTCCTGGCGCTGGTTGAGATCGTCCACGTCCTGCGCGACAACCTGGACGTCGATCTGCGCACCGACGCTGTCGAGTGGTTCAACGAACTTCCGCCACGCCTGATGCTGGCCTATTACCCTGCCCCCTGGCCGGCCCCGGAAAACGACTACCGCATCCCGGCCTACAAGGGCTCCGGCGACCCCCACCTCGACCAGAGTGTCTTCTCCCGGGCCGCTGAGCTGGCCCTGGTCGCCGCCGACCCCAATGCCCAGGCGATCTCATTCTTGCAGGGTTGGCTGATGCAGGACCGCTACCTGATGCGCAGCCCGCTTGGCGCGCCCTATGAATTCCTGTGGGCGAATCCCTACCTCCCGGGCCTGAGCTACTCCTACATGCCCGACCTCTACCATGGCGCGGGACGCCTCTTCACCCGCTCCAGTTGGGACGACGACGCCATCTGGTTTGGCTCGTGGGAAGGTGAAACGCAGCTTTTCCAGAACGGCCAACGCTACGCCGTCGACGCCCGGGCCGGCCATCCCCCGGTGGATCTCGGCCCGGTCCGCATCTTTTTCGGCGCAGCGAACATGCGTTTTCAAACCGGTTGGTGGAACAAGCCGGACGAGGATTCCAAGGCCGTGGAACAGGTGGCTTTCGTCCTTGGTCTCGAGCCCTCCACGCTGTACGACGTCGAGGTCGACGGCGAGGAGATGGATGACGGCCGCACCGATCGTTCTGGCATCCTCGAACTCCATTTCGCGCCCGGCCTCCAGACCGGCGTCCGCCTGCACAAGGCCCAGCCGATACTGCGCTGACTCCGCCGGGCATCGCTGAGAACAAGTGCTCGACATCCCGAAACTCCCCGTGCGGGCCGTGGCTTGCCCGGCGTTGTCGATTCCTGTAATCTGACCCTCGAATATGAACAACTCATCCGGCTTTCGATCTCTGCTCTGTCTGGCCCTGCTGCTGGCCCTGTCCGCAATCGCCGTGGCCGCCGATTCCGGAGCTCTGCGCGTCGGCACCGCCCGGGTCGACGTCACTACCCTGGGACCCGCGCCCGCCACTCCGCCCACGGGCAAATACGCCCACGAACAGCTGTTTGTCCGCGCCATTGTGCTGGACAACGGCGTCACACGCGCCGTGCTGATCGGCGCCGACCAGGGCATGCTCCCCGACCCCGTCTGGAAGCCGGCCGCCACCCAGATCGCCGCCGAGTTGAACTGCCCGGTGGAAAACATAGTCATGTCCCCCACCCATACCCACAGCGGCGGCTTCGGCGGTCCCCCGCGCAAAGTTGCGGGGGGTTCCGCGCCCCCGCCGGCCCAGGCCTCTCCGCCGCTCGTCGACAAGCTGGTGGAAGCCGTGCGGCAGGCCAAAGCCAACCTGCAGCCGGCGCGCGTGGCTTTCGGCACAGGCCTTTCCTACCTGAACGTGAATCGCGATACGATCAGCCCCCAGACGCGCCTGTGGACCCAGGCCGCCAACCTCCAGGCGCCTTCCGATAAGACCGTGGCCGTGGTCAAGTTCGAAACCCCCTCCGGCGAGCCCATCGCCATCTACGTGAACTATCCCATGCACCCCGTCAACCTCTACCTGGGAGGCATCACCAGCGCCGATTTCCCGGGCGCGGCCTGCCGCTACATCGAGCAGATCTACGGCGACAAGGTGGTGGTGGCGTTTTCCCAGGGCGCATCGGGCGATCAGAATCCGCTGTACTTGAGACCTTCCACGGTGGCCATGCTGCGGCGCGGCGGGCAAACCTACACCGGCCAACCGCTGGTCCGCGAATCGGTCGAAGCTGAGATCCGCGACGGCGGGCGTCCCATGGTCCCGCTCGACGCCAAGGCAGCCGACGACGTCGAAAGATGGATCGAAGCCGAAGGCATGGTCCTCGCCGAAGAGGTCCTGCGCGTCATGGACAATATGCCGGCCGGCACCGCCGATGTGCGCCTGTGGGCCGCGCAGAAGATGGTGACCTGCCCGGGCCGCCAGCGCACCAACCAGGGCCGCGAAGGCGCGCCCGGCACATACGTGGACGGCGACCCGGTGAATATCCGCCTGGGAGTGCTGACCATCGGTCACGTCGCGCTCACCACCATCGACGCCGAGGTTTATACCGCCATCGGCCAGGCCGTCAAGCGCCAGTCGCCGCTGACCGACACCGTGGTCGTGACCATGGCTAATGGCGCCGCCAACTCGGGCTACATCCCCCCCGACGACGCCTTCGGCCGCTACACCTTCCAGGTGCTGGGCTCACGGCTCAAGCCGGGCTGCGCCGAAACTGCCATTCCGAACGGGCTGGTGGAGCTGCTGAACCGGTCCCAGTGAGGGCTGTCCCAGTCGGAATGAGCCCTCTGCGGAGGGAGTGGGAGATCAGTTCGGTCCGCGCGCGCAGCGTGCGATCTCACGAGGTAAGTGGTCAATTTGACCCATTGCAATGAAGCATCAGCGGGCTGCAGTCCAGCAACGGATCATTCTGACTATATTGCCTCCGCCGGCCGCCCGTTCCGCCGCTTGAAAACGCCCGCAGGCCTACCGCAGCGTCGCGAGATAACGCAAGCTCTGCCGGATCTGCGGCACTGCGTCGACCGCCTCTTCCTCCAGAAAGTAGTGCTTCACGCCGCAGTCCTGCGCCGTCAGCAAAGCGGCCCGCACGTCGACCAGACCGGTCCCCAGGAGCACGCTATCCTCCTCGCGCACGTCAGCCGGCGATCCGCCCAGCGGCGTGCCTTTGCGGATGTCCTTGATGTGCATCAGCGGAAAGCGGCCCGGATAACGGCGCAGCAGCCGGACCGGATCTTGATAGCCGTAAACGACCCAGAAGATGTCCATCTCGAAGTTGACGAACTGCGAATTGGCCAGCTTGGCCAGGGTGTCGAACATGGTGCCGCCGGGCGCAGTGTCGAACTCTGTGCCATGTGTGTGGTAACACAGATGCAGCCCGGCCGCGGCCAAACGCTCGCCCCAGCGGTTCAAATGCTCCGCCGCGGGCGGGCAATCCTGGGCCGTCAGGTGCTTGGCGCTGTGTGGGATAGTGGAGCACACAACGTAGTCCGCGCCCAGCGTCCGGGCCTGCGCGGCCACGTTGTCCACGTCCTTGCCCAGAGCGTCGTACGCGGCTCCGAAAGAAGTCGCTCGCAGGCCAGCCGCTTGGAGCAGGCCCAGGAATTCGGCGGCACTGCGCCCGTACAGCTCGCCCACTTCCACCTCGCGAAAGCCGAGTTCCCGGATCAGCGCCAGGGTGGCGGGCAGATCCTTCTCCGCCAGGTAGCGCAGGCTGTAAATGTTGGTGCCGACCGGCGCGCGAAAGGCCGTCCTGGCGGCGGCGGGCAGCGTGGCGGCCGCGGCAGCCGCCGCGCTCAGGAAGGCGCGGCGCGCGAGCTTGCTGGTGGGCATTACGGAGATGCTATCGCAATCGCCCGGCGGGCGCCGCGCACGATTTCACCGTGAAACCAGAACTTCTTCACATCCGGACCAGGCGGGCGAGCAGTCCGACGGCCGCGCCGCCCAGGATCAGCCAGGTGGCGTTCAGGCGGAAACGGAACAGGCACACGGCGCACACCAGGCCAATGAGCAGCGGGAACCAGCCGCTGAGCGCCGAACGCCCCAGTTCCACGGTGACCGCGGCCATCAGTCCAAGTGAGGTGGCGTTAACGCCGTCGAGAAACGAGCCGGCGACGCGCGAACCGCGCAGGCGCGGCAGCAACAGTCCGCTAACGGCCACGTAAACAAAGGCCGGCAGGAAGATTCCTACGGTGGCGACGGCCGCGCCCGGAGCGCCGGCCAGCACATATCCGATAAACGTCGCGGTGCTGAAGACCGGGCCGGGCGTGACCTGACCGACGGCGATGGCGTCGAGCAACTGGGCCTCGGTCAGCCAATGAAACCGTTGCACCAGATCGGCCCGCAGAAAGGCCAGCAGGACATAGCCGCTGCCAAATAGTGCCGCCCCGGCCTTGAGAAACACGAGGAACAGCGGCAGCAGGGCAACGGCGCCGGCGGCCGTTGCGACACCAGCCCAAGCTCCAGCCGCGGCGCCGGGCTTGCCCCCGCCGCCAAGCACCGCTGGTACGAGGGCGGCAAGGCCGCGCACGCGACTCGTCCCGTCGGCGCGACGCAGAGCGCAGGCGCGCCACACAGCGAACAGCGCACCGCAGCCGAACAGCAGTGCCAGCACATCCACGCCCAGGAGACTCAGAGCCGTGGCGGCGGCCGCGGCGACGGCCATCGCGGGCGTCTTCAGGACGCTGCGGCCGAGGCCGTAAAGCGCCTGGGCGACAATGGCGACGACCGCCGGCTTCACGCCTTCGAGCAGGCCCGCGGCCTGGGGCAGGGCGCCGTAGCGCACGTAGCCCCAGGCGGCTGCGGCGACGATCAGCGTTGACGGCAGTATGAAGCACGCGCCCGCGACCACCAGCCCGGGCCAGCCGGCGCGGCGGTGGCCGATCAGAATGGCCATCTCGGTCGAGTTCGGACCGGGGATGAGATTGACCGCGCCGAGCATATCCACGAACTCGGGTTCGGTGACCCAACCGCGGCGTAATACGACCTCGCCGCGCATCATGGCAATGTGGGCGGCCGGTCCGCCGAAGGCGGTGCTGCCGAGGCGCAGGAACAGACGGGCCAACTCGTTCAGGCGGTCCGCTGTTTCAACGTCATTTCGAGAGCCGGTCGGACGCTCGGAAGGCAATCCCCTCTATTGAACACCATCGGGCCGCGCACAGCCATGCTGCGGCGGCAATGGCATCAGACTCAGGCGCTGCCCCGCGGCTTCAGTTGGAACGGTTGCGGCGCTTGGCGAAAAAGCCGGCTAACAGGAGGCCGGAGCCCAGCAAGGCCAGCGAACCCGGCTCGGGGGCGAACACGGTATAGCTGAAGGAACCGTTGTAGCTGTCGACATCACTGCGCAACAGAACGTAGGGCACATTGTTGTACGGGCTGACGGTGTCTCCGATCGACGGGCCGCCCTGATTGCTGGGCGAGTACCAGTTGAACGAATTCAGCGTGATCTCATAGCCGCCGCCCAACACGAAGGTCAGCTCGTCCGCACCGGGATCAGTCGTAACCAGCCCGCTGAGCGGAGCGGTCTTGGAACTGCCATCCGGCGACAACGCGCCACCGTTGACTGGAGCGAAAACCGATATTCCAGGATCCGAACCGCCGAAGAAGAGGTTCAGACCGTAGTAGCTTTGGCTCCCCACACCTGGAGCCCCAAAGATGGCGTACGTGTATGTGCCTGGCGTGAGCGCGATATCGATGGATGTACTGGAACTGTTGCCGCTGTTGACCCACCCTCCTCCGCTGCCTTGCAGGTACAGGTTGAAGCCCCCGTCACCACCGGTGGTGTTCCAGACGTTCGAGGTGATCAGCGAACCGACCGTCGTCACCGCGCCCGTGGAATTGGTCCCGAAGACCGTGGCTCCGGTGAGGGACCCCCCTCTGGATACGCCGCTCACAACCAGTGCGCACGCAAATGCGCACACAATAACTCCCCTCATAGTTCCTCTCCTCACGGGAAATCTACTGCCCTCTGGAAGTCTAGGATTCCATGGACCGGGAGTCAATAGGACCAAAGAACTAAGCCATCCGCTTTTCTCGGCAAGGCCCGCCGCCTGTGGGCCTGGAACGGGGGCTCGCCGGGAATCTGTAAGGCAACGCCCGCGGGCGCGCCAGAGGTTCGCTGCCCCACACTGAGTGGCGGCGGGTGGCCAGGGTAGCAGGCTAGGGCCTGTTCACGCTGCCCGAACGGACCGCGTTGCGCGCGCCGGCTTCCCGGTTTCCGCGTCGCTCCTCGCTCCGGGACCTCGGCCCCCCTCCCGTCACCAGGAGTCCGCGTAGTGTGAACGGGCCCTAGAGACCCGAGCGTCGGCCGCCGGTCCAGATCCCGCGGCCGGACGAAGGCGCGACGCCTCGCGGCTGGGGCGGGGCGGCGGGCAGAGCGGAGCGTGCCTCGGACGGCGGATCGAGCGCGGCGGGGCCTGGCGGGAGTCCGGAACCGGCGCCGGGGTCGGGCCCGTATTTGTGGTCCAGGCGCAGCAGGATCAATCCCACAATGAGCGCCAGCAGTGAGTCGGTCGTTTCGGCGGTCCTTCCGGGAAGGAAGATCTGGATTGCCTCTAGGGCCCCCAACAGGGTGGCGACCAGGAGCGCGCCGGGGGGAATGCCCAATCCGGCACGCGCGATCGACCACACCACAGTGCCATAAATGGCCGCCTTGCGAAACAGGATCGGAAGGGCGGTAGTCCAGGTGAGATCGAGCAAGGCGGCGAAGGGGATCCATTCGAAGCGGCCGGCCCGGTGGACGAAATGCCACGGGCGCAACTCGTCCACCACCAGGCCCGATACCAGCAGAAACGCGATCAGGCGCGGGCTCAGCCGCCGGCGGATCGGGGCGGCGTGCCAGCACACGATCGCCGTCGCCGCGGCGGCGAATTCGTAAGGCTGAGGATGCTGGCCGGGGATCAGAAAGCGCAGCGGCAGGGCCAAGCCGCCGGCCAGGAGCATCGCCGGCGCGCGGGCCCGGCCGGCGATGGCAGCGGCCAGCGCTCCCAGCCCGATCCATTGAACCAGCGCCACGAGGAAAAGCCCCGGGGCAAGAGCTGGTGCGCCCAGGAACGCACGCAGCTTTGCGAGCGTCTGGAAACCGCCCCAATCGCCCGGGCTGAACAGGGCCGCGGCCCAGACCAGGAGCAGGAACAGAGCCGCGGAGGGACGCGCCAGCCCCAGGCCGGCCAGGGCGTCGAAGGCGTGCCGCGCGCGGGCCGCGAACACGATGCCCAGCAATCCGCCGGCGGCGGCGCTCAGCGTGTTGTTGAGCAGGTCGATCAGACTGGGGTCGCGCGGCGGGAAGTAGTACTGCAGAAACTCCAGGCACAGCGAGAGCGCCGCGCCGGCCAGAGCCGCCCGTAAGGTGCGCAGCCAGGCGGGGCGCTCCGGGCGTTCATCCAGGACGAAGAAGAAGCCCACCGGGATGTAGACCAGCAGATTGACCAGCACATCGCGCAGGAAGCCCCGATCGACGACGAAATCGAGCGACGCGGAAAAAGCCTGCAATGCCCCGGCAGGCGAATCACGCAGCACGAAATGAAACGGGTACAGCGAGCCGTAGGCGACCAGTGCGCAGGTCAGATAGAAGATGCGTCGCATGGGTGGGAGAGCTGGGCGCCAGGTGTTCTCATTGTCCAACTCCGCACCGCGGCGCGGGAAATGGGCGGCCGGATGCGCCTATAATTTTCACAGCGGGCAGGACGTCGAAAAGTGAGTCACCGGATCAAATTCGGCTTGGCGATCGGGCTGCTGGTAGCGCTGATGACCGTGGTGATTTACCAGGGTTCGTTCACCACGCCCGGCGGTTACGGTCCGTCGACGCCCCAGCAGACGTATGTTTTCTGGGCGCTGTCCACGCTGATTTTCCTGCTGACGGTGTTGCTGAGCTTCATCCTGTTCCGCGATGTCATCAAGCTCTACATCGCGCGCCGGGCGGGGGTAGAGGGCTCCAAGATCCGTACCAAGATTCTGGCCTCGGCGCTGAGCCTGTGCTTCCTGCCGACGATGTTCCTGGTGCTGTGGAGCGTCGAGGTGCTGAACCGCAACCTGGACAAGTGGTTCAGCCGGCCGGGCGAGACGATGAAAACCAACCTGGCCGATATCGGATCGAGCCTGGAACGCGAGACGCGGCAGCGCGCCGCTGCGCTGGCGCGCTGGCTGGCCGACGCCGATGCGACACAGGAATTCGTCCGCAGCGGGCACCTGCCGACGGCCTTTTTCGAGGCCGCATGCGACGGGACGGGCGTGGAAAGGGCCTGGATCCAGAGAACGGACGGCGGCCAGATCGCGGTGTGCGAGGCGCCGCAATTGCCGCCCGGGGAGATCGTCCAGCCGCGGCCGTCGGGCAGGCAATCACCCTCCGGGGAGATCGGCCCGCCGCAGTATTCGGGCAAGGAGGTGACCGCGCAGGCGCCGCTGCCGGGGATGGGCGAGATGGCGGTGAGCGTGCGCATGCCGCTCGACCTGGATCGGGCGCAACGCGATTTGCAGAAGCAGGTGGGGGACTACGACCAGCTCGAGTCGACCAAAAAGGAGACGCGGCGGTTCTATCTCCAGTTGCTGGTGTTGATCACCCTGTTCGTGCTGTTCGTTGCGGTATGGGTGGCGCTATTCCTGGCGCGGCAGATTACGGGTCCGGTGACGGCGCTGCTGGATGCGGCGCGGGCGGTGCGCGGCGGCAATCTCGCCTATCGCGTGCAAGTGGCCGCGACGGACGAATTCGCCACGCTGGTGCGCACGTTTAACGAGATGACGCAGGACCTGGAGACCAACCGCAACGAACTCGAGCGCCGGCGGCGCTTCACCGAGGCAGTGCTGGAGAGCATTCCGACGGGCGTGGTTTCGCTCGAGGCGGACGGCGCGGTGCGGCTCACCAACCGCGCCTTCCACAACATCTTTCCACTGGCCGCGCAGCCTCAGCACCTGGCCGATTTGATTCCCGCCGGCCTGCAGACCGACCTGAGCCGGCTGTTGAAGAGCGCCCGGCGCACCGGATCGGCATCGCGCCAGGTCGAGCTGGCCGAGGGCCAGACCAGCCGGCATTTCTCTGTGACCGTGGCCGCCCTTTCGCCGGGCGTCACAACCGGTTACGTGCTGATGATCGAGGACACCACGGACCTCTTACGCGCGCAGCAGGCCGAGGCCTGGCACGAGGTGGCGCGGCGCATCGCGCATGAGCTGAAGAATCCGCTGACGCCCATCGCTCTGAGCTCGCAGCGCATCCTCAGGCAAATCGAGAAGAGCAACGCGCCGCCCGAAGTGCGGCAGATCGTCGAGCGCTGCTGCGAGACGATCCGGCGCGAGGTGGACAGCGTCAAAACTCTGGTGGACGAGTTCTCGCAGTTCGCCAGGTTCCCTGCCGCGCACCCGGTGGCGGCGGATCTGAACGCCGTGGTGCGCACTGCGCTCACGGTTTTCGAGGGGCGCCTGGGCGGCGTCAAAGTGCGCTTGAATCTGGCCGACCGGCTGCCGGCGGTGCTGCTCGATGCGGAGCAGTTCCAGCGGGTTGTCGTGAACCTGGTGGACAACGCCGCCGAGGCCATGCAGTAGGCGCCCTACAAGGAACTGGCGATCGCGACCGCGCTGCCGGCGCCGGATGTGGTGGAACTGTCGATCGCCGATACCGGCTGCGGCATCACCACCGAGGACAAGGCCAAGCTGTTTATGCCCTATTTCTCGACCAAGGCGCACGGCACGGGCCTCGGGCTGGCCATCGTGAGTCACGTCGTCACCGAGCACCGCGGCATGATCCGCGTGGAGGATAACCTGCCGGTCGGCGCACGCTTTATCATTGAACTGCCGGCTTTTTACGTCACTGAAAGCGAGCCTGGTTCCAGGACTGTATCCGCGCCGGCCAACCCCGCATGAAACGCCACCGCATCCTGATTGTCGACGACGAGCCGGGGATTCGCGAATCCCTGGCCGGTGTTTTGGAAGACGAGGATTTCGAGACCGCCGCGGCGGCCAGCGGCGAGCAATGCCTGGAGTTGCTCGAGCGCCAGAGCTTCGACGTGGCGCTGGTGGACGTGTGGATGCCGGGCCTGGACGGCCTGGACGTGCTGCGCCGCATCGAACAGCGGGCCGATCCGGAGCGGCCGGTGGTGGTAATGATCTCGGGGCACGGCAGCATCGAGGCCGCCGTGCGGGCCACCAAGCTGGGGGCCTTCGATTTTCTCGAGAAGCCGCTGACCATCGAAAAAGTGGTGGTGGTGGTGCGCAACGCCATCGAGCAGCGCCACCTGCGCCTGGAATTGCGCGAGCTGCGCACCATCGGGCTGGGAAAGCTGGCCATCATCGGCGACAGCGTCCCGATGAAGGCGCTGCGCCAGCAGATCGCGCTCATGGCGCCGACCAACGGCCGGGTGTTGGTCTACGGCGAAAGCGGCACCGGCAAGGAACTGGTGGCCCACGCCATCCACGCCAACAGCGCCCGCGCGGACGGCCCATTTGTAGAGGTGAATTGCGCCGCCATTCCCGAGGAGCTGATCGAGAGCGAACTGCTGGGCCATAGAAAAGGCAGCTTCGCCGGGGCTGGCGAGGACAAAATCGGCAAATTCGAGAAGGCCCACGGCGGGACGCTGTTTCTGGATGAAGTCGGCGACATGAGCCTGCGCACCCAGGCCAAGGTGCTGCGCGTCCTGGACGAACAGCGCTTCGAGCCCATCGGCTCAGCGGAGGCCGTGCAGACCGACGTGCGTGTGATCGCCTCGACCAACAAGATTCTGGAGGCTGAAATCGAGCGCGGCAACTTCCGCGAAGACCTGTTCTACCGGCTGAACGTGGTCCCGTTCGCCGTGCCGCCGCTGCGCGAGCGCGTCGAGGACATTGCGGTGCTGGCGGAGCATTTCATCCGCGAATTCGCGACCTCCTACGGCCGTAAGCATAAGGAACTGACCAGCGAGGCCATCGAGATGCTGCGCGCCTACTCCTGGCCCGGCAACGTGCGCGAACTGCGCAACCTGATGGAACGGATCGTGATCATGAATCCACAGGTGCGTATCGACGCGCGCCACATTCCGCTGCCGGCTTCGCGCAAGGCCCCCGAGCGCGGGCCCGAGCGTCCGGCCAGCCTGCACGAAGTGCGCCAGGCGGCCGAGCGGGACTACATTCTGAAGAAACTCGAGGACGCCGGCGGCAACGTCTCGCGCGCCGCCGAGGTGCTGGGCCTGGAACGCAGCAACTTGTACAAGAAGATGCGCGCCCTGGGCATCGCCACGCGGGAATGAGGCCGCGCCGCCCGCGTTCGAGACCATCCGCTCCATTTCGGCCCAGCCTGTTAGAATGGCCGTTTGGCTCCTTCAGCCTTTATGGATCACCTGTTAAGCGTCATCATTCTCACGCCCCTTGCCGGGCTGCTGGTGCTGTTCTTCATCCCTTCGTCGCGGCCGCGGCTGGTCAAGCTGTGGGCCAACGGCGTGTTCCTGCTGGGCTTCCTCGTCTCCCTCCCGCTGTGGTTCCGCTTCAACCCCAAGGCCGACTTCCAGTTCGAGGAGCGGGCGCCGTGGATTCCGTCTCTGGGCGCGTCGTGGCACCTGGGCGCGGACGGCTACGCCGCGTTGCTGATCCTGATGACCACGCTGGTCGGGTTCCTGGCGATCCTGTCGAGCTGGCGGGCAATCGACACGCGGCTGAAGGAGTACTACGGCCACTTCATGCTCCTGCAGTTCGGCATGCTCGGCGTCTTCGCCGCGCGGGACCTGCTGCTGTTCTTTCTGTTCTGGGAGCTGACCCTGATCCCGATGTACTTCATCATCGCCATCTGGGGCGGCCAGCGGCGCGGCTACGCCTCCATCAAGTTCGTGATTTACACGCTGGCCGGAAGCATGCTGATGCTGCTGGGCGTGCTGAAGCTCTATTTTCAGTATTATGACCAGTTCGGACACTACAGCTTCGACATGACCGACCTGCTGGCGGTCAAGCTCAGCTCGGGCGAAGCGTGGTGGGTCTTCTGGGCGCTGTTTGCCGGCTTCGCGGTGAAGGTGCCGATGTGGCCGGTTCACACCTGGCTGCCCGACGCGCACACTGAGGCGCCCACCGCCGGCTCCGTCATCCTGGCGAGCATCCTGCTGAAGATGGGCACCTACGGTTTTCTGCGCTTCTCGCTGCCGCTGCTGCCCGATACGGCCAAGGACCCCAAGGTGGTTTCCATCGCCGCCGTGTTGTCGATCATCGCCATCGTTTACGGCGCGCTGGTGTGCCTGATGCAGAAGGATTGGAAAAAGCTGGTCGCGTATTCGTCGGTCAGCCACATGGGCTTCTGCACGCTGGGCATCTTCGCCCTGAACCCGGCGGGCATCTCGGGTTCCATGCTGCAGCAGATCAACCACGGCATTTCCACCGGCATGCTGTTCCTGATCGTCGGCATCGTCTATGAACGCCGTCACACACGCGAGATCAGCGAGTACTCCGGCCTGTATCGCGTGATGCCGGTTTTCACCGCTGTTTTTCTCATCGCCGCGTTCAGCTCGATGGGGCTGCCGCCGCTGAACGGCTTCATCGGTGAAATCACGATTTTGAAAGGCGCGTACGAGGTCTCGCTCATGTGGGCGCTGGCCTGCGGCCTGGGGATCGCCCTGGGCGCCGCCTATCTGCTGTGGCTGTTCCAACGCACCATGCTCGGCGAGAACAGCAACGAGAAGAACCACGCGCTGCAGGATTTGAACTGGCGCGAGATTGCCGTCTTCGCGCCGTTGCTGGCGGCGGCGTTCTGGATCGGGCTGGCGCCCAAGCCCTTTTTCACCATGATCGAGCGCAGCACGGCGCAGGTGGTGGAGCGCGTGAACCCCGGCTACTACGATCAGCACGGCATGCTGAACCCGTTGCGGGATTCAACCGCCGGCGCGTCCGCGGCCAACGACGCTCATTGAGGACCGCCGGGTTGGGACGGACCCGCCGGCGCCCGTTGCGCATTGCAGGGGCTGCGACGGAGGCGGCATGAAAATCATCCTCACCGGCGCGACGGGGTTCATCGGAACACGCCTCGCCGACCACTTGGCCCGGCACGGTCACGAGCTCGCCTGCCTGAGCCGCCGCGCCGCTTCCCGGCCCGGCTGGTATGCCTGGGATCCCGAAAGCGGGCCGCCGCCCCAGGAGGCCTGCCTGGGGGCCGGAGCCGTAGTGCACCTGGCCGGCGAACCGGTGGCGCAGCGTTGGAGCGCCGGCGTCAAGCGCCGCATCCGGTCCAGCCGCGTGCAGGGGACTCTCTCCCTGCTCCGCGCGCTCAGCGCCCTGCCGGTCCGGCCCGGGGTCCTGGTCTGCGCCTCTGCCGTCGGCTTTTACGGCTCGCACGGGGACGAGATCCTGCCGGAAAGCGCGGCCCCCGGCGGCGATTTTCTCTCCGCAGTGTGCATCGAGTGGGAGCACGCCGCCCAGGCGGCCGTGGAATTGGGCCTGCGGGCGGTCTCGCTGCGCATTGGCGTGGTCCTGGATCCCGGCGGAGGGGCGCTGGCGCAAATGCTGCCCGTGTTCCGGGCCGGTATCGGTGGACCCATCGCTGGCGGCCAGGCCTGGATGTCCTGGATTCATCTCAACGACCTGGTGCGGATGATCGCCTGGGCCGTGGAGAATACTGCCGTCGCGGGGCCGGTCAACGCCGTGGCCCCGAATCCTGTCCGCAATTCCGACTTTACGCGCGCGCTCGCCCTGACCTTGCGCCGTCCGGCGCTTTTCCCGGTCCCGGCCCTGGCGTTGAAACTCCTCTACGGGGAGATGGCCGGCATTGTCCTGGCCAGCCTGAGGGTGGCGCCGGAAAGAGCATTGCAAGCCGGATTCCAATTCGATTGGCCGGAGCTCGGTCCGGCCTTGCGGGACCTGCTGCGGTGATGGCCTGCATGCTATATTGGTAGCGTTATGGCGATTCCCAATGTCCGTCGTTTTCGCATCCAGAGCCCGCATGGCGCGTGGGCGACCCTGATGGCCGTCATCCCCAAGGGCGTGGACCCCAATGACTACCTCGAAGACGCCAAGAAGCGCTTCGACTGGAAGTCCTGGGAAGAGATGCAGCAGAAGCAGTTCAAGATCCGCGTCGGCCAGCAGAAGCAGAAGAAGGCGAAGTAGTTTCCCCTCCGACGCTCGCGATTTCATGAGGGCAGGTCTTCGGACCTGCCCTTTCACTTTTCCGGGGCTGTTTTTCGCCAATCGCCGCGCGGCCTGTTCCGGCGGATGAGGGCCACTGGTTCACCCGGCGCAGTGGATCGCCGCTGTCAGTGCACGAGTATCGGGTGCGGAGGAAGGAAAGATGTCGCGGCGCGAACGCGCCTGAGGGCGTATTCTGCATTTCCCGCCGCTGCCTTGCTGCGGCTCGCGCATGGGCCTGAGCGTACGCGTTGCGCCCTGTTTCCGAACGCGGCGCTGTCGCCGCCTGGAGAACGAAGGCGCCCCCGCGCTCCGGCTCCTAGCGCCGGGCGCGGCGGGAAATGCAGTTCCGATCCAACACGGAGTGCGGGGGGCGGGGGGGGGGGTTGGTCCCGCGGACCGGCGCA
>JBKQPG010000020.1:0-14198 GCA_052145115.1 Bryobacteraceae bacterium
CGGATCGCTTCCCTGCGGCGCTTCTCCAGCGCATCAAAATCGCGTCGCACTCCAGCAGCATTGCCCATGCCTGATTAGACGCAGGATCGCTCTGAAGGTTGCAGCTATATTATGCGGGAGTCAGTAATGCTCAGCAGCCGGCCGGGCTGGCGGCCGGCGCCCTGTTGGGTTTGTGCGCCGCTGAGGACGCTGAACGAATTCGCACGTGAGTACGCGGTCCGCGGCGTGCTCCGGACAACGTCAACGTGGATCTCTTCCAGATTCAGGCGGATCGAATTTCAGGGCCATACGGGAATCCTGCCAACCACATGTGGGGCGTTCTCCGCAGGCAAGCGAACAATTCTACGCATGCTTCGCTTCAGACGGCCTTAAATGTAGAATCAGCACGGGCCACAAGGCCGCCACGGAGATCTTGACTGGCGGGTTTTGATCGAACTACCGCCCGGCGAGCCGCTCCAGCCGCGTGCGATCGCCCCACACCGACTCGGTGTGCTCCAGTATCTCGGCCGGAGTCAGCCAGAACCGCTTGGCCATGCGCTGGCGGTGCAGTTTCGCCTGGTCGTTGAAATGCGGCGAGCTGGGGTGCTCGGACTGGCCGTAAGGCAGCAGACTCCAGACCTGTTTGGGCGGGCCTTCCATCACCACCAGCAGGTGGCCCCAGCCATCGTTGCAGTACATTTGCCCGTTGTCCTGCTCCGGACCCTCGTCCGGATGGAGCAGGCCGAACATCTCGCCGGCCCCGTCCATCGGGAACGTGCCGCCGCGCACGACCACATTGATCTCGCCCCAGGGCACCTCCGATTTGCCGAACTTCTTCTGGATGCGCGCCAGGCCCTCGCCGAGAGCCTTCCAGGCCATCTCCTGCTCATCGGGAGAATTGATATCGACTGCCTTCTGCCGGTCGTAGGCGTTGAAGCGCTCATATTTCGCCGCACCGAAGAGATCGCGGTACGCCTGGGCCCAATGGTAGATGTAGGTGAACGCCGTGGACGCGGCGGAAGTGCGACGGTCCCACCTCCGTACGCGCTCCATGGCCCGCTCCACCTCGGCCGCCGGTTTCACCGTCTGCTTGGCCTGTGCCTTATTGAGCAGCGGCACGATGACGTCGGCCGCCAGGACATACGTATCGAAGGCCAGGTCCATCATCTCGTCAAGGCTGAACTTCCTGGGCTGCGTCAGCACCTGGAAGATGCGCTCGCCGCGCGTGTTGAGCGCTTCTTCACCGGAGTCCGCCTGCACCGCGTAGGAGAGATAGTAGGGCGCGGGTTGGAGTGGCTTCAGGCCGGAATTGCGGGTCGCCACCCAGTACGGGTTATTGCAATTCTGCAGGAAGCCCGAGGCCGGGTTGTGCAACTGCGGGTAGGCCTCGAAGGGGAAGAACGAGCCCCATTCGGTTTCTTTCGTCCAGCCGGGCACTGGTTTCAGCCAGTCGAACTTGGGGTCGCGCCGGGCCACGTTGCCGTTATGGACCCAGTAGATCTCCGTCGAGTCCGAGTAGAGCAGGTTCCAGCGCGGCATCAACTGTCTCGCCACCGCCGCCTTGAACTCCTCGAGGTTGCGCGCCTTCATGATGCCGTACAAGCCGAGCGTGTAGTTCACTCCGTCGAAGTTAGGCAGGCGCACCGACCAGGCGCGGTGCTTCTCTTTGTCGAACTTCACCACCGGCCCGTGATGCGTGTAGTAGAGCGGGAGCGTCACCGTCTCCAGGCCTCGGGGGCCTTTCACCCGAAAGGTGGCCTGCTCCACCTTCATATCCCGCCAGGCGCCCTCGTACAGGTATTGCGGCGGCTGGTCCGGATTCGTTTTCTCCTCGTACACGTCGGAGATGTTGGGCTGGTTCCAGGTGGCGGACCAAGTGATCCGGTCATTGAAGCCGTCCAGGAACACCGGGCTGCCGAACCAACTGATGCCAGCCACGTCCAGTTGCCCGGGCGTGATCAGGTGCGCTTCGTAGTTCTGGAAGCGGTTGGCCCACGGCATGTGGGTGTGCTCCACGTGGATGATGCGGCCATTGGCGGATTTCCAGGGCGCGATGGCCCACTGGTTGGAGCCGAAGTCGGGGAAGTCCCAGGTGGGCTCGCCGAGCTTCATCAGCGCGTCCTGGATGCTGTAAAAACGCATGTAGTGGCTGCGTTCCAGCGCCTCCACGTCCTCGGCCGTAATGCCGTCGATCCACGCTGGGACGGAGTCGCGGTGGCGGGCGATGTATTCGTCCACCCCGCGCGCAAATGCATCCAGGATCCGGTAGACCGCCGGGTCGATCTTGCTCTTGTTGTCGACCACGCACTGCTTGGTGCGCAACAGGCGCTGCAGATAGTCGCCATCCCAACGGTATTCGTAAGGGATGAAGTGCAGGTAGCCGTCGCCCAGAGCCTTGAACCCTTCCACCTCGGCGCGGCGGCCCTGGGCGTCGCGGTACTGGATCATCATGCGCTCCAGGTGGTCCTCGGCCTGGGCGTAGCCGTAGCCGAAAAATGTGGCCTCCACGGTGTCGCCGACGATGTGCGGCACACCGTAGTTGTCGCGGTAGATGGTCACCTGGGCGGCCAGCGGGTCGTTGCCGGCGGCGCGTGCCGAAGCTGCAAGGACCAGCAGCACCAGCAGGGTCTTGAGTCTGCGCATGCGATCTCCCGAAGCTGGATTATAGCGGCTGGCGGGCGGGAAATCCGCTCCCCCGCGCGCGTCAGTCGGCATTGTTTCCCGCGATTGGCGGCAGCGGTGAATTCGGCCCGGTTGACCGGTGCGCCCAGCAGTTGAACAATGTGAAGCAACATGCGTCGAATTCTCTCTCTCTCCATGTTGTTCGCCGCCGTGACGTGTGCCCAGCCGCGCAGCGTCTCCGTCGGCCTGTTCCTGGACCGGCCGCAAGGGCCGCTGGAAATCAATCGCATCGCACTCGGCCAGGGCGGTCTTTCCGCCGATCCCATGTGGGAGCAGCGGGAGGCCGAGGTGCGCGCCCTGCATCCGCGCGTGATCCGGCTGTTCATTCAGGAGTACTTCGATCTGCTGCCGGCCCCGCGCCGTTACCACTTCGACACGCTGGACCAATCCGTCGACCTGATCCTGCGCACCGGCGCCACGCCGCTGCTGTCGATCAACTTCAAGCCCAAGCTGCTGTTCCCGGTAGTCGACCAGGACGTCGTCGAGCCGCGCGATTACATCGCCTGGGAGGAGCTGATTTTTCAACTCGTGAAGCACTACCGCGATCGCATCGGCGCGGGCTGGTACTGGGAAGTCGCCAACGAGCCGGATATCGGCGAGGACGGCGGCTGCCCCTACCGCTTCCGGCCCGATTCCTACGTCCGCTACTACCAGCACACCGCCGCCGCCATCCGGCGCGCCGACCCGCGCGCCAAGGTGGGCGGGCCCGCGCTGGCGGGGTGGCGATCTCCGATTCTGCCAGCGCTGCTCGAATTCTGCGCCGCCGGCAACGCGCCGCTCGATTTCGTCTCCTGGCACATCTACTCGAGCGATCCGCTGGCGATTCGGGCCACCATCACGGGCGTTCGGGAGCTGCTCAGGAAGCATCCCCAACTGCGCCCGGAGACGGTCCTCGACGAGTGGGACATGGCACTCACGACGCCGCCGAAGGATGGGCGCATCCAACCCTGCTTTGTCGCTGAAACCGCCTGGCAGATGAAGGACGCCGGCCTGGACTACGCCTGCTACTATCACATTCGCGACTACCACGTGGACCGCGATCGCTTCGCGCAATTCTTCTCCCCCAAGGGCGCTTCTTTCATGGCCGCCTGGTGGAACCGCATGCCGCAGTACGACGGTCTGTTCGACTACCAGAACACGCTGCGGCCGGCCTACTTCACTTTCAAGCTGATGTCGCGTCTGCTGGGCCAGCGGCTCGCAGTGGAGTCGTCGGACCCGGCGGTCCACGCCTTCCTCACCTATGACGAATCCTACGACTTGTACAGCCTGTTGATCTGGAACTACTCGGCGCAGCCCGCCACGGTGCGGCTGAGGGCGTCGGGAGTGCCTCGGATGCTGGTGGTCAAGCGCCGCCTGCTGGACGCAACCGCTCCTGGCTCGGATGAGAACGTCCGTCTTCAACCGCTGGACGATCTGCTGCTGAACCCGGCCGATCCCCGGCTGGAATGGACCCTGCCACCCTACGGCGTGGAGTTCTGGTCCATGGAACAGAAGCACTGAGCCACACCACGCGCTGTTCGTGTCAAGTTAGCGTCAGAATCCGAGGTTTCCAGCCATCATTTACGTGTTTTCCCATTGCTATGAGATGATCCTTTTGGATGTAGATAGCCTGAGACTCTCTCGGCGCAGCGCTCATTCTCGACCAAGACATTGAACTTCCACGTGCGCGCGTTCACGGGGCAGGGGCATGCGCAGGCGGCGGGGCCCGTAGCTATTCGAGGCGCAGCTCCTCGAGCGGAAGTACGCGGAGCCACTCCGAGTCTGGATTGCCTCCAATTAGGCGATGGCACATTGCCAGAATTGTCCAAGCGCTCTCGGGACCGTCAAGACGCGAGCAGCGGCCCTTACGCTCGTCACCAGCACCACGGATCTCCACGCGCAGATAATCCATGGCCTGTAAGTGACGCTGGCTCAACCGGCCCGCCAGGCAGATCACCAGGAATCGAAAGGGGTCCAGGAGTTTCGCCATCGGATCGCTTCATTATCCGCCGGCCAGTGCGTGAACCTCGTCCAGATTCAGGCGGATCGAATTTCCGGGCCATACGGGTTCAACACCAACGCCGAGGGCGTCTTCAAAGGGACACTAACATTTGCCGGCGACTATCGCCTCTTCGTCCTGGCCAACCACAGCGGCACCAATCTGCTTTATGACGCGGACTATCGCGACGCGCATCGCGACGACTTTCCCGTCGTGCATGTCATCGACGGCGAGAACCCGCCAGTGACGTTGAGGCTCCCGGCAAGCTCGACAATCCGATAAGCCGACCTGGCGTACAAGAGCCTTCTTGCGCGCTCAGGAGCGCCGGATGTCCGAGATGCGCGTTTACATACAATCTCGTCGTTTGGAAGTCTGTTGACATCGACCAAACCAGCGGAAACCGTATGCTGGTCGGCAACGTCGCCAAACCGACACCGGGCCATCGACGGCGAGATCGAGGGTCGTCAGAACATCATCCAGCGCTTCCAGTTCAGTCACTTTCGGGGTTCGACCGGGAATCCCGTAACGTCCTCTTGCACGAGGAGACTCCCATGTGTTGCGCGTGAGTTGACAACCGTCGCCCCAATTCCTTTGTGAAACCAGATGGCGGGTGCGGCATCGTTCGGACCCGCACCGACTAGCCCATCGATAAGGACGTCCCGGAATCCAGTGACTTCGACGCCCGCGCGGAAAAAGTCCGGCACCGCGGAGCCCCAGCGCAGACGGAAATTGCGCAGCGTGAGGCCATCGACGTTCTCCGCCTTGAAGCCGGCAAAATCATAGCGCGCAATCGCGCGCTCCTTGGGATCGACCGGCCGCAGGTCCAGGTTGCCGCCAAAGAGCGGCGTCAGAGGGCCGGCCGATATCTTGAGATCGAAGTCGTCGAAAAGTACGTCACGGATGTGGCCGGGGCGGTCGGAATAGAACAGTACCGGCGCTTGGCTCTCAGCGACGACGTTCACCAGGCGGAGGCCCGAGACCGAACCGGGCTCACCCTGCAGGTTCCAGGGGGCCACCGACACATGGACCGGCTCGCCCATGCCCCAGAAGTCACCATCCATCAGGCGCGTCTGGATGATCGAGTTCGATACGAGAACGTTCGAGATGTTCTCATTGCCTCGAATGAAGATTCCGAGGCCGCGGTTGCTGTCGCGGATGACGATGTTGTTGAAAATGAGATTGCGGATATCCTTGGTCCCCGAACCCAGGCGAATCCCGGACGAACGGCTGACAATCACGGCGTTGGAGACAACGATGTTCTCAGCCGGCTGGAGGCAGTAGCCGTCGGCGCAGGTGCCGATCGCGATGCCGTCGTCGGCGGCTTCAAGGTAGACATCGGAGATGCGCACGTCCTGCGAATTCGCAACGTCGATGGAGTCGGCGTTGGGCACGACCAGACTGTTGCGCACATCGAGGCCGGTCAGCAGGGCGTGCCGGCAGCAGGCGAGGTGGATGCACCAATTGGGCGCGTCGACGACATGAATCTGGCGGATCTCCACGTTCTCGCACTCGATGAACAGCACGAGCACCCCTGGACGCGGGAGCATCCTGACCGGTCCTTCACGGTTCTGCGAGAAGCGGGTGAAGGCCGCGGCGCCCTGGCGTGTGGAGTTCACGTCGTACCACGCAATTCTATGCGGATTGATGTGATCGATGAAAGCGCGGCCGTTGCCATCGATCACTCCAGGGCCGGTGATCGCGATGTTCCGGGCGCTGATGGCCCAAATCAAGGCGGTCGAGCGATTCTCCGAAGTACGGCCCACCGAGGAGTATTGCGCCACATCGCTGCTGCCGAGCAGGCGCGAGCCCTGTCCGAGGTCGAGCGTGATATTGCTCTCAAGCCGGATCGAACCGGACAAGTAAGTACCGGGGCCGAAGCGGACCGTTCCGCCGCCCTGTTCCGCGCAAGCGTGCATGGCGGTCTGAATGGCGGCGGTGTCGAGATGCTCGCCGTCCCCCTTCGCCCCGAAGGAGCGGACGTCGCACACGTTCGGTTGGAGAACGGCCCCGGCGACGCCCGGCTGTCCGCTCGGCGCTTGCGCGAAGGCTAGGCAGGGGCTTGACATAGATAGCGCAGCCATACCCAGCACGGTCGCGGTCAAATAAACAAGTCGAAGGCGCATCGTCGTGATTCTCCTATCCCATGCAGGCTCGCCCGTGCTTGCGGCTGTCACCTCGGCCTCTCTTGCGTGGCCTCGCCTGCTGGCTGGATCCTCGCATCCGACAAACCATCGCGTGGCGTAACGTCCAGCGTCAGCACTTCAAACGGAGCAAAATGAAATGCGTGCGACTGCTGCGCGCGCAGCGGAATGGCAGCCCGCCCGGCGTCGCATTTCCACGGGCTCCGCGCCACGTACTCCTGCGCTGCGCCGGACGGCAACTCGAATGCATCCTGCAGCCGGATGCGGATCGTCTGCTCGCGGCCGCTCGGATTGCGCAGCACCAGGATCCCTTTGGCAGGCGTCCAGGAAGCCCATCCGTAGACCTCCAGCCACGCCGGATCTCCCCCGATCCAGTGCGTATCCTTCAGCACTCCGGCGTTGGCGCGCGACCACCTGGCCGCCTCCGCCAGGTCGTCCCAGTTGACCGCCGTCAGCAACTGCGGCGTAATGTACATCTCTTGCAGCTGCGTGCCAGTGCCGAAGAATGACCGGACCTCATTCCGGAAGTCGTTCCCCGGGTCCTTGTTGAGCTGACTGTGCTCCTTCTCGTAGATCAAGCCGGTCAGCATCAGCGAATTGAGCGGATACAGCGGCCCGAGCTGCACGATGTGCCGGTAGGTAGCGGCGTCGCGATAGGTGATCCAGCGTTCACGGTAGGTTCCCACGCCGGCCGTTGAATCGTCCTCCCCGCCACGCCAGATCGAGTCCGCGTAAAGCAACCAGAAGGGCGAAGGCCAGGTGCCGGTGGTCAGGTTGATGAAGAGGTCCGGCCTGGCCGCCCGCAGCTCGCCGATCAGGTGGATCGCCGCGGCGAAATCGCTGTCGAACTCGCTTCCCGGAAACACCTTGTCCACGTTGCCCGTGCCATCGAACTTGAACTGGTTCACTCCGAACTTGTGAATCATCTCCAGGCAGACGTCGCGAAATGCGGCGTAATACTTCGGGCCCGACAGGGCGTATCCGCCCGCAACAATCTCGTATCCTGCCGCGCGCCCAAATTCAATTCGCTCCTGCTTCGGTTTCGCATAGCCGCCCCACGGCGACATCCATACGCCCACACCGGCGCCGTACCGCTCCACCGCATCCTTCACCGCCGCGAACCCCTGCGGAAAGCCGTCGTTGAACCTCCACAGCGACTTGTGGTTGTCCCAGCCATCGTCGAACAGATAGGAATCTAGCTTGACTCCGCGCTTCTGCGCCAGTTCGATTCCGAACGCGTTCACTCGGTCCAACGCGTCTCGCTCGTTGTAAGGCGTAAAGTACCCGAGGTCCTCCCACGAGTTGTAGTGCAGAAACGTACGGTACGGGTGTGCACGTTCCGCTTCGAGGTACGCAAGAAAGTCGCGCCGCATCTGGCCTGGCCGCGCGACACCGATGACGCTGGAGTATGTGATCTGCTGGCCGGCCCGCAAAGCAAGATCACGCTCCATCCAGGCCGTCGCCCGCCCGTCCGTCACTTTGCTTTGGGCCAACGGGTGCTCAACCCCCAGAAAGACATTTCCGGCTACGATCGGCGAACCTTGCACTGACCCGCTCACATGGGCCCCGGAGAGCTTCAGATCGATCAGCTTCACTTCGCTGATGGGGATGTCGCGCGCATTCGCGCTGATCTCGAGCACCTGTCTCAGATAGGAAGTGCCGTCCAACAGGACCATCGACCAGATGACGCGCAAATTGCTGTCGCTGCTCTCGAGCGGGAACTCGAACGCCTCTCCGCGCGGCGTATCGGCCAGCCGCGATGTCCCGGCGCGCGGAATCAGCTCACGCCGGACCGGCTCGCCCGCGAGCTTCAAGTTGCCCGCATTGTAGATCGTTCCATCCTTCAGCAGAATGGCGAACGGCTCCGGCAAGTGCATCTCCGTCCCAGGCATGCGCGCCCAAACGGCCAGACCGTTCAGTTTGCCCACCGTAGCGGACCACTTCGCGCCCATTGTCCCGTTCTCGAGACGAAAGTCCGATCCATGGCGCGTCGCCACGGTGCGCCCGCCCTCCCGGCTGCCAGACGGCGCCGCAGCCGCGACGGCCATACTCCCCAGCACCAGCGCTGTGAGCGCGTTGCAAGCCATGGCCCGAACGGACTGCACCATCCACGTTTCTCTTGCTTTGTCCATCTCTCTCCACTCGTTCTTCGTCCCACTTCGCACTGACGAGGGCATGACGCTCCCCGGCCGGCCGATCCCCATGCTATCGAGCCGATCGCCTGCCGTGTCATCGCAAGGGACTCCATCTCCCCTAGCCCAAATGACTCGCGCACTCAAATCCGCGTCACGCCGGAGGCATCTCGCGAGGCGAAGCGGCACCCACCCGCCGTCCCGCAGCCTCGGCGGCGCGCACCTCGGCGTGGGCGCGGCCTTCCTGGAAGCGCGAATCACTGATCTCCAGCCCAGCGTCGGCCGCGAACACTAGCTTACCCGAGGCTGCGAGGCACAAGGCGCGCGTCTGGGGTTCGCACAGGCGAGCCGCCAGCCACGGGGCCGGGTGTGGCGTCAATGTCCGGTGACGCTACGCCCTGTTCACATCCACCAGCCCGCCAATAGCCCGTCGTTGGCCGGTCTTGGGCGGTAATGGATCGCTTTGTCCATCCGCTTCAAAAGTGGATGCATCCTCAGATCCCGAATGAACGCCCAAATGCGGCGAGACCCAATGGTCAATAGACGGTGTTTGCCGCCGGGCGTGGACGCTGGTCACCCAGACTTTCTGACAATTCGCCTCTCGCAGGTACTTGACGGCGTACCGATCCGCCGGTCGCCCTCAGCCGGCACTCGTGGTTCATGCTCAAGGTCAGTTGATATCTGCACGGGTGTCCGTGCAGACATTAACTGAACAAAGCCCGAGACCTGAGTGCCAACGTCGCAAAGCGTGGCCATGCACGATAAGCTGGGGAAGGTCGGCATCAAGAGCGTGCTTTATGAGTCGCTGGGCACGGCTCTCGAGTGGCAGACCTGGCACCGGGGTATGGACGAATTCGCACTCTCGTTGTTCAAATAGTGCATCGGCCTCGCTCCTGACTAGAAGCGCCGCCGGCTGGGGCCGTTGAGCAGATGTGCAAACGTTCCGTTTGGAAGGCGCAGTCCGGAGCGATGCCGGGCGTGTTGCGAATGTGGGTTGATTCACGCGGGGGGACCGGCCAGGCTTCCCGACGGAGGAAATACGTGACAAGAGAGAAGTCGTGCTGTGCAAGAAACCTGATCGTCGGGATTCTGGCACTTTTTCTCGCGGCCGGCACGGCCGCAGCGCAGAGCAGAACCGATCCGCTCAAGAGCGGATTTGAGAATCCGCCGAATGGCACCAAGCCGCGCGTCTGGTGGCACTGGATGGACGGCAACATCACCAAAGAAGGCATCAAGCTGGACCTGGAGTGGATGCAGCGGGTAGGTCTGGGCGGCCTCCACATTTTCGACATAGCCATTAGTAAGAACGACTGCTGCTCCTTTCCGCGAAGCCGACATCGCGCGGACAGGGTTCCTGATGTTGGGCGGCCCCGGAGAGACCATCGAGACGGTGGAGGAGGGCCTCGCATTCGCGGATTTGTTGCAGTTGGAGTCGCTGAAGGTCACTGTGGGCATCCGAATCTGCCCGGAGACCGCGCTGCAGGCGACCGCCTGGCCGAAGGGCTGATCGCTCCGGATGACGATCTGCTGCAGCCCACGTTTTACATTGCGCCGCAGCTGAAGGCCTGGCTTGCTGAAAGGGCAGCTGCTTACAAGGCTTTACGCTCTTGGGTAGTGTAATCGGAGTCGCGCTCGGCTGCCATTAACGAGGGCCCCTCCGAACAGGCGCCGATGGCGCTTCGACGCCTACCCGGTGCGGCGACTGCTCTGCTTCTATCTGGGACAATTGCCAGTCGGCTCTCTTTCCCCCTGCTCCCACCTCGCCAGCGTGCTAGGGTCAACGCCGAGCTTCGGCACCCGCCTCGTTCAGTGACAGCCTGAGGGCTGTGCGATGCCGCCCCAGCCGTTGGCCTCCGGCGGCGGGTTGTCGCCGAGGAACCTGATGATGGTGAAGGGTACACGGGCTGCGCTTCGCCTCGGCGCTGCACACTACTGCCTTAAAGTCCGCCGTGGTCCTGGAACCGCGACGATGAGTAACACAACGGGGCACATCTACTGAACGCCGTCTACGCGCTCATGTGGAAAGCGGATCCCCTGACGCAAACGCGTTTCTCGGGACCTATCCCGGTCCGGCCGAGTTGAAGAGCTTCAAGGAGAGAGCGCGGCCACGCTGCGCCGCATGAATCAATTGATCCGAGAAAAGGTCTAAAACCAGAAATCCCAGACCAGTTCGCAGGGCACTACGTCATAGCCGCCAGAGTGCAGAGCCCTTTCCGCAGCAACGAAGGGACTGAAACGCGGTTTCACGCGGACTTGCCGAGCTGT
Source organism: Bryobacteraceae bacterium (assembly GCA_052145115.1). Taxonomy (GTDB): domain Bacteria; phylum Acidobacteriota; class Terriglobia; order Bryobacterales; family Bryobacteraceae; genus CAIVVT01. The sequence goes on from JBKQPG010000020.1 coordinate 11,178, forward strand.
CCGGCTACTGATCGCTCTTCTTGTGTGCCGGAGGTTTCGGCGCCCCGATGACGCGCGAGTCTGTTAGAACGCTCACGGTCAGGGTTGCCAGCGTTTCGTTGGTCAGCGGATCCACCAGGAAGAACAACTGGCCGTCAAACACTTCTGGATGTCCCGGCGCGGTCCCTGTTGGCCCGCCGGACGCCAGCAATAGCCCCCCGGGTGAATCCGCGTGCAACTCCACGCTGCTGTGTCCCGGCGCGCTCCAGGAAAAGGTGGTCGAGCCGGCGATCCTGCCTGAGGACACCGGGACCGGATTCGGAGTTGCGACGATCCACGGCGTTGTGCTCAGGTACGGCTGGACAACGAACAGAATCGGGCTAGACTGCGTGCCTCCGGGCGTCGGGTTTTGCACCACGATGGAGTGCGTCCCTGCCGTGGCGATCATCCCGGCCGTCACGCTTGCCATCAGGAACGTGGGGTTGACGTACGTCGCCGGCAGTGGCGTTCCGTCCCAGTTGACTGTGGCTCCATTGACGAAGTTCGCCCCCTGCACCATCAGGCTGAAGCCGGGGCCACCAGCGGTGGCCAGGGCCGGGGTGAGAGAAGTGATGAACAACTGAGAAGTATTCCCGCTGCCGGGCGCCACCTTGCGCACACTTTGGCTCTCCGGGTCCGAAATGTACAGGTTGCCGGACCCATCCGTCGCAATGTCCTCGGGCTCGCCCAAGGCGGCGCCCACGGCCGGGCCGCCGTCGCCCGATGCGGTCCCGAAACCACCACCGGCGTAGGTGGAGATGATCCCGTCGGTGCTAACTCTGCTGACGCGGAGCTGCGCATAAGGCCCTTGCAGCAAATACAAGTTGCCGGCGGCATCCAGGGCCAGGCTGACAGGACCCCATAGATATGCAGCGGTCGCCAATCCGCCATCGCCTGGATAGCTGTTGCCGCCCCCCGCAAATGCGGAGATTATGCCGGCGGCGTTTACAACGCGCACGAGGAGGTTTCCCGAATCCGCGATGAACAGGTTCCCCGCCGTATCCACCACCACGCCATACGGATTGTTCAGCTGCGCGCTGACCGCTGGCCCGCCATCGCCGGTGTAATCGGGGTCTCCGATTCCATTATAGGTTCCGATCCCCGCATAGGTTGAGATGATGCCCTGCGGGTTCACGTTTTTGACGAAGCAGCTGTCATTCGAGAAGTAGAGATTCCCGCTCTGATCCACCGCCAGACCACGCACATCTCCGATGGCGGTGCTCGCCGCCTGGCCGCCGTCGGGTCCCGGGCCCGAGCCGCCGTTGCCCGCGTACGTCGAGATGATGCCGCCGCGGGTCACCTTGCGGATCCGCTTGTTGCCCATGTCCGCGATATACAGGTTGCCTTGGGCGTCGATCGCTAGATCTGCCGGGCCATACAACGACGCGGCGGTCGCCGGGCCGCCATCGCCTGAGAAGCCGTACTGGCCGTTGCCCGCGACGGTCCAAATCACGCCGTCCGGTCCCACTCTGCGGACGCGGTTGTCCCCTGCGTCAGCGATATAGACGTTTCCCGCGCTATCCGCGACCACTCCGTACGGGTTACTGAGTATTGTATTGACGGCCGGATGGCCGTCGCCAGTATAGGAGTTCACACCGCAGTTGCTGCCGCAACCGGCGAACAGGCTGATGGTGGTGGGTGTTTGCCAAACCGGCGGGCGGACGGCTAGACTGCGGCTCACCGAACTGATCCCCGATGGATTGACGACCGTTACGCTGGCGGTAATCGGAACCGCAATCAGGCTGGCCGGCACGGTGGCGGTGAGCTGAGTGTTGTCGACGAACGTCGTGGCCAGCGCGATGCCGTTCCAGTATACGGTCGAAGCCGGGAAGAAATTCGCGCCGGTGACCGACAGCTGAAAATCGCTGCCTCCCGCGGAAACCCAGGCCGGCCCGACAGAGCCCAGCCACGGCGCCCAGGCCGCGTTCGGAACGACATGCGCCGCTACCGTGGTGCTGGCACTGAACTGCCCGCCAAAAACGGTGCTGTTGACGCTTACCGTGACGTTGTAGTCTCCCGCCACGGCCGGCGCATTCAGGCTCATCTGACCAGCCACGGGATTCTGACCAGGCTGCACGTCTCCGAAGCTCAGTTGCGAGTTTTGGGAAAAGCCGTTCGACAAGGCGGCCCCGCCGCTCACCGCGACGGCAGACATGTCCCCCGTGTTGGATGTGGAGCAGGCGACCGCAAAAGGCGCGCCAACGTAGAGCGTCGCCGGGATGCTGCACGAGAGTGTCAGAGCCGGGCCCGTTGCCGGCGTGAAGGTTGAGGAAAACGCAACAGCGATCTGCTCGGCCACGACGGTTTGCCCCGGCTGCCAGGTCACGTTCAGGATCCCGTAGGCGGAATGGGGCGCCGTCAGGTCGGCGCTCAACTTCTCCACCGTCCCCAGCGCCTGAGGAATCGCCGGAGGGATCACGCTGCCGCTCGCCGCGTCGAACAGCGTCATGGCCAACCCGCTTGCCGTCCACGAAGTGTAGGACGGCATTCCGGTCGAATCGACGGATGGCCCGTACATGTGCCGGTTCCACACTGCCGTCGCTATGTAGCGCTCTCCGCTCAGCGGCACTGTGTAGAGTTTGAAGGTCGGCGCGCCGGCTGCGCCCCCAAGCGAGGCGATGTCATAGAGCGTCCGCTGATTCCATGCAGTGCTCATGTTGGCGTAGCCGAATCCTCGATCCGGTTGCCAAGGCGTGTAGTTGGGCGTATCCGCGCTGTTGATCAGAATCGCCTTCGCAATCGGCCCCGCCTCGGTCGTGGCCGGCAGCGCGCTGCGGAGCAGCGCCAGCGCTCCGGCGATGTGCGGCGCAGACATGCTGGTTCCCGTGTGCGGCACGAAATCGGGGTTCGCGCCTCCATTCCCGTCCCAGTCGTAGGCCGTTGAGTAGATATTGGTGCCCGGCGCTGCAATGTCGGGTTTCTGCCGATAGTCCTCGGTGGGCCCGGTACTAGTTGTGGGGTTCATGACTTCGTGGCTGTTGTTTGGCAAGCCGCCGGTATCCC
>JBKQPG010000021.1:0-7568 GCA_052145115.1 Bryobacteraceae bacterium
ACCTGCCGCGCCGCCGCGATCAGCTCCGAACCCTCTTCCAGCGACACGAAACCCCGGCTCACAATCTCGGGCAGTCCGTCCGAACGCCCGGTGTTCTTGTCGACCGAAACGATCGGGATCACGAACCCGTCCTCGGCCAGGTGCCGCCGGTCGCGGATCACCATGTCTTCGACCACTTCGTCGATCGAGCCCGAGTCGATGCACACCCGCCCCACCGGCACCTTGCCGGCCTTGCGCGCGCCGTGCGGATCGATCTCCAGCACCTGCCCGCTTTCTAAGATGAACGTGTCCTCCAAGCCCAATGTCGTCAAATGGCTGGCCAGCTTGGCGTGCTTCGACATCTGCCAGTATTCGCCGTGGATCGGCACGAAGTAGCGCGGCCGGATCAGGTTCAGCATCAGCTTCAGCTCTTCGCTCGAGCCGTGCCCGGAAACGTGCACCGGCGGGTTCATCGACCCCGCCACCACCTCACACCCGCGCCGCGCCACGTGGTTCAACATGCGCCCGATGCCCTTCTCGTTGCCCGGAATCATGCGCGCGCTCAGCACCACGATGTCGCCGTTGTCGAGCGACAGGTTCTTGTGGTTGTCCACCGCGATGCGCGACATCGCCGACATCGGCTCGCCCTGCGTCCCGGAGACGATCACCACCACGCGGTCGCGCGGCATCGACATGATGTCCTGCGGCCGGATGATGGTGTTGTCCGGAATGTGCAACAGACCCAGGCTGTGCGCGATCTCGGTCGTCGTCAGCATGCTGCGGCCCAGGAACGCCACCTTCCGGTTCAGTTCGGCCGAAATGTCGAGGATCTGCTGCAGCCGGTGGATTGAGCTCGAAAAGCACGAGACGATGATCCGGTGCTCGGCGCGGTTGAAGATCTCTTCAAAGCGCGGCATCACCGCCCGCTCGCTGGGCGTGTAGCCCGGCCGGTCGACGTTGGTGGAATCCGATAAGAGCAGCAGCACGCCCCGCTTGCCGTAGCTCGCCAGCGTATGCAAGTCGAACAGAATGTTATCGGTAGGGGTCGGATCGACCTTGAAATCCCCGGTGTGGATCACCACTCCCAGCGGCGTTGTGATGGCCAGCGCCACGGCGCTCACAATGGAGTGCGTGACGTGGATGAACTCCACTTTGAAGGGCCCGATCTCGACCACCTGCGCCGGCTTGATGCGGTGCAGCTCCACCTGGTCGAGCATCTCGTGCTCTTCCAGCCGCCGCTCCACCAGCGCCAGCGTGAACGCCGTGCCATACACCGGAACGTCGATCTCCGATAGCAGGAACGGCAGCGCCCCAATGTGGTCCTCATGCCCGTGCGTCAGCAGCAACGCACGGACAAATTCTTTGTTCTCTTCGAGATAGGTGAAATCTGGAGTGACGATATCGACGCCCATCAGCTCCGCGTCGGGAAACATCATCCCGGCATCGATCACGATGATGTCGTCCCCGTACCGGAGCGCCAGGCAGTTCATTCCGAACTCGCCCAGCCCGCCCAGCGGGATCACCTGCAACTTCTTATCTGACATGACTATACGGCTTCTTTTTCCTGCGCTTCGGGAACTTCCAGGCTATCACACCACTTCGCGCCCCGCCGCGTCCGGTGCTGATCGGCTGCGCAAAACTGCGTCACCTGCAAAACGAAAGCCCGCCGTCAGGCGGGCTTTCGCGAACCCCGGAAAACCGGGCTGATGTTCAGTGGGAGAAACAGATCCCATGGTCTCGCGACCACAAAACCTGTATGTGCTTTGAGCGTAGACTCCATCGAAAGCGAAGTCAAGAGGAAAAACCAGACTCCGAAATTTCCTTTTAACTAACTGATTTTAATGATGTTTTTCACCTTGACAGAAAGGCCCTCCCACGTCTTCATAGCCCTTGGCGCGGGACTGCGGTTTGACACGTTTTCGCTTTGCGTTCACCCATGCCCGCGCTCTCATCGCAGCCAAATCCCGCTGTCCCAAGCTCGTATCAGCCCCTCCCAAGACGCCATTGCTACCCGCAAACGGATAGCGTCACAATCACTTACGGTCTCCATCCGGGCCCGCAATCCGGCCCCTCCCCCGTCCGGGCCTACGCCGGCCGCCAGAACGGCTCACCCGTCGGAATCCACTCGATCGGCACTTCCGGGATGAACGTCTTCAGCCACTGGGCGCACAGATCCATGCCCGGTTCCTCGGTCACCTGATGGCCCGCCAGGATCATGCCCTTCTTCTGGCCGGCGGCGATCGTGTCCCGAGCGTACTCGATGCCCTCCCATTCCGTCGCCTCGCCGCACACGTACACGTCGGCCTGCGGCAGCGTCCGGACGGCCGCCATCAGGCCCGCCGCCCCGGGGCTCAGCGCCACGCGGCTCACCGGGGATTGCGGATCGCCGATGGCGCGCAACGCGTGCACCTTCAGCCGGTCCTGGATTTCGCGCGCCAGCTCTCCGAGCGTCGTGGCAGGCAACGTATACAACCACTGCTGGCCGGCGGCCTGATATTGCTCCCAGCCCAGCCGCCGCGCCATTCCGGTCAGCACCGCGTCGGGCTGGCGGGCGTGCCAGTGATCGTGGAACCGCCAGATCACCAGCTTATGTTGCTCGATGAAGGCCAGCTTGAACTTGTAGATCGGGTCATTGACCAGGTCCCCGGTCTGGTCCAGGTGATTGTAGAACGTCGGCTCATGCGACACGATCAGGTTCCGGCCTGCGGCCGCGGCCCGCTGGAGCACGTCCAGCGTGGCCATGAAGCTGGTGGCGATGCCCACGACCGGCGTATCCGGGTCCCCGGCCTTGAAGGTATCCACCGTCTGCGCGCGCCACGGCACGCCGACGTTCTTCTGGATGCGCTGGATCACCTCGCCAGCCGTGAGAGCGCCGCTGCGCGCCGCCATGACCTTTCCGCTGGCCAGTCCGACGCCGGCCAGCGCGGCCAGTTGCCGGCGTGTGATCGTGTTGGGATGCATAGAGGACCTCCGTCCGTCCTCCAGCATCGTGGAAGCCACTCGTCCGAAAGTCGTCCCCAGCAGGCGTCGACAGGAGTGGCTGCGCTACCGAACGCGGGGGTGCGCATTCCGACGGGCGGCCCGAGCGCAGCTAACCGTTCAGCCGCAAGACCGTGAGGCCGGATTCCTCGCCTTCCTTGAGGACGCTGCGGCGGATCCAGACGCCGATCACGGCGAAGAAAATGCCGCCGAACAAGACCGCTCCCAGGACCACGCCGGTGAGCTCGATGGCCCCCCACAGCATTGCCCCCACGTTCACCGGCAGATGCCGCTTGGCGCTCTCGTACCACGTGAACTCGAGATCCCAATCGATGGGATCGAGCAGCGCCCTGGCGGTCGCGGCGTCCACGGCATGTCCGGCTGCGGCCGGGACCAGCGCCACGAGCGGGCCCGTGCGCTTCACCTGCCACCCCGGGAGCTGAGCGAACTGGGCCTCGTAGCGGCGCGCCACATGGGGCGTCGGGTACTCGAAGATCACAACCGTCGTCTCGCCGCCAGGCGTTTGATAACGCGCCACTTGCGCTTCGGCTCCATCCTCGAAACCGGCCACTGAGCCGGGTACCATGGGAGCGAACAGCCCGAGCGAATACAGCCCCACGATGTAGCGTTCCGAGTTGCGCTGCCGGTTCATCTCAGGCAGATAGCGCATCAGCTGGGGCAATCCCCCGCCGGCGCGCATCTGGGGCAGCAACTTGTATAGCGCCTGCATCTCCTTGTCCAAGGGACGCCAGCCGGAGAAGACCAGCACGTAGTTCAAATGGGCCGTGAACTCGCCCCCGGGAATTGTGGAGACCGTTGCCGCGCCGAGCGCGGGCACGGCGTTTTCCGGCCGTAGATACTCGTACCACGCCAGGGCGGAGGTCGAGTCCTTCAACCGGTAGGCCGTGGCGCTGAAGCGCCCGACCGGACTGTCATAGATCGCCTTCTCCGCCGCCTGGCCCGCCAATTCGGCCCACAGCTGCGGATCCGAAGGAGTCACTGCCGTCACCGTCGCGCGGGTGTGCTCGCGCCACTTTTCGGGCCAGATGGACTGCGGCGGCGGGGCCGCAACGGCGCCGAGCGCGAGCGCCGCCACAACCGCCAATCCGCAGCAGCGCGAGACGGCGGCTATTTGCCTGCGCCGTGGCATTTCTTGTACTTCTTGCCACTGCCGCAGGGGCAGGGGTCGTTGCGCCCGACCTTTTCGCCGCGGATCACCGGGCCTTCGGCCGTCTTGGTGGCGGAGGCGGCATTGCCCGCCAAGATCGTCTGCATCTCTCTGTCTTTTTGACGCTGGATATTGCGCGTCAGGTCAATGAAAGTGGCCTGGGCGGCTTTCTTGTCTTCCGGCGGCACGGTCACCGGCACGGCCGCGCGGCGCTCCGGCGCGCCGGCTTCCTCCCCGCCGGCGCCATTGCCGGACTCTTCGTCGGGCCACTCGTCCTCAGGCATGGGAACTTCGGGCATCTCGCCGCGCACCGGCTGCAGGAAGAACAGGAACCGCACGGTCTCGTCCTCGATGCGGTCCATCATGTCCTGGAACAGCTTGAAGGCTTCCTTCTTGAACTCGACCAGCGGGTCCTTCTGGCCATAGGCCCGCATGCCGATGCCTTCCTTCATGTGGTCCATCGACAGCAGGTTGTCCTTCCACTGCTGGTCGATGCGGCTGAGCATGATCATGCGCTCGGTGTAGCGCATGACCTCGCTGCTCACCACGGCTTCCTTTTCCTCGTAGCGGCGGCGCAGCGTATCGAGAATCAGCTCCTCGATCTCGATGCGGGTCTTGCCGTAGAGTTCCTTGGCCGTGACGCGCGCGCCGAACTGCGAGGTGATGTCGGTCTCCAGGCCGGCCAGGTCCCACTCGTGCGGCCGCGAATGCCCCGGGCAGCGGATGTCGATGGCCGAGGCCACGATGCCGTCCGCCATGTCGTAGATCCGATCCTTCATGTCAGCGCCTTCAAGCAACTGGCGGCGCAGCCCGTAGACCGCCTGGCGCTGTTTGTTCATCACGTCGTCGTATTCGAGGACGTGTTTGCGCATGGCGAAGTTCTGAGCCTCGACCGCCTCCTGCGCCCCCTGGATACGCTTGCTGATCATGCCGCTCTCGATCGGGACGTCCTCTTCCATGCCCAGACGCAGCATCAGACCCTGGATCCGGTCGCCGCCGAACAAGCGCAGCAGATCGTCCTGCAGGGAGAGGAAGAAGCGCGAGCTGCCGGGGTCGCCCTGGCGTCCGGCGCGGCCGCGCAACTGGTTATCCACGCGGCGGGACTCGTGCCGCTCGGTGCCGCAGATGTGCAGCCCGCCGAGCCGGACCACCTCTTCGTGCTCGACGTCACAGACTGCCTTGCAGCGCGCGTAGATCTCATCCCACACCGGCCGGGCGACGCGATACTTGGTCCGCTCGCCGCGCGAGAAGTAGTAGAAATGCTCGTCCGCGGTGACGGTTTCCGTACCCGGCGGCGGGGTCTCGACGAGCTTCCTCTTGAGGCACTCTTCCTGGGCCTGGTTCTCCGGATTGCCGCCCAGCAGAATGTCGGTACCGCGGCCGGCCATGTTGGTGGAAACCGTGACCTGGCTCTTGCGGCCGGCCTGGGCCACGATGTAGGCCTCACGCTCATGGTTCTTGGCGTTCAGCACCTCGTGCCGCACGCCCATGCGCTTCAGGATCCCCGAGAGCTTCTCCGACTTTTCGACTGAAACGGTGCCGACCAGCACGGGCTGGCCGTTCTTATGCAGCGACTCGATCTCCTTGGCGGCGTTGCGCCACTTCTCCTCCTCGGTGCGATAGACGATGTCGTGCATGTCCTTGCGGATCATCGCCTGGTTGGTCGGGATGACGAGCACGTCGAGCTTGTAGATCTTGCTGAACTCGGCCGCTTCGGTGTCCGCCGTACCGGTCATGCCGGCCAGCTTCTTGTACATGCGGAAGTAGTTCTGGAAGGTGACGGTGGCCAGGGTCTGGTTCTCGCGCTCGATCTTGACGCCTTCCTTGGATTCGATGGCCTGGTGCAGGCCGTCGGACCAGCGCCGGCCGGGCATCAGGCGTCCGGTGAACTCGTCGACGATGACGACTTCGTCCTTACCGTCCTCTTCATTCCACTTGACCAGGTAGTCGCGGTCGCGCTTGTAGAGGACGTGGGCCCGCAGGGCCTGCTCGATGTGGTGCTTCCACTCCTGCGTCTCCATGGACCATATGTCGGGCAGGCCGAGCAATTTCGCGACTTTGTCGAAGCCCTCCTCGGTGAGGGCCACGACGCGGTGCTTTTCGTCGACGGTGTAGTCGCCGGTGTAGTACTTCTCGCCGGGCTCCTTGCCCTCGATGACCTCGCCGCGGACCAGGCGCGGGATGATCGAATTGGCCTTGTAGTACTTGTCGGTGGACTCGTCGCTGGGGCCGCTGATGATGAGCGGCGTGCGGGCCTCGTCGATCAGGATCGAGTCGACCTCGTCGACGATGCCGTAGTTGTGGCCGCGCTGGGTGCAGTCCTCCAGGCGGAACTTCATGTTGTCGCGCAGGTAATCGAAGCCGAACTCGTTGTTGGTGCCGTAGGTGATGTCGCAGGCGTAGGAGGCTTTGCGCTCCTCGTCGTCCAGGCCGTGAACCACCAGGCCCACGGTCAGGCCCATGAACTTGTAAAGCCGGCCCATCCATTCCGAGTCGCGGCGGGCCAGGTAGTCGTTGACCGTCACCACGTGCACGCCCTGGGCGGAGAGGCCGTTCAGGTAGACGGGCAGAGTGGCGGCGAGCGTCTTGCCTTCGCCGGTCTTCATTTCGGAGATCTGGCCGCGGTGGAGCACGATGCCGCCGATCAACTGCACGTCGAAATGGCGCATGTTCAGCACGCGGCGGCCGGCCTCGCGGACGGCCGCGAAGGCTTCGATCAGGATGTCGTCAAGGGTCGCTCCGTTGGCCAGTTTCTGACGAAATTCCTGGGTTTTGGCGGCGAGATCGGCGTCGCTCAGGACGCGCATGGCGGGCTCGAGGGCGTTGATCTCCGCAACCAGCGGCTTGATCTTCTTGATCTCGCGCTCGTGCCTGGTGCCGAAGATCTTGGCCAGAACGACATCAAGAATCATAGAGGAAGCTCATCGGGAGGGACTCACCTCTATTCTAGCCTGCCTTGCTCAGCGCACCCGGCCTCAGGGACCCGAATGTGATGCGGGATTGGCGTCGGAGCGAGCCCTCATGTTGGCCGGCCGGGAGCACGCGCTCCGTGCCGCCGGCGAAGATGGCGCGGAAAATAGGCGGCGGGAAGGGCGCCTCAGCTCCGGCGTGCGGCCGAGGTTTCCAAGAGGGCGGCGCGGCCGATTCTGTTATAATTAGTACAACTACTGTTGCGATGGCCGCTAAATCATAATACATGATTCGTGAGGAACAAAGCTAATTATCGACTTTGCTGAATGCAATCATCAGCTTACAAGGCTATCATTAGATAGATTTCGGTTTATATTCAGTTTTCAGAATAGGTCGAAAGACCAAGCGCTGAAGATGGGCCCGGGCTGGGGGGACCAAACGTGGGCACGAATGACCACGCGGCAGACAAAATGTCTGCGCCACGATGCAAAAACACATTTTTGGAGGAACAAAGCTAAATATCGATTTTGCT
>JBKQPG010000022.1:0-4702 GCA_052145115.1 Bryobacteraceae bacterium
CCTAGCGGGCCGCCCGGAGCCGGCCGATGCAGGAGACGAGGAGGTCGTTCGCCTGCTGCTCCCCGAGGCCGTGCAGCCTCGCCGTGGCGGCGAACGGCCGGACCTGCGCGATCACGTTCTTCCCCGAGAATTCCCCGTGGGGGTCCCTCTCGCGGGCGACGTTTCCGCCCTCCTTCATCCCGTAGTGGTCCGCGAAGAACGCGGCGTCCGGCCCGAGGACGCGCCCGAGCTCCGCCAGGCTCCAGACGTAGTAGGCGCCCTCCGCCTTCCCGGATCCGTCCGGCAGCGGCGAGTCGGCGTCCTCGGCCGAATGGAACCCGCCCTGATCGTCGGCCATGTCCCGGAGCACGTAGTCGAGCGCCGAGCGGGCGAGCCAGGCCGGCAGCTCGCTCCCGGTCGCCCGCGACGCGTCCAGCGCCGTGCACGCCACCTGCGCCTGGTCGTAGAGCATCTTCTCGAAGTGCGGCACGAACCATGATTCATCGACGGAGTAACGGTGAAAGCCGCCGCCGAGCTGGTCGTGCATACCGCCTTTCGCCATCTCGCGCAGGGTGAGCAGGCCCATGTCGCGGGCGTCGGCATTGCCCGTGCGATGGTAATGGCGAAAGAGGAAGTTGAGGACGACGGGCCGCGGAAACTTGGGCGCGCCGCCGAAGCCGCCGCGGGTCGAATCGAAACCGCGCCGCAGGGCCTCGCAGCAGGCGTCGAGGGCGTCAGGATGGAGCGGCGCAGGCGCGTAGCCGGTCGAGGCATGGCGATCCAACTCGCCGAGGATGCGGCCGGCGGAGGCGACTAAATCGTCTCGCTGCGTGCTCCAACGCTCGGCGATCTGTTCGAGAATCTGGCCGAATCCGGGGCGGCCGTAGCGCGCGTCGGGAGGGAAATAGGTGCCGCCGTAAAAGGGCTTGAGATCGGGCGTCAGCCAGACCGACATCGGCCAGCCGCCGCTGCCAGTGGTGGCCTGGACAAACAGCATGTAGAGCCGATCGACGTCGGGGCGCTCCTCGCGATCCACCTTGATGGGCACGAAAAAGCGGTTCAGCAGCTCGGCGACGGCCGGGTTCTCAAACGACTCGCGCTCCATGACGTGGCACCAGTGGCAGGTGGAGTAGCCGACCGAAAGGAAGATGGGCAGGTCGCGCTCGCGCGCGGCGCGGAAGGCCTCCTCGCCCCAGGGGCGCCAGTCGACGGGATTGTGGGCGTGCTGGAGCAGGTAGGGGCTTTTTTCGTGGATCAGCCGATTGGCGGTCATGCGGTTTCCGAGGCCGGAAGAAAACGGCTATGCTGGCTCAGGAGTAGTGATTCATGAGTCTGGAAGAGCGATTCCGAAATGAAGCGCTGGAGCAGTTGAAAGAGCTGCTGCGCATCCCCAGTATCAGTGCGCTGCCTGAGCACAAGGGCGACATACAGAAGGCCGCGGATTTCATCGAAGCCGCGCTGAAGCGCGCCGGCATGAGCAAGACGATGCAAGTGCGCCGCGGCGAGGGCAACCCGATGGTGTACGGGGCGTGGACGGGCGCTCCCGGCAAGCCGACGGTGCTGCTGTACGGGCACTACGACGTGCAGCCGCCGGATCCGCTGGAGGAATGGACGTCTCCGCCCTTCGAGCCGACCGAGCGCGGCGACGATCTGTTCGGCCGCGGCACCAGCGACGACAAGGGCCAGACGTGGATTCTGGTCAAGGCCGTCGAACAGTTGATGCACCTGGACGGCGCGCTGCCGGTGAACGTGAAATTCCTGATCGAAGGCGAAGAGGAATCGGGCGGCGAGAGCATCGAGAAGTACGTCGCGGAGAGGCCGCCGGAGCTGGCCTGCGACGCCGTGGTGATCTGCGACACGGAGATGTTCGCGCCGGGCCTGCCGACGCTGACCACCGGGTTGCGCGGGCTGGTGTACGGCGAGATCGCGGTGGAAGGCGCGCGGCAGGACCTGCACTCGGGCTCATACGGCGGCGCGGCGCCGAACGTGCTGATGGCGATCGCGGAGATTCTGACGGCGCTGAAGCATCGCGACGGGCGGGTGCTGATCCCGCGCTTTTACGAACGGGTAAAGGCGCCGGCCGAGGCCGAACTGGCGGCGTGGCGCTCGCTGCCTTTCAACGAAGACGAGTACCGGCAGAAGGAAGTCGGCTCGCCGGCGCTGACGGGCGAGCCGGGCTTCTCGGTGCTGGAGCGGGTGTGGGCGCGGCCGACTTTCGAGGTGCACGGGATCCGCGGCGGCTTTGTGGGCGAGGGCGCGAAGACCGTGATTCCGGCGCGCGCGACAGTGAAGATCAGCACGCGTCTGGTACCCGACCAGCGGCCGGAGGAGATCGTGGCGCTGACGAAAGAGGCCATCGCGGCAGCGTGCCCGAAGGGCGTTAAAGCCGAATACAAACTGCTGAGCGCGGCGCCGGCATCGGTGGTGGACGTGTCGAGCCCATTCATCGCCAAGGCCTGCGAGGCGCTGGACGAGGTCTTCGGACGCAAGACGGTGTTCATGCGCTGCGGCGGGTCGATCCCGATTGCCGGCTCGTTCCGCGAGTACCTGGGTGTGCCGAGCGTGCTGATGGGCTTCGGCCTGCCGGACGACAACCTGCATTCGCCCAACGAGAAGTTCCATCTGCCGAACTTCTATCGCGGCATCGAAGCCGTGATGAAGTACCTGGAGCTGCTGGGGAAGTAGAGTCCGGCGCCGGACCGTTTTTGAATCGGTCCGGGCCGGGACACGACTTGGGCAGTCCCCGCGTTGGCTACGATTTCAGACCCTTGCGGAGTGCCTCCAGTATTTCCTGCACTGCGTCTGAGCCCAGAGCGATTGGATCAATCGCCACGCTCAAAACACAATTGCAAGAGGGGCATAGATAGCTTACGCCAGTCCACGGCGTCGGATAGGCCGTTACGGTAATCGGCTCTAACGTCACGGAAGATACCGGCGCACCGCATTTAGGACATTTGCCGTTTGCCATGGCGCAATCGTATCACGCCTCCACTTGTTCGGGCTTTTTGCGCACAAAGGCCACAAGCGGTTGCTACCCTCCCGTGGACGGCCCGCTGCGGTAGCATGACAAACGGGTCCTCGTATCTGAAACGAGCAATCCACGCTGGGGGCCTCGATATGCGTTTGGTCGCCGGGTCGCCGGCCAAGCGGGCGATGGTGTCTTCGCTGCTTGGGGTTCTGTGTTTGGGGCTGTGCCAGTGCGCACCGCGGCCGCCTGTGGGTGTTAGTGCGTCCACCGAGCCATTTCACATCAAGACTAATGACACCCTTGGAATCCGGCTCGGAATGAGTCTGGCCGATTATAAGCACCAGCAAAAGCACTTCAGTGAGGAATGCACTAAAGAGGACGCGAACACCGAGGTGAGTTGCTTTATCACGGTTTCGCCCGATCTTAACGTTGACCACCGCAAACCGAGTCTAGCCGTTGGCGGGGCCGACGTTAAAGGCTACCAGCTCACGTTTTACGGACGAAAACTGATTGGCATCGAGTACAATCTAGTCTCTCTTTCCCTGGATTCGTTACAGAGGGCATTGCAGGATAGGTTCGGGCTGCCGGCGCTGCGAAAGTACGGGAGCGAGAAGGCAACCATTTATCAGTGGCGCTGGAAGAATGCGGTTTCCTCCATGTCGTTCGAGACCGACACAAGATACTTAGGCGAAGCCAACCTCAAAATGCAGCTTGATAAGGAGTCCGATGAGCGGCTAGAGCAGTACCGCAAGCGCCAAGATGCTCAAGCCAGGCAGGGCTTATGATGAACGCAAAGAGCCACAATCCGCCTCTTCCGTCCCGACGATTCCTGTAAGGCGGGTAACGCAGGACATCCAGGCTGTCCCCTCCCCCTTTCTATCCTCCATCTTGGGCATGGCAGGATTGGGCAGGCTTTCCAGTATAATAGAACTTGACAGGACAATGGGCAAGGCAATGGATTATAAAGATTTCAAACTGCCGAAGGAGCAGAGGCTCCGGCAAACCTCGGAGCGGGACTGCGGAATACCAGTCTTCGCCGCACTAGCCGGCGTACCGGAGGCGGAGGTACGTCGGGGCCTTCCGGAAGCTCATCTTGGGACCGTCACAGTAGATGGATGGACACGTTGGCTCGAACAAAAAGGATTCAAGGTCGAAAAACAGGAAGGCTGCCCGGGCGACATCGTGCCTTGCGCCCATTTGGTGGCGCTAGTAGATCGCCTGGACTGCTATCACTGGATATATCGCGACGGCGATGGAGATATTCATGACCCATCTCCCGGATCCTTAGCGATGCCCGCCGACGACCCACAAATGAAGAACCTGTGCTTGTATAAATACAAGATATTTACGCTTTCATTATCGAGACAGCATTTTCAGAAGGCCCGGTAAAATCGCGAAAGAGCCAGAGAGCCAGGAGCCCGGGATCGGCTTCTTCATCCCTCGTTGCGCCGATCCCGCAGGGTCGGCATGAGGCATTCACACCCTCACCCTCCCCGCAATCATCCTTTTTTTCAATCACTTGCAAATTCCGCCCACGCCTTCCCTTGCACCCCCGCTGTACACTCCGCACGTCCGCCGCGCCGCCGGCCCCCGTCTGGGAGCCGCGCGCCATCTCGAAAGGAGTTCATCATGTCAACACCCCTCCGGCGCGCCTCCAGCCGCCGCAACGCGCAATGTTCCACCGGCCCCCGCACCCCCCGCGGCCGCTCCGCCGTCACCGCCAACGCCCTCACCCACGGCTTCTACGGCCGCGTC
>JBKQPG010000023.1:0-65251 GCA_052145115.1 Bryobacteraceae bacterium
ATTTAAGCTGCCGGAGCTAAAGTTATCGTATGCCCACATGACTATATCTCCGTTGAAAGAATAGCCAGGTGTGTTGTACACATTGAAATGTTGTGTGCTTCCATTCATGTTGACTTTGAGAAAACAACGAAAGGAGGGTCAGAACCCCGAAATCAGGCCTTGAATTTCAGGCTCCTCTTGTATTGGAATCACTCTCCGATTTGAGGCTCATTTGTGGATTGGATAATGCTGCACGCCCGCAGGCTCATTCTTGAATTGGAAGATGCTGGGGGGGCGAACGGGTCGCTAACGGGTCAGCCTGAAGTGAGGAGTTAGTTATTCGGGCCAAGGCGGCGGAAGCGACCTGAGGCGGTTTTCGCCGCAACTGCGGAGGGACGCGCGCCGGTTCTCCTATTCTCGCGTCGCGCGTCGCTCGCAGACGGCCCGGTATGCGTCGCTCCTCGCAGCTGGAACTCGGCCCCCTCCCGTCGCCAGAAGTCCGCGTAGTGTGAACAGGCCCTAGTGTAGTGAGTCGTTAATTCATCCCAGAAACCACTGCGGCTCGGGTGTCCACTTCCGGCTGTTGAAAACAAACAAAGGGCCGACGTGGCCGTCGGCCGCAGACCTGGCGGTCTGCCCCACCAGTGCGCATTCCGCTGGCGAATTAATGACTCGGGACACTAGATGCCAGCGGCGCGGCGCGGGCGCTCGATGCGGGTCCGGTCCTCGTCCTGCGTGGGGATGTCAGCGCATTCCAGGGCCAGAGTGGTCAGCGGATCATCGGGCGGGGCAATGGGTAGTCCGGTGAGACGCAGGCGGAAGTCGTCCTGGTCGAAGCGGACCGGCTGGCCGGTGACGGCGAATCTGGCGGAGAGAACCTTGGTTTGAAGTCCACCAATGGATAGCGACTCGCCGGGCCAGTAGAACACGTGGGCGTAAAGCGTCTTGCCCTGGCGGGTGAAGGTCAGGAACTCGGAGGCGCGCGGCTGGCACAGATCGGACTGAACAACCGTGGAGCCGTTGCGGTCCATCCACTGGCCGACTGCGCTGAGAATGCGGACGCTTTCAGGCGGGATGGAGCCGTCGGGCAGCGGACCGATGTTCAACAGATAGTTGCCGCCGTCGCGGGAGCAGGTGATGAGGTTGCGGATAATCGTCTTGGGCGATTTCCAATTGTCGTCGGCGCGGTGGTAGCCCCAGGAGTCGTTCATGGTCATGCAGACCTCCCAGTTGCGATTACGGGAGGCTCGGATTTCCTGCTCGGGAGTGTCGAAGTCCTCAGGCACGCCGGAGCGGTTGTTGAGGATGATGTCGGGCTGGAGCTGGCGCACCATCCGGTTCATTTCGGCGGACTCCCAGCCTTGAGCGCTCAGCGGCCAGTTGACGTCGTACCACAACACGTCGAGCTTCCCATAGTGGGTGCAGAGCTCACGCACCTGGGCGTGGACGTAATCGACGAAGTGCCGGCGGGCGCCCTCATCGGTCCTGCAGCGGGCGCCGTCGGGATGGTGCCAGTCCATCAGGGAGAAGTACAGGCCGGCGCGCAGACCTTCGCCGCGGGCGGCATCGAGATACTCGCGTACGAGATCGCGGCCGGGGCCGGTTTGGGCGGCATTGTAGTTGGTGGTCGCGGTGGCGAAATTGCAGAAGCCCTCATGGTGCTTGCTGGTCATCACCATGTATTTCATGCCGGCGCATTTGGCCAGGCGCGCCCAGGCGCGGGCGGCGTTGGGAAGGGGCTTAAAGGCCCGGGCCTGTTTTTCGTATTCGGCGACCGGAATGCCCTCCTCTTCCATGGCCCATTCGTGGCGGCCCAGGGTGGAGTACAGGCCCCAGTGGATGAACATGCCGAAGCGCGCCTCGTGCCACCACTTCATGCGGCGCTCGCGGTCGGCATCGGCGGCGGCCGCGGGGGCCTGGGCGGCATTCAAGGCGGGCGTCAGGGATGCGGCCAAGCCGCCCAGTTTGAAGGCCTCACGGCGGGAGAAAACAGGACTTGACATGGCGTGGAGTATCTTATCACCGGGCTGGCGGGGCGGTGGAAGGGAAACTGACCGCACCGCGATGTATGGAATCAGGCCAAGCGCGTGTTGAATCCACGGGTGGGGCTTACTATATTGGTTCTTGGGTCTCCAGAATTCCGCATTTCCGATCCACAAGTCCGGAACGGGGCGACCCACCCCGTTCCCACATTCATGAGCCGCACTCGATAGGGAGGATGTAATCAAAATGCTGTGTACAGACGCCGGACCCGCGAAGCAATGCGCGGTCAGGGCAACCGATGGCAGGCGCCCGGGCTGGATGGTCCGGGCAGGGATGGTTGTGCTTGTTCTGGCACTGCTGTTGACGGCGGGCACGCTGCCGGCGATGGCGCAACCCGCGGAACACCATGGCGGCGAGGCTAACCTCGCGCTGCCGAATCTCGACCAGGCGACATTCCTGGGCGGCGTGGGCGGGCGGACGCTGCTGCTGATCGGCATGGGCGTGTGCCTGCTGGGCCTGCTGTTCGGCCTGGTGATTTATTCGCGGCTGAAGAAAATGCCGGTCCACAAGTCGATGTTGGATGTTTCGGAGCTGATCTACGCCACCTGCAAGGCCTACCTGCGAACGCAGGGCAAGTTCCTGTTGCTGCTGGAATGCTTTATCGGGGTCATCATCATCCTGTACTTCGGCCTGCTGCAGGGATTTGCGGCCTACAAGGTGGCGATCATCGTGTTCTTCAGCCTGGTGGGCATCAGCGGCAGCTTCTTCGTGGCCGCGTTCGGCATGCGGGTGAACACTTTCGCCAACTCGCGGACCTCCTTCGCCGCACTGAAGGGCAAGGCCTATGAGTGCTGCTCGATTCCGCTGCAATCGGGCATGAGCATCGGCATGATGCTGGTCTCGGTGGAGCTGGTGATCATGCTGGCGATCCTGCTGTTCATTCCGGGCAGCCTGGCAGGCCCGTGCTTCATCGGCTTTGCCATCGGCGAGAGCCTGGGCGCGGCGGCGCTGAGAGTGGCGGGCGGCATTTTCACCAAGATCGCAGACATCGGCGCGGACTTGATGAAGATCGTATTCAAGATCAAGGAAGACGACGTGCGCAACCCGGGCGTGATCGCCGATTGCGTGGGCGACAATGCGGGCGACTCGGTGGGGCCGACGGCGGACGGATTCGAAACCTACGGCGTGACGGGCGTGGCGCTGATCACCTTCATCCTGCTGGCGATCAACCGCCAGTCGTCGGGCGAGAACTTCGCCACTCTCCAGGTCCAGTTGCTGGTGTGGATCTTCGTGATGAGAGTGATGATGCTGATCACTTCGGCGCTGAGCTATTTCATCAACGGAGCATTCGCGTCGGCCAGGTACAAGGACGCCGACAAGATGAATTACGAGGCGCCGCTGACCAGTCTGATCTGGCTGACCTCGCTGGTGTCGATTGCGGCCACCTACGTAGTCAGCTGGTTCATGATTCCCAGCCTGAACGGCGACACATCGCTGTGGTGGAAGCTATCCACCGTCATTAGTTGTGGAACGCTCGCCGGCGCGGTGATTCCGGAGTTCGTCAAGGTCTTCACGTCGACCAACTCGGGCCACGTGAAGGAAGTGGTGGCCTCGGCCAAGGAGGGCGGCGCGTCGCTGACCATCCTGTCGGGGTTTGTGGCGGGCAACTTCAGCGCCTACTGGCTAGGCTTCGCGATTATGGGCCTGATGGCGATCGCCTACGGCGTCAGCACGCTGGGCCTGGGCGGCATCATGCTGGCCCCCTCGGTGTTCGCCTTCGGCTTGGTGGCGTTCGGGTTCCTGGGTATGGGACCGGTGACGATCGCCGTGGACAGCTACGGGCCGGTCACCGACAACGCGCAATCGGTGTATGAACTCTCGACCATCGAAGAGATTCCGGGCATCGCGGCGGAGATCGAAAAAGACTACGGCTTCAAGCCGGATTTCGAGAAGGCCAAGGAGAACCTGGAAGAGAACGACGGCGCGGGCAATACGTTCAAGGCGACGGCCAAGCCGGTGCTGATCGGCACGGCGGTGGTCGGGGCGACGACGATGATCTTTTCGATTATCGTGGCGCTGACCAACGGGCTGACGACGGACATCCAGAAGCTGTCAATCCTGTACGCGCCGTTCCTGCTGGGGCTGATCGCCGGCGGCGCGGTCATTTACTGGTTCACGGGCGCGGCCACGCAGTCGGTCGCGACCGGCGCCTACCGCGCTGTGGAGTTCATCAAGCGCAACATCAAGCTGGAATCGACCGATAAGGCCAGCGTCACGGACTCCACCAGGGTAGTGGAGATCTGCACGAAGTATGCGCAGAAGGGCATGTTCAACATCTTCCTGGTGGTGTTCTTCACCACGCTGGCGTTCGCGTTCCTGGAGCCGTTCTACTTTATCGGCTACCTGATCGCCATCGCGCTGTTCGGGTTGTTCCAGGCCATTTTCATGGCCAACGCGGGCGCGGCGTGGGACAACGCCAAGAAGATCGTGGAGACCATTCTGAAGATGAAGGGCACCGAACTGCACGCCGCGACGGTGGTCGGCGACACGGTGGGCGATCCGTTCAAGGACACGTCCTCGGTGGCGATGAATCCGATCATCAAGTTCACCACGCTGTTCGGCCTGCTGGCGGTGGAGTTGGGCGTTTCGCTTCGCAACCAGGGCCACGGCGATCTGACGCTGATCCTGTCGCTGGGGTGCTTCCTGGTGTCGCTGTACTTCGTCCGGCGCAGCTTTTACGGTATGCGGATCGAGAGTAAGTAGTCTCGATCCGGACGGTCGAGCGAAAGGGGCGGGTCTTCACGGGCCCGCCCTTTTTCGCAGGGTGAAGAAGAATCGAAGAAGAGAATTCGCTTGAAGAAAGCGTTCAATTCTGATAAGAATCGAACGCACGGGGGTGTTATGGAACTGGGCGATCGAATTCGATCTTTGCTCGATCAGAAGGGCTGGGGTGCGTCGTCGATCGCGCCGGATCAGACGGTGTTCGAGGCTCTCCTCAAAATGGCCGAGGAGGGCGTTGGGGCTCTGGTGGTGGTCGAAGGCGAAACGCTGGCGGGCATGTTTTCGGAACGGGATTACGCGCGCAAGGTGATCCTGGAGGGACGCAGCTCGCGAGACGCGCTGGTGCGCGAAATCATGACCGCCGAGGTGATCACGGTGACGCCGGACGAAACGGTCGACCGCTGCATGCACCTGATGACGGAGCACCGCATCCGGCATCTGCCAGTGATGGTCGGCGAGCGCGTGGCGGCGATGATTTCGCAGGGCGACCTGGTGAAATGGATCATCAGCCGGCAGAGCGAGACGATCGCGCAACTGCAGCATTACATCTCGGGCGGCTACCTGCGCTAAGCCGCCGTTCGGCGATCGGCTTCTGTTCGATTTCCTACGGTTCGATCTTCGTGCCCAAGAGGGCCAGGAACTGCCGCATCCAGGCCGCGAGCGCGGGCCAGGCCGGGGCGGTCACCAGGTTGCCGTCGGTGATCGCTTCGTTCATCTTCAGTTCGACGTAGGTGCCGCCGGCAACGGCCACGTCCGGGGCGACCGCCGGATAGCAGTTCACCTTGCGGCCCGCGACCACGCCGGCCGCCGTCAGCACCTGCGCGCCGTGGCAAATGCTGGCGATGGGCTTGTTGGTGGCGGCGAAGTGGCGCACCAGATCGAGCACCTTGGCGTTGAGCCGGATGTACTCCGGCGCGCGGCCGCCAGGGATCACCAGGGCGTCGTAGTCCTCGCCCCGGGCCAGCTCGAAATCGGCGTTCAAGCCGAAATTGTGGCCGCGCTTTTCGGTGTAGGTCTGGTCGCCCTCGAAGTCGTGGATCGAGGTGGGCACCATATCCCCGGCTTTCTTGCCCGGACAGACGACGTGGACCAGGTGGCCCACCAGTTCGAGCATCTGGAAGCAGACCATCAGCTCATAGTCCTCAACGTAATCCCCGGCCAGAATCAGGATTCTCTTGATCGCCATCGTGTGCCTCCTTGCGGACTCGATTCCTCGTCCCGAACAGGCTAAGCCCGGGCCCGCAGGCCCAGCTTCAGCGTTTCCCGACAGTAGCGCAAACTCCGCTCCAGGTCGAGCCGCTGCTGCTCGCGCAGCGCCGCGGCGAGCGTGTCGCTATGCTGGCCCGGCGCGCCAATCACCATCGGCCCGAGGTAAGCGTGGCCGCGCCGCACCAGTCCGATGAACCGCGCAAAGTCGGCCGCGGGCGTGGTGCGGAAGCCGTTCCACCATTCGTCCTCGAGATACGGCAACAGTTGCGGCGGCCGCCCGGTGATGATCTCGAGCAACACCGGCTTACCCGGGCACAGCCGTCTGTACGACTCCACAACGGCGCCGATATTGATAGAGCCGTCGCCCATCGCCACCCACTGGAAGGCCGCCCCGCGGGGGTGTTCAAACAACGCCGAATCGCGGAAATGGCTGGTCACGACAAACGGCGCCAGGAGCTCCAGCGACTGTGCCGGATCCTCCATGACCCACATCGGGTTGCCGGCGTCGTAGTTCACGCCCACCAGATCCGCGCCGGCCTCTCCAATCAGAGCCAGCAACTCGCGCGCGGTCAGGTCGCCGTGATTTTCGATGGCGATTCTCAGGCCCAGATCCTGTACCCGCGAGCGCGCGTTGCGCAGGACCTTCAACGTGCTGTCGATATGCGTTTGGATGGGGATCTTGCCATGGCGGTCGGTGGGCGCGCCGATGAAGACGCGCAGCGCTGTCAGGCCCAGCGCGTGGGCCACGGCGCCGCCGGCGGCCAGGTATTGTTCGGGCGAGCCATGGGCCGGATTCCAGGCCGGATTGGTAGGACAGATGCAGCCTGTGCCGGCGCTCAGCTCGATACCCTTGGCGGCGGCGTAGTCGCGGACCTTCTGCAGATGGTCGGACTCGACGGAGGCGAAATCGTCGGAAATGGAAAGCTGCACCGCGTCCAGGCCGAGCGAAACCGCGTAGTCGATGTGCTGCAGGTCTTTCCACTTGAAGTCGCGGATCGAATAGGCGTCATAACCCAGGCGCGGCAGCGGCAAGGCCGGCGCGGAGGCCGCCGTGGCTTGCGGTGCTGGCGCGGCAGAGCGCGCGGCTGCCGCGGCGGGCAAAGCCGCGGCCACACTCAGGAGATCGCGGCGGGTCATGGCAATATTCTATCGGGGTTCGCGAGGCCAGACGAATGTGCGGAGAACGGACGGGGGAACGCAGCCTAACCTAGCTTGCGGTAGGCGCCGGCGAAATACACCAGCGGCGCGCCAGCGTGCATTTCTACGCGTTCCACCTGGCCCAGCATCAGCGTGTGGTCGCCGGCGTCGACGCGCTGCCAGATCGAGCATTCCAGCGACGCCAGAATGCCTTCCAGGATGGGCGCGCCATGCAATCCGGCATGCCACAGCAGGGCTTCGAAGCGATCGCCGGCATACGTGGCGAAGTGCTGCGAGAGGTCGATTTGATCTTCAGACAAAATGTTGACAGCAAAGCCGCGCGCGGCCATGAAATGGGGGTGCGCGGTGGCGCCTTTGTCGATGCAAACCAACACCAGGAGCGGGTCCAGGCTCACCGCGGTGAACGAATTCACCGTGAGCCCTTGCGGCGTCCCCTGGAGGCCTTCCACGGTGGTGACCGTGACGCCGGTGGCATAGCGCGCGCAGGCCCGGCGGAACTCTTCCGCGCCCGGAACGGGGTAAGCTGGGACGGGATTCATGCAAGAACCGTGAACATGGCGCTTGACAACACCGTAACCCTAATCCTATCATGCACTTTGACGTGACGTTCGTGAGCGCCTGCAGGGTCCCGGCGTCAAAGGAGGCTGAACTTGATCAAACTCGACATCGTCAATGAGGTGGTCAACAAGACCGGCATCACCAAGACCAAGGCCGAGATGGCGGTCGAGACCGTGTTTGAGTCCATGAAGCGCGCGCTCGCCCTGGGCGACCGCATCGAACTCCGTGGATTCGGCATCTTCACGGTCCGGCCCCGCAAGACGGGCATCGGACGCAACCCGCGCACCGGCGCCGAAGTGGCCATTCCGCCCGGGAAGGCGGTTCGCTTCAAGCCAGGCAAGGAATTGCAGGCGCTCGACTGAAGGCCGCTCGGGCTGCGGCTGGCACAGTGTCCGCAGCGCTTGGCGAAAGCGAGGAACAGGCCCCGGTGGAGAGTCATGATCGCCCGCGGCCGCTACGGGCGGTCCTGATCCCGATTGGGCTTTTCCTGCTGACATTGCTGTGCACGACGGGGGTCGGCGCATGCTTCGCGGATCACTTCCAGCGAAACACGCCGGGGCTGGATCCATTGGAGCCACTGTATGCGGCGCCGCAGTTCATGCGGCGGCCCGAACTGCTGGTGAGGGGCTTGCCCTACTCGCTGACCCTGATGGCGATCCTGCTAGCCCACGAACTGGGGCACTACTTCGCGTGCCGGTATCACAAAGTAGCGTGCACACTGCCGTACTTCCTGCCGGTGCCGTTCCTGATTGGCACTTTCGGCGCATTTATCCGCTTCCGCTCCGCAGTGAAGAGTCGCAAGGAACTGTTTGATGTGGGCATCGCCGGGCCCTTGGCCGGGTTCGTCCTGGTGATGCCGGTATTGATCGTCGGACTGGCACTATCGCGGGTGGTCCCGCAGATGAAGGATGGGATCGAGACGCCGCTCGCCCTGCCGGCGTTGTTCCATTGGTTGGCAGCCTGGATTCTCCCCGGCTGTGGGATCGCGGAGTTGAACCTGCACCCGATGGCGCGGGCGGCGTGGGTGGGGCTGCTGGCGACGTCATTGAACCTGCTGCCGGTGGGGCAGTTGGATGGCGGCCACCTCATCTATGCGTGGCTGGGCGAGCGGCACAAATGGGTCTCGCTGGCGGTGATCCTCTTATTGGGCGCTATGGGTTTTCTGTTCCCACCGTGGTTTATTTGGGCGGGAGCCCTGCTGCTGGTTGGCCGGCGGCACTTTCCGGTGTATGACAGGCAGGGGCTGGACCGGAGGCGAAAGATCTTATTGGCGGTAGCTGGGCTGATTTTTGTGATGAGCTTCATTCCCGCGCCACTGATTTACAGCACTCCACTACAATGACGCGGGGCACCAACGAGCGGGCATGAAGATTTCGGCGACCATCATCACACAGAACGAGGAACGCAACATGCCGCGGGCCATTGAAAGCCTGCGCTGCTGCGACGAAATTCTGGTGGTGGATAGCGGCTCGACCGACCGCACCGTCGAAATCGCGGAAAAATACGGCGCTCGCGTCCTGGAGGCCAACTGGCGCGGCTACGCCGGGCAGAAGAATTACGCCAGCGACGAGGCGGCGCATGATTGGGTGCTCTCGATCGATGCCGACGAGGCGCTCAGCGAGGACCTCGAGGCCGAAATCTGGCAAATCAAGAAAAGCGGTCCGCAATACGACGCCTATACGGTGCCCCGCATGGCCCAATACCTGGGACGCTGGATCCTCCATTCGGGGTGGTATCCCGACAGGAAGATTCGGCTTTTCGACCGCCGGAAGGCCAACTGGGCGGGCCAGTTCGTGCACGAGAGCGTTGTTTGCACGGGCCGCGTCGGAGCGCTCGAGGGCAATCTGCTGCACTACACCTGCGGCTCGTTGAGCGAGCACCTGAAATCGATGGACCGATACACCACGCTGGCGGCCGAGGAAGTGGTGGCGCAAGGCAAGAGCGTGGGCGCGTCGCGGCTGCTCGTCGACCCGCCCTGGACGTTTTTCAAAACGTACTTCCTGCAAGGTGGTTATCTGGATGGGGTGGAAGGACTTGCGATCGCCTACATGGCCTCGCTGTATACCTTTCTGAAGTATGCCAAGGCACGCTTCATGAGCTGGCGCTGACGATGCGGGTGCTGCACATCGATACCGGCAAGTCGCTGCGCGGCGGGCAGTGGCAGACGCTGCACCTGGCGGTTGGGCTGGCGGATGAAGGAGCGCAGATCAGGTTACTGGCAAGACGGGGCTCGCCCCTTTTTCGCGAGGCGGAGCGGCTCGACCTGCGCGTGGAGCCGCTGAACTGGTTCTCGATGTGGCGTGAGTCCGACTGGGCCGACCTGATCCATTGCCACGACTCGCGGGCGCACACCTTGGCCTGGCTGGCCTCCCACGTGCCGGGGCGGAGAGTGCCGCACGTGGTTTCGCGGCGGGTGGCCTTCCCCGTAAAGCACAGGGTTTTCACTGCCAACAAATACGGTTCCACGGCGCTCTTTTTGTGTGTTTCACGGGTGGCCGCGGCGCAACTCAGGGCGGCCGGCGTGCGGGAGGAGCGCATCGCGCTGGTCCCCGACGGAGTGATCGTGCCGCCATACACCAGCAACCGGACGGGCGCGATCGTGGCGCTGGATTCGCCGGACCCGGCCAAGGGCCAGCGGCTGCTCCAACAGGTCCACATGCGGATAGTCCGCGTGAAGGACCTCGAAGAGGCCTTCCGGACAGCCCGAATTTTTCTGTATGCTACTGAAATGGAAGGGCTTGGATCGGCAGCATTGCTGGCGATGGCACACGGCGTGCCGGTAATTGCGAGCAACGTCGGCGGATTGCCGGAGATCGTCTGCCATGAAACGACCGGGCTGCTGGTGGGAAATACCGCGCCGGGCTTCGAAGCGGCCATCCGCCGCCTGGAGGACGATTCGCACCTGGCGGAGCGGATGATCCGCAATGCGCGGGCGATGGTGGAACGGGGTTACACGGTGCAGCAAATGGTCGGGCGGACGCTGGCTTGCTACCGCAAGGTGCTGGGGTAATCCATTGGAATACAAGGATTTCGTCGAAGTTTGCGCGGCCCTTTTGGGGCTCCTGATGGGCAGTTTCGCGAACGTCTGCATCAGCCGGTTGCCGGAGAACGAATCGGTGGCGCGGCCGCGGTCCCATTGCCGCCGGTGCGGCGCGATGATCGCCTGGTACGACAACATCCCCGTGCTGAGCTTCATCCTGCTCGGCGCTCGTTGCCGTAGCTGCAAGGCGCTGATTTCATGGTGCTATCCGACCGTCGAAGCGCTCACGGGCGCGTGGTTCTGGCTGGCCGTGCGGACTAACGGCCTGGATTGGGCGGCACTCAAATGGTGCCTGTTGGGATTCATCCTCATCGAACTGCTGTTTTCCGACCTGGAAACTCGAATTCTGCCGGACGAGTTCACGCTGGGCGGGTGGATGGCGGCGGTGGCCTTGGCGCCGCTGGCGCCGCCGCCGCGGGGCATCCTGGCTCTGTTTCTGGGGAACGCGGGGCCGCCACTGGTTGGACTGGCCGAGGCGACCCTGGGGTCGGTGGTCCTGGCGGGGCTCATGTGGGGGGTGGGGCGGGCGTATCTGTTGGTGCGCCAGCGCGAAGGGCTGGGGCTCGGCGATGTAAAGCTGGTGGGCATGATGGCGGCGTTCTTGGGGCTGGAGGGCGCCATCGGGGCGCTGCTGGGCGCCTCCATTGCCGGCAGTGTGATCGGGCTGATCTGGATCAAGTGGAAGGGCGAGGACGCCGCGACTTACGAGTTGCCGCTGGGCTCGTTTCTAAGCGCCATGGGGCTGGCGGTGGCGCTGACGGCGATGCTGCGGCCGGTGGTGCGTTAACCCGGAAATTTCACCAACCATCGGCTGCGGCGCGCGATAGGGCCGCATCTACTGCGTTGCGCTGGGCCCTGGGGGCGCCCCCCGTCCTCGACGTACTGCTCAAGTACGCCTGCGAGCGGGTCGGTGGAGCGAAAACCGGGGACAGACCGCTCTATCCACACGGCGCAGAGGACTTAGTGCGTGGATCGGGAGGGTTGTGAGCGCCTAGGACAGAGAGGTCAGTCCCCGGTTTCAGTACGCCTGCGGGCGGCTCCCGCGAGCGCGCCTCGTGGCGTCGTTTGATGTCGGGGCTTGATGTCGGGGCCCTCTCATCGCGCCTCGCTGCGATCGTGGTGAGACATCCGGGTTAATTGGCAATTCATTTGGCCGAGTTTCAACCGACAATTAACTTGACTTCATAGTAAATCTACCCTAATAATTGCGTGGTCCGAAAGATTCGCGTCGCACGCCCGGTCCGTGCGAACGCGGGATCCACAATTCCACAATCCAACACGGAGGAGTTTTCGATGAATAGCAAGAAGGGCAGTCACGGTGCGGGCCATGGCGCCGGCCGCAAACACCAGCCACCGCCGGCGCCGCCGCCCGCGGATAACAGCGGCCCGATTCCCACCGGCGGAGCTCAATTCGGGGAGCCCTCGCCCACGCCGGATCCGTCGCAGTTCACGGTGAAACACGGATCGGACACGCAGGCTTACAAGATTCTCGACAGCGAACAAGGCCAGCTCAAGCCCAGACCTTTCCCGGTGGCGGGAGTCGCCGAACCGACGCTGAGTCTGGCGGACGCGATCGGCGGGCAGGGTCCCAGGGTTGTGAAAGCGATCCAAAGCGCGGGCCAGATCGTCTTTCACGCCGTCGGCGATACCGGCAATACGACGGGCCCGAAGGACGAAGAACTGGTGGCCGACAAGATGGTGGCCGATTTTACGGAGACAGACCCGAAGGCGGTTCCTTCGTTTTGCTATCACCTGGGCGATGTGGTCTACAGCTTTGGAGAAGCTCAGTATTATTACGACCAGTTCTACGATCCGTACCGCAACTACCCGGCGCCGATCTTCGCCGTGCCGGGGAACCACGACGGCATGGTTGCGCCCAACACTTCAACGCCCACCCTGCAGGCTTTTTTGGCCAATTTCTGCACGGCCGGCCAGCCGTTCCACAAGACACCTGAAGCGGGCGGCCTGAGCCGGACGGCGGGCATCCAGGCGGGGGTGTACTTTACGCTCGAAGCGCCGTTCGTGCGGATTCTCGGGCTGTACAGCAACTGCCTGGAGGACCCGGGCGTGATTTCGACGCAGGGCGGCACGTATCCGTACCTCAGCGATGCGCAACTCACGTTGCTGAAAGCCGCGCTGCAACGCGTCAAGGACGAGAAATTTGCTGGCGCGGTGGTGATCGCCGTGCACCATCCGCCGTACGTCGCCCAAACGCAGACCGGCCCGGCGAGCGCGGGCAAGCACGGGGGCAGCCCGCTGATGCTGAAGGATATCGACGCGGCGTGCGCGGCAACGGGCGTGTGGCCGCACGCCGTGCTCTCAGGACACGCCCATAACTATCAGCGCTTCACGCGCGTCCAGAATGGCCGGCAGACTCCTTTCCTGGTCGCCGGAAACGGCGGCCACGGATTGTCACAACTGACGCATAAAGGCAGCCTGGCGATCCGCGTTCCCGTGAACCAGCCGGGACTTTCGCAGGGCAATGACACAGTCACCTTCGAGAATTACGACGATCAGGACTTTGGGTACCTGCGCATCGTGGTGGACCCGCAGCAACTGCGCATCGAATACCATCCGGAATCCGACGGGGAAGCGGCCAAGACGCCCGACGACGCGGTGACGGTCGACCTGGCCTCGCACCAGATTGTCCAATACGAGCCGGCAGCCTGACCCGAAGCCGGGCCGCGCGCGGCCCGAAGAGGAGCTGACCAAATCGGCGGAACGGCCAAGCGCCGGCTCCCCGTCCCGCTGTTTCTAACGGTGGAAGGCCATGGCGGCGAAGGAGACGACGCTCGCATCGTCGATATTCCATTGCTGGTAACGGCGCAACGACCCGGAGGCCGGCCGGGCCGCGCGCAGGAACGTGTAGAAGGGCGCGGTGCCGCACCACTTGAGCGCGTCTCCGTTCCCGCGCACGAGATCCCAAAAGCCCTCCGCATCGCCCGCGGAAAGGCGGGCAATGCGGGCCTGATCCTGCCGTGCCACGTCCTCCATCACCGCATCGCCCACGCGCACCGGGTGATCGCCGTAGCGGCGTCCCATGTGAGCCATGTCCACGCCCAAGACGAAGCATGGGCGGGCGCGCTCACTCTCGGCGAGTTCGCCCAGTGACTCGAGGAAGGCGTGGATGGCGTCGTCGTCCTCGGGCTTGCGGCCGGCGGACATACTTAGGGCAAAGGAGCCGCACAGGATCGGCAGGACGCGGACGGAGGGGCCGAACAAGGATTGGAGGAAGATGATCTGGAATTCGATGGAGTGCTCGACCGCATGGCAGTAATCCTCCATCAACACGGCGTCGGGCGCCCGCTGGGCCAGCAGGTCAACCCAGGCGGTTTCGGTGAGCGCCTCGCCCAGCGGGGTGGTGAAGTTTTTGCGGGTGAGGCCGAAACGGCCCGGCTCGCCGTAATGGGAGGTGCCCAGGATGATGAAAACTTTTTCGCCGCACTCGCGATCATCGGGGGGCGGTTCGAACACCTTCTGGGAGAGCGCCCGGAAGGCCTCGCGGTAGGTTTCCCAACCGCCTTCGGGGCTGATATGCGGCGCGGCGATGCCGATGAGCGTGGACGCGTCCGCCGGAGCGTGCTCGGGGGTGGAGAGATAATCCGCCAGCAGTTCGCGCAGTTCGCTCTCGTCGTCGGGATAGGCGGCGCCGGCATGCGAGGCCAGGCGCGCGGGCGATTCCGCGAACTGCCGATGGCACCTGTCACGCAGCTCCTCAAAACGCGGGGTGAGCAGGAAGCCGCCGTTGTCGAGAGTCGAAATGAGGTGCTCCATCAGCTCGCCGACCTGCAGGTCGCCGGTGCTCTGGGCGAGCAACAGGCGGAGGTCCAGAGCGGTCTGTTCGCCATCAAAGCAACGCAGCGCCTGGATGAGGACCGGTGGAATGATGAGCGTCGAGTCGGAGTAGCTAAAGGGATCGCGCAGCATCAGTCCGGGCCGTTTGGCGACCGGCGAAGGCAGGAACTCGAGGTCGTAACGGAGACGCGGCAGCGACTGCGACATTGCTATATCATAGGCGCGCTCGGATGGGGTCAGGGCAAGCAGATCGTAAAATAAACCATATGAGCGGGCTACTGGGCGGAAAAAAAGTTCTGATCACGGGCGCCACGGGCGGACTGGGCCAGACGGTGGTACGGGCCTTCGTACGCGAAGGCGCCGTGGTGGCTGGGGTGGCGCGCCGCTGGCTCCAGGACGAGACGCCAGCCGGAGTGCTGACCATACAAGCCGATCTCACGTCGCCGGAAGGCGCGGAGACGGCGGTGCGGGCGCTGGTGGAGCGGCACGGGCGCATCGACGCAGCCGTGCACCTTATGGGCGGCTTCGCCATGGACGGTCCGGTGGAAGCGACGAAGTTGGAAACCTGGGACCGGATGATGGAGCTGAACGCGCGGTCGGCGTTTCTGGTATTCCGCACGGCACTGCCGTGGATGCTCAAAACCGGCACTGGCCGGCTGCTGGCGGTGGGTTCGCGCGCCGGGGCGGAAGGTGCGCCGGGCGCCGCGGCCTACGCGGTGTCCAAAGCGGCGCTGCATGCGCTGGTGCTGAACCTGGCGGCGGAGTTGCGGCAAAAAGGGATCACGGTGAATGCCGTGCTGCCGGGGACGATCGACACGGCGGCGAACCGGGCCGCGATGCCGAAAGCCGACTTCGGGAAATGGGTTGCACCGGAGAAAATCGCCGAAACGCTGGTTTGGCTGGCCTCGGATCAGGCCGCGGATACCAGCGGGGCCCTGATTCCCGTCTACGGACGGTCGTGAGCTGGCCGGTGGACGTTGGAAGAAGCGGAGAGAATCGAAACATGCCCAGACCCAAGCTGACGGATGCGGAGATCGAGACGGCGCTCGAGACGCTGGCCGGATGGAGCGTCGCCGGTGGCAAGCTGCATAAGGAGTACCATTTCCCGAACTTCATCCAGGCCTTCGGTTTCATGGCCACGGCGGCCATCGCAATCGAGAAGATGGACCACCACCCCGAATGGTTCAACGTCTACAACCGGGTGAGAGTGGACCTGACGACGCACGATTCGGGGGGCATCACGAAAATGGACGTCGAGCTGGCCAGGCTGCTGGAAGCGCTGGCGGTGAGGATGCAGTGATGCGCGCGGCGCTGGTAGTGGCGCTGGTCTCGGCGAGCCTGCAGGCCCAGGCGCAGTTTGGCGCAGGGCCGGCGCTCGACGCGGCGATCGAAAAAGCGATCGCGGCAGGCCAGACGCCGGGTGCAGTGGTGCTGGCCGGGCAGCCAGGGCGCGTGCTGTATCGCAAGGCGTATGGTGAGCGGGCCGTAGAGCCGTGGCGCGAGCGGATGAGCGAGGATACGATCTTCGACGCGGCCTCGCTGACGAAAGTGATTGCCACGACGGCGTCGATCATGAAGCTGTTCGAGCAGGGCAAGGTGCGGTTGAACGGCCGCGTGACCGATTACCTTCCGGAATTTCAGGGCGGCAAAAGCGACATCACGGTGCGTGACCTGATGACGCACTTCTCGGGACTGCGCCCGGACCTCGATCTGGAACCGGCATGGAGCGGTTACGGCACCGGGGTGCGGATGGCGCTGGTCGACAAACCGCGCACGCCGCCGGGCGAGCGATTCGTTTACAGCGACATCAACTTCATCCTGATGGGCGAGATCGTGCGCGTGGTCAGCGGCAAGCCGCTGAACGAGTATGCCGAAGAAGAGATCTTTCGCCCGCTGGGGATGAGCGAGACGCGATTCCTCCCGCCGCCGGGCTGGCGCGCGCGCATCGCGCCGACGGAGCGCGAAAACGGTACGCCGCTGCGCGGAGTGGTGCATGACCCGACGGCGCGGATGATGGGCGGCGTGGCCGGGCACGCGGGCCTGTTCACGACGGCCGACGACCTGGCGAAGTTTGCCGAGATGATGCTCAACCTCGGCCAATACCACGGCGTGCGCCTGTTCAGTCCGCTGACGGTTCGCAAGTTCACGGAGCCCAACACACCGCCGCGGCAGCCGGTGATGCGCGGACTGGGCTGGGACATCGACTCGGCGTTTTCGTCCAATCGGGGCGAGCTGTTTCCGCTGGGCTCGTACGGGCACACGGGGTTCACGGGCACGTCGATATGGATCGATCCGTCGACGCGGACCTACGTCATCCTGCTGAGCAACAGCGTGCATCCGCAGCGCCGGCCGCCGCTCAACGGGCTGCGCGCGGAGGTGGCGACGATTGTCGCCGCCGCACTCGGAATCGACGCGCCCGGCAGCATTTTGACCACGCCGATGGAGATCCTGCGGGGCGCGCCGCGGCGGGTGACGGCGCGCACCGTGGAGACGTGGAATGGAGTGGACGTGCTGGCCGCCGACGGCTTTGCGAAGCTGAAGGGCCGGCGCGTGGGGTTGATCACGAACCAGACCGGAGTGCTGCGGGACGGGCGGCGCGACGTGGACGCGATGCTTCAGGCGCAGGTGAAAGTGACGGCGCTGTTCTCGCCGGAGCACGGCATTTCGGGCCACGAGGACCGCGAGAACATCGGGAATGGGAAGGACGCGCGGACAGGGCTGCCGATCTGGAGCCTGTATGCGGATGATGGCCGCCGGCCCTCCGCCCAGATGCTGCGGGATGTGGACGTGCTGGTGTTCGACATCCAGGACGTCGGCGCGCGCTTTTACACCTACATATCGACACTAAAATACGCCATGCAGGCGGCGGCGGAGGCCGGGCTGCCGATCGTGGTGCTGGACCGGCCGAACCCGCTGAACGGAGTCGACGTGGAGGGACCGGTGCTCGACCGGGAGCTGATATCGTTTGTCGGCTGCAGCCCGATTGGGCTGCGCCACGGGATGACCGTGGGCGAGCTGGCGCGCTGGTTCAACGGCGAGGAGCACGTGGGCGCGAAGCTGGAAGTCGTGCCGATGAAGAATTGGCGGCGGACCGACTGGTGGGACGCGACGAGCCTGATGTGGGTGGACCCGTCGCCGAACATGCGCAGCCTCGAGGCCGCGCTGCTGTACCCCGGAGTGGCGATGCTCGAAGCCTCGCCCAATTGGTCGGTGGGGCGGGGCACGCCCGCGCCGTTCCAACAGGCGGGCGCGGAGTGGGTGAGGGGCGCGGAGCTGGCCGCCTACCTGAACCGGCGATTTGTGCCCGGCGTGAGGTTTTATCCGACGCGCTTCGTGCCGGAGAGTTCGAACCTGCAGGGAAGAACCGTGGAGGGGGTGAGGTTCGTGGTCACGGACCGCGAGTCGTTCTCGCCCCTCCGCCTGGGACTGGAGATCGCGGCGGCCGTGCTCAAACTTTATCCCGGCAAGATCGACCTGGACGTGAATGCACGGCTGATCGGCAGCCGCGACGTGATCCGCGCGCTGCGCGACGGATCGGATCCGGAGGCGATCGAAGAACTGTTGAGGCCGCGCGTGGACGAATTCATCGCCCGCCGCAAGGCGTACCTGCTCTACGAGTGATCCGGGACCTGATCTACTGCGCCGCTGCCTCCACCGTCTTGCGCCCGCGACCGCGCTGGGCCACGGCGACCGGAACGGGGTGGTCGGCGGCTTGTTTCTTGTTCAGTTCGCTCATCCAGGCCGGCGGCCGTCCACGCCGCTTGACCTGACCCTTGGCCAGCCGCTCCAAGGTCACGATGGCCTCTTCAATGGCCTCGCGCTCTCGCTTCAGTTCATCCAACATTTTGACGACGTCCATTACAATCCTCGCCTTTATTGCGCCGCTTCTCCCGCAGAATTTCGTCTGCCCTGCGATGATGCCGCGAAGGGAAACGGCTGCTCGTTTACTAAACCCTGTCTATCGTACTCCAGCGGAGGAAACAACCCTGATTGGACTAATACTTTGGTTTCGGCACGATAATTCGTCTCAAACTCGATCGGTTTCCCGCAGGCGGCGCTTCCAATTTCTATAAAATGGGATGCCTGTGGCGATGAGGATCAGGCCCAGAATCGACTCCCGCGGCGAGTTTTTCAACGTAAATCCGAGAAAAAGGGCTGCGACCAACACAAAAACGACTGGAACGAAGGGATAACCCACCGTCCGATAGGGACGATGCATCGCCGGGCGTGTGCGCCGAAGTACTAGTACAGAAGTGGTCGCCAAGCCGTATAAAATCCAGCTGGGAAAGATCACTAGGGTGAAAAGCTGGTCGTAGCGGCCGCTCAAGACCAGCACGGCGCTCCAGGCGCTGAGGGCCAGAATCGAGAACCCCGGCACGTGGCGGCGCGGGTGGACGCGGGCGAATGGGCGGAAGAAATAACCGTCGCGCGCCAGTGCGTAGGGCACGCGCGAGCCGCTGAGAATCGAGCCGTTCAAGGCGGCGAATATCGACAACATGGCCACCAAACTCACGGCGGCGGCGCCCTGCGGCCCGAAAAGGCGGCGCATCATTTCCGCGGGAACACGATCGCTGGCGGCGACGGCGGAGGCCGGTAATACGCAGAAATAGGCGATATTCGCGGCGAGATAAATGAGAATCACCAGCGTCGTGCCGAGCACCAGGGCCCAGGGCAGGTTGCGGCGCGGATTGCGGATTTCCCCCGAGACCATTCCGACGTTATTCCAACCGTCATAGGCCCACAAAGCAGCGACCAATGCCGCGAAAAATCCGGCCACGCCGGCGGGCGCGGGCACGGAAGTGGCGAGGTTTTCCGAGTGCGCCGCGCCGAGAAACAGGCCGCAGCCGATGATGGCCGCGAGCAGCGCGACCTTCAGCACAGTCGCGGTCACCTGGACGCCCGCGCCCTGGCGCACACCCAGCCAGTTGATGAAACCGAGTCCGAAGATCAGGAGCATGGCGAAGAGCTGCCCGGCGCGGATTACCAGCAGGGCGCCCGGCTCGACGGCCAGCCAGCCGAACGAGAATGCGATGGAACCGAAATGGACTGCGGGCGGGGCTCCGCCGGCGCCCTCCGGCAGCGGAATCCGGAGCACGACGTGGCCCAGGGCGGGAACGAAGTTGGCGAGGTAGAGATAGAAGCCGGTGGCCAGCGTGGCGACCGAGGCGCTCTTGGCGACCCACATTTGCGTCCAGCCGTAGATGAAGCCGCAGAACGGTCCGTAGGCCTCCTTCAGGTACACGTACTCACCGCCGGCCTCGGGCATCATGGCAGCCAACTCTGCGTAGGTCAGCGCGCCGGCCAGCGAGAGCAGGCCGCCGCAGACCCAGACCAGCAGCACCAGGCGCGGCGAGCCGACCTGCAGGATCATGGTCTTGGGCACGATGAAGATGCCGCTGCCGATGACCGTGCCGACGACAATCGACATCGCCGCCCAGAGGCCCATGTCGCGGCGCAAGGAAGTGGGGGCGCTCATGCGGACTCCTGGGGTTCACGAGGCTGCCGGAAGTCTCCGTGGATCGCCGCGGCGGCCAGGGCCACCAGCATCGTGAGAGCAGTGCCAATGGGCACGTACCAGGTGAAAGCGATCGGCGTTGCGAAGCGGATGACGAGGTTCCCAGCGACGCCGGCGGCCATGCCCCCCATGGCGGCCGCTTCGCCGACCTTTTTGGAAAGCACACCCAGCAGGAAAACGCCCAGCAGGCCGCCATAGAGGATCGACGCAATGCCGAGTCCGGCCTCGAGCACGGAATCGACGCGCTGGGCGACGATGCCCACGGCCAGCAGAACCACGCCCCAGCCGAGCGTTGCAAAACGCGCGACGGAAAGGTAGTGGCCCTCGGACAGGCGTGGCCGGATTGGGCGGTAGAAATCCATCACCGTGGTGGAGCTGAGTGAATTGAGCGCGGCGCTCAGGTTGGACATGGCGGCGGCGAGAATGGCGGCGATCACGAGGCCCGCAATGCCGACCGGCAAGTGGTCCCAAATGAAGCGCGGATAAATGGCGTCCAGTTTCGCGGGCGCGCTGAGGTGATTGGTCTGGTAGAGAGCCCACAGGATGACGCCGATGGTCAGAAACAACGTGAATACGGCGCAGACGACGACCCAGCTCGCGAACAGCGCCTTGCGGCTGTCGCGGATATCGCGCGCTGCCAGCAGGCGCTGGACCATCAACTGCTCTGTGCCATGGCTGGCGGTGGTTAGGAAAGTGCCCCCCACAACGCCCGCCCAAAATGTATACGGCTGCGAGAACCAGGCCAGGGTGGGCGCGAATCGAAAGTCAAAGATCTGAAACTTGCCGGCCGGGACGGCGAGCGCCATCACCTGCGGCCAGCCGCCGGGCAATTGGCTGAGAATCGTGGCCAGGCTGAGGACCGCGCCGGAGATGTAGAGCGCCATCTGAACCACGTCGGTCCAGATGACCGCCGTCATGCCGCCTTCAAAAGTGTAGAACAGGGTCAGGGCGACGATAACGACAATGGCCCAGGTCGGGGCCAGGCTCAGGATGATGGAGACGACGATGGAAATGGCAAAAACGCGCACCCCCTCGGCCAGCGCGCGGAGCAGCAGGAACAGCCCGGCGGTGAGACGGCGGAGCCGCTGGCCGAAGCGGCGCTGCATCAGTTCATAGGCGGTGAACAACTCGCCGCGGAAGTAATGCGGAAGAAACAGGGTTGAAATGACGATGCGGGCGAGCAGGTAGCCGAGCACGACCTGCAGGAAGCCGAAGTCTCCGCGAAACGCCAGGGCCGGCGTGCCAATGACGGTCAGAGTGCTGGTCTCGGCAGAAACGATGGAGAAGGCGATGGCCCACCAGGGCGTGTTGCGGCCCCCCAGGAAGTAGTCGCGGAGCGTGTGCTGCGAGCGCCGGAACCGGGCGCCAAACCAAGTGATGGCCGCCAGGTAGAGGGCCACCACGGCGAGGTCGAGCGGGCGCATGAAGGGCCGAGTGTAACACAGGAGTGGAAAAGGTTTCGGCGGGATTGCAAATCTCGTATATGCTGGATAGTTGCGCCGGAACCCGGAGACGCGATACGGTTTCTAAGTTGCCAGGAATGTTCGATCCAGGAGGCGGATGAGGATGGGCCAGGGGGCCAGAGGGTGGGCCGCCGGAAGCGGCTTGCTACGCGGATTGCGCTTCGGCTATACTCCCCATTTGCCAAGCTCCTCGGCCGCCGTTCAGGTGAATCGGTCGCGACGGACACGGCCGGTGGCGTAGGATTTCAGCCCGACCCCAGGAGGCATGTCGTGCAGTTTTCATTGAAACGCGCATTCGCGCTGATCGCCCTCGGTTCTCTGGCCACGTTTGCGGTCGTGGCACAGGCACAGAAGAAGCAGTGGAAGGATCGCGCCGAGTACGATCTGTTCGATTCTGCGAACAAGGAGCAGAACCCGAACACGAAGCTCCAGATCCTGAACAGCTGGAAGCAGAAGTACCCCACCAGCGACTTCAAGGTCGACCGGCAGGAAATGGTCATGACCACCTACCAGGCCATGAACAACGCCAAGGAAATGCTGAATGCCGCCAAGGATCTCGTCGCGCTGGATGCAAAGGACATCAAGGGGCTCTACTGGGTCAATCTGCTGACGGTGAGTCTCATGGACAAGAGTCCCGAGGCTCTCGATGCCGGTGACAAAGCCGCGCAGGGATTGCTGGCCGCCATACCAGAGTTCTTCGACCCGGCGAAAAAACCGGCCACGACATCCGACGACGATTGGAAGAAGAGCCGGACGGACATGGAGACGATTGCGCATCGCACCCTGGGCTGGACCGCCATGCAACGCGGCCAGAACGAGGTGGCCGAGAAGGAATTCATGACAGTGCTGCAGAACAATCCCAACGACGCCGAAGTTTCGCTGTGGGCTGGAACGGTGATTGCGAAGCAGCGCAAGCTCGAAAAGCAGTCGGCGGCGCTGTTCTTCATCGCCCGCGCGGCGTACTTTGAAGGCCAGGGCGCGCTGCCGGCTGCGACCCGCACGCCGCTGCAGGCATACCTGGAGAAGACGTACCTCAACTTCCACGGCGCAAAGGACGGCCTCGACCAGCTGATCGGCGCGGCGAGGAAGGCCGCGATTCCGCCGGCCGACCTGAAGATCCCGTCGCAGGACGAGATCCTGGCGGAGAAGGAAAAGGAGCTGATGACGACGAATCCGCAGCTCGGATTGTGGGTCAAGATCAAGCAGGAGCTGAGCGGGCCGAACGGCCAGAAGTACTTTGAAGAGGCGCTCAAGGATCACGAACTCCCGGGCCTCGAGAACGTGAAGAAGTTCAAGGCGACGGTCGTCGGCACCGCTCCAGAAAAGAAGCCGACCATGGTCATCTGCGGCATCTCGAGCAAGGACATGAGCGAAGTCACCCTCAAGTTCGAAAAGCCGCTGGCCGCGGTGCCGGAGAAGGGGACGGAGATCGAATTCTCCGGTTCGCCATCGGCGTTCACAGCCGATCCGCAGATGCTGACCTTCGACGTGTCGCCGGAGGACGTCACCGGACTGCCGAAGCCAGCGCCGCCCAAGAAGAGGCCCGTGACGAAGAAGGCCGCCCCGAAGCAGTGAGCGGATTCAGCACTGAGAGCATCAGGACGCCGGCCCCAAGGCCGGCGTCTTCGTTTTTGCAGTCGTTTTCGGGCCTGCGTCGCGGTTGTCATTCCTGCACAGGCCGCCCCACCTGCGGCCGAAGGAACCCGTCGTCCCTGATGCAGATTGAGCCCAGTCCTGCCTGTAGCGCATCCGCCAGACCCATTCGGATGCGCTGTCCGTTCACCGGGTTCGAACCCGCAAGCGCCGCAGCGGCGCCGCTGGCGGCTTGAGAAAGACTTACGGCGGCAATCTTGCCGCGCCAACCAAAACGAGGAAGAATTACTATTCAAGTGTCGGGGACAGCTCAAGTGGGGAAAGCGAAGCGCCATGGGCGAAGGTAGCCGCGGGCCCGAGGCCGGGTTCCGGCGGCGAGGGGCTCACGGCCTGCAGGTTCAACTCGATTGGCCTTCCCTAAGGGATGTGCCGGCGGGCAGGGCGCCGGCCGGGCATCGCGGCCAACCGTGCCAGTGCCGCCGGCGTGGCATCGGGCCGCGGGCCAGGACGGCAGCGTCGTGGCCAGTCCCCGGGGCATCCTGGGGGGAGCGAGGGTCATGAGAAGCCTGCTCTCCAAATTCGCCCTTCTGCAATTCCTGTTCGTGATGGCCGTGGGAGCTGGTCTTTATTTCTGGCTCGAGCGCGAACAGGAGGGCCAGCTGCGGGAGTCCTTTCTCGCGCACGGGCGCAGCGAGGCCGCAGTGCTTGGCAAGGTGCTCGAGCCCCCGCTGACGAAGAGCAGTCGTGCACCGGTTCAGTCCGCGCTGAGCGCTGCGTCGAGCGATACCGATCTCGAATGGGCCTACGTACTGTCGCCTGATGGCAACGTCGTGGCGCACACCGCCGGCCGGAAGTTTTCGCCCGCTCTCCTGACTGTCCACATCCCGGAGGGCCGGGACTGGCTCGACCTGAGCCTGCCGGATGAGCAACGGCCTCTGACGCTGTTTTCCCAGCCGCTCCTGAAAGGCGCAGCCGGCACGCTATACATCGGCCTGGACCGCCAACCGCTGCTCGAGTCCATCCGGCGAATGGAGCTGCTGCTGCTGGCCCGCGTCGGCGGCGGTGCGCTGTTGCTGTTTATGATTTTCGTGCTCGTGGCGCGCCGTCTTCTGAGTCCGGTCCGCATGCTGGCCAGCGCTGCCGCCGACCTCAAACAAGGCCAGGCCGACGCCTTCCGGTGGCTGCCAGTGAGAGCCAACGACGAGCTCGGTGAGGTCACCTACGCGTTCAGCAGCATGGCGGCCGCATTGCACGGGCGGACCGACAAGCTGGAGGAACGCGTCGCCGAGAGGACCCAGGAGCTGATGCGCCGGAACGCCGAACTGGCCATCGAAATCGTCGAGCGCAAACGGGCCGAGCGCGAGTCGCTACTGGCCAAGGAGTCCGCCGAGACGGCCAACCGCGCCAAGAGCGCATTCCTGGCCAACATCAGCCACGAGCTGCGAACGCCGATGAACGGCATTCTCGGCACGACAGAACTCGTCCTGGTGGCGGGGCTGGACCCCCAGCAGCAGGAGTACTTCGAGATCATTCGGAGTTCCGCCCGCTCCCTGCTGGGCGTCATCAACGATATCCTCGACTTCTCGAAAATTGAAGCCGGGAAATTCGATCTGGACTTGATCGATTTCGACTTGCCCGCTCTGGTCCACGACACCCTGAAGCCGCTGGCCCTGAAAGCCGAAGCCAACGGCGTCGAACTTCTGTGCCGCATCGATCCGGCCGTGCCCGACCTCGTGCATGGAGATCCCATCCGGCTGCGCCAGGTGGTGACGAACCTGGCCGATAACGCGATCAAATTCACGGCCAAGGGAGAGATTGAGATCTCCCTTGCGGTGGAGTCGCAGATGGACAAAGCCAACGTCCTGCACTTCAGCGTGCGAGACACCGGAATCGGCATCCCGCCGGACCAGCGGGAGGCGATCTTCGAACCCTTCCGCCAGGCCGACATCTCCATGGCCAGAAAGTTCGGCGGGACCGGCCTCGGCCTTACCATCAGCTTGCGCCTGGTCCAGATGATGGGCGGGAAGATCTGGGTGGAAAGCGAGGTGGGCAAGGGCAGCACATTCCACTTCACCGTGCGGCTCGATCATGCCTCGGCCGCAACCGTGGCTCCCATCGAGGGCCTGGAGAAGCATTTCTCCGGCCTGAGGGTGCTGGTTGTCGACGACAATCCAACCAGCCGGCAGATCCTGCACGAATATCTCACCCAAGCCCGCATGCTGGCGGTGGTGCGCCCGGATGCGGCCTCGGCTTTCGAGGCGCTGGTGCGGGCCGGGAGCGGGCCGAACCCCTTCGACCTGGTGGTCGCGGAGTGCCACATGCGGCTGGAAGACGGTTTTGCGCTAGCCCATCGCATACGCTCGACGCCCGCCCTGGGGGGCCTGCCGATTCTCATGCTGTCGTCCGGGGTTCTGGCCGACGACCGGAATCGGTGCCTGCGTCTGGGGATCGGCGTCTGCCTCCCCAAGCCCGTCAATGAGCGGGACCTGCACGCCGCGGTTCTGCGGGTGCTCACTCAACGCGCGCCGGAAAAGACGGTGCCCCAGCCGCAACAGGCCGCCCCGCCTGTCGATTCGGGCGGCTTGCACGTCCTGTTGGCGGAGGACAATAAGATCAACCAGTTGATCGGCGTCAAACTGCTTGAGAAACTGGGGCACTTCGTCGTCGTCGCGGGCGACGGGCGGGCGGCGTTCGAGGAGGTCAAGAAGCGGAATTTCGACCTCGTCCTGATGGACCTGCAAATGCCTGAGATGGACGGCTATCAGGCGACCAGGGCGATCCGCGCGTGGGAAAAGGAGTCCGGCCATCATCTCCCCATCATTGCGATGACCGCCCATGCGATGAACCGGGACAAGGAGAACTGCTTCGCCGCCGGCATGGATGCGCACGTCGCCAAGCCCGTCAACATCACCGAACTGGCGGAACAGATCCGGCTGTTGATGCAACCCTCCTCCAGCTCAGGCACCGAGCCGGCGGCCGCCGGGCAGGCCTGACGCCCGCCTGCGTCGCGATAGCCCGGACGGAACATACGCCGTGGCCGGTCTGGGCCTCGCCTGGGCCGCTCGATGATAGACTGCTGATCGGGTGAAACTGGCCAAGGTTCGCCGGATTTCGCAGATCGTCTTTCTGGCGCTGTTCCTGTGCCTGCTCTTGCAGACCGAGTTTCGCGGCTCGTTTCACACCCTCCAGGGCGATCCGCATCTCCCTTATCCGGTCCGCTGGTTCCTGGAGCTGGACCCGCTGATCGCGCTGGGCAGCGCTCTGGCCAGCCACGCGCTGTACCGCGGCCTGCTGTGGTCCCTGGCCATCCTCATCCCGACTCTGTTTCTGGGCCGCTTCTTCTGCGGCTGGATCTGCCCGCTGGGCACGGTCCATCACTGGATCAGCGGCTTCCGGTCGAAAAGCAAGCTGGGGGCCAGGCGCATCGAGTCGAACCGTTACCACCGTTGGCAGGAATTGAAATATTACCTGCTCGGCGCGCTGCTGGTGGCGGCGCTGCTCGGCTCGGGGCTTTACGGACTGCTGGACCCCATTTCATTGCTGGTCCGGTCCCTGGCCATGGCCGTGCTGCCGGCCGCGAACTACGCCGTCAACTCGACTGTGGATGCGCTGTCGCGGACCGGCTGGAAAGCGTCGTGGTACGTCGGCGCGGCGCTGCATTTCTTCCTCAAGGACACGCTGCTGAACTTCAGCCAGCCCTACTTCCGGCAGGGAGTGTTGATCGGGCTGATTTTCGCCGCCATTCTCATCCTGAACCTGCGCTACACGCGCTTCTGGTGCCGGGCGCTGTGCCCGCTGGGCGCGTTGTTGGGAGTGGCCTCGCGCTGGTCGATCCTGGGTTTGGAAAAACGCGAGAGCCAGTGCACGGACTGCAATCGCTGCCAGCTCAATTGCCAGGGCGGCGACGATCCGATCCCCGGCCTCCGCTGGCGCCAGGCGGAGTGCCACCTGTGCATGAACTGCGTGGCCGAATGTCCAGAGAGCGGGCTCGCTTTCCGTTTCTTCCCCGCGACCAAAACGACCCGCGAGGGGCCGGACCTGGAGCGGCGCCGCGTCCTGACCAGCCTGGCGGCCGGCGCGGTGCTGCTGCCCTTGTTCCGCAGCACGCCCGGCCTGGCCGTGGAGCAGAGCCGGGCCCGCATCCGCCCTCCCGGGGCGCTGGATGAGTTCAACTTTCTGGAGCGCTGCATCCGCTGCGCGGAGTGCATGAAGGTCTGCCCCAACCACGCCTTGCACCCCAGCTTCGCGGAGGCCGGCGCGGAGGGTCTGTGGACGCCGGTGCTGGTTTCGCGCATCGGCTACTGCGAGCCGGGCTGCGTGCTGTGCGGCCAGGTCTGCCCGACAGGCGCCATCTGGGAATTCACTCTGAAAGAGAAGGGTTGGACCGGCGGAGCCAGCGCCAGCCCGATCCGCCTGGGCACCGCGTTCTACGATCGCGGGCGCTGCCTGCCGTGGGCCATGGCCACGGAGTGCATTGTCTGCGAGGAGTGGTGCCCGACCACGCCCAAGGCAATCTATCTCCGGCCGGCCGATGTGGTTGATCGCGCAGGAGCAACCCGGCGTGTCCGGCAGCCTTACGTCGATCCCGCGCTGTGCGTCGGCTGCGGGGCCTGCGAGCACACCTGTCCCGTGAAGGACCAACCGGCGGTTACCGTGAGCAGTGTGGGGGAAAGCCGGTCGAAGACCAACCAGATGCTGCTCCAGCGAGCCGCCGAAAAGCCTGCGGCGCTGCTGCCGCCGACGAGCGCCTCGGGCCTGTGGCGCAAGACCGGAGAGACGCGGGTCTTTGCCGCGGCCGATTTGTGGAAATACGTGGACGGCGACGCCGAGCGCTATCTGCACGCCGGCGTGCAGCAGACGTTCACGGCTCCGTATCGGCAACCGGGCGGCGCCGACGCGGTGGCGGATGTGCACCTCCTGGCCGCCGCCGCCCAGGCGCAGGCGCTGTTCGAATCCGAGTCGGCCGCGGGCAGCCGTCCGGCCAAGATCGGTTCCGGCGGCCGCACCTACGGCCCAAGCGTGACCTTCTGGCAGGGCCGCTGCTTCGTACGGCTGACGGCCTATCAGGACGTCGGCGACACCCTGCTGGATCTGGCCGGAGCTATGGAAGCCGCGCTCCAATCGTGCTATAAGTAAGGCGTAATCGGACCTCTATGTCTAGAATGGACAGGCGGGAGTTCCTGGGCGCCTCCATGGCGGCGGCGCTGGCCCCGGCGGAGCCGTCCAGGGTCGTGATTGCGCGTGATCCGTCGCTGCACGGTCCCGATGAGGCGCGTGTCGAAAAGCTCCTGGACCGGGCCGTCCAGTCGTTCTTCGGCCGCGATAACCCGCTGGAGGCCTGGAAGCTGATCGCCCGGCCGGGGGAAACGGTGGGCTTGAAGGTGAATTGCCTGGCCGGACGCGGCGCCTCGACCCGCACAGTGTTGGTCGAAGCGGTCATCGAGCGGCTCCAGCAGGCCGGCATCCGCGGCCCGGACATCGTCATCTGGGACCGCTTGAACTCCGATCTCGAAAGCGCCGGTTTCCCCGTGGGAGTGCGGCGCGACAAAGTCCGCTTCATCGGCAACGATTCGGCGGGCTACGAGGACGACCTCGCCATGTTCGGCAGCGCCGGCAGCCTGCTCTCCCTGACCCTCACGCGCCAGTGCCATGTGGTCATCAATTTGCCGGTTCTGAAGGACCACGGCATCGTCGGCGTGACCATGGCGTTGAAGAACATGTTCGGCGCCATCCACAATCCGAACAAGTACCACCTGAACGCCGGCGATCC
This sequence comes from Bryobacteraceae bacterium, assembly GCA_052145115.1. Classification (GTDB taxonomy): domain Bacteria; phylum Acidobacteriota; class Terriglobia; order Bryobacterales; family Bryobacteraceae; genus CAIVVT01. The sequence goes on from JBKQPG010000023.1 coordinate 28,845, forward strand.
TTACGTCGCGGACGTCTACGCTCTGCCCGCCGTCCGGCAGAAGGTTCGGCTGACGATTTGCGACGCGCTGACGGCCCAGTACGAAGGCGGCCCATCCTACATGCCGCAGTGGTCGTGGCCGTTCAACGGAGTTTTCGTCGCCACCGATCCCGTGGCCCTGGACACAGTCGGCTGGCAGATCATTGAGGCCAAACGCAAGGAGATGGGCTTCAAGAGCCTGCAGGCGGTCAAGCGCGCGCCGAACTACATCGCCACCGCGGCCGATGCCCAGCACCGCCTGGGCACCAACGACGTGCGCTTCATCCGCCGCGTGGAGGTGTGACATGCAGCGCCGCGAGTTCCTTCAGATCGCTGCTCTGCCCTGCCTGGCGGGCGGGGCGCTGGCCGCGGGCGATCCCGACGCCAAGTTCGTCGTCGAGGCCAAGTTCTACGAGAAGCAGCCCTTCAAGAAAATCAAGTGCAAGCTGTGCCCGCGCGAATGCGTGATCGACGACCGCGAGCGGGGCTATTGCGGCGTGCGTGAAAACCGCGGCGGTGTCTATCACTCGCTGGTTCATTCGCGCGTCTGCGCGGCGCATGTCGATCCCATCGAGAAAAAGCCGCTGTTCCACTTTCACCCCGGCTCGCTGGCCTTCTCCATCGCCACGGCCGGCTGCAACGTGAACTGCAAGATGTGCCAGAACTGGGACATTTCTCAGTCGCGGCCGGAGCAGGTGCGCAGCGCTTACTGGCCTCCCGGCGAGGTCGTTCGCCAGGCCAAGGAATCCGGCTCGCCAGTCATCGCCTACACTTACAGCGAGCCGGTGATCTTCTACGAGTACATGGCCGACGTGGCGCAGGCGGCGCGCGCGGCCGGCGTGAAGAGCGTCGTCGTCACCGGCGGCTACATCCAGACCGATCCGCTCAAGGAGCTTTGCAAGCACGTCGACGCGATCAAAGTCGATCTGAAGGGCTTCTCGCAACAGTTCTACGCCGACGTCGTGCACGGCGAATTGAAGTTCGTGCTCGACGGCCTGGTGACGATGAAGAAGCTCGGCATGTGGACCGAGATTGTCTATCTCGTGATCCCGACGTTGAACGATTCGGAGAGCGAGTTCCGCGCAGTGTCCGCCTGGGTCAAGACCGAGTTGGGGCCGGACGTCCCGCTGCACTTCACCCGGTTCCATCCCGAATACCTGCTGAAGAATCTGCCCCCGACGCCCGTCTCGACGCTGGATCGCGCCAAGGCCATCGCCGACGCCGAGGGGCTGCACTTCGTCTACGTGGGCAACGTGCCGGGCCATCCCGGCGAAAACACGGTTTGCCCAAAATGCAGGAAGACAGTGATCGAGCGCGAAGGGTTCTCGATCAACAGCGATCACATCCGCCATGGCAAATGCGAATACTGCCATCAGCCCATCCCGGGCGTGTGGGGAGCCTGATATGAAGCGTGTTCTGCTGGTTGCGGCATTACTGTTTGGCGCGCTGTCGTGCGCCCGCCCGCAGGGTGTGCGCGAGCCGGCGGTCGCCGGCGCGTTTTATCCCGGCGACCCCAAGGAGCTGGCCGCGATGGTCGACGGATTCATCGCCAAGGCGCAGCCGCCGCAGATTCAAGACGTCATAGCGCTGGTTTCGCCGCACGCCGGCTATCCTTATTCGGGGCAGGTCGCGGCGTATTCCTACGCGCTGCTCAAGGGCCGCAAGATTTCGCGCGTGGTCGTGATCGCGCCCTCGCACTACGACGCCTTCGACTTCACATCGGTGTTTGACGGTAGCGCCTATAAGACGCCGCTCGGCACGGTCCCCGTCGATCGGGCGTTCGTGGCGAAACTGGCCTCCGCGGGGGGCTCCATCCGCTTGTCGGGCCATGGGCACACCGTCACGCCGGACAAGCGCGAGCATGCGCTCGAGGATCAGTTGCCGTTCTTGCAGCGCCTGCTGGGCCAGTTCGAACTGGTGCCCGTCGTGATGGGCCGCCAGGACTATGGGGCCAGTCGCGACCTGGGCGTCGCCGTCGCCAGGCTCATCACCGGACCGGAGACGCTCATCCTGGCCAGCTCGGACCTGTCGCACTATCATCCCTACGAATACGCGGTGAATGTGGACCACAAAACGCTGCGGGCCATCGAGGAGTGGGACTACTTGAGCCTTTCGCATAACTTCGAGCGCAACATCTGGGAGGCCTGCGGCGGCGCGCCCATCGTGGCCGCCATGATTGCAGCCGAACGGCTCGGCGCCAACAAGGCGACGGTTCTCAAGTACGCCAACTCGGGCGATGTCAATGGCGACAAGACCCGCGTGGTGGGCTACGGCGCGGTGGCCATCTATAAGGCGCCCGGCGGGGCGGCCGCCGCGCGCCCCGAGTTCAGCTTGAACGGCCAGGAGAAAGCGGAGCTGCTCAGCCTGGCGCACCGCAGCGTGGAAGCCGCGGTGAAAGAGCACAAGCTCTACGACTATACGGTGGAGGGTTCGAGCTCGCTCACGCAGGAGCGGGGTGCATTCGTCACACTGCGAGAGCACGGCGATCTGCGCGGCTGCATCGGCTACACGTCGCCCATCAAGCCCTTGCCGCTGGTCGTGCGCGACGTCGCGGCATATGCGGCCATGCAGGATCCGCGTTTCTCTCCGGTGTCGCCGCAGGAGTTGGGCCAGTTGGAGTACGAGATCTCGGTCCTGTCTCCGCTGCACCATCTGCGCGATACCAGGCAGATCGAAATCGGCACGGACGGGCTTCTGATCGTTAAGGGCGACAAAGAAGGGCTGCTGCTGCCGCAGGTCGCCTCGGACGAGCACTGGGACCGCAAGACATTCCTGGAGCAGCTCTGCCGCAAGGCCGGACTGCCCACAGATGCATGGCGCGATCCGGCCTCCGACATTTTCGCCTTCACGGCGCTGGTCTTCGGCGAGCACGCGCGGCAATAGCCGGCGGCAGACCGGCGAGCGCCATCAGCAGCGCCGTGCGTTCGAAGCCGAACACCGGGATCAGCCACGCGCTGAACAGAATCGCGCCGATGCACGCTCCTGCCAGGTCGAGGGCATACAGCATGCCCGGCGCGCCGGCCGCCGAAATGCGGCTCGCCACTGGAAACTGATACCCGCCCAGCGCCCCGCAAAGCACCGCCAACAGAGTGAACAGGATCGGCGGGGTGAGCGGCATGCCGAGGCAAATCAGGATCGGCGCCACCGCCGCCAGGCACTGCAGCGCCGCCAGGCCCGGGCCGCGCCGTGCTCGCAGCGCCAACCAGCTTCCCAGCGCCATGCCGGCCATGAAACTCGCCGTCACCAGCGCCAGTTGTTGGTACACGTAGCCGTAGACGGCCTGGAATCCCAGCAACAGCAGGATTTCCAGCCCAATCATCGTGAAGCCCATGCTGGCGACGCACGTCCCCGCCACGGCCCGGCGCAGATACCCCGCTGCGGCCAGTACCGCCGATAGAAGGAACGTCACGATGGCCAGCCAGCGGAAGCTGGTCCCCGCCGCGGCCTGGAACAGACGCAGGTAAATGGAGCGAAAGCGCGAGCCCCACAGCGCCACATCGAAAAAATAGGCGATGGGCGCGAAGTCGTGGTTAATCGGCGTGCCCGGCCGTGCCTGGAGCTGCGCTTCGAGGTCGGCCCGCCGGTCGGCGCTCAACCGGAAGGGCAGAAAGTACTCGCGCACATACTGCGTCCGCAGATGCCGCGCCTGCAGACGCGCGATCAGCTGCTGCGGGTCCAGCGTGAGCGCGCCTTGTGTCTGCGCGGCAAAAAAGTGAACGCTTGGCCCGGGCATCGCCACAACCGCGGGGAAAACCTCGCCGAGAGTCGCTTGGATACAGCGCAGGAAGGCCGCCAGCTCCGGGCTGATGTAGTCTTCGGCGGCCGTCAACTGGAACGACAGCACGCCCCCGGCATTGAGCCGGCCCGCGGCCTCGCGGAAGAACTCCTCGGTGTAAAAGCGGTTCAACTGCGCGGTTTGCGGGTCGGCCAGGTTCACGATGATCACGTCGTACATCGTGCCGCTCTTTTTCACAAACAGCCGGCCGTCAATCGGGTGAATGTGAATCCGCGCGTCCGCGGCGATCAGGCGCCACTGCTCGGGAAAGTGCTTGCGCGCGAGTTCCAGAATGGCCGGGTCGAGCTCCACGTAGTCGGCGCTCTGCAGCGTGGGATGCTGGAACGCCTGCATCAGCGACCCGTTAAGGCCGCCGCCGATCAACAGCAGGTTGCGCGGTGCCGGATGCTCGAGCAGCGCGTAGTGCACCGCCTCCTCGGCCGCGGCCGCATCGGGGACATTGAACGAGGGCAGCCCGTTTTCGTACAGCGTCTGCGTCTCTTCCGTTTTCACCACCACCAGATTGCCGTAGCGCGAATTGCGCGCCGCCACCACCTGGAAGCCTTGCCACAGCCGTTCGAGCGATCTGGTCTCCAGGGCAGAGAACGCGGGGTAGGCCGCCAGAGGAAGCAGCACCAGCCCGGCCGCCACCGCAGGCCGCCGGAACCAGCCCGGCCTCAAGAGCGTTCCCGCTGCTATCAGATTGAGCCAGGCCACCAGGAATGCCACTTGCATTGAACTCGCCGGCCCCAAGAAAATGAGCGCCGCCGAGACGCCTCCCAGGCCCGCCCCAAGCGTTTCCATGAGGTACACCGATCCGGCGGCCTGTGCCGTCGTCTGTGCCGTGGAGGACGCGTAGCAGCGCACGCCGCTTGAAAAGAGTGCACCACACAGAACACAAATGACGCTCAGCGTGGAAAGCGCGGTCAGCAGTACCGCGCCCGGCCCGAGGATTTCGCCGGGCATGGCATGGAACGCCAGGCGACTCCAACGCACCGCGGCAATCGACAGCGGCAGCACGGCCGCAATCAGCATCTGCAGCACCGCCATCTGTCGGCCCGCATCGGTGTTGCGCGGCGCCAGCAGGCTGCCCAGGGCCGTCCACAGCAGCCACGCCGCCAGCATCAGACCGAGCGCGATTTCATTGCCCGAGGAGACGACTATCAGTTCGCGCATCAACACAATCTGCGCCACGACGGCCGTGAATCCGATCAGAACCAGCGATGGCCTCACATCAACACGATTAGACTGGTAACGGGCGCGAGTCAAACGCCCCCTGCTGTATGGGCCCCGATTCGTCTCCGCTTCGACGCCGCGACGCCCTCCTGCGGCTCCTGCGCGCCGGCGGCGTGGGCGCCTCCGCCACGGCAGCCGGAGTGTGGCTGAGCTGGCGCAGCCGCCGTCCCCAGGAGGCCGCGCTGGCCGTGGCGCAGCGCAATCTGTCCGTGGCGCCTGACGCTCAGCGGCCCTCCATGGTGGTGGCGCAGGGCGACGATCCGGCGGCGCTGGTTCGTCTGGCCGTTGAGCGCCTGGGCGGCATGCGGCGCTTCATCGCGCCTGGAGACGTCGTCGTCGTCAAGCCCAACGCGGCGTGGGACCGCACTCCGGAACAGGCCGCCAACACCAACCCGGAGGTCGTCGCCGCCCTCGTCCGGCTATGTCTGGAAGCCGGAGCTCGCAAGGTGATCGTCGCCGACGCACCGGTCAACGATGCCCGCAGCACCTTTGAACGCAGCGGCATCGCGGCGGCTGCGAGCTCCGCCGGCGCGGAGCTCGTTCTGCCCGAAGCGCGTCTGTTCCGCGACGTCGATCTGCGCGGCGAGGTCCTGGGCGTCTGGCCGGTGCTCGAGCCGTTCCTGACCGCCGACAAAGTGATCAACGTGCCCATCGCGAAGCACCACAGCCTGACCGGCGCCACGCTGGGCGTGAAAAACTGGTATGGCATTCTCGGCGGCCAGCGCCAGCGGCTCCATCAGCGCATCCACGAAAGCCTGGCCGACCTGCTGGCTTTCCTCCGCCCCACTCTGACCGTCCTGGACGCTTACCGGGTGCTGATTCGCAATGGCCCGACCGGCGGCAGCCTGAACGACGTGTCTCTCAAGAAAACGGTGATCGCCAGCACCGACCCCGTCGCCGTGGACGCCTACGCCGCGCAGGCCTGGTGGGGTCTGGACGAACGCCAACTCGTCTACCTGAAGCTGGCTGCGGATCGGAACCTCGGCACGACTCGTTTCGATTCCCTGCGTGTGGACTCCGTGAGTCTGTAATTCGCGCCCGGCTCACTGCGGGAACGCATTACTGCTTACGCGCCTGCCGCCGCAATTCCACCGGAACACGCTCGGTATCGTGATTCATAATTTGTATGGAAAACACCAGCGGCAGCGCCACCGGGTTGTAGCACGTTTTCGCGTCGCAGGCCTGATACCGGAACACGCCTTCGAGCCTCAATACCCCCGACTGCGAAGTGACCTCGCGCAGCAGCTTGTCGCTCGGCACTGTGACCTCGCGCACCAGCCGCAGCTTCTTCTCGTACACCGGGACGGTCTCGCCGATGGCCTTCAGATGCAGCATCTTCGGGGCTGGCCAGGCAACCTCGGTAAACAGCCGCCCCGGCAAGCGCGCCTCGCCCGCCGTTTTGCCGGCGGCTGGGGCTTCGCTTTCGGTGGTCAGCATCTCCCAGGCCACCGGTTTATAGCCCCGCACGCCCGGCGCGTAGACGTGCATCCCCGGCTTCAGCTCGATGTTCAGGACCAGCGCGATCTTCTGCCCGCCCCGCGCCATCGTCGCGCTGCTGGCTGCGCTCAGCCGCAGGTGCCTCGTCTCCCGCACGCCCGGTCCGGCGGCTGGATTGGCGCCAAACTGCCGCGCCAGAATGTCGGACGCGGTGACGCGCTCGTGGTAGTCTTCCTCGAAGTACTTCGTCGTCACTACGCCCGCGGCATCCAATACGTACGTGCCGGGGTTTGGCACGCCATAGACGAAGGAATCCTGGGGTGCAATCTCGTTGAGAAGGCCGAAAGCGCGGATGACCTTCGAGTCTTCGTCCGAGAGCAGCGGGAACGTGATCCCGCGCCGCGCCGCGAAGTCCTTGAGCACCGCCACGCTGTCGTAGCTGATCGCCGCCACGTTCAGCCCGCGCTTCCTGAATTCCTCCTGATGCGCCTGCAGCTCCACGAGCTGCGCTTTGCAGAACGGTCACCAGTCGGCCGAGCGGTAGAACACCAGCACCAGCCCCTGTGGCCCGCGGAGCGACGCCAACGTGCGGCTCTGGCCGGTCTGATCGGGCAGCGAAAACTCCGGGATCTTCGTCCCGATCTCCGGCCCCGTCGCGATCGCAGCGACCAGCAGGGCGGCCATGGTGAGCGTCACGTTACAATTCTATGCCGCGCATTCACGCCGGGATATCCGGTGGCGCGGGCCGCTGAGGTCTGTCGCGGCGATGGGATTTGATAGATTGGCGGTCGAAGATGAAACGATTCGCGTTACTATTCCTCATGCTTTCCATGGCCGGCGCTCCGGCCACTGCGGCTTCGCGGCCGGCGCGCTCCACTCCGGCGCAGCCGTTGCGGCTGGCGGTGGTGGGGCTCCAGCACGGCCACGTGGACGGTTTCCTGCGCGCGCTGAAATCGCGCCGCGATATCGAACTGGCGGGGGTCTACGACCCGGACACGTCGCTGCATCACAAATACGCCGCGAAGTTCGGCCTGGCCGGGGAGCTGTTCTACACGGATCTGGCGCGGATGCTGGACCAGGTGAAACCGGAGGCCGTCGCGGCATTCACTTCCACCTTCGACCATGCCATGGTCGTCGCGGCGGCAGCGCCGCGTCACATCCCGGTGATGATGGAGAAGCCGCTGGCGGTGAACATGGAGCAGGCGCGGGGAATCCAGCGCGCGGCCGAGCGCAATGGCATCGCGGTGATCGTGAATTACGAGACGACGTGGTACAACAGCCACGCGACGATGTGGGAGCTGTTGAAGCGGCAGAGAGCGGGCGGCGAGATCCGCAAAATGGTCGCCATGGACGGGCACGAGGGGCCGCGGGAGATCGGGGTGGGGCCGGAGTTCTTCGCCTGGTTGACGGATCCGTTGAAGAACGGCGCGGGGGCCCTGTTCGACTTCGGCTGCTACGGAGCGAACCTGATGACGTGGATGATGGATAACCAGCGGCCCACGGCGGTGACCGCGCTGACGGCGCACAATAAGCCGCAGGTTTATCCCCGTGTAGACGACGAGGCGACGGTGCTGCTGCAGTACCCGCAGGCGCAGGGGATCATCCAGGGCTCGTGGAACTGGCCGTTCGGGCGGAAGGATTTCGAGGTGTACGCGGAGCACGCCTATGCTATTGCCATCGGCGGGAACGAACTGCGGGTGCGATTGCCGGGGCAGAAGGAAGAAACGCTGACGCCGGGGGCGCTGCCGGCGGACGAGCAGAATTCAATATCTTATCTGGTGGCGGTGACGCGTGGCCGGATCAAGCCAGGCGGGCTCTCGTCATTGGAAAACAACATGATCGTCACCGAGATTCTGTGCGCGGCGCGGGAATCCGCCCGGACGGGCAGAACGATTCAGTTGCAGTAAAACCGCACCCGCGGGCGGCAATTCCCGCTGGCCGCATCCTCGGTGCGGCCGGGCTTTCACCAGGCGGGCCAACGCTTGCCCAACGCTGGACCCGTTCCACCCCCGAATTGCCTGTGATAGAGTGCCCGTGGACTCAAGATGCATACCATCGGGGATCTGCCGGATATCGAGTACGAAAAATTCTGGCGCCGTCTGCAGCAGATCGGCCTGAACGCCTACGAGGCGCGGTCGTATCTCGTTCTGGTCGGCCATCCGCGTTTCAAGGCCCTGGAACTCGCCGCCCGCGCGCAGGTCCCGCGCCAGAAGATTTATGAGGTCCTCGACAGCCTGGTGGAGAAAGGCTTCGCCCAGGTCGTCCAGGAGAAAACCAAGCTTTTTAGCGCCGTCGAGCCGGCGCTCGCCATCCCCGCCTATCTGCAGCGCCAGAAGGAGGATCAGGAGCGCCTGCTCAATGAGCAGAAGCGCCATGCCCAGACCCTCGTGCACGAGCTGCGCAGCGCCTACGCCGAAGGCCAGGTCGGGCGCGGCACGCTCGACTATCTCCGCATTGTCAGCGATCCCGCGCAGATCGCCGTGCATTACCGCTCGATGCTCGGCGCCGTCGAGCGCGAATTCCTCGAGTTCTCCCGTCCGCCCTACGCCGTCGATCCGCTCGATGAGCAGCTCGTCAAACAGGCCGCCGGGCGCGGCGTCGCCTGCCGGATTCTGCTCGAGCCCGAAGCCCTCGACCAGGTTCACCAGCAGCGCCTGGTGGAGTATGCCTCCTTCGACGTGCAGGTGCGGTTCATCTCCAACCTGCCGATGAAAATGGCCACCTTCGACGGCGCTCAGGGCCTCATCGCCCTGCTCGATCCGGTCATCACGCGCCCCACCTGGACCTCCATCGTCTTCGACCATACCGGCATGGGCGAGGCCATGCAGAGCCTCTTCGAGCAGTGGTGGCGCAAGGCTGCCGCGCGCCCCGCCATGGATTGAGATTTGACTCAATCATAGAATGCGGGTATAGAGCAGACACCTATACGCGCGCTCATCGTCATTGACGTACCGCTGGATTACTTCTCCGGCCCGATGACGGTGCCTACCGCTGGCCCTCGCCCACGCCCGTCTCCTGCCTGCTCAGCACTTGCCGTACGGCGTAGATGCGCCGCCCCTGGCTCTCGAAATACGTGCGCATCATCACCTCGCCCAGCAGCCCCGTGGTGAACATCAGCATCCCCAGTCCCAGCAGGATGCCGCCCGCGAACAGCAGCGGGCCGTGCTCCGCGATGATGTCCTGGCCGAGGATCTTTTCCACCAGCAGGAATACCAGAATCCCCATGCCCGCCGCCGAGCTGAGCAGCCCGATGCGCCCGAAGAAATGCATTGGCCGCGTCAGGTAGCGCAGCAGGAAACGGATCGTCAGAATGTCGAAGAAGACGTTGAACGTCCGCCCGATCCCGTAGTGCGACGCCCCACCCTCGCGCGGCGGGTTCGCGATCGGCACCTCGGCGATGGTCGCGCCGTAATAGCTCGCCAGCGCCGGGATGAAGCGGTGCAGCTCGCCGTACAGGTTGACCTCTTTCAGGATCTCCGCCCGGTACGCCTTGAACGTCGTCCCGAAATCGTGCAACTCGACGCTCGACGCCTGCGCCATCATCCAGTTGGCGATGCGCGACGGGATCTTCCGCAGCACCGGATTGTCGCGCCGCTCCTTGCGCCACCCGCTGGCGATGTCGTAGCCTTCCTCGACCTTGTGCACCAGCGCCGGCAGGTCCGCCGGGTCGTGCTGCAGGTCTCCGTCCATGGCCACGATGATCTCTCCGCGCGCCTCGTCAAAGCCCGCCGAAAGCGCCGCCGTCTGCCCGAAATTGCGCCGCAGCCGGATCACCTTCAGCCGCCGGTCGGTCTCCACCAGGTTGGCCAGCAGCTCGAAGCTGCGGTCGCTCGAGGCGTCGTCCACGAAGATGATTTCGTAGCTTTGGCCGAGCTGCCCCAGCACCGCCGTCAGACGGTCGTACAGTGCCAAAATGGCCCGCTCTTCGTTGTGGATCGGAATGACGACGGACAGCATGCGGCTAACCTCATGATAACGCGAAACCTACTGATGCCAAAGGAGAAAAGCCCTGCATCGAATGGCCTTCAGGAGGCCGGATTTGTTAAAATCATAAACAGGCATCGATGTCGATTCCCCAAGACCCGCACAACCCTCCGGGGCCCCCGCCCACACCCCCGGAAGGCGCCCAACTTCCGCTCGGCGACCGCCGCAACATCTCCCCGGTGAACATCGAGGAGGAGATGCGCCGCTCCTATCTCGACTACTCCATGTCGGTGATCATCGGCCGCGCGCTGCCCGACGCCCGCGACGGCCTCAAGCCCGTCCATCGCCGCATTCTTTTCGGGATGAGCGAGATGGGGCTGACCTTCAACCGCCCCACCCGCAAGTGCGCCAAGATCGTCGGCGAAGTCCTCGGCAAATACCACCCCCACGGCGACACGGCCGTCTATGACGCCCTGGTCCGCATGGCCCAGGATTTCTCCATGCGCTACCCGCTGATCGACGGCCAGGGCAACTTCGGCTCGGTTGACGCCGACCCGCCCGCGGCCATGCGGTACACCGAGGCGCGGCTCTCCAAGATCGCCGCCATGCTGCTCGAGGATATCGACAAGGACACCGTCGAGTTCCGCCCCAACTACGATGACAGCGAGCGCGAGCCCGAGGTCCTGCCCACCCGCGTCCCCAACCTCCTGGTCAACGGCAGCGAAGGCATCGCCGTCGGCATGGCCACGCGCATCCCGCCGCACAATCTCACCGAGATCCTCAACGCCGCCATCGCCCTCGTCCACAACCCCTCGCTCTCCCTCGAGCGCATCATCACCCAGTTCGTCCCCGGCCCCGATTTCCCCACCGGCGGCATCCTGCTCGGCCGCCAGGGCATCTACGATTACTTCACGCGCGGGCGCGGCAGTCTCAAGATCCGCGCCAAAGTAGCCACCGAAAAGCTCGGCAAGGACCGCGAAGCCATCGTCATCACCGAGATTCCCTACCAGGTCAACAAGGCCCGTCTGGTCGAGCAGGTCGCCGCGCTGGTCAACGACAAGAAGATCGACGGCATCAGCGACATCCGCGACGAAAGCGACCGCGACGGCCTGCGCGTCGTGATTGAACTCAAGCGCGGCGAGCAGCCCGAAATCGTCCTCAACAACCTCTATAAGCTGACCCAGATGCAGGTCAACTTCGGGGTCATCATGCTGTCCATCGTCAACGGCCAGCCTCGCGAGATGGGCCTCGTCGACTGCCTCAGGCGCTTCATCGACCATCGCGTCGAAGTCGTCCGCCGCCGCACCGAATTCCTACTCGCCAAGGCCCGTGAGCGCGAGCACATCCTGCTCGGCTTCCAGAAGGCCCTCCAGAATCTCGACGCCCTCATCGAAACCGTGCGCGCCTCCCACAATCCCAAGGAAGCCCGCGAAGCTCTCATGGGCCTTACCATCTTCCCCGGCAATTCCGCTCTCGAAGCCGTCATCGCGAAATGGGCGCCGGCGCTCCATTACAACGGCCAGCCCGTCTCCCGCTTCGATTTCACCGAGCGCCAGGCCCAAGCCATCATCGAACTGCAGCTGCAGCGCCTCACCGGCATGGAGCAGCAGAAGATCCTCGACGAACTCGCGGAAATCGAGCGCATGATCGCCGGGTATCTGGAAATCCTCACGAGCGACGCCAAGCTGCGCGCCATCATCGTCGCCGAGCTCAAGGAAGTTCAGAAGAACTTCGGCGACCCGCGCCGCACCCAGATCGTCGACGACGAGGGCGAGATCAACATCGAAGATCTCATCAAGATGGAGGACGTCGTCGTCACCGTCACGCGCGGCGGCTACCTCAAGCGCACCGCCCTGGACACCTACCGCCGCCAGACGCGCGGCGGCAAGGGCCGCATCGGCATGACCACCCGCAGTGAGGACGTTGTCGAGCACCTGCTCAGCGCCTCGACCCACTCCTACCTGCTGATCTTCACCAATAAAGGCCGCCTCTACTGGCTCAAGGTCTACAACATCCCCGACGCCGGCTCGGCCAGCAAGGGCAAGAACATCTCCCAGCTCATCTCGCTCCAGGAGGACGAGACCATCAAGGCCTTCCTCCCCGTCAAGGAGTTCACTCCCGACCAGTTCGTCGTCATGGCTACCAAGCTGGGCGTCATCAAGAAGTGCGAACTGGCCGAGTTCGACAATCCCCTTTCGCGTGGCATCATCGCCATCGGCCTCAAGACCGACTCGGACGAGCTGATCTCGGCCAAACTCAGCACCGGCTCCGACCTGGTCTTCATCGCCACCCGCAACGGCATGGCCATCAAGTTCCCCGAATCGGACGTCCGCGCCATGGGCCGCCCCGCTGCCGGCGTCGCGTCCATGCGGCTCGCCCCCGACGACGCCATCGTCGCCATGGAAGTCGTGAGCGAGGACAGCCTGATCCTTTCCATCGCCGAAAACGGCATGGGCAAGCGCACCCCGGCCTCGCACTACCGTCTGCAAAGCCGTGCCGGCAAGGGCGTCATCAATATGAAGGTCAACAAGCGCACCGGCCCGGTGGTCAACGTGCTCGCGGTGCAGGAAGACACTGACGTTGTCGTCATCACCATCAATGGCCAGATCATCCGCATTGAAGCCGCCCGGATTCGCAAGACCGGCCGCTCCGCCCAGGGCGTCAAGCTCGTCTCCCTCGACCCCGGCGACGTCGTCGCCGCGGCCTGCAGCGTCCAGGAGGCCGAAGTCGAAGGCCCTGAAAACGGCGACCTCCAGGCCGACCTCCCACTAGTCTGAGAGAGTGCTCTGAAGCACCGCCTTGACACCGCACTGCCGGCGCATGGAGGCGGGGCTTTTCCGGCGTCATACTGAAGACATGCCGCGGGGCTCCGGCGAAGATGGCAAGCGCCGCCGGGTGCGCATGTTCGGATGGTGGTACACCTGCACGGGGCTGGGTTTTGCGCTGCTCGGCGTCCGCAACTGGATCGCCCATGCCCCCGCCTGGTCCATTGCATTGCGATTCATCATCGCAGCTGGGTTCGTCCTCCTCGGCTTCGCGACCTTCCGTCCGGCTGGCCGTTCCGAGAGCCGTTCCGCGCGCCCACCTGATCGCCGCCCCGGCAACGAACCGTCCCACTGAGGCGCCGCGCCTGAGATCGTGTTTCGCGGGATGCGAGACAAATCGGGAGTTTCGCACCGCTGGGCGCGGAGAGGATCACCGGGCGCGGTGAACTGATTAGCTAGCAGTTCATTCGCATGCCTGCGCGTGAAGAAGGGTACAATCGGGGCACCATGCTGACCAGCGCTGTGCTCGCTGCCGCTGAAGCACTCCCGTTCGGAGTTGCCATCACCGACAGCCAGGGATTCGTCACGTGGGCGAATCCTGCATTCGCTCGACTTTCAGGGCGCAGCTTGGAGGAACTGGCCGGGCAACCTGCAGGAGACTTTCCTCTGGCGGAGTTGGCGGGCTCCGCCCCGGCGTCTCAACCGTGGACCGGCCCGGCCGTCTGCCGGCGAGAGGCAGGAGATTGCACCGTCAGACACGCTATTACAACGCTGCGCGGCGCGGCGGGAGAAGTGACGGGCTTCTGGATCACGAAGGAAGACATCAGCGGACTGCGCAGCGGCGCGGACACGCCCCAGCACGCCGCGGCCAACCTTTCGGCCTTGATCGAGAGTACTGAAGACCTGATTTGGTCGGTGGACCTGGATTACAGACTGCTGACCTTCAATCAGGCATTTCGGAAGAATCTCGAGAGCACTATTGCGCTTCAGGCCTCGGTTGGGATGCGGGCGGAGGATTGGCTGCCGCCAGACCGCGCGGCGCTGTGGTCTCCGATGTTCGATCAGGCGTTATCGGGAGGTCCATTTCGAGCCGAGTATGTCCTGTTCGATGGCCGCACGCTGGAGTTGGCCTTCCATCCCATTCAGTACGATGGCCGGCCAACGGGCATCTCGGTGTTCGGCAAGGACATTACGGAACGAAAGGCAGCCGAGGCGCGGGTGAAGGCGCAGAGCGAGAGGTTTCAAAAAGTCGTAGAGAATAGCGACGCCGGGTACTTCCGAATCGGAATGGACGGCTGCTTCGAAGACGTAAACCCGGCGTGGCTGCGGATGCACGGATTCATCCGCAAAGAGGACGCCATCGGGTTGCACTTCTCGGCAGTTCAGACCCCAGAGCAATCAGCCCAGGCGCAAGAGATCGTGGAGACCCTCGTGCTGGGCGAGCCGGTCCGCAGCGGCGAATTCTCCCGATTGCGACGGGATGGAACGATTGGCTACCACAGCTTCTCCGCCAATCCGGTACTCGACGGCGGCCGGGTGACCGGCATTGAAGGCTTCCTGGTCGACATCAGCGACAGGAAGGCCGCCGAGCAGCAGAAGCGGCATTCGGAACAGCAGTACCGGTGGCTGTTCAACTCCATGAACGAAGGGGTTGCGCTGCATCGGCTGATCCGTGCCGCAGGCGCTCCGGAAAACTACATTCTATTGGAAGTGAACCCACGCTACGAAGAGATCGTGGGCATGAAGCGCGAGCAGGTGGTCAACCGGCTGGCTACCGACGTGTATGGGACCCCGGAGGCGCCCTATCTGAAGGAGTATGCGGCTGTCGTCGAGACTGCAACGCCACTTCTGCTGGAGACTTACTTCCCGCCGATGGAGAAGCAGTTCATCATCTCTGTCGCGCCGATGGGCGGCGATCTGTTCGCCACCATCTTCTTCGACGTCACGCAACAGAGGAAAGTCGAAGAGTTGTACAAGCTGGTATCCGAAAACGCCGCAGACGTGATCTGGCTGTGGGACCCGACCAAGGAACGGTGTGTTTACGTCAGTCCATCGGTGCGGTACTTAAGAGGGTTCGCGCCCGATGAGATTCTGGCGCAGTCGATGGATCAGGCGATGCCGCCCGATACTTACCGGCAGATCGTCGCCGAGCAGCAATGCCGTCTCGCCGCCGTGGAGTCGGGCGACGAGAGCGCGCGCATCCGAATGCAAGAAGTCGCATTCCTGCACAAAGACGGGACGCGCGTAACTACGGAGACCGTGACGAAATTGCTTTCGGACGCCAGTGGAAGGGTGCGCCACATTCTGGTCATCAGCCGGGACATCACTCAACGCAAGCGGGCGGAGGTGGCGCTTCAAAGAGCAAACGAATCTCTGGTCAGGGCGGAGGCCCATTACCGCCTCATGTTCAACAGCGTTTCAGACGCGGTTTTCGTTCACACGTTCGGGGAGGGGGGACCGCCCGGCCACTTCGTTGAAGTGAACGACAATGCCTGCCGCTATCTGGGCTATACACGAGAGGAACTGCTTCAAATTGGACCGCATGATATTACAGCCCCCGAAGAGAGATTCAAGATGAAAGCCATCAGAGAGATTCTTCTCGCCGAGGGCCAGGATCTATTTGAGACCACCAACATAGCAAAGGACGGCCGGCGAATTCCGATCGAAGTGAACGCCCGTCTCGTTCACCTTGATAACTCGAAAGCGGTTATATCGTCGGTGCGGGACATTTCAGAGCGCCGGAAGAGTGAAGAAGCAATAAGAAGTCTTGCCACTGCCGTCGAGCAAGCCGGCGAAACAATCGTCATCACCGCTCTCGATGGGACCATTCAATACTGCAATCCCGCCTTCGAGAAAATTACCGGTTACTCGAGGGAAGAGGCGATCGGACAGAATCCGAGGGTGTTGAAATCCGGCAAACACGACCGGGAGTTCTATGAGCGGCTGTGGGCCGCGATTACCCAGGGAAAAGTTTGGACCGGACGCCTGACAAATAAGAAGAAAGATGGCTCGCTTTACGAAGAGGATGCCACGATCTCGCCAATCCGGGATGAGTCGGGCAATATATCCGGATACGTGGCGATCAAGCGCGACGTGACCGAGTGGCGGCAACTGGAGGATCAGTTGCGGCAGGCTCAAAAACTGGAGAGCATCGGCCAGCTCGCCGGCGGCGTGGCGCACGATTTCAATAACCTGCTCACCGTGATCAACGGCTACAGCGATTTCCTGCTGGATCGGTTGAAGGAGCCCGGTCCGTTGCGCTCCTATGCCGAGGCGATCAGGAAGGCCGGGCAGCGCGCCGGCAGCCTCACCAAGCAACTGCTGGCTTTCAGCCGCAAACAGGTGATCGAACCACGGGTTCTGGACCTGAACGCGACCATCCGCGACTCCGCGCCGATGCTCCAGCGCCTGATCGGCGAGGACGTCGCGCTGGACACTCATCTGGGCGACGGTTTGGGGCAGGTCATGGCCGACCCCGACCAGATTCATCAGGTCATCATGAATCTGGCCGTGAACGCGCGCGACGCCATGCCGCACGGCGGGAAGCTCGACATCGAGACGGCGAACGCCGATCTGGACGCAACCGATAGCCGCGCCATGCACCCTGAAGCGATGCCGGGGCCGTACGTTCTAATGACCGTGACCGACACCGGACACGGAATGGAGGACGCGATCCGCAAGCGCATCTTCGAGCCGTTTTTCACCACCAAGGAGCCGGGCAAAGGGACGGGGCTCGGATTGTCCACCGTCTACGGCATTATCCGGCAGAACGGCGGATGGATCGATGTGTGGAGCGAACCGGGCGTTGGCACGTCGTTCCAGCTGTTTCTCCCGCGCATCGATGCCTCGCCCCTCTTCGAGGCGATCCCGAACCGCACCCCCAGCCAGGGCGGCGGCGAGACGATCCTGGTGGTGGAGGATCAGAAGGCAGTGCGGTTGCTGGCCGATGCGGCGCTGCAGCGATACGGCTATCGCGTCCTCTTGGCCTCGGATGCGGAGAGCCCCATTCTGGTTGCCCAACAGTATGCGGGCGCGATCCAGCTGTTGCTGACCGACGTGGTTCTGCCGGGAATGAACGGCCGGCAGTTGGCCGAACGCATGCAAGCGTTGCATCCCAAGCTGAAGGTGTTGTTCACCTCGGGCTACACCTCCGATGTGATCACCCGCCAGGGCGTACTCGATCAGGGCCTTGCGTTCATCGCCAAGCCGTTCAGTCCCGACGCATTGGCGGCCAAAGTCCGCGCCGTGCTCGGCCCCGCAGGGTAATCCTCTGGTCCTGTTCCACGCCCTCCGGGGACGCGCGCCGCCGCGGTCGTGGATATGATCATGAGGATGCCTGAAATGACACCTCGCGAACGCTGGATGGCGGTTCTCGAAGGCCACGCCGTTGACCGACCGCCGTGCGATTACTGGGCCACGGCCGAAGTGACTGCCCGCCTGCGGCGCGACCTGAATTGCCCCGACGACCGCGCGCTGTGGAAATGTTTGGGCGTGGACAAGTGCATCCACCTTGCGCCGCGCCATCCGCGGGCCGTGGAAACGGACTGGCATCTGCAGTCCCTGTTTAGTATCTGGGGCATCGTGACGCGCGAAATCGGATACGGGTCGGGCGTCTACTGTGAAGTCGCCAGTGGTCCGCTGGAGTGGGCCGAGACGCCGGCCGACGTCGAGCGCTTCGCCTGGCCGGATCCCGAGGAGTGGGACCTGACCGGCCTTCGCCAGCAGGCGCTGGCCTGGAAAGACTACCCCATCCTGTGCGGCTCCCACGAGCCGTTCTATCTCTACAGCCGGATGCGCGGCATGGAGCGCGCGCTCACCGATCTGCTGGACCGTCCCGCCATCGCCGAAGCGGCGCTGGAGCGCATCCACTGGATTCACGCGGCGCTGTTCGAGCGCATCCTGACGGAGGCCGGCGATCTGCTCGACTTCGTCTATGTCGCCGAAGACCTCGGCACCCAGGAATCGCTGCTGCTCAGCCCCGCCCTATTCCGGCGTTTTCTGCGCCCAACGCTCAGCCGCGTGATCGACCTCGCGCATCGCCACGGCGTGCGCGTCTTCCACCACGACGACGGCGCGATTCGCCCGTTGATCCCCGATCTGCTCGACATGGGCATCGACCTGCTGAACCCAATCCAATGGCGCTGCCGCGGCATGGAGCGCGCCGCGCTGGCCCGCGATTTCGGCAGCCGCGTGGTGTTCCACGGCGGCGTCGATAACCAGCAAACGCTGCCCTTCGGCACTCCCGCCGACGTGCGTCGCGAAGTGCAGGAGAATATCGCCGCGTTCGCGCGTTGCAAGGGCTATATCGTGGCGCCATGCCATAACATCCAGGCCAACACGCCGACCGGGAACATCGTCGCGCTTTACGAAACTGTGCGAAACAGTGGACGCTGATGCCGCGCGCCGGCCGGGCGAATTGTGGCGCCGATGGCGTCCCTCACGAAGCGCTCTCGACGGATGATGCGGGGTATTTGATGATCGACTCGCGCGCGCCGTTCAGGATCGACCAGCGGGCGGCTTCAATCACGCGTTCGTTGTAGCTGCTGTTGGCCGGCGTGGCGATGATGCCGGCCTGGTCGATCTCCGTGAGCGCCTGGCGCCGGCTTTCTGCCGAGTCGCGCTCTTGCTCCAGCCGCACCACGGCGCGCACGATGTGCTCGATCGAACGGTAGCCGTAACCCACCGGCGTCAAGCCGCCGTCGCCCAGATCGACGTACTGGAAATAGTCCGGGCTGGGCTCGGCGTACAAGGTCGATCCGGGCCCTCCCGGCCTCCGCAGGTAGGAGTAGGAAAGGCCGCGGTACTGGTCGGAGTGTGCGATCAGCGCGCCCCGGTTCGCGCCGGCGCAGTACATCGTCAATCCCTGCGTGTTGCTGCCCGGAGCGTCATCCGGGAAGCCCAGCGCGTTCTGCACATTCAGACAGGCGCCGTTATTCCAGATCACCCGCGCGTCGGTCCACAGGAAGCCTTCACGCCCGTTCGGATATTTGTCGCGCACACCGTAGACCGACACGGAAACCGGCAGCAGCCCGGTGATGAAATGCACCAGGTCCACGTAGTGGCAGCCGATATAGGTGAAGGCGTCGGAGTGCTCCACCGTGCACCAGTTCTGAAAATTGGAATGGCGGTAGTACCACTTCTCGAGCAAACAGCACGTCCCCAACCGGAATTCGCCGAACAATCCCTGGCGATACGCCCGGCGGGCCATCAGGCTGCGGTCGTCGAAGCGTTTGTGATACTCGGCCGCGACCAGCAATCCGCGTGCCCGGCCCGCGCGCTCGATCGCCTGCGCGTCGGCCGTCTTCAACACCAGCGGCTTCACGCTCAGCACGTTCTGATCGGCGCCCAGCGCCGTCATGATGGCCTCGCAATGCAGTTGATCCGGCAGCGCCACCACCACCAGGTTGCGCGGCGGCATCCCGGCGATCACTCGTGCGTACAAGTCCGGTTGCGGCGCGTCGGGGTCTGCCTCCAGCGGCGGAAACGGAACGAACGATTGGCCCGGAAACGCGCGCGCGATCTGCTCCGACCGCGCCAGTTCGCGCAGCGGCCGGGCGTCCAGCGCGCACACCGCGATCCGCCCGATCACGCCTTGCCGTTGCAGCTCGTACAGCGACGGCAGGATCTGATCGTGGGTGATCATCCCCCCGCCCACGACTGTCACTTCGAGCGGGTTCATCGCGCTGCCTCCGGCCGCGCCAGGCTTTCGTTGACGGCCTCTTCGAAGGCCTCCAGGCTCTCCCTCAGCGCCTCTTCGGTGATGCACAACGGCGGCGCGATCTTTACCGTCGAACCGTTGTAACCCACCGGGCTGAACATCAGCACGCCCTTTTCGATCGATCGCCGCACGATCTCCCACGCCAGTTCGCCGTCCGGCTCGCCGTTCTCCGGATGGATGCAGATGAACCCCGCCACCAGTCCCTTGCCTAGCACCGCGCCAATTTCCGGATGCGGCTGCTGAATCTCCTTGAGGCGCGCGTGCAGCAGGGCCCCCAATTGCGCGCTTTTCACGACCAGGTTTTCCCGCAGGATGAGCTCGATCGATGCCAGCGCCGCCGCGCAGCACACCGGGTTGCCGCTGTGCGTGGAGGTCATGCTGCCCGGGCCAAACTGATCCATCAACTCCGCGCGCCCGGCCACGGCCGAGATGGGCAGCGAACTCGAGATGCCCTTGCCGAAGCACGCCAGGTCGGGCGCCACGCCGTAATGTTCGAACCCCCACAGCGTCCCGGTGCGGCCAAACCCGGCCTGCACTTCGTCCAACACCAGCAGCGCCCCATGCCGCTCGCACCATTCCCGCAGGCTGCGCGCATAGGCCGCCGGCGCGAACGCCGCCGTGCCGCCCTGGTAGGTCTCCATCAACACGCCGGCGACGTTTCGCGGCTCGACGCCCGCCTCCCTCAGGCTGCGCTCGAACAGGTCAAAGGAAATGTCCTGAGTCCAGAAGCCGTCGGGAAACGGCGCCTGCACGAAGCCCGGGTCGAGGTTGACGATCCACTCCTTCAGCGCCGGGATTCCGCCCGCCTGCTGCGCGCCCAGCGTGCGGCCGTGAAAACCCTTCTCGAAGGAGACGATCACGTTTTTGGCCCGGCCGCCGTGGCGCACGCCCCACGCGCGGCACAGCTTGATGGCGCATTCCACGGCTTCCGAACCCGTAGTGAGCAGGAACACCTTCTTGAGCGGCTCGGGAAGCAGCCCGGCGAGCCGCTCCACCAGTTGCGCGCGTTCCTGGCTGGGGAAGCAGTAGGTGGTCAGCAGACCCTTGGCGGCCTGGTCTCTGATGGCGTCCCGAATCTCCTCCCGGCCGTGCCCGGCATTGGTGATCAGCACGCCCGAGCTCCAGTCGATCCAGCAGTTGCCGAAGGCGTCGTATACCTGGAATCCATCGGCGTGATCCCACACGATCGGCGGCTGGCCGCGCATCGCCACCGGCTCCCAACGCGCCAGCGCCTCCAGCGCCGCCACCGAGCCCGGCGCCGGGATCGCGGTCTGTATACACCGCAGCGCCGTCTGAACGTGCGGTACTCGTTGGGGCGTCAGGTCATATTCCTTCGCCATGTTTCTCATCCCCCCCGCGGGTTCGTCCCCGGGATGCGCCGCTGGCCCCTCGCGGCCGTCGGCGCGCCGATCAAGCCCAGTATCGCGTAGACGCCCGGCCGCGGTCGCGCCATCCCCTGATCGCCCTACTGCGCCGGGCCTCGGAAACTGCTTTTTAATGATCATTCGACAATTAGTGTTGGTAAAAGTCCGTTTCCGCGCGATAAAGAGGATGAGGGTGTAAAATCTGAAGGCGAGCAGAGTGTCCGAAGTATATACTGGACACCTAAGTCTTGTTGCAGCCAATTGATATAACGGGGGAAACCGTGCGAACTATTGAATCTGATTCACCTCGCAGTGGCGCGCTGTCCGCGGCCGCTCCATGTGGCCCCGAGCCGCGGCACTCCGCCTGCCGCCCGGCCGCCGGTCGCTCCGGAATACTCGGAATGCTGACGCCGGGATCCCTGGCCATCGCCGCTTGTCTGGCCGCGCTGGTGTGGGCTCCGCCGGCCCTGGCGGACCCGATTACCAGCCTCGGCACGCTCGGCGGCTATTTCAGTTATGCCCGCGCCATCAACGATAGCGGACAAATTGTCGGCGATTCCTCCACTATTGCCAGCTCCGATGACATTTTCTCTTACACGACGCTCGGCGGCATGGTCGACCTGGGCCTGTTGGGGGGCAATCTGGGACCGAACGGCGTGGCCACCGCCATCAACGGCGCAGGACAGATCGTCGGCTACGCCTGGGCCAAGAACGGCGAAGGCTTTCACGCCTTTCTGTATTCCAATGGCGTCTTCACTGACCTGGGCACCCTCGGCGGCCCAGACAGCTTCGCCTATGGCATCAACAGCAGCGGACAGATCGTCGGTTACTCGTACCTCGTCGACGGATCGGAGCATGCCTTCTCGTACACGAAATCCGGCGGCATGACCGACCTGGGGACGCTTGGAGGCGCGGACAGCGCCGCCGTCGGCATCAACGACAGCGGTGAAATCGTCGGTTCCTCGGAGGTATCCGGAGGCAACACGCATGCCTTCTCATACACCACGGCCGATGGCCTGGTCGACCTGGGCACCCTCGGTGGCGCCAACAGCGCTGCCATTGCCATCAACGCCACCGGACAGATCGCCGGTTCCGCGGACACGGCCGGCGGCGCCGCGCATGCCTTCCTCATTTCCGGCGGCCCCATGGCCGACCTGGGCACTCTGGGAGGGACTAACAGCACGGCCGTCGCCATCAACGCTGCCGGACAAATCGTCGGTTACTCGGACACTGGGAGCGGCTCGGACGCCTTCCTCTACTCGAGTGGCATCATGGTCGATCTGAACACGCTGCTACCCGTCGACTCCGGCTGGTTCTTGATAGCGGCTTACGACATCAATGATTATGGGCAGGCGGTCGGCTATGGCCAGCAGTCCGGCGCTCCGGACGTTGCGTTCCGTCTGGATACGGAGCCGCCGGTCATTACAGAATTGAGCCCTGGCTGGGCCACGGCGGGACAAGCGGGCTTTACGCTGACGGTCACGGGCACGAATTTCTTCCCCGGAGCGGTGGTGCTGTGGAACGGCACGCCGCTGACGACGACGCCCAGCAGCCCCGGCACGCTAACCGTGACCATTCCGGCCAGCTATGTCGCCACGGCCACCACGGCCAGCGTCACCGTGGACTCGGCCGGTACTTCGGACCCGGTGACGTTCACCATCTATCCTCCACCCTCGATCTCGTTGCTGAGTCCGAATTCGGCGCACGAGAACGGCTCCGGCTTCAATATGACGGTCACAGGCGCGAATTTCTTCTCTGGCGCGACGGTCTATTGGGGCGCCACGGCGCTGACGACGACCTACAATGACTCCAACCATCTCACGGCTGCGGTTACGTCCAGCCAGCTGCTCACCGCCGGCACGGTCAATGTCACGGTCAAGCTGAATGGCGTCGCGTCGAACGCGTTACCCTTCACCATCATCCCCCCGCCGCCAACCATCACCAGCCTCAACCCCAGCTCGGCCGCCGCGGCCGGCCCGGCCTTCACCCTGACGATTAATGGAACCAACTACGTCACCGGAGCGGTGGCCTATTGGAACGCCACGGCGCTGACGACCACCTACGTAAGCGGCACCCAGATCACCGCCGCGGTGCCGGCCAGCCTGATCGCGGGTGTGGGCTCGGCCACCATCACTGTTATGACCAGCGGCGGCACCTCGGGCGGCGCGACGTTCACCATCAAGCCCCAACCCGTGCTGATCAGTATCAGTCCCAGTTCGGCAGTCGCCGGCGGCCCAGCCTTCACCCTGACGGCCACCGGCTCGAACTTCCTCCCCAGTGCGAAGGTACGCTGGAACGGCACGGCGCTGACGACCACTTACGTGAGTTCCACTACGCTCACCGCGGCCGTTCCGGCGCCCGATATCGCCACGGCCGGCACGGCCAGCGTCACCGTGAAACTTCTGGGCGCCACTTCGGCCGCGGTCACCTTCACCATCACGTCGCCGCTCGGCACGATAACTCTAACGCCCAGCTCGCTGCTGGCGGGAGGACCCGGCTTTATCTTGCAGGTCGGCGGATCGGGCTTCCACTCCGGTGCGACGATCTATTGGGGGACCACCGCGCTGGCGACGACGTTTGTCGGCTCCGGCCAGCTCCTGGCAACGGTCCCGGCCAGCCTGATCGCGACTCCGGGCACGGTCGGCGTTACGGTGGAGCAACTGGGCGTCTATTCGGCCGCGGCGACATTCACCATCCTGGCCCCGGCGGCGACGCTTACCAGCCTCAGTCCCAACTCGGCGCTGCACGGCGCAGCGGGTTTCACCCTGACCATCAACGGCAGCGGCTTCGCCTCGGGGGCGGTTGCCAAGTGGGGCGCCACGGCGCTGGCGACGACGTTCGTGAGCGCCGGCAAGCTCACGGCGTCGGTCTCGTCCTCCGACATCGCCACGGCGACCAGCGTGAGCGTCACCGTCGTCAACCCCGGGGCCAACGCCTCCAATGCGCTGACCTTTACCGTCCATTAGCGGCCGCCGGCGGACCATCCCCTCAACCGGGCTTGGAGCCACGGCGAATTGTCGCTGCAGATTTCGTGAAACTACGGCGCTGGCGCTCTGTCGCCTCCGTTGCGCCGACTGCCCGGATTGGACCGGCGTCTCGATCCGGCTATCCCGGCAGCGCCTCGGCCCTATAACGGAATGTGCAGGGTGCCCACCCTGCCCGACGGAACGTCGCGGAACCCGATGCTGAAGCCCGTTGTTCCCGGCGGCGTCTTCACGCGCGCGCCCAGCACCAGGCCCCGCTCCTGAACCTGGTGCAACGTGGCTTCGCTGAAGCGCAGCGGAATCGTCGTCATCTGTTCCACCTTGCCCACCACGACCAGAAACTCCAGCGCGCCAGTCCACTTCTCGTCCTTCGGTTCGAGCGTGATGCTATGCGGATCTATGGTCACGGCTGCCCTGTAGCCTCCCTCCAGCGGATCGAGATGCACGCTGAAGCCGACGCCGGCCAGCGTCACTGGATTCGAGATCGCCTCGGCCAGCCTCGGCGCCATGGCCGCGTCCCGCGCGGCCACATATCCGGGCCGGTAGCGCAGCCTCACGTCCGGCCGCTCCACGCTCACCTCGAGATGATGATACGAACCATCGAGGCTGCCGGCCGGGACCGCGAAAGCCAGTGCATAACTCACCCGCGCGTCGCTGGCCGCCTCCTGAATGGCCGAGCTCAGGTCGTTGATCTGGTGGAACGCCCGGCCGCCGGTCTCTCCGGCCAGGGTTTCCAGCGTCTCGTAGTTGAAATCGGGCGGTGCTACGGCCTTGGGTGGCTTGCTGCGCTTGCCGATCGAACTGCGGTCGGCCTGGAAAACCGGGGCTACCGGGACGCCCCGCGTGTCCACCGGATAGACCGCCACATCGGCTTCATTCAAGGCCCGGATCGCGCGCGCGACGTCACTTTCAAACGACAAGCCGGTGCCCGGCAACTGCGCCGACGCTCCATTCGGACTCGCGGCACTCGCCTGCGTGCTCGCGCCACTTCCTCCTGCGCCTGAGCCGCTCCCGCCCGTGCCGCCACCCGCGCCTCCGCTCCCTCTTCCGCCGCCCCGGCGGCCCTGCCCGGCCCCACGGCCGGACTGCCGGCCACCGGGGTTGCTCTGGGGCATGCTGTCCACGCTGTTCTGCAAACCAAGTTGAATCGGGAACCCGCCGGAAATCCAGATCAGCGCCTTGCGGCCGGGAACGCCCTGCAAGTGTCCGGCAATGGTCGCCAGCGCCGCCGCGGTCCGCGTCGCGCGCACCGTCTCGGCGTAGTCGGCATATGGTTGGTTGGAGGCCTGGATGAAGCTGTCCCACAACGCGCTGGTGGACTGGTCGCCGGTCAGCGAATTGGCCGACGCCGGCGCAGCCTCGGAGGCCTCGACTTCAGGATTCACGCGATTCGAGTGCTTCGCCATCGCCGCCAGCAGCGTCGCCAGATCCTGCGAAAAATCGTGCAGCAGATGAAGCGAGTCGCCCAGCACGAAAACGGCGACCCGGCTGGTTGCGGGCAGCCCGCGCAGGTAATGCACAAAGTCCTTCTTGGCCTGCTCCTGGTCGCTGAGCCGCGTATTCAATTCATCGAACAGAAAGACAGTCACAGCCGCCGCGCCCCGGCCCGGCCGGTTCGTGTACGTCCCCGACGCTGGCGCACCCGGCACGCCCGTGGCCGTCTCGCGGGCATCCTCCAGGGCAAACAGCACAATCTTCTGTTCCTCACCGTTGTCGTGTACCACGAAGTCTCCACGACTGAGGTCCTCCACCGGCTTGCCGTGCTTGTCCTTGGCCACCACGTTCAGCACAACGATGTGCGTGCCGCCCTGGATCACCAGGCTGTCCGGCGCAGCTTGCGGGAGCGTGGGTAGCGCCAGCGCGAGCAGCAGCGCCACCGGCCAGGCATACCGCCGGACTGCACCGGCGCGAAGTCGGAACGGGCGAATCCTCATGCGGTGCCCCGCGGCGGAGTCTATAGGATGATCGGGATCGGACCCAAGCGTCAATCTATCTGGCGACTGTTGCAGCCGCCCCCCCCCCATTTGGCCTTGGGAGGAGGCTTTAGCCCGGATGTTTCACCACGATCGCAGCGAGGCGCGATGAGAGGGCTGCAGCTACAAGGCGCGCTTGCGGGACGCCCGCAGGCGTACTTGGCGGTACGTCGAGGACGGGGGGTGCCCTCTGGGCCTAGCGCAACGCAGTAGATGCGGCCCTATCGCGCGCCGCAGCCGATTGTTGGTGGAACATCCGGGTTAGACCCGAGTCCCGGCGCGAGTCCGGAAGCGCCACGCATAGACGCCCAGGTTGACGACGCAGACAGCTGTTCCGACCCACGTCAGAAGCTGCGGCGAGACATCCGGGTAGACCACCGCTTGCAAATAATGGATCACAAAGCCCTCGTGATAGGGGGTCAGGCCGGCTCTGTTCATCAGCGCCTGCTCCAGCAGCGTCAGCGGGCAGTACCAGGGGCCGGCCTCGATCACGATGCCGTACAGCAACGAGAGGATGTGGAACCACCGCAGAAGCGCGCTGTGGCGGGTCAGCAGGCAGCCACAGATCACCCACGCGATCCAGACGAGGTGTGTACAGAGAACAACTTGCGCCAGGCCCTGGTAAAGGTTCATCACCATCGCCGGGACATTGTTCAATCGCCGCTTGTGATCGCGAGGTGCCGGACCTCGCTACGCTTCCTTGACCATTCGGTTGTACAGCCACGCGAACAGCGCCCCACCCAGCAGCCCGGTCGCGAAGCCGTAAACCAAACCGATCACACTGCCCAGGTAGCTGACCTGATAGCCGCAATAGAAGCCGCGTAGCAGGCTGAGGTGACCTCCGGCTCCACGCCACAGAGCTGAGAGGGTGATTACGAACACCGCCGCGCCCCACAGAATGCCCGCCGCGAGAGCAAATGCTTTGACGTTCAGTTTCA
This sequence comes from Bryobacteraceae bacterium, assembly GCA_052145115.1. Lineage (GTDB taxonomy): Bacteria > Acidobacteriota > Terriglobia > Bryobacterales > Bryobacteraceae > CAIVVT01. Next base: position 55,977 of record JBKQPG010000023.1, read on the forward strand.
TCCGGGCCCTCCTTTCTCCCTTGTGTGCTCAGGGACAATGATCTGGCACAGCTTATTGTATTTCCAAGTTCTGCTGGGGGGAAGAGCCAGCCGGCGCAAGCCGCTTGCCGCGCGGCGTTCCGGGCCGCGCCGGCTCAGTCCCGCTCCGGCTTTCCCGCGAGCGTCCCCACCCTCACCGGCACCACCGGCGGCCGCACGCTCTCCGCGTGCCAGCCGTAAAGCAACTCCGCCGCCGGACCGCACGTTCTGCCCTGGCACGCGCCCATGCCGCAGCGCGTTGCCATCTTGGCTTCCTTCCACGACCCGTATTCGCCCATGCGGCCCGCCACGACGTCCTCGCAGCGGCACACGATCGTCTCCGCCGTGACGGCCTTCTTCAGCTCCTCGCGCAACCCGAACGCGCGCTCCAGCTCCGCGGCAAAGCGGCGCTGGCGGGCGCGCACCGCGAAGTGCCCCCGCGCCCGGCGCGGCTGGTCCGCGGCGGCATATCCGGCGATGCAACCCTCCGCCAGGCTCAGCTCCGCGCCGCCGATGCCCGTAATCTCGCCCGCCGCCAGGACGCCGTCGACGCTCGTGCGTTGCCATTCATCCACCTCCACCGCGCCGCCGGTCACTCGGCAGCCCGCCAGCTGCGCCAGTTCAGTGTTCGGCGCCAACCCATAGCCGTAGGCCAGCAGGTCGCACCATATCTTGGCCACTTTGTCGCCATTGCTCGCCTCGACCCACTCCAGGCCGTTGGGGTCGTCTGCCCTGTCGCTGCCGGCCCCCACCAGCCACCACCCGGTGCGCACTGGCACGCCGGTCCGGGCCAGAATCAGCCCGCTGGCTTCCAGTAGTTTTTCCGGATATCTCCATAATCCTAATGAAAATCGGGACAATTTCTCCCACGGCGTCTGCTCCAGAATGCCCACCACCGTCGCCCCGTGCCGGCGCAGCAGCGCCGCAGCGGCCAGCAGCAGCGGCCCCGAGCCGGCCACCAGCACCTGCTTTCCAGCCACCGGGAATCCGCCTTTGACCAGCGCCTGAATGCCGCCCGCGCCGATGATGCCGGGCCGCGTCCAGCCAGGAAACGGAAGCCAGAGCTCGCGCGCTCCTGTGGCCAGGATCAGGCTTCGGTAGCGGACTTCCAGAGGCTCGAATTCGCGTTCGAAGCGCACCCGGCGCTCACCCGGATCGACGTCAAACGCCGCCGCGCCGGTCAGGATCTCGACGCCGCTCGCAGCCAGCCTGTGCAACCATTTCCGGGCCGCTCTTGGCGCCGCGGCCGGTTGCAACGCAGCGGATTCGCCCGCGCGCCAGATCTGGCCGCCGCAGGCCGGGTTTTCGTCCACCAGCAGCACCGCGCGTCCGCACCCCGCCGCGCGGCAGGCCGCCGCGGTCCCCGCCGGACCGGCGCCCACCACCAGCACATCGCACTCCCGTGTCTTCATACCGTTCCCGTCTCCACGCGCATGCCCTCGCGGCACAGCAGCAGGCAGGCGCGTACGTGCATCCGCCCGTCCACCGTCAGCCGGCACTCCTGGCACACGCCCATGCCGCACAGCGGCGCGCGCGGCTCGCCCTGGACCGATGTGCGGAAGCGCGTCACCCCCAGCGCGAGCAGCGCCGAGGCCAGCGTCGCACCCGCCGGCACGTCGCGCTCCCGGCCGTCGAGGATGATCCGCACGGTCTCACCCATGGCTCTGCGCTCCACCCGCATCGATAGGACGACAAGGGAGATATGGTTCGGCGGGGATCTCCGGCGCGCGGCCCATCAGGTGTGCCGCGATGAGCCGCGCCGTGCCCAGCGCGGTGGTGATGCCCAGCCCCTCGTGTCCGGCCGCAACCCATACGCCCTTGATCTGCGGATACGGGCCGATCAGCGGCAGCTTGTCGGACGTCGCCGCGCGCAACCCGGTCCAGGCGCGGATGGCGCTCAGTTGGCGTAGGCCCGGCATGTAGGTGAGGGCCCGCCGCAGCATCGCTTCCAGAATCGGCCGGTCGATCTCGGCGCTCCACACGCCGCTTTGCCGGGAGGAGCCGATCAGCACCTGCCCGGTCGGCCGTGGAGCCACGTTGAAGGCCACGCTTTCGCCCGTAAGTGCTTGTACGCTCTTGGTATAGCCCAGCTCGACGACCTGATGGCGGAGGAACCCCGGGGAGCGATCGGTGATCACCAGGTGGCCTTTGCGCGGCTGGACCGGCAAGCCGGGCGTCAGCCGCGCGGCGTCCGTGCCGGCGGCGTTGAGGAGCGCGGAGGCGCTCCACGCTGTGCCGTCGCTCAGTTTGGCCAGGCCGCCGCCCATGGAAACGACTGCCGCGCCTTGCCGCAACACAGCCCCCAGGGCGACCGCGCGGCGCATCATCCAGCCAGCCACCGCCGGCGCGTAAACCACTGCATCTTCTGGGATTAGTAGGCCGCCGGCGAGGCCGGGCCGAAGCTGCGGCTCGGCCTCCGCCAACTCGGCGGGGTCCAGCAATTCGGCCTGCAACCCGCGCCCTGCGGCGGAATCGCGCAGCCCCCGGGCGGCAGCCAGTTCCTCTTCGTCCGCCGCCACCCAGACGGTGCCGCATTGCGAATATTCGGCTTCGGCGGGCAACTCGGGGGCCAGCTCGTGCCACAATTGCCGCGACCAGGCCGTCAGCCGGAACTGCGGTGCAGAGTCTTGCATGACCACCAGATGGCCCATGCCGGCGGCCGTGGCACCGGCGCCCGGGAAGGCCGGATCGGCCACCGCCACGCGCAGCCCTGAGCGGGTCAGTTCCAGGGCGCAGGCCGCACCGACGATGCCCGCTCCGGCGATCACGACATCGAAACTGGAGCTCATCCGCGACACCGCCGGACGGCGCAAACACCGTGATTCAGCGGGCCAAACACCGCTCCGACGCTGCCGGATGACGGTGACCTCACGGGCGGATCCCCCAGCGGAAGGGGTCGCGTTCGTCCAAAATGAGGCGCCCTTCGGCGGTTACGAAAGCCGAGCCGCGGATAAACGGCCACAGCTGGCCGTCACGCTCCTCGACGTAGCCCTCGAAAAGGCTGCCGACGATGCTCTGCTGGCGGTAGGGCTGGCCAGGCTCGAGCAACCCGTCCGCCCACAGGCAGGCCATTTTGGCGCTGGTGCCGGTGCCGCAGGGCGAACGGTCATAGGCCTTGCCGGGGCACAGCACGAAGCTGCGGCTGGGCGCATCGGGCGTGGGCTTGGAGAACAGCTCGACGTGGTCGATCTCGCGGCCGCCGGCGCCCTGCACGCCCTGCTCGCGCAGCGCCTGGCGGATGGCCCAGGCGTAACTCGTGAGCTCCTCCAGATGGTCCAGATCCAGCGGATAACGGTGGTCGTAGGTGAGAAAGAACCAGTTGCCGCCCCAGGCCACGTCGCCGTGCACGTCGCCATGACCGGGCACGTCCACAATGGCGTTGCGCAGCAGGCGGTAAGCGGGCACGTTGCCGAGGGTCACTTCGCCGTTTTCGTGCAGTTCCGCGGTGACAACGCCGACCGGCGTTTCGATGCGCTGGATGCCGGCGCTGATGCGGCCCATCCAGGCCAGCGTCGCCACCAGGCCGATGGTCCCGTGGCCGCACATGCCGAGATAGCCGACGTTGTTGAAGAAGATGACGCCGGCGGCGCAGTCGGGGTCGGCGGGCGGGCACAGCAGCGCCCCGACGACGGCGTCGGAGCCGCGCGGTTCATTGACCACGGCCGAGCGAAACAAGTCGTGCTCCGAGCGGAAGCGCTCCAGGCGTTCTGTGAGCGGCCCGGCGCCGAGATCGGGACCGCCTTCGACCACCAGGCGCGTCGGCTCGCCGCCGGTGTGCGAGTCGATGAAATGGACCATTTGCATACAGCGCCCCCAGACGCAATTTATCACCCAATAGATGTAGTGGGAAATCTTGACCTCGAGTGCTCAAGATTTGGCGGGGAAAAAGACTTGACGAGGAGGCTGTAAAGACACATACTAGTTTGTAATACAGACCAGTATGCGAATGGAGGCATCATGAATCCGACGGACCTGAATCGCACCTTGCGCCAGCCGCAGAGGTACTGGAACATCGACGGGCTGCCGCTGATCGGCATGGGCGCGCTGTGGCTCTTCTTGGGCGGATACATGCTGGTCTTGAACGCCGCGACGCGCCATCCCACGGGCGCTGGCCGTGTGCTGGCCCTGTATGGCTGGGCAGTGGTCGCTGCAGCCTGTTTCGCCATCAGCCCGATACTGAAACGCATCAAAGCGCGAATCACGGTGCCGCGCGCCGGCTACATCCGCGTGAGCCGGCAGAATTACTGGGCCCCGCGAATCCTCGGCGGCGCCATCGGCGTCGTCGTCGCCTGCGGCACCGTGATAGTACTTAAATACGCCCAGAAGCACGGTTTCACAGCCTTCGAGCGGCTGTTGCCGGCCGGCGTCGGCGTCTTGATCGGAGGCGCGTTCCTGTTCGCCTCGCGCCGGCTCGAATTGCCGAGCTACGCCTCGGCCGGTCTGGTCGCGCTGCTCGCCGGGCTGGCGGTTTCCGTGCTGACAACCTCCCTGGATTCGTTCGGCTGGTTCTGGCTCGTGCTGGGTGCGGCGTGCGTCGTCATTGGCGCGATTGACCTGCGCACGTTTCTGAAAGCGCATCCGAAACCGGCGGGCGAAGAGGGGACGCTGTGAACGTGGAGCGGAAGGACGCGACTGCGGAGTCAATCCAGGGCCTGGACCGGATGATCCACGAGCCGGCGCGGCTGACGATCTGCGCGCTGCTCTATCCGCTGGAAGAGGCCGATTTCCTATACCTGTTGACGCAATCGGGGTTGAGCAAGGGCAACCTGTCGAGCCATCTGGCGAAGCTGGAAGAGGCGCAGTACGTGCAGATCGACAAGCAGTTCAAGGGCAAGATCCCACAGACGCTGTGCCGGCTAACGGAGACGGGGCGCCGGGCGTTCGAAGGATATCGGGAAAATCTGCTGGCTCTGGCGAAGCGGCTGGGGTGGAGGGGGCGCAGCGCCGGGGACGGATCATGACCGTCACCGCTGGACCAGGGGTTTCGCGGCCGATTCGGCGACTCGTTGTGCGCAGGCCATCCGCAGCGGGCCGTTCAAACCCGTCCGCTCGCATCCCGAGGCGGCCGATTGGCTGCTGGAGGCCGTGGGCGCAGGCGCTCGTACGTCGCCGCAGCGCGGTTCGCCAACCGCTCGTAAACTGCGAGGTTCGCCGGCTGGAAAATGCGATAGAAAAGGCTGGGCAATCGGAGGAACTTCAGGAGTGTCGTTTCCACAAGGGCGTCCAGCGTGGCTGGGGCCAGGCTTGCCGTCGCGGCTCCCGTCTGCCGTTGGTAGCCGAACTGCTGCATGTGGGGACCGGCGACGGCTTCGATCGCCGACACCTGCCATGGTTCGAGCTCCGTGCGCCACAACGCGAGCCGCTCCGGAGTGATCCGCTCATACGCTCTGAAGTCGGGCCGCTTGTAATCGGCCTCGGCTGGATCGGCCCGCAGCAGCGCCGCGTGGTACTCGAGGCCGATATGATTACAGATCCTGCGGAGCTGCTCTTCCGGCCGTGTAACCAGCTCCTCGTACTTCACCAGGAGATAGTTGTCACGGCCGGAGACCGCGCACGCCGCCGTATTCAACGCGCGCCATCTGCGCGCGCCCAGGAGGACGCTGTGAGTGGCCCACGGCGGCCGTGCCAGAGAGCACACGGCAGCACGGGGATCGCGGACCAGATGGATGATGGCGCAATTGGGGAACCACTGGCACAGGGTTGTGGCATAGAGCGCATGTCCCGGTGTCTTTTCACCGCAGTATGGCTTGCCCTGAGCATCGGCGTACACCTGGATCAGCGCCGCGAAGAAGGTGCCCCAGCTCACACCCTCGCTGCGCAGCCGCTCCCGCAACACGCCGGCGTCCGTGCCCAGGCCCCGAAGCGGTTCGACGGGCAGATACTCCGAGACGATGCGCTCGCGATTCCGCGGATCGGCGGGATCCCCGAAGACGCGCCGCCGGGCATAGACGCGGGTGAGAAAGGCTGTCTCGCCGCACATTGCGAGCTGCGGGTGACGGTTGAGAGTCAATTGCAGGAGCGTGGTCCCGCTGCGCTTGGCGCCGACGATGAAAACAGGAGCGCGTACCAGCTCCCCGCGGGTCTGAGGTTCGGCGCGATTCATCTCAAACGGGATCTCCATCCAGACTCTTGGCTTGCGATTAGCATACACCCGGCACTTTCCTCCAGTTCCTTGAGCTGCATTTTCCCGAGGCGCCGGTCTGCGCCGGCTGCGCCGCGCGTGGATTCCCTCGCGGCTACCGGCGCGACGCCGAGGGGATAGAATGAGCAGCATGAAAAACAGGCTGATCGTCCTATCCCATGTGGCCGGCGCATTGGCGCTGGCGCTGGCGTGGGCCGGTGGCGGCGGGACGGCGCGGGCCCAGGACAGCAAGTATCCGCCGGATGGGGAGATCATTCCGGGACCGCCGCAGAAGGCGGAGTTCCAGGATTGGCTGGAGCAGCAGAAGCGCTGGCGCTACGAGAAGCACATTCGCATGGGCTATGACGGCGCGGAGTACGCGCGGCCGGAGCTGAGCTGGTCGCAGCGCAACTTCATCCAGCCGCAAGTGATGGTGGAGGACCGCTATCTGTACGACCCGGCCACGCGGCGCTACACCGTGGACCGCTACCTGGACGACCTGGAGAAGCGCTACGGCGGGATCGACAGCGTCCTGCTGTGGCCGGTGTATCCGAACATCGGCATCGACAACCGCAACGAGTTCGACCTGCACTACGACATGCCGGGCGGCGTGCAGGCGCTGCGGCAGATGATCGCCGACTTCCACCGGCGCGGCGTAAAGGTCTTCTGGCCGACCATGCCGTGGGATGTAGGGACGCGCGACGTCGGGATTCCGTATTGGGAGGCGGCGGCCAGGATTGCCGCGGCGACGGGTTCGGACGGGATGAACGGCGACACCTTCAACGGCATCCCGCGGGCCTACAAGACGGCCACGGACGCGGCCGGGCGGCCGGTGGTGCTGGAACCCGAGGGCGGGCCGGCGAACGAAGAGCTGCTGATGTGGAACACGCAGACCTGGGGATATTGGAAGTACCCGTGGGTTCCGGGCATCAGTCGCTACAAATGGCTCGAGACGCGGCACATGGTGAACATCTGCGACCGCTGGAATAAGGACAAGACGGACAATCTGCAGGCCGCGTTTTTCAACGGCGTGGGATACGAAAGCTGGGAGAACATCTGGGGCATCTGGAATGGGATCACGCCGCGCGATGCGGAAGCGCTCCGGCGCGTGGCGAAGATGGAACGCCAGTTCGCCGGGCTGCTGGTGAGCCCGGATTGGGAGCCGCACACGCCGACGTTGCAGTACGGCATCTTTGCCTCGAAGTTCCCGGGCGCGGGCGCGACGCTGTGGACGATGGTGAATCGCAACCCATACGACGTAAGCGGGCGGCAACTGGCGATTCCCGCCGCCTCGTATGTGCGTTACTACGACGTGTATCACGGCGTGGAACTCACCCCCGCACGAGAGGGCGCGAGCGTGGTGCTGAGCTTCGACATGGAGGCCCACGGATTCGGGGCGGTGCTGGCGGTCACGGCGGCGCCGGCCGGGCTGGGCTCGTTCCTGCAGCAGATGAAGGCGCTGACGGCGAAGCCTCTGAGCGCGTATTCGCACCAGTGGCAGGTGCTGCCGCAGAAGATGGTCGAGATCGCGGCGACGGCGCGGGCGGCGGCGCCGGAAGGCATGGTGGCGATTCCGGCTGGGCCGTACGAGTTCCAGACGTCGGGCATCATGATCGAGGGCGGCGACGACATCGGCGTGGACGTGCAATTCCCGTGGGAGCCATCGCCGCGGCGACATCATCGCGAGCTGCTGCAGATGCACCGCTACGCGATCGACAAGTACCCGGTGACCAACGCCCAGTTCAAGCAGTTCATCGGCGCGACGGGGTATCATCCGGCCGATGATCACAACTTCCTGCGCGGCTGGAACAACGGCACGTATCCCGAGGGCTGGGGCAACAAGCCGGTGACGTGGGTGTCGCTGGAAGACGCGCGAGCCTACGCCCAGTGGGCGGGCAAACGGCTGCCGCACGAATGGGAATGGCAGTACGCGGCGCAGGGGGCCGATGGGCGGCTGTATCCGTGGGGCAACGAGTTCGACGCGACGGCGGTGCCGCCGCAGGACAAGGGCCGCTCGATGCGCCCGCCGACGGATGTGGATGCCTACCCCAAGGGCGCCAGCCCGTACGGCGTGATGGACATGGTCGGGAACGTGTGGCAGTGGACCGACGAGTTCATCGATGAGCACACGCGGGCGGCGATCGTGAAGGGCGGGACGTATTACAAGCCGCAGGGCTCGGTGTGGTATTTCCCCAACACGTACAAGCTGAACGAGCACGGCAAGTACCTGCTGATCGCGCCGTCAAAGGACCGCGCCGGGACGCTGGGCTTCCGCTGCGTGGTCGATCTGCAGTAGCGCGCTGCGCAGGGCAGGGAGGGCGGCAGCAGGATCGTCGATCAGCCTGTTGACAAGCAACGATTTTATCTTTATAGTACAAAGTACTTCTCATTATGGTTCCGCGGAGTCGCGGGCCGCGGAGGTTCTCGATGAACGACACACCGATGACCAACGTCTCACCGTTGAAACACTGGAGCGCCTGGCTTCCGATGGCCATGTCCCTGGCTGGCCTGGGCCTGGTGGTGGGCCACGCGGCGAGGTATGGCATTGTCCATGAAGCCGATGAGGGCGCCGCGGCGCACATCTTCCAGATCCTCATGGTGCTGCAGCTCCCCATCGTGGCGTACTTCGCGGTCAAATGGCTGCCACGCTCTACCGGGCGGGCGCTGGGCGTGCTGGCACTGCAGGTTGGCGCGGCGCTGGCGGCGTTCGCCTCGGTCTATTTCCTCACCTGAGCCGCTCCCCCGGGTTGGCGCGGAAATCCGGGCGTCGGGAAGGCGCCCAGACGGCGTGAAGAGGAGCGGTGGCAGCGGCGTGGGCGGCGTCGCAGCAGCGCGAAAACACAAACTTGAAGGAACAAAGCCAATTATCGAGTTTGGCCTTTAGATTCATTGGCTTGAAGTGGCTATCCAGAGATAGTTCGGGGCATTTTATGTGCTGTTGTCAAAGAACTTCGGACGGCAAGAGCGCGTTCGGCGGCCGATGGGGCCGGAGTTGCGTAAGTCAATCCCTATCAATAGGATAGAGGGCTGTGTCAAGCGTTTCCGGGGGTGGGGCGAAGGATAGATTAAGCGCGGCGAGGGGCCAAATTCGACACTTTTCGACACAAGTGTCGAATTCGGGGGTGAAAACGCGACA
>JBKQPG010000024.1:0-2824 GCA_052145115.1 Bryobacteraceae bacterium
GCGACAAAGTCGGCGATGGTGAAGTCGGTCTCGTGGCCGACGGCGGAGATCACCGGGATCGCCGAAGAGGCGATGGCGCGGGCCAGCCCCTCGTCGTTGAACGCGGCCAGGTCTTCGATGGAGCCGCCGCCGCGGGCCACGATGATGACGTCCACGCTCCGCTCGCGGTTGAAGTGCTGGATGCCGGCGCGCACCTCGCCGGGCGCCGCTTCTCCCTGCACCTGCGTGGGATAGATGAGGATGGGCACGCTGGCATGGCGCCGGCGGAGGACGTTGAGCATGTCCTGGATGGCAGCGCCGCGCGGCGAGGTCACGATGCCGATACGCCGGGGCAGCGCCGGCAACGGCTTCTTGCGCGCAGCATCGAAAAGTCCTTCGGCCGACAGCTTGGCCTTGAGCTGCTCGAAGGCAATCTGCAGCGCGCCCGCGCCCTTGGGCTCCAGGTACTCGGCGGAGAGCTGCAGTTCGCCCCGCGCTTCATAAATGGTCATGCGGCCGCGAGCGATCACCTGCAGCCCGTCGGCGGGCTTGAAGCGCAACAGCCGCGCCGAGGAGCGGAACATCACGATCCGCAACTGCGCGTCGCCATCCTTGAGCGTGAAGTAGAGATGCCCGGAATCGGCGGGGCGGAAGTTGGAGATCTCGCCTTCCACCCACACGTCGGTGTACTCGCGCTCGAGCGCGGTGCGCGCCGCGCTGACCAGGTCGCCGACGCGCCACACCTGGCGCGCGGCCGCAACCTGGAAGGTAAGCCCGAGCTGATCGCCTAAGCCCACGAGCGCAGTTTAACCGAGCGGGCATTGACTTTGGGGCATTACGAGACCATAGTGCTTATAAGCGCCTTTTTTTTCAACTGTCCTCTGGTTGCCGAACGCGAAAGGTTCCTGATGCGAAAGAAATCCACCACATTTGCCATCATCCGATACAACTTGCGGACCTATGAGCCCGGTGGTGTCATGGCCATAATCAAGGGGCGCGGGAGAGCCGAGGTGACGGTGCAGAACTTCCAGAGTGAACAGAGCCGAGCCGATTGCCTGGCGGGCTGGGGTTACTTCCTGGAGACAACCGATTTGGCGCCCGGCATGGACCCGCAGAAGGCCACTTCTTTACGGCAGACGCGTATGGATGTCCGCGAATCTGAGGGCCAGGACCCAACCCTGGCCACCGGCGCGGAGAACCTGCTGAACAGAAGGAAATGAGATCGCATGACCCGCATTGCAAGCGCTAACCTGCCGTCACGGCGCTGACGTTGGCGGCGCGGCGCAATCGGCTGCCATTGCCTGCCGCTTCCACAAATCCCAGGCCCGCTGGTAGTTGTCGGGAATCTCTTCGCGGGATTCCTGCGGGTCGAGATAGTTGATGCTGCCGCCGAGGGCCGCGGCTTGCGCCTGCAGCGTGGCATTCAGCGCCAGGTACACGCTCCGGCCGGCCACCTGAGGCAGCGACGAACCCACGATCACGGCGCCGTGTCCGCGCATCAGTGCAGCGGGCTTCTTACCGAGGGTCTCGGCGAGGGCGCGCCCCAGCGCCGGGTTGTGGACCAGCATAAGCATTTTGGGGTCGTCGCCGCGCGCCTTGCGGATCTCGAACACGGGCACGCCTTCTCCGACGAAGGCGGTCATGTGGTAAAGCGCGCGGAGCGCAACGCCGGTAACGCCGAAGGGGATGAGCGCGGGCGTGTGGCTGTGCACGATCGCGTGGACGTCCGGCCGCGCGCGGTAGATCTCGCCGTGGATGAAGCGCTCGATGAAGGACGGCCGCGCCGCCGGGTCAAGCGCATTGCTGTCGAGATCGTACTGCTGGATGTCGGCGGCGGTGGCCAGCGCGGGCGCCAAAGAGCGGGAAAGCAGATAACGGCCGGCGGCATCCTGACGCACGCTGACATGCCCGTAGCCGTCCAGGATCCCCTGCTGGGCCAGAATGCGGTTGGCAGCGACCAGGTCCTCGATCAGCGTGGAGGAAGTCACACCAGACTGCGCTGCGGCGAACGAGGACGAGACAGCAGCGATGGCCGATGCCTTGAGCAACGATGCCACAACTTCACGGCGGGTAAAGGAGATCGGGACCATGATGTCCCTCCGCTGGAGTTTAGCGCCGGAATTATATGATGCCAGGGTCGCCCGCCTACTTCCCCGACAATTCGCGCTTGACGATCTCGCTTACCAGCTTGCCGTCCACGCGTGAGCCGGCGGCGGCAAAGCGCGCCATGGCGTTCTTCATCACCGCGCCCATGTCCTTGATGGTCGGCGAGCCCATTTCGGCGATGGCGGCGCGGACGGTGCTGACGATCTCATCCTCCCCGGCGGCGCGCGGCATGTAAGACTCGATGATGCGGATTTCAGCGGCCTCCTTGTCGGCTAGCTCCTGGCGGCCGCCGCGCGTGAACTGCTCGATGGAGTCCTTGCGCTGCTTGATCAGCGTGCCGAGCACGGCCAGCGCCTCTTCTTCGTCCAGCGGCCCGCGCTTTTCCACTTCCTTGTTCTTGAATGCCGCCTTGACCATGCGCAGGGTGGAAAGGCGGAGTTCCTCGCGAGCGCGCATGGCTGCCGTCATATCCTTCTGGACCTGTTCCGGAATCGACATGCAGGAATTATACGGGCAGGCCGGCACACTGAAAGCGTGCATTGATTCCGCCGCGAAATGGGAGCTATGATGCCAAGCATGTTGCGAAAGACACGCCTCTTCACTCCCGGACCCACACCGTTGCTGCCGGCCGCCCAACGAGCCATGGCGGCAGCGGACGTGCACCACCGCACCGCCGAATACCGCGCGCTGCAGCAGCGCGTGGTGGCCGACCTGAAGGCATTCATCGGGACGCGCAATG
>JBKQPG010000025.1:0-167049 GCA_052145115.1 Bryobacteraceae bacterium
ATCTCGACAGGAGCGATGAGCTGACGACGGGGCGGGGATCGGTCGGCGCGGCCTGGGGCGGGGTGTGGTGGCGCGCTGGGCCGGGTGCGGGGGTGAGGCGCGGAGCGGCGAACTGATCGAATTGATCAAACAAAGCCAATTTCGACAGAAGCGGTGTGCTGGGTGCCGGGCGGGGGTCAGTTTGGGTGGCCATTGGGTTGGGTCTCCTTACGCTCCGAAACTAGCACTGGGGTGCAAGGAATTCGGGGGTATTGCAGGTTGCTATGTGAATTGAATGAATGAGATACGGGAAGCGGAATGGTTGTGAACGGCGTGGAGGAGGGGGTGGGATTGGGGGGTGCGGCTTGGGGGATGGCGGGTGGAGGCGGGCGGGGGCGGGGGGCGATTGTGACGAGTGATGAATTGTGATGGTTGGGGCTTTCAGCCATCAGCGGTCAGCTGTCAGCGATCAGCTGTCAGCAGTCGGCTAAAAGCTCTCAGTTGGATATGATTCCGCTGACCCAAATCAGAGTGAGATAGCTGGGACAGTGATTGTGACGAGTGATGAATTGTGATGAATGGGGGAGAAAACGCGGACCTCAAACTGATGCGCCAGCGCGCGCGAGCAGGTCGTGAAGCCGCTGCGCGTGCCTGGGGTGAAACTGCGCCATATCCGCGAGCCGCCCCTTGGGTGGCCCAGGACCCGGATTTGTCCCGGATTTCAATCTTGACCAAAGGCGCAAACTTAGCTTTCAACTGAGATTTTCCTGATGTACACTCGACCGTGCATCCCGAGCGCCAGGCAGAGGGGCTGAGTCATGGGCGGGCGTTCCGGCAGTGCGGCAGTCTTGAATGGCGGTCCGGGATGGGCCGGGCGTGGGCCGGCGCGAGGGCTGGACCGAACTTCAATTGGGCAGGGCAGGGTTTGGCGGCACCTGGAGGTGTCTCATGTTGCGAATTCCATTCACGCTGGTTTACGCGCTGGCGTTGCTGGCGGCGGGCGCCGGTGCGCAGAGCGCACCGACGGAGTTGCGGCTGACGATTCAGCTCGACAAGAGCACGTACAAGGCCGGTGAGCCGATCCGCTGCCTGATCCTGCTGAAAAACGCAGGAGACGGCTACGTGATGGTGAACAGCCGGCTGCTGGTGAACCAGACGACAGGCCCGCATGAACTGTATGTGTGGATCCAGGATCCGGAACGCAATACGGTTGGATTCACCACCAAAGTGCGCGCCAGCAGCGAGAGCACGGAGTTCTCGCAGTTGCTGCCGAACCAGATCGTCGGGCTGGAATACGACCTGACCAAAGATCATGATTTGGGCGCCGTGGGCAGCTACACGGTGCGGGTGTACTACGAGAACCACACCCCGACGCCGGCCGGCTCGCCGCTGCCAGCGTGGCAGGGGAACGTGGAAAGCAACCGGCTGACGTTCACGATCCAGTAGGCGTAGAGAACGGCGGAGGAAGACTGGCATGATACAGACCACGCTCTCTATATCCATCGCCATGCTGGCGCTCGCGGCCGGCACGTGCGCGGCGCAGGACAGAACCGCTACCGACGCCCAGGTGCAAGAGATCCAGAAGGTGCTCGACAAAGTGAAGGAGGCCGAACGAGCCGGAAACACCGACGAGGTGAAGAAACAGAAAAAAGAGGCCATCCGGCTGGCCGATAAATACTACAAGATCCCGGACACCAATAAGGACGGCGAGCCGGAGTACGATCCGACTGTGACGGGCGAGGGAGACTCCACGAAATCGGGCGCGAAGGTGAAGGTGAAGCTGGGCGAGGCGACCTTCACGTCGCCGGGCTGGCTGGCTTCGACAAAGCTGCACGAGGTGGTGGGGCACGGCGGCCAGGCGGCGGCGGGCCACTGGTACGTCGACCCGAAGGGCACGGCGATGCAGGAGGTGGAGTGCTACGACCTGGAGATTGAGAACGCCAAGAAAAATGGGCTTAGCGACGCTGAGGTGGCGGAGCTGAAGAAGCGGCGCAAGGACAATTACGACCAGCTCAACGACGACAACAAGAAGAAGGTGGACGCCAAGAACTACGTGCTCGCGCTGGCGCCCGCGAGCGGCAACTCGATGGGCGCGCTGGCGGGCGCGGCCCAGGTGTTCGTGGCGGGGGTGGTCCTGGCGGAGGACGACGTGCCGGTGACGGTGCGCGGGCCCAACCAACTGACCGGAATGGTGGTCACCGCGGAGGTGGGAGGCAAGACGACAGAAGCGCGCACGGACGCGCAGGGCCACGCGGTGCTCGAGATGGGCGCGGCGGCGGCGGCCGTGACCGGGACCACCGTGGCGCTGATCAAAGTGACCGACAGCACGGGCAAGGTGGTGGCGACGGGGAAATCCACGATTGAGCCCGGCGTGCCGCAGCCGACGTCTCAGCCGCAGATTTCGACCCTGCCGCAATACATCCGCAACGGGGACACTGTCACGGTGCCCGGCCGAAACCTGGGCAGCGACGCGCGGCTGGTGATCGGGGACAAACTCCAGGAGCCGCTGAGCTCGAGTTCGCGGCAGATCGTCGCCTTCGTAGACACGCCCACGGTGGGCGAACACACTGCGTATGTGCTGGCGCCGGGCGGGGAGAGCGCGAGCCAGACGGTGCACAGCTACAACCTCACGGTGCGCGCGTCGAAAAGCAGTATCACGCGCGGCGAGCATGTTTCGGCCACGGCGGAGTTCGCGGGGCTGCCCGCGGGCACGCAGATTATGTTCACCAACACAACGCCGCATGTGATCTCGATGAAGGGGCTGGGCGAGGCACAGACCACGGGGCTTACCAGCACCTTCCGCGTCACCGCGCCGGAGGGCAAAGTGAATCTCGACCTGACAGGCCAGAGCCGGGGCGCCTTCGCGGTGAACTACGAGCTGAAGTTCCCGGCGGAGGGTAGCGCGCACTAGAAAAGCGGTCTGGCGTACTTCATCCGACGGAGAGCGGGCTCTCGACCGGGATAACTGACAATCCGGAATCCGGGGGCAGTGCACGAGATCGCCACCTTCATCGGCCGTTCCGAGCGCATCCAGAAATTCCTCCGCGTCCCCTTCTGCGCGTCCATTCCGCCCCTCCGCCGCACCCGGCGACGCCCTCTGGGCACTGCTCCGCCCTGCGAATCTGATCTTTTGCAATCCTTCCGAAATTACCCTCCCTTTACGGCACAAGTGCGCCCGAAATCCCTTCGAATCACCATCCATTTACAGCCTAAGTGCGCCCGAAATCCCTCCGCAAAGACCCTCCATCAACCCATCCGCGTGCCCGCTCAAACCAAGCCCCGGCAGCGCGGTGTGATAGACCAGACATGATCGGAGCCGAATCATGGCACGCTTTCTGTTGGCACTGGCAACCGTTTCCCTGGCCCTGGCGGGCGACCCTGACAAGGTGGTTCCCGCGATCAACGACATTGAACCCTGGCAACAGGTGGGTCAACAGCCGTATGAGATGACCTGGACGCAGCAGGTGGAGAATCCGCATACGCTGGTCGATTTCGAGGACCTCAGCGGATGGAAGCTGGAGCTGTATGGCGGCGCGGCGGGCGAATTCCGGCGCAGCCGCGAGCAGCAGATGTGGGGCCATTATGTCGGCAAGTTCGTTTTCTCCGGACCGACCACGCAGAGCCGGGTCGTAGCGCGACCGCCCCAGCCGATTCCGATTCCGGGCGAATTTGACTCGGTCGAGCTGTGGGGCTACGGCAACCGGTGGGGCTGGGAGGAAGACAAGACGACGCCGGCGGCGGATGTGGCGGTGCTGCTCACGGACGCGCGCGGCAAGGAGTTCCGGATTCCGCTGACCGACATCCGCTGGAAGCAGTGGTGGCTGATCCACCGCCGCGTCAGCGCGGCGATGCAAAAAGAGATGGCAGCGCCGGTGGCGCTGGCGGGCATCGAGATCTCGAAGATCGGCAACACGGAGCCGCGCTATTTCTTCTGCGACTCGCTGGCGTTCTATCGCGAGGAGTTGAAGCCACTGCACTTCGCCGCGCAGCCAAAGCGCAACCTCAAGCCGTGGGGCGGGCAGGTCGTGGGGCTCAATACGGGCGCCGGCACGCTGCCGTTTCCGACGCGCGAGGAGACGATTCTGCCTCGCAACCAGGTGCGCGAATTCAAAACCACCGTTGTCCAGAGCGCAGCACGGCGATTCGAGCTGCGTTACGCCGGCCGCGACGCGACCATCGTCTACGAATACCGGCCGGCGGCGGGCAAGCTGAGCGAGATCACGGCCAGCGTGAACGGGGGAGCGGCGTTTCGGCCGCTGGAGGGCGGCGGCGTGCGTTTCACCGATACGAAAGACGGGAGCGTGGCGGAAGGCGCGCTGGTGGCGGCGACGCTGGATGGGGCAGTGGTGAAGGCGACGTTCCGCTATGGCGCGCGGCAGGTGGAATACGAGCTGCGACTGTGGCAGAAGTCGCTGGTGCTGGATGCGCGCTCGAACAGCACTGATGTGGTGGAGCTGTCGTTCGGACGCGTGGCCGGCGTCACGCATCCCAAGCTGATCACGGTGCCGTATATCACTTACGAAGACACGAACCCGCGCGTGCTGATGTCGGGGCCGGAGGCGCAGCCGACGTTCACGTCGGTGTGGTGGGACTGGTACCGGACCAACGCCTCGGCGCCATATGCCGCCAAGCAGCCGCAGGTGAGCGATGACGGCGCGCCGGTGAACGGCGGATTGAAATACACGCCCAAGACCGACGGCCAACGCAACCCGATGTACGAGCGGGTGTTCGTCACGGTTTCGCCGGTCTACGAGGAGACGCTGCCCGCGATTCCGAACCCGCCGTCGCTGCGGCAGAAAGAGGGCCAGGCGGTGGTGTGGACCGTGGCCGGCGAAATCCCGACCTTTCAGCAGGACCACGCGCGCAGCCGCGCGATCCGCTCCTACGGTCTGGAACACATCATGCAGCACAGCCATGAGATCACGTGGCGCGACGAAGGCGACAGCTTCACGCTGCGATTGAAGCCCGCGCCACAGAAGGGCGGCGAGGCGGGCTTGAAGTGGTACATGGCGGCGCAGCTCGGGCTGGGGTGGCTGCAGGGCGTGTACACGAATTACACGGACATTGGCTCGACCAACACCAACTTCAGCGGGGACGCCGTGCAGCGCGAGCCGGACGGGGAATGGCGTCGCGCCTGGATGCGCTGTTATGCGATCAAACCGGCCAAGTCGGTGGAGTGGGACGAATATTACGCGCAGCGCATCGAGCGCCTGTACGGCGTGAAAATGTCCTACACGGACGTGCATACGGCGAACGCGCCGTGGGCGTACAACGATTTCGATGCGCGCGTGCCCGGCGCCGGGACGATGGCGGCGACGTTTTACGCCTACGGCCAGTTGCTGCTGAACGACCAGCGGGTCTACGGGCCGACGCAATCGGAAGGGACGTTCCAGTGGCTGTACGCGGGCCTGGAGTCGGGCAGCTACGGATGGGTCTACACCGACATGAACCTGCTCACGCATCCGCTGGACGTGGCGTTCCATCTGAACGAGATCCATCCGCTGCAATGCGATTACGGGATGGGGAGCACGGATTTCAGCCTGGCCAAGATGGATCCGGACTGGATGAAATCGCCGAAACGGCGGGAGTACGTGGACCTGTTCCTGGCAACGACGATTGGGTACGGGAACATGGGCTGGCTGGTGAGCGAATTCCCGGATGCGCCGTTCCATGCGGAGGCGATGGCGCGGTCGTATTACATGCTGCAGCAGTTGCAGCAGCAATACGCGTTCGTGCGTGCGGCGAAGATCGAGTACGCGAACAAGGAAGGAAAGATGCTCAGCCCAAGCGCGGCGCATGCGACGGGCGCCATCGCGGGGTCGCGGCTGCATGTGGTTTACGGGAACGGGACTGAGGTGTACGTGAACCGCGGCGATTGGGGCGCGTGGACGGTGAAAAACGGGCGCGGAGAAGCGGTGGAACTGCCGGCGGCGGGCTGGCTGGCGTTCAACGTGCACAACGGCCTGTATGAGATTTCGGCCGATGAGGCAGGACGCCGGATCGACTATGTCATGGCGCCGGAGTACGAGTTCCTCGACGGGCGAGGGCGGTGGACCGAGCGCGGCAATCTGGGCGCGGCGGGCAGCGTGGCGCTGCGGCATGACGGGCAGGCGCTGGAGCTGATCGACATTTACGGTAACGACCGCATCGCTTTCCGCGCCGGGCGCGCAGGCGCGATGACGGCTCGCGATGCCGATGGGAAGGCGCTGGGACGCATCGAGGTCAAGGCGTCGGCGGGCTGGTACGAATTCCGGCCCATCGCGGCCGCGCGCAGCTACCGGTTCGAATAGTGGAGGCGCAGACCGGCGCCGCAGCCGATTGTTGGTGAAACATCCGGGTTAGCGGGCCGGAGACGGGCGCGGGGTGAATTGCTGGGCGCGGACGATGCCGCGGCCCTGTTGGATGGTGAACCAGTGGCCGGCGGCGAGGCCGGGGTAGGCGGAAGAAGAGCCGTCCGGCCACCGTACCGCGAGGTCGCCCCGGGTGTCGGCCCCGAGGCCGAAGTGGATGCGAAAGTCGCCCTGGGAGATGTAGTAGCCGCCGCTGCGGACTTCGTCGATTTGCGTTCCCAGGGATGTCGTGAGAGCCAGGCGCGCGCCGATGGCGTCGCGTCCGGACGGGGTGAGGACACGGACCAGGAGCGAGTTGCCGTGGTCGCCGTAGTTCTTCAATAGCGAGGGGTGCTGGAACATGTTGACGACGACGACTTCGACGTCGCCATCGTTGTCGAGGTCGCCGACGGCCAGGCCGCGCGAGGAATGGCGCGCCGCGATGCCGGGGCCGGCGTCGTCGGAAACATCGAAGAACTGGCCGTCGCGGCGGTTCCAATAAAGCAGGCGCGGCTGCTGGAATGTCTGGCCGACGCCGCGGCGGTCGAGGTCGGGATAGACGTGGCCGTTGGCAATGA
The DNA here is from genome assembly GCA_052145115.1 of Bryobacteraceae bacterium. Taxonomy (GTDB): domain Bacteria; phylum Acidobacteriota; class Terriglobia; order Bryobacterales; family Bryobacteraceae; genus CAIVVT01. Next base: position 6,887 of record JBKQPG010000025.1, read on the forward strand.
CGATGTCCTTCCAGCCGTCGTTGTCGAAATCCAGGAAGCCGATGCCCCAGCTGACGTATTGGGTGTGGACGGCGAGGCCGGCCTGGGCGGTGACCTCGGTGAAACCAACCTTGCCGAGGTTGCGGTAGAGGTTGGGGATGTCGCCCGAGAAATTGGTCTTGACGATGTCCAGCCAGCCGTCGTGATCGTAATCGGCGGCGGAGGCGCCCATGCCGGATTGCTCATGGCCGTCCTCGTTATAGGCGACGCCGACCAGGGCGCCGCTCTCGGTGAAGGTGCCGTCGCGATTGTTGTGGAACAGCAGGCTGGGGGTGGAGTCGGCAGCCACGAAGACGTCGGGCCAGCCGGTGTTTCCGAAATCGCCGGTGAGGACGGTGAGTCCGGCGGCGCGGGCGGCGCCGAGGCCGGCGGGGCCGGTGACTTCAGTGAAGTGGCCGTGGCCGTCGTTGTGATACAGCGAGACGGTTTCGGGAGGCAGGCCCATGGGTCCGCACACGACCGGGAAACCCAGCCACATGCACTGGCCGGGGTCGCCGGGCTTGGGGGTGTGGGCGGGGTCGAATTGGAGATAGTGGGCCACGAGGAGGTCGAGGTGGCCGTCGCGGTCGTAGTCGAAAAAGGCGCAGCCGGTGCTCCAACGCGTGGGGCCGGCCAGGCCGCGCTGCTGGGTCTCATCACGGAAGGTACCGTTTCCTTGGTTGTGCCACAGCGTGTTGTGGCCCCAGGCGGTGACGAAGAGATCGACGTAGCCGTCATCGTCGATGTCGCCGGCGCAGACGCCCTGGCCCCAGTCGTTGTGCGTGATGCCGGATTTGGCGGTCACGTCCTCAAAACGTAAATTGCCGAGATTGTGGTACAGGAAATGCGTCGGCTTGGGCGCGTTGGGGTCAAAACGGTCGCCGTTGACGAAGAACAGGTCGGGCAGGCCGTCGTTATCGTAATCGAAGATGGCGACGCCGGTGCCGGTGTTCTCGACGATGTAGGTCTGCTGGACATCAGAGCCGGAGACGTTGATGCCGGTGAGGCCGGCCTTCTCGGCGAGGTCCTCGAAGTGTACGACGGGAGCCTTCATTCCGGGCGGGAGCGGGCGGCGGGGAACGGCGGTCTTCGAGCCGGAGGTCATCTGGGACAGCGCGTACTGCGCTGCAAACAGCGCCAGGAGCGCCGATACCGCAGCCAGAGCAAGAGCCGGCGCCGGCTTCACGGCCGGGCGGCTCCGCGGAGTGCTTTGCGGACGTGCCAGAAGGCAGGCCGAGCGGCAAATGGAGGAAGGACGGGCGCGCCTCTCATCTCGACTCTTATCATCTCCGATCCTTCCATCTGATCATGCAACGGACGGCGCGCGGGCGGCGCGGGCGCTCGCGAATGCCCCGCATCCATTGCTACTCGTCGAACAACTGGCGCTGGAGCGCGCGGAACTCGGGCACGGTGCGGACGTAGTCGGTGATGTGGGGGATGGCCGACTCGGCGAGGCGGCGGGCCTTAGCGGGATCGCGCTGAGCCAGCGCCGTGAGCAGCTCGTAGTCCTCAATGCCGTCGCGCATTGCTTCCAGGCGGATGGAGCTGAAGACCGAATTGTGGGCAGGGTCGGGATACACGATGGCATTGTCGCCGGCCGGGAGCAGCGTGGAGTTGTCGTTGATGACGGGCTGGACGTCGAGGAACGGCTCAGGGCCCCAATAGTTGCCGCCCCAGTGGAGGAAGCCGGTAAAGCCGTGGCGGAAATTGAACCAATGCAGCAGGCGGGTCTTGACGAGCGGCAGGTCGATGAAGCGATTGAGGTGGCGGCCCTGCGGCTCGATGCAGGTGTAGAACCAGGCCTGCGCCGGCCCGCCTTTGGCCACGTGCGCGTGGATCGTGTCGAGCTGCTGGTCGAAGCTGCCCAGCACGGGCACCCAGATGTCGCTGACATCGGCGAAGAAGCTGATGTCCTGGTTGAGCCCTACGGCGTCGATGGTGGGAATGCCGGGGAGGTTCTTCCGGATCAGCTTGGCATAGTGGTTGTAGACGGGGCGCTCTTTATCGTGCGGCTCGTCGTGCACATGCTGGATGTAGCGCCCGGTCCAGCCCTTTTCCTTGATGTGGGCGTAGAGCGCGGGCAGGAAGGTGTTGAGGAACTGCTCGGCGCGCGGGTCGGTGGTGTCGAGATCCTTCCTGACCACATGGCCCTGCTCGATGACGTAGGCCGGGACCATCATCGCGCCTTCATAACTGTCGGCGCGGCGGCCGAGGAGATGGCCGCCCTCGATGGTCCCCAGCAGGCCGGCTTTCTCAAACGTATCGACCCAGCGGTCGAGCCGGGCGAAATCGTAGTGGATGCGGCCGCCCTCGACCTTCGTGTCGGTGAGGCTGTAGATGGGCGTCAACAGGACATTCTGGCGGTGCTCCGCCATGACGCGGCCGATATTGGAGAGCAGGCTCCAGTAGGCCGCGGGGTCCGCGCCGAGCTTGAAGTGACGGCGCAGGGACGATTCCTCCAACGTGAACCAGTTGGTCACCTGGAGCGACTGGCGGGCCGGCACGACGGCCTTGGCGACTTTGACCGTGAAGCTCAGGCGAGCGATCCGGGCATCGCCGGCGGAGAGACCGAGGGCGCCCGAATAGTCGCCCGGCGGCGTGTCGGACGGGGCGTAAAGCGTGACCCAAAGCGACTCGGTTCGATTCGGTTTCAGATGGAAAGGGAAATCGACCAGGAGTGGGTCGGGATAGAGGGCCGGCGCCGGCCGGACCAATTCGTCCTCGGGCGTTTCAGGCGGATTGGAGGCCACCGGCACGTAGCCCACGTGCCGCACCTCGGCCACGACGGGGCCGCTCATTTCCAGTGCGGCCTTCAGATCCGCGATGCCGCTGGCGCTGCGAACGGCGAACTGGATGGTGGCGTGGCCATTGCGCGCCAGGAGCGGGACGGAGTCGCCGGACTGGGAGGAGTCCCGGGAATCGTCGGGGAAGACCTTGACCAGCGGGTCGACCCGCCAGCAGTGCAGACGGGCATCGCCGCAGGCGGCGAGCGCCAGCGCGCAGAGGAAAAGCAGGATGTGCTTGATCATGGCTTGAATCTCACTTCGAGCATACGGTACTCGCATCCGTCCAGTTGCGTGACGCTCGGCTACAGGCGCCAGCGGTGTGCCCGGGGTTGAATCAGGCGCTGGATCGTCGCTACACTGCAGGTGCTTTGAATGACTCGGTTGCGGCGATCGCACGGCGATGGCGGATGAAGCGCGGACGGGAAGCGGATTGATGGAAACTGCACGGGACCAGATCCGGGCGTCAAGGGGATGGCGCGCGCGCCCGCCTGATTGCCGCTGCGTCGCGGCGTGGGCGGCACTGGGCGGGTTGCTGGCGGCGGCGGCGGGCAGGGCGCAGCAGGCGCGCGATGCTGCCACGCCGCAGACTCTTCACGCCACCACGCACCTGGTGGAAGTGAACGTTGTCGCGCAGACCAAGCAAGGGGAGCCCGTCGCGGGCTTGAGACAAGAGGATTTCACGGTGTTGGATGAGGGCCGGCCGGAGAAGATCGCCTTCTTCCGGAGCGAGGCCGCCCAGCCGGCGCCGGCCCCAGCGCGGCCGCTGCCGCCGGGCCTGTACACCAACCGCCTGGATCTCGGCGGCGCTGCACCCAGCAGCGCGACGGTGATCCTGTTTGACGCTCTGAACACACCTTTTGCCGACCAGGCTTACGCGCGGCAGCAGATTCTCACCTTTCTGCGGCAGTTGAAGAGCGGCGACCGCGTGGCGCTGTACGCGCTGGGACGCGGTCCGCGCGTGCTGCAGGAGTTCACTCAGGATCCCACCGCGTTGATCAGCGCCCTGACGGCCTACAAGGGCCAGCCGCCGGCTTCGCTGAGCGCGCCGATGTACGACCCGGCCATGAGCGGCTCCGATCATTTCGAGGCCTGGCTGGGCGAGCTGACTTTCGGCCTGTACGATTACTATGGTGAGGACCGCGCGTTCCGGACGGTACGCGCGCTGATCGCCATTGCCGAGCACCTGGAGCGGGTCCCGGGAAGGAAGAACCTGCTGTGGGTGGCGGGCAGCTTTCCGGTCTCGATCGGCAGCGATTCGTTGGCCGCGCCGAGAAGAACGGCATCCGACAGGCGCGATGCCGGGCCGGAAGTAGAGCGCGCCGCGAGAGCTCTGAACCGCTCGAACCTGGCGATTTACCCGGTGGACGCGCGAGGCCTGATGGTGGGGCAGCAATACGTGGGCTCGATGATGAAACCGGAGTTGCGGAATCCGGACACGGCGGAGTTTGGCACGATGCAGACACTGGCCGAGCGCACCGGCGGGCGGGCGTTTTTCAATAACAACGACCTGGCGGCGGCGCTGCGGCGCGCGGTGAACGACGCGCGGCTGACCTACGTCCTGGGCTACTACGCCTCGCATCACGACTGGAAGGGCCGGTTCCGAAAGATCGAGGTGCGCGTGGCGCGCCCGGACGTGGAGCTGCACTACCGCCGGGGTTATTTCGCGCAGCCGGACGAACCCGCCGAGGCGTGGTACCGCCAGCGCGTGCTGGAGGCCGCATTATGGAATCCGATCGACGCCTCGGGGCTGCGGCTGACGGTGGCGATGACACCGGCGGCCGGCGGCGGACGCGACCTGGCGGTGCAGGTGGTTGCCGATGACGTCCAATTCCGGCACAACGAAGGCCGATGGGAATGCAGCCTGGACGTCTGGCTGGTCCAATTGGACGGCCAGGATCGTCAATTGAAGACTGACGCGCATACCAACAATCTGCGCCTGGAGCAGGCCATGTACGAGCGGGTGATGCAGGTGAAGGGGCTGGCGCTGGCCGAGCACGTCGACCCGCAACCGCAGGCCTTGCTGCTGCGCGTGCTGGTGCGGGATGTCGCCACCGGCGCGCTGGGTTCGCTGACGATCCCGTTGAGAACACGCGCCGGGAAATAGCGGCCGCCGCGCTTCATCCGGCCCCAGTGGCGCTGCTTTGCACCCGGCGGCGAGGAGCTACGGCTTCTCGCCAGGCCCGATGGAGGGGTGCGTTCCTGGCGGCACTTTGTGGCCCCAGAAGTCGCGCCCGCCGTTGTCGGGGATGGGGACCCCGGCGCCAATGGCTGGCGAGCCATTTTGCAGCTGGTAACCGGCCAGCGATTCGAAGCCCTCCCCGCCGCTGCCGGGTTGCTTCAGCAGCGGATCGAAGCGCAGCTCCATCCAGGCCGCGGGAACGTCCTTGAAATTGCCATAGAAGACGTTGTTCTGGAAGACGATTCTCGTCGCGCGGCCGATGCCGGGCTTCCTGAGGAACGTCCCGTCGTCCACGCCCTGGCGCCGCACGGCGGTGCTGTTGTGCGCGGTCCCCTCGGCGTAAAAGATGTTGTTCGAGACCGTGGCATTGTCGGCCCAGGGCTCGCGCCCGCCTTCCCACAGAAACAGGTCGATGTCGATGCCTTTGCCGATGTAGAACAGGTTGTTATAAATGGCGATGTCGCGGATCGGGCCGCCCATGTGGAACAGGCGCGTGTGGTCGTTGCGGCTGATGTTGTAGCGCACGGTGGTCTGGATACTGTCGGTGCAGCAGATCAACTGGAAGCCGCCCTCGTTGTCGTGCGAGTAGTTGTACTGGATGATCGTGTTGGTGCAATAGCCGTCAGCGTCGAAGGCTTCGCCGTCCTTGGTGCCCTTGAGGCCGCTGACCTCGTTGAATTGGATCACCGTGTTGTCGGAAGCCCAGGGCCAGATGCCCGCGGCATAGTCCTGGCAGCGGCGGCGCGCGCCGCGGACGACGTTGTGCTCGACCAGGGCGCCGTCAGAGCCCTCGACCTTGATGGCGTCGCCGCCGATGTCCTCGAGCAGGTTGTTGCGCACGACGACGTGCCGGCTGGGGTACCACTGGCCGGGGTCCTTCTCGTAAGGCACGTAGCCGCAGATGCCGTTGCGGTCGGTGCGCACCAGGTGGCAGCCCTCGATGAGGAGGTCGTCGAAGTTGCTTTTGACCTTCCCGCCGCCGTTCTGCCACAGGATGCCGTCGCCCTCGCCGTCGTCGGCTTTGACGAGCGAGCCGTTGACATCGCGCACGTCCAGGTTCCTGAGGTGGATGTGGTGCACCGTTCCGTAGTCCCAGCTCATGACGCGCGCGCCGTAGCGGACGGTCTCGGGCTTCTCGCCGGTGTTGGTGAGATGCAAGTCGGCGACCTCCCAATACTCCTGGTTTTGGAGCAGCAGGGCCTCGTGGAATTTTCCGCCGGCGGCGATGAGCGGCTTTTCGCCCTGGCCGTACATGCCGACGACGATAGGCGCCGCCGCGGTGCCCGAGCCCTGGGGGTGAAGCTGACCCTGCCAGGACGTGCCAGCCTTGAACAGGATCTTCTCGCCGAACTTGAACACAGTGGCGTTGACTTTGTCGAGGCTCTTCCAGGCGGACGATTCGGAGAGCCCGCTCTGCGAGTCGTCGCCCGCCGCGCCGTCGACGTAGTAAACCTTCGGGCCGCGCGGCTGGCAGGCCGCCAGTAGAACGAGAGCGGAAACGGCGATCGAAATCCGGAGCAGTCGCATGGGATGGTTCAGGCCGCGTCCCCCTTTCGCGGATCACGGCCTTCCTGAGCATACAACCACCGCCTGATATGCTGAACCCGGCGGCGGGAGATAATAAGAGCGAAATGACAGCGCAGAGAGGCCGTGGGAGCGGTGCGCGCAGGCGGGCGTTGATTGGCATGGCCGCGTTCGCGGCACTGATTGCCTGCCGGCCGGCGTCCACCGGGGGCGCCTCGCCGGGCGGGTCCGGCGCGCGGTTGCGTCCGCTGAATCTGGTCGTCGTCACGATCGATACACTGCGCGCCGACCGGCTGCATTGTTACGGCAACGCGCACATCGAAACGCCCACGTTGGATGGACTGGCCACGCGCGGCGTTCTCTTTGAATCCGCGGTGGCCCAGGCCCCGCTCACGCCACCTTCGCACGCCAGCATCTTCACCGGCACCTACCCGACCGTGCACCACGTGCGCAACACCGGCGGCTTCGCGCTGCAGCCCTCCTCGATCACATTGGCCAAAATCCTCCAGGCGCAAGGATGGGACACGGCGGCGTTCATCGGCGCCTCCGTTTTGAAGAAGGCGTTTGGGTTCAGCCAGGGCTTCGACGTCTACGACGACCAGATGCCGAAGCCGGAAAAGCGCCTGGAGGAGCGCGAGTATCCCGAACGCCGCGCGGCAGTGGTGGTGGACCATGCCCTGCAATGGCTGAACGCGCAATCCGGCAAGCCGTTCTTCGTCTGGCTGCACCTGTACGACCCGCACGAGCCCTACGAACCGCCGTCGCCCTTCAAGGAAAAGTATCGAGACCATCTCTACGACGGCGAAGTGGCCTACGCGGACCAGCAATTGGGGCGCTTTCTCTCAGCCGTGGAAGCAAAATCCGGCGCCGGGAAAACGCTCATCGCGTTCCTCGCCGACCACGGTGAAAGCCTGGGCGAGCATGGCGAATTCACCCACGGCGTCTTCCTGTATGACTCCACCTTGCGCATTCCGTTCATCCTGGCCGGGCCAGGCGTGCCCGCCGGCGTGCGAGTGGATCAGCAGGCGCGAACCGTCGACGTTCTGCCGACGATTCTGGCGCTGCTGGGCGGCCAGCCCCCGCCGGTCTGCCAGGGTGTCAGCCTGATGCCCGCCTTTGCGGGAAAGAGCGTGGCGACGACCTATTCCTACGCCGAGACTCTGTACCCCAAGATGAGCATGGGGTGGGCCGAATTGCGCGCCATCCGCACCAATAAATGGAAGTACGTCCGCGCGCCCAAACCGGAACTCTACGACCTGGCCGCGGACCCTGGCGAGAAGAACAACGTCATCGCCGCGCACCCGAAGGAGTATCGCGAGCTGGACGCCCAGTTCAAGGCCCTGACAGGGGGCGGCGCGAACGCTTCGGAAAAGGTTTCCGCGAGCCAGTTGGACTCGCGCACCATGGATCAGCTCAAGTCGCTGGGCTACCTCTCGGGCTTCTCGCCGCGCGAGTTCGAATTGAACGGCCAGGGCATCGATCCGAAGGACCGCACCGCAACGTTGAACAGCCTGCAAACGGTACTGGGCCCCGACTCGCGCCGCATCCCCGCCGCGCGCCGGATCGAGTTGCTCCGGCAGACGCTGGCGCAGGATTCCTCCAATCCCATACTGTATTTCTACCTGGGAGCAGAATACGAGAGTGCCGGCCGTTACAACCAGGCCCTCCAGGTGTACGAGGACGCCCAAAAACAGGGCATTGTGAACGGCCGGTTGCTGTCGCGGATGGGCGATCTGTTCGTGCGCGACGGCAGGAAGGATCGGGCCATCGAGGCCTACGAGAAGGCGGCGCAGTTCAACCCGGCGGACGTGCAGAGCGAGGTCAACCTGGCGACGGCGTACCTGGAGCAGGGCAAACTGGCCGACGCCGAGCGCTGTTTCCGCTGGGCCCTGGCGACGGAAGAGTCCGCCGCGGCATACAACGGCCTGGGGCTGGTGGCGATTCAGCGGCAGGACGCGGCCTCGGCCCGCGCACAATTCGAACGCGCCGTGGCGCTGGATCCGGACCTGGTGGAGGCGCAACTGAACCTGGGCCTGATCTACAAAATGGCCGGTGAGATTCCGCGCGCCAGGGCGTGCTTCGAGGCGTTTCTGGCCAAGGCGCCGCGCTCGCGCTACGCCCACATCATTCCGCAGGTCAAGGAAGAGCTGCAGGCGCTGCGCTGAAGCGACTCATCCATGTTACGAGCCGTCCCCGTCGTGTTGCTCCTGGCGCCGCTCATTGCGGCCCAACAACCCGCCGCGGCGCCGTGCGATCTGATCCGCAGCCTGAACGCCCGGCACGACGGCCAGCAGGCGCTGGCGGGAAAACAGTTTGCGGCCGCGGCCAAGGCCTTTCAGGAAGCGCTGGACGCCTGCCCCGGCCAGCATGCGGCGCTGCTCGAATTGTCGCAGGCTAACCTGCATCTGAGAGAGTGGCCGGCAGCGATCCACACCGCGCAGCAGTTCGTGGAGCTGGAACCCGACTCCGTGCCCGGCCGGCTCGCGCTGGCCGATGCCTATTTCATGGCGCAACGCCTGCCGGAAGCTCTGGCGCAAACCAAAGCCGTGCTGCGGACAGAGCCTTCGCAAGCCGCCGCGCTGAAGCTGAAGGGCAACATCGAGTATCTGACCGGCCAGTTGGACAGCGCCCTGGATACCTTCATCCTGCTGCTGGACCGCCATCCCCAGGACGACGAAGGGGCCTACATGCTGGGCCGCATCTACTACCAGGAGAAACGCATCGATTACGCGATCGGCCAGTTCCAGCGCGCCCTGAAGATCAACCCCCAGTCCTATAAGGCCTACGACAACCTCGGCTTGTGCTACCAGGCGCTGGGCGACAACGCGATGGCGACGCGCTATTTTCTGACCGCCATCAAGCTCGTGGAAAAGGATCATCCGGAGTACGACTGGGCCTACGCCAATCTGTCCAGCCTGCTGTACGACGAGGGGGATTTCGAGAAGGCCTATGACGCCGCCGCGAAGGCCGCCGACCGCAACCCCTATGCGGCCCGCAATTTCTACTTCGGCGGGAAGGCGCTGGCCAAGCTCGGCAAGAACGAACTGTGCGTGAACTGGCTCGAGCGCGCCGTGGCCCTGGACCCCAAGTATCCCGAGCCCCTCTATCTGCTGGCCCGGGTGTATTCGCAATTGGGACAGGCGGACAAGGCCAAGGCCGCTTTGGAGAAGTTTCAAGCGTTGAAGGCCACCGCGCCGCGCGAGCGCAAATAGCGCGCTCCGCCGGCTCCTGCCGCCGGCGTCTCGGCCGTGGAGCCCGGCGGCGCTGCGTTACACTGAGTTTCCACGCTATGCAGCGGCGTTCGTTTCTACTGACCATGCTGGCCTGGGGGCGCGCGGGCGGTTCCTGGCGCGCGCCGGGCACCGCCGCTCCGCGGCTGCCCGTGTTCCGCGATGTCACAACCCGCTCGCGGATCGACTTCCATTGCGAGGGCAGTCCGACAGCGCAGAAGTATCTCATTGAGACCATGCCCGGCGGCGTGGCGATGTTCGACTATGACGGCGACGGATTCCAGGATCTCTACTTCGTGAATGGCGCGAAGCTGGACGACCCCATGCCCCCGGGCAAGGCGCCGGATAAGGCCAATCCGCGCTTCTGGAACCGGCTGTACCACAACAATGGGGATGGGACCTTCACCGACGTGACCGAAAAGGCGGGCGTGCGCGGGCACTCCTACGGCATGGGCGTGGCCACGGGCGACTACAACAACGACGGCCACATGGATTTCTACGTCACGAACTTCGGCCGCAACATTCTGTATCGCAACAACGGCGACGGAACGTTCACCGACGTCACCGAAACGGCCGGCGTCGGCGGCGGTGGCTGGAGCTCCAGCGCCTGTTTCGTGGACTATGACAATGACGGCTGGCTGGACCTGATTGTGACGCGCTACATGGTGTGGGACTTCTCCATGAACCTGTGGTGCGGCCCGCGCGAGCCGGGCTACCGCGGATATTGCCACCCCGCGTCGTTCAAGAAAGCGACGCACCTGGTGTACCACAATAACGGCGACGGGACGTTCACTGACGTCTCGAAGGAATGCGGCATCGGCAACGCGCCGGGCTACGGCCTGGGCATCGCGTTCAACGATTATGACCGCGACGGCTGGCCCGACATCCTGATCGCCAACGACAACATCCCGGAACAACTGTTCCACAATCTCGGCAACGGCAAGTTCGAGGAGGTCGCGCTGAAGCTGGGGCTGGCCTACGATGAGGACGGCCGGACCTTCTCCGGCATGGGCGTGGATTTCGCCGACTATGACAACGACGGCTGGCCCGACGTCGTCATCGGTTCTCTGGCCAACGAAAAGTACGCCCTGTTCCGCAACGTCAAGGGCAGCTTCGATTACGTGTCCGGATCGACCGGCGTGGCGCGCATCACTTCCACCCATTCGGGGTGGGGGCTGAAGTTCATCGATTACGACAACGATGGCTGGAAGGACCTGTTTGTGGCGCAGGCCCACGTCATGGACAACATCGAGCTCAGCAGCCCGTCGCTGCATTACCAGGAACAGATGTTGCTGCTGCGCAACAATCACGGCGCATTCGAGGACGTCTCGGCCGTCAGCGGCGAGCCGTTCCGCCGGCGCCTCACCGCGCGCGGCGTCGCCTTCGGCGATCTCGACAACGACGGGAACATCGACATCGCCATCAGCTGTTTGAACGGCCCGGCGGTGATCCTGCGCAACGAGGGCGGCAACGGCAATCACTGGCTCATGGTCCACACGACAGGAAAGGAAAGCAATCGCGACGGCATCGGCGCCCAGATTCGCGTGGTCGGCGAGTCGGGCTTCGAGCAGTACGGTACTGTCTCGACGGCGGGCAGCTATCAGTCGGCCAGCGACAAGCGCGTGCACTTCGGCCTGGGCCAGGACAAAACGGCGAAGCTGGTGGAGATCCGCTGGCCGAGCGGCATCGAACAGAAGATCGAGAACGTCCGCGCCGACCAGATTCTCAACGTGAAGGAGCCTCCCGGGACGGCCAGAAAGCCGCAACCGGCGCGCCCGTCATGATGCCGACGCGCCGTATCGGATGGCAACTCCGGCTCACGGCCGGGCTGGGGCTGGCCGCGGCTGTGGTGGTGCTCATTGCGGTCCAGGCGCAGGATCGCCCGCCCATCGCGCCGATCCGGTTCCGCAACGTGGCCGCGGCCGCCGGCATCGACTTTGTCCTCGAAAACAGCGCCACTCCCGAAAAGCAGATCATTGAAACGATGGTGGGCGGCGTGGCCGCCTTCGACTACGACGGGGACGGCCGCATCGACATCTTCTTCACCAACGGCGCCGCGATCCCCGCGCTCGAGAAGAACCACGTCAAGTACCGCAACCGTCTGTTCCGCAACCTGGGCGGGATGCGATTCAAGGACGTCACCGAGGAGGCGGGCCTGGCGGGCGCTGGATACTCCATGGGCGCGGCGGCTGCGGACTACGATAACGACGGTCATGTGGACTTGTTCGTGGCCGGCGTCGGCGCCAATCATCTGTACCACAATCTGGGCAACGGGAAGTTCGAGGACGTAACCGCCAAGGCGGGCATCCACGGCAGCGGGTGGTCGATTACCGGCGGCTGGTTCGACTACGACAACGACGGCCGCCTCGACCTGTTGGTGGTGAATTATCTGCAGTGGTCGCCCGAGAATCCGCTGTTCTGCGGCGACCCGCGGGGCGCGCGGGCCTACTGCCACCCGCGCTTCTACGAAGGGCTGCCCAATACGCTCTATCACAACCGCGGCGACGGCACGTTCGAAGACGTATCGCTAAAATCCGGCATCGCGCAACACGTTGGAAAAGGCATGAGCGTGGCCTTCGCCGATTACGACCAGGACGGGTTCACCGACATCTTCGTCACCAATGACAAGATCCCGAATTTCCTGTTCCACAACCTCGGCAATGGGACCTTCGAGGAGGTCGCGCTGGAGGCCGGCGTCGCGCTGCCCGACCGTGGCAAGGGGGTCTCGGCCATGGGCGCGGACTTTCGCGACTACGACAACGACGGCCTGCCGGACATCACCTTCGCCGCCCTGGCCGGGGAAACGTTCCCCCTGTTCCACAACGAGGGCAGGGGCCAGTTTCGCGATGTCACTGACCGCAGCCGCATGGGACCGCTCAGCGACCGCCGCAGTGGCTGGAGCCCCGCGTTGTGCGATTTCAACAACGACGGATGGAAGGACCTGTTCGTTTCCGGCGCGCACGTCAACGACACTGTGGAAGCCTTCGAAGCGACCCAGTACCGTCTGCCGAATGCGATTTTCGCCAACGCGGGCGACGGCACCTTCCGGGATGTCTCGGCCGCGGCGGGAGCGGATTTCCAGACGCCGGGCGCACACCGCGGCGCCGCTTTCGCCGACTTCAACAACGACGGCAGGACCGACGTCGTGGTCAGCCTGATCGGCGCGCGCGCTGAGCTCTGGGAAAACGTGAGCCCCGGCGACAATACCTGGATCGACGTGAAACTGACCGGCACGAGATGTAATCGCGACGGGATCGGAGCCCGCCTCCGCATCGGCAACCAGTACAACCAGATGACCTCGAACGTCGGCTACGCCTCCTCGAGCCTCACTCCGGTCCATTTCGGGACTGGAAAAGCGACGCAGGTGGATATCGAGATCCTGTGGCCGGATGGAACGCGGCAGACACTTAGGAACGTGCGCACGAACCAGGTGCTGGCCGTTCGCGAGCCGTAACCCGCGCCGCGTCCAAGCGGCGCGTGCAACGTCTCACGGCGGGGTGATGCGCGGCTCGTTGTTGTCCTCGGTTTCGCGGCGGCTCAGGATCGCACGGTACTCGCGCAGCGCAGCCGCGGCGCGTTCCCGCATTCCGGCGCTCTGGCAGGCACGGGCCAGTTGATAGTGGCGCGTACCGCTGTCGTCATCGGCCAGCGCCGCTTCGAGCTGCGGAATTGCCAGTTCCCAACGCCCGGCCTCCAGGTAGGCCTCGCCCAGCGCCCCGTGGACTGGCTGGAACTTGGAATCGCGCTGCAGCGCGTTCATCAGGTATTGGATCGCGTGCTCGGGATCATGGATCTCCACCAGCGCCAGTCCATACAGGTAATTGAACTCGGCCGAGGACTTCTCGCGCTCCAGCAGGTCCCGGATCAACGGCAGCGCCGTAGCGCAATCGTTGCTGTGGCACAGCGCCAGCGCCAGCCGCCGCTGGATCTCCGTGTCGCCCCTGGCGAGCTCGAGCGCCTCCTTCCAGGCAGCCGCCGCCTCCCGGTAGCGCCCGCTGCTCTCATATGCATTGGCCGCGGCTTCAGCCCGCTCGCGCGACGCAGGCAACTTCTCCAGCCGCGCATAGGCGCCCCGCGCCAGGCCCTGGAAGGCCCGGGCTTGCCAATAGGCCTGCTCCGGCGTGCCGGCCGGCAACGCAGCCGCCGCCTCGGCATGGCCGGCGAGGAAGGCGCACTCGGGCGTCTCGCCACTACAATCCGCGCCTGGCTGCGCCTCCCGCGCACGCTCGGCCACAGCCCAATCCGGATGGCCCGTTTCCTCGTAGATCCGCGCCACCGCTGTGTGCAGCCCCCGGAAATCCGGCCGCAGGGCCAGCGCTTCCCGGTACTGTCGCAACGCCCGCGCCATCCGGCCTTGCGCGAATTCGAAATCGGCGGCCAGCGCCAATCCTTCAACCGAGCCGGGCTGGGCCTTCTCCAGCCGCTCGAGAATCTCACCGGCAGCACCCTCATCGCTGCGCGCCAGCCCATACCAAGCGCGCGGGCTATCCGGCATGGCCCGGGCGGCCTCAGAGTACTGCGCGGCGGCTTCCGTATATTGCCGCTGCTCCAGCAGCGCATCGGCCAGCATCAGCCGAGCGTTCTGATCCGCCGGCTGCAGAACCAGCGCCCGGCGCAGCGGATCGATCGCGCTCGCGGCCTGGCCTAGTTTGAGCCGGCTGGCGCCCAAAAACAGCCACGCCGGGAACAGTTCCGGCTGGCGCTCCACCAGCGCCTGGCACGCGTCGCTGACCTCCTGGTATCGCCCGGCTTTATACTGCGCCACTGCCAGATTGACCCGCAGCGATGTCACATTCGGGAACTGCGCAACCAATTCGCGATAAATCGGAATGGCCTGCTCGGGCTGGCCGGCCTGCACCAGCGCGTTGGCGCGACGCACCTTCCCGGCGGCGTCCGCGGCCGGCTGCGCGTACCCCGGCTGAGGCCAGGGGCAGGCGATTCCAACCACGAACAAGCCAATCCGCAATATCGGCCCCAGCCGCGGACTCATCCCCACTAGTGTGCCACTAACAGGCTGCTGAAAAGGCCGATTGACCGCTCCTTGACAGTCGCGGCTCCGCTATGTGGTCGTTCGTTCCCGATGGGTTGTCGGAGCACGCCAGTGTGGCGGCGGCTTGTGATTGCTTCAACTTGCGGACGACGCCCGGCCAACAAAATTCCCTGAAGCGCATCAGCCATCCGGTGGTCAGATGGCACGAAAAAGAGTTGCGGAAGCAACGCTTTCGCGGCGCGGTGAATTTAGCTCTGTATGCCAGGCAACTCGCCAAAGCCCTTCACATTCGGGTCGCATGTGCCCAGGGGAAGTGGACCGTGTGCCTATCGAAATTAAAGCGCTTATGATAACGTGAGGGAAGCAGCATGGCCAAGATTGATGACGTCGCCAAGCTGGCTGGTGTCTCCACCGCGACCGTTTCGGCGGTCATCAACGGGTTGGAGACGGTCAAGCCGAAGACGAAACGGCGGGTGTTGGCCGCAGTTCAGAAACTGAACTACCAGCCGAATCTGTACGCTCGCAGTCTGGCGCGCGGCCGTTCCAGGATGCTGGGGGTCATCGTATCCACTCTCGACAACCGGTTCTTTGCCGAAATCGCCCAGGTTGCCGAGACCGCCGCCCTGGCGCACGGTTATCAGGTGCTCATTTCCTCCACCCAGTACTCACTGGACCGGCTGCGGTCCGCGGTCCGGCAGATGATCGGGATGCGAGTGGATGGGCTGGTCATTATGACCAACGAGTTCGACCCCGAAGTGCTGGAGATGCTGCGTTCGCGCAAAGTCCCGGTGGTGTTCGAGGATGTCGGAACAGTCGACCCGACAACCAGTAATATGCGGGTGGATTATGAAGGTGGAATCCACCGCGCCATGCGGACTCTGGTCGAGATGGGGCACAAACGAATCCTGTTCGTGCAGAGCCATCTCGATGTCGCGGAGTGGAACCAGCTTCTTTCCATCCGCCTGCGCGCGGAGGCTTTCCGTGATGCCGCCCGCCAGTTTCCCGAGGTGGAGGCGACTTTGCTCGATGCGCCCGGAGTGCCGTTTGAGGCCGGCCAGGCGGCGGCGGCCGAAGCCCTGAACCGGTTCGAGTTCAGCGGCGTGATTGCCAACTGCGATCCGATCGCGCTGGGTTTGTTGCGCGGTTTTCGGCGCGCCGGACTGCGGGTTCCGTCCGATGTCTCGATTATTGGGTTCGATGACAGTCCCGAGTGCGAATACACCGAGCCGCAATTGACCTCCGTCCGCATCCCGCGGGACCTGATCGGCCGCTCCGCCGTCGAGACTTTGCGGCGCATGATCGAGAGTGGACAGGCGGGCTGTGAAATCCGGATTCCCACCGAACTCGTGATGCGGGAATCCGTAGCGCGACCGCGAGTGCGAGAAGGCGTAGCAGCGCGCTGAGCGGAATCCGCGGTCAAACTTTCTCTCGAAGCGCCGCAAAAGCTCGATTCCTGTTCCCGCTTGCGGCCGCTCCCGCTTCAAAACCCGGCGCGACGTGTTAGTCCTTTGTTTTCAATTTGATGAAATCCACCGCGGTAGCCCGGGACAGGACCTGTTAAGCGTTTCAACTTATTAACCGGAATTAACTTTACCCATCCAGACGTCTTTCGGACCTAAAAAGCCTTGACTAGGCCTCTCTGAAGGATTATTAAAGAGCTATGCTTCCTCCTAAGCGGTTTGGAGCCGCTTGGTGTGCGCTCGCCGTGCCAGCTTCTCGCCCGGCGCAATTCGCGTGAGGGCCGGCATGAGGTGGATTCGGGAAGCGTTGGAATGGGGGTGTATGTCTCGCAAACTGATTTTCCTTGTTCTTATTGGCTGTCTGACAGCCTGCATGTCTAACCTCTGGGGCCAGGGTGCTGCCGGTACGCTCAACGGCACCATTCTGGACTCGACCGGCGCCGTTGTTCCCGGCGCCGCCGTCGTTGCGATCAATGCCGATAACAAGGCTGAGAACAAAACGACGTCAACGTCCGCCGGCGCGTACACGCTGCCGTACCTTGTGGAAGGATCGTACACCGTAACTGTCAGCGCGCCCGGATTCCGGAAGTCGCTCCTCGAAAACGTCGTTCTGCGCGCGGCGCAGACACTGACTGTGAACGTCACGCTGGAGGTCGGCCAGGTCACTGAGCAGGTGACGGTCAGCGATACGCCGCCACTGCTCGAAGCGGGCACCGCGGAAGTCGGCCGCTACATCAGCCAGGAGGAGTTCAACACCTGGCCCATTCTCACCAGTGACGGCCACCGCCAGATCCAGGAGTTCATCTTCGACAGCCTGCCCGGCACTACCGGCGGCACCTTCCAGGGCTCGATCAACGGCGGGCAGCAATACTCGCACGAGATCATGATTGACGGGATTGCTCTTGGACGCGCCGACCTGAGTGGCGGCAACAACGACGAGATGAGCCCCTCGCTGGAGGCCATCGGCGATTTCAAGCTGCAGACCGGCGCGGTTTCGGCCGAGTACAACGGCGGCCAGACCGCTATCGCCAACTACAGCATTAAGTCTGGTACCAATTCGCTCCACGGATCGGCCTATAATTTCCTGCAAAACGAGGATTTCGACTCCGTCGGCCTCGGCAATTCGTCGTCCAAGTACAGACTCGAGAACTGGGGCTACACCGCGGGCGGCCCGGTGATGATTCCCAAACTATACAACGGCCGCAACAAAACCTTCTGGTTTTCGAGCTACGAGCACACCAAGGTGGACCAGTTGACTTTCAGCGGGTACACCACGGTCTCCCCGCTGGCATACCGCACCGGCGACTTCTCTGGAATGTTAAGCCCGTCCTATTCGGGCCAGTCCGAGGCGGGCAGCGCCATCGGCACGGACGCCCTTGGCCGGCCGGTCGTATTCGGCGCGATCTACGATCCCAGCACCACGCGCTCGGGCCCCGGCGGCGCGGTGATCCGCGATCCGTTCCCGGGTAACATCATTCCCACCAGCAGGATTGATCCGGTGGCCGCCTCTATCATAGGCGTCGGTCTGGTCCCTCCGACGCTCGACTCGATCGTCAATAACATCCAGAAGGTGGGCACCTGCTGCCCGTTGTTCGACGAGCACATCATCGGAATCAAAGTTGACCAGGTCCTGGGCGACAAGAACCGGATCGCGGTCTACTACAACCAGGGCTACCGTTTTCGCAACAACACGAGCGGCCAGCCTTACCTCCCGATCGAAGAATATCCGACCCAGGGCTGGCACGATCAGCTCACTCCCAGCGAAATGGGTCGCGTGACCCTCACCACCACGGTGACCAGCACCTTGATCAACAACCTGGCGATAGGCTACGGCCGCTTCTACAACGGCAACGGCGCCCCGCAAAGCACGATCGACAAAGGTTGGGCGGACAAGATCGGGATCCAGAATACCAGCCCCGACGTTTTCCCGGCCTTCTACTTCAGCGGGCTCAATTGGCAAGGCGGGTCGATTCAGCAGATCGGCGTGGGCGGCTACAACGCGACCAAGAACGGCTCGGAGACCCTCCGGGACAGCGCCACCAAGATCTGGGGCCGCCACACCTTCCACTTCGGTTATCAGTACGCGCGCTACTTCTTCTTCGAAACCAACTATTCGGGTTCGGGTAATTTCTACTTCAGTCCGCTCCAGACCGACCTGCAAGGGTTCGAGGCCCAAACCGGGAATTCGTTTGCCAGTTTCATGCTGGGAGCGGTGAACCACGCCAACAACCCGATCGCCGGCCTGAACGACGGTTTCTATTTGCCGTACCACGCCTCGTGGCTGCAGGACGACATCAAAATCACGCCCAAGCTGACCATGAACGTCGGCTTCCGCTGGGAGATCATGAGTCCGTTCTACGAGCGCACCGATCGCATGTCCTGGATCGATCTTGCGAAGCCGGATCCGAATGCTCCGGGCTACAATGGCCCGCTCGTTTTCGGGAACACACCGGCCAAGACCTTTTGGGGTGAGATCGGTCCCCGGTTCGGTCTCGCCTACCAGGTCAATCCCAAGATGGTCGTGCGCGCGGGCTATAGCATGATGAATACGCCGCCGCTCGCCCAAAACTGGGGCTTCAGCGGATTCACTACCGGCTACAGCGGCACCATCACCGTGCCGGCGGGCACCAACCCCGACGGCTTCGTGCAGGACCCGGTGATGTACTTGCACCAGCCCTTCCCCAACGCCCCCTTCACTCTGCCGGACCTCAACCCGGCGGACGGCCACTTCAACGCATCCTCGACCGCCGCCGCCGACTCGAACCGTCCGGGCTACGTCCAGAACTACAACGTCACGATCCAGTATCTGCTGCCGCAGCAGATGGTCGTGGAAGCGGCCTATGTCGGCAACCACGGCACGCGTGTCTGGGGTTATAACGAATATGACGTCTCGCCCGCGACCAAACTGGCGATGGGCGATACGCTGCTCCAGCCAGTCTCGGCGTATCCGCAGTACCTTCCTTACGCCGGCTTCCCCACCAGTCTCTCCGTCGCTCAGGCGATCCTGCCGTATCCTCAGTACTACGCCGTCAACGACAACTTCGCCTACAACACCAGCTCGAATTACAATTCGCTCCAGGTGACCCTGAAAAAGAACATCTCGCACGGGATGGGCTTCCTCGCCGCCTACACCTTCTCCAAGGTGCTCGGCTACCAGGACAGCAGCGGCGTGACGGGTTACGGCGTTCCGCAGGACTTTTACAATCGCTCGCTGGAGTACGGTCTGGCCAGCTTCAACCAGACGCATGTTTTCAAGTTCACCGCGTCTTGGGACACACCCTTCGGCAAAAACCGCCGCTGGGACCTCCATAAGGCGAACCTCGCTCTGGGCGGCTGGCAAGTCTCCGCCCTGCTGAACTACGGCTCCGGCTTCCCGATTTCCGTGGCGTATTACGGCTACAACACGCCGACCGGCTTCGGCTCGATTCGCCCGGATATCACTAGCTCGAACATCACCCTGAACAGCATGCCGGGCCCGGGCTCCGCCAATTACCAAAACTACAACGGCGTGGGCGCAAACTGGCTGAACCCGGCGTCCTTCGCCCCCGTTCCCATGTCCTCGCAAGGCGTGCCCTTGTCGGTAGGAACGGCTCCCAGGAACCTGGGTATCGACGGGTACCCGTACATCAACGAAAGCTTCAGACTGTCCAAGATCTTTCCGCTGTGGAACGAAAGGATCAAGCTGAGGCTGGGCGCGACCGTGAACAATCCGTTCTTACGGCAGTCAACCTATCTCGAAGACAATGGCGTGGGCGACTCCAACTTCGGTCAGGTGCTGTCAACCGGCGCCGTCCGCACAATGCAGTTGGAAGGCCACATCGAGTGGTAACTGGTTAACAACTTCCCGGGAGCCGCGGCGTATGCGCGGCTCCCGGCCCCTCTAACCGTTTCCCGCCTTTCCCGCGTTCCTCAGTGACATTTTGACGCCTGGGGGCAGGCCGCCCCGATGCGCTGCCGCAGCGCCTCAGCTTCCCTCTCGCCAGCGGTGTGGATCCTCGTCGCGCGTGCAGGCGTGCTGGCCGCTATCGGGATCCTTCCACTGGCCGCGAAAACGAGTGAGCAAGCTCGGCGCGATCCGCGTGGCGACCTGGATGCCAGTTGCGGTTCGATGCCTTTGCGGGGCCGGCAGATCGGGCATTTTGCGTTGGGCGGAAGCGGCAATATATCATGAGTCTGCATTGGATGACGCCGATCTGCCATCGATAGAGGATGGCGGCTGAGACGCCAGCGATACGAGACGGGAGAAAGCCTGTGCGGAGCCTCACGCGCGGATTTCCAGAAGGGATCGGCCAGCACTCGAATGCGCCCGCATGAGCATTGAATAGCTGAAGAAACTCAGCCTATGACCGGAATCAGGAAGAGGATCGTATGAAGCTCGGACTTTACACCGCGCTGTTCACGGACGGCGATCTCGATGAGGTGATCCGCCGGGTCCGCCCGCTGGGCATTGAGGCGCTGGAGTTCGCCACCGGCAACTACGGCCCGCCCAGGTTCGTGCACTGCGACTGGTTCGATCAGCCGGACCGGCTGCGGGAGCTGCGGCAGAAATTGGATGACGCCGGTTTGATCATCAGCGCTCTGGGGTGCGGGGGCAACGTGCTGCATCCCGATCCGCAAGTGGGCCCACAACACGCCGAGACCCATCGTCGCACGGTCCTGTTGGCCGAGGCGCTGGGAGTGCAGACTGTCATTAATTTTTCGGGCTGTCCCGGGGATTCGGACGACGCGCGGTACCCGAACTTCGTCACAGTCGCGTGGCCGCCCGACTATCCGGCGATCCTGCGCTGGCAGTGGGAAGAGAAGGTGATTCCATATTGGCGGGAACAGGCCCAATTCGCTCGCGACCACGGGGTCCGCATCGCGCTGGAGATGCACCCCGGCTTCGTGGTTTACTCGCCCGAAACGTTGTTGCGCCTGCGGGCCGAGGCCGGCGCGAACATCGGATGCAATTTCGACCCGAGCCACCTGTTCTGGCAAGGGATCGATCCTTGTCTGGCGGTCCGGGAACTGGGCGACGCGATTTTCCACGTACACGCCAAGGACACGCGGATTTACGAATCCAATAGGCTCCGCAACGGCGTTCTCGACACCAAACCGTACACCGAGGAAGCGCATCGATCGTGGATTTTCCGCACGGTCGGCTTTGGGCACGGGCCCGAGTTCTGGAACGATTTCGTGTCGACGCTGTCGATGGCGGGCTACGACGGCGTGATCTCCATCGAGCACGAAGACAGCCTGATGTCGGTGGAAGACGGCCTGGAGAAGGCCGCGGCCTTCCTGCGGCCGATTCTCATCCGCAAGAGACCCGGCGCCATCTGGTGGGCCTGACGCGGACCTGGAGCCTGAGCTGGGCCCGCTGAGAATCGGAATATAATCTTGATGTCTGGCGCCAGGGCATGGCGACCACGCAACGTGCGCACATCCACGACTCGGTTTGAGGCGCGCCAGGAGAGAGGGCAGAAATGGGACTGGGGAAAAGGGTCCGGCTAGGCCGTTTGTTCGGTCATCCTTCCGGCCGGTTGTGTTCCGTGGCGGTGGATCATTTCCTGGGTTATCACACCGCGATGCATCCCGGGTTGGCCGACCTGCCCAGGACGATCGCGGCGATCGCGGCCGGGAAGCCGGATGCAATCACGATGAACAAGGGCGTCGCACTGGGCTGTTGGGGCCCATACGCCGGCACGATTCCGCTGATCCTGCAGAGCCTGACCGCGCGCCCCGATGATACGGCCGACGAGTTCATCGCCGTGCCCGAAGACGCTGTACGGCTGGGGGCGGACGCCTTCGCCACGTGCTCTTTCGTCCGCGGCGCGACGGAGGCCGCGCACATTCGCCGGGTGGCCGACTTCGTGCGCCAGGCCGAAGCGTGGGATATGCCCGTGATCCTGCATACTTACCCGCGCACGTTCGGTGCCCACGGGGTGGATATCAGTTACGCGCCCGAGGATATCGCCTGGGCCGTGCGCTGCGGGATCGAAGTGGGCGTGGACGTCATCAAGACGCCGTACTGCGGCGATGTCGCCAGCTACGCGCAGATCGTCGGCAGCTGCCCGGTCCCGCTGGTGGCGGCCGGGGGGCCGAAGTGCCGCACCCTCGCGGACGCGCTGGTCATGGCATCCGAAGTGATGCACAGCGGCGCCCGCGGGATGACGATCGGCCGTAACATCTGGGGCGAGGCCGACATTACCGCCGCCGTACGGGCCTTCAAAGCGGTGATTCACGATGGCGCCAGCCCGCAGGCGGCGGAGGAACTGGCGGCTCACGAACCAGCGGCCCTGCGCGACTGACGTGCCACCGCCGGAGTTTGACATCCTCGGCCTGGGAACCATCGCCATCGACGATCTGGTGTACGTCGAACGTTATCCTCCGCCGGACCGCAAGGCTATGATCCTGGGCGAGAGGCGCGCCCTCGGCGGGCAGGCAGCGACAGCGCTCGCAGCCGCGAGCCGCCTGGGCGCGCGTTGCGCCTACGCCGGCACTCTCGGCCAGGATGAGCTGTCCAGGGCGGCTCTGGACGGTCTGCGCGCGCACGGCGTCGATTGCCGATTTGTGCGCGCCATCGCCTCGGCCGGACCGGTGCACAGCATTATCGTCGTTGACCAGAGCGCCGGGAGCCGCAACATATTCTTCGACATGAGCCGCATGACGCCGCTGCCGCGGCCGGACATCGGCGACAATCTGATTGCCAGCGCGCGGGTGCTGCTGCTGGACCAGTTCGATCCGCCAGCCATGATACGCGCCGCCGAATGCGCCCGCACCTTGCGTGTGCCGGTGGTCATGGACATGGAATGGACCGACGCCGCCGGCATCGAAGCCATGATGTCGCTGGCCGACCACCTCCTGCTGCCGCGCGATTTCGCAGCCGCCTACACCGGCCTGGCCTCGAACGAGGAGATCGTCAGCGCACTGCACCGCGGAGGCCGCGCCTGCACCGCAGTGACCTGTGGAGCGCAGGGTTGTTATTACCTGACTGCCGATAGCGCCGCGCCAGCCCGCCACTTGCCGGCCATTGCGGTCGCGACGGTAGAGACGACCGGTTGCGGCGACGTCTTCCACGGCGCTTATGCCACGGCCCTCAGCGCCGGGCAGCCGGCCGTCGAATGTCTGCGCTTCGCCGCCGCCGCGGCGGCTGCATTTGCCGCTCGTCCCGGCGGCTGGGAACATCTGCCGGCGCTGGCGGACGTGAATCAACTGCTCTCATCCACGCATTGACACCGGAGAACCTATGAGCGAGCCACACCTCATCACGGAATTGGAGCAAGCGCTTCTGGAGGTGCCCCTTCTGGATGCGCACACACACATGGATGCGGCGCATCTTTCAGCCCGCGGCCTCCACGATATCCTGCTCTATCACATGGTCATCAGCGACCTTTACTCCGCCGGCTGTCCGGATGGCGCGCGGCTGAGCGAGGATCCTTCCATCGAAGAGGCGCACACCCGCCTGGAACGCGCCATTCCCTACCTGCCGCACATCCAGAACACCTCCTGCTATTGGGGCGTCAGCATCATCTTGAGGGACCTGTATGGCTGGACGGATGCGATCACTCCCGCCAACTGGCGTCAGCTCGACGGCCTCATCCGCGAGCGCGCCGGCAAGCCCTGGGCGGTTGAGATTCTGGATCGGGCCAAGATCCGGCGGACGGTCACGGAACTGTGGCGCGGCCGCGACGGCGCCTCCGACGAGCTGTTCCAATACAGCATGGAATGGGCCTTCTTCCCGCGCTGCCAGTGGGGCGAGTACGATACTGCGCTGTACGAACTGGAACGCACCTGGACGGAAGAAAAGCCTGAGCCGCCGCTGCCCGTGACGTTGGGCTCACGCCCCGCCGTTGCGCGGCCCATCCGGGCTCTTTCTGACGTGCACGACTGTCTCGACCATTACCACGCGACCACTCCCTACGCGCGGATCATCAACACCGCCCAACACTTCTCGACCGATATCGATTACCGCCTGGTGAGCGATGCGGAAATGGCCGAGGCCCTGGCCCGGCGCGACACCGCGGGCGCAGCGGAACGCGATATCTACGCCAACTATGTCATCGAGCATTATCTGCAGCGGCTGGAGCGGCGCGGCGAACCATTTTTGTTCCAATTCTCGCTGGCCGCGGACCCGCTGCCGTTTGAGACCGCCAGCCGCATCAATCAGCGCACCTTGGGCCAACTGGCCGATCTGATCGCGCTGCATCCCCGGCTCAACTTCCAGTGCCATGTGTCCAGCGTCCACGCCAACCAGACGCTGTGCACCTTGTGCCGGGAACTGCCGAATTTCTCGCTGGCCGGCTACTGGTGGCACAACTTCTTCCCCCAATTCATCCGCCAGGTGATCGCGACCCGGCTGGAGATGCTGCCCGTCAACAAACAGGTGGGCTTCCTCTCCGACGCCTACTGCGCCGACTGGGCCTACGCCAAGGCTGTGATCGTCCGCAAGCAACTGGCGCGCGTGCTGGCCGAGAAGATCGAGCAGGGACAATACACCATCGACACAGCGGTCCAAATCGCCCACGCCGTCTTCTTCGAAGCGCCCCAGAGTCTGTGTAACGTCGAGCCGCGAGCCTAGAGCGCGGCCTGTCTAGGCAAGATAAACCCAACCTCGCCCGCCACGGCCTGAGCTGCCACCGCGGGAGCGATCTCAGGCCGCAGAATGGCCTTGTCCAGATAGGTCGGGCCCACGGACGTGTAGACAATCTTGCATTGCAGCCGCTGCTCGATGAAGCTTAGCAGCGACGCAGCGTCCTCTACGACATGGCGTTTCAAGCTGGCGGGCGCAGTCGCGAACAGTGACCTGGCGTCCGGCTTCAGCCGGGGTACAATGACGCCGAGGGAATCGCGGTATTCATCCACGTAAGTAAACAGGGACTCGACCGAGTCCATGTGGGTCAACGCCAATCCGTCGATCCCGCCGCAACATTGGATGGCGTAGCGCGCGGCCACGAAGTCGAAGTGCCCGAAACGCATGTTCGCCTGCCCTTCCCCGGGCAGGCTGTGGTCGGAGAAGTTGAGAGCGGGGTCCTCGCTCACGAACGGGCCCGTGCCGCGGCGCGTGAAATGAGTTCTCAGAACCCCTATCCGCACGGACGTCAGCCCGGCCTCCTCGCACAATTCAAGAGCGTTGTCGAAGGTCGCGTTGAACGGCGCGACATACGGCGCGAAGCCGCGCGTCTCATCCAGCAGCGCGCCGGCAGCGCCCTCGAACACCATATTCACGTCCCGATAGGTCTCCACCATCTCCGCCCAAGACCGGGGCTGGATGCCTTGGGCAAACAACTTGTAATACTCCGCAATTCGGCGGGGATCCTCGCTGGAGAGTTGGGTCAGCAATGCGTCGGCTTCCCGGTTCACGCCCCAATACTCCCGCACCTGTTTCAGCTTATGCAGCCGGATTTCGTCCAACATCCGCAACGCGGGCACGTCGGACAATATGTCGTTGACCTGGAGATAGGCGCCCCACTGCAGCGCGTCCCGTCTGGTCTCGCCCACTCCGTATTGGCTGACGCCGCGGCGGCTGACATCTCGAACCAATTCCCGGATGCGGTTGGTGTACTGGTGATAGGGGGTGATAATCAGGCACTGAGGATCGATGAACAGGCGCTCCTGCGTGTACCGCAGGCCCTTCCTTTCGAGCGCCTCGGCCTCTTTCATCAAGGAAAACGGTTCGATCAGAACATGTTTGGAGATGAACGTGCTCACATCGGCGATGAACATCCCACTGCCGAATTGACTGAATACGTGGCCGGCGCCGTCGGGCTGAACAACCTTGTGAGTGCTGCGCGGCCCGCCATTGTAGCGCACCACCAGCGGAGCGCCGTGCGCCCGGCAGAGATAGTCCACCAGAGATCCTTTGCCTTCATCGCCGAAGGCCAGGCCTTGGAGGATGTATCCCCGGCGAAATCTATGCAAGGACTGTCCGGAAGAACTCATCTTGACTACCCTCAAGACGTTTGTGGCGCGGACGATTCAGGCCGGGGAGCGAGGCGCCGGCCGAGGCGCGGCGGTTTGTTTCGGGGGCCCAGGCCACAATTCCGCGGCGTTGTGCCGCGAAACGTTCCTGGAGGCCCCGCAAGGCGTACTGATCCGGCCGGGGGCTCAGCCCCGGCGCCATTGCGCGCAACTGCCACAGCGGCCGTGAATCAGGACTGTTGAGACCGAGCAGGGACCAATGGAGAAGAGGCGTCCCCGAGAGGGATCTCCAGCTGACAAATGGCCATGGAGAACGGCCTGCGGACGGCATGAGCCGGAGCGTCGCTGCACTCTCCCGAGGTTGGGCGTAAATATGCACAGCAGTCTCTTCCGCGGCTTTGCGCCGCATTGGATGACTCTACAGGTCTGGAGTTGTCACGGAAGCTCTCGCCGGGTTCTGCCCTGCCGGTCTTTTCGCCCCTGTCCAACTGCCTATCCATCCACACTCTAGTGGGGATAGGCCAGTTTAACAAGGTAACTTCAGATTCATTTATAGTGCTTCGAGTAATAGGACTAAGTGATGGAGACAGCACTGGAAAGGAGAATTGGCGTGGTACTGGAAACGACCTTCCGGGGAAGCGCGGCCGGGCTGGCGCGAACGACGCGGGCACCGGTCACAATGCCGGACGGGTTGCCCTGAGCATGGCATTTGCTGTCAGGCGCCGGCCGGCTCGACGAAGGCGCCCGCTTCGGCCTGCGGCGTCTTTCGCCCTTCCAACGCCGCATCAGCCGCAACTACGCCGGAGCTTTCTTCACGACCAGCGCTATTTGCATCTCCGGCAGCCCGATGGCACGCAGGATGGCCCGATATTCAACTCCGCCCGCGAACACGGCGACCAGGGGAATCCGGCATTGGACAACCGTTTCCTCGCCCGGCTGGAGCGAGAAGGCCGCCGGGACGAGAACCACTTCGGCGCGGACGTGCGGGGAGGTCTCGGCCGCGAACTCGGAGACCTCGAACGAAACATCGATCGCCTGGGCCGTCTTGTTGGCAACCACGAATTGGCGCGCCGGGGTCTCGTCCGCGGCGCCCTCGAATATCAGTTCCCGCAATGGACGCGCGGATGGCTCCGCCGCAGCCCCGGGCGCGGCAGCGGGAGCTTCGGCTGCCGCCGGCTTAGCAAAAACGCGCTCAGTCAAGGCGACGCTCGCCTCGAGCACCGTCTTGTAGCTCTTCATGCTGAGTTCGGAATAGCGGCCGTAAGCCGATGGGAACGAGCCTGGATCGCGGGTGATCTGACCGAGAAACTCCCAATAGCCTTTCCAGTACTCGGTGGTGGCGCGTACCGATTCCTTCTGGAAGTTGCTGAGCGCGTCGGTGAGCATGCGGTAGTCCATCGTGCCAGGCAGAAACTACAGCAGCGACAGCCGCTACTTGAGCGGGCCGACGGTGCTCGCGGGCGGAGCCGGAACAGCCACGGGCGGAGCCGGAACAGCCACGGGCGGAGTCGGAACAATCGTGGGCGGAGCCGTCCCAACCGGGGCATTGGGCTGCGAGATCGGCGCGAAGCACGGCTCGCTGCACTGAAAGTGGCGGAACCAGTCGTCGGCGCGTTTGCGATATGGAATGTCGCCCAGATCGAAGCGGCACACGCTCTCCTCGTCGCAGCGCATATTCAACTCGAGACAGATGCAGCGCTCATACTTCCCGCGAACCAGGATCTCGGCGTGGTAGGTGGCGCCCGGATGAAACTGGTCTCCGACCTCGACTGAGACCGTCGCCTTGACGGTCTCGCCCGCAGCCGCTTGCAGCGTGGAAGGCGTCACGTCCGGCGTCACGTCGATGGATTTCCCGCAGGCTTCAAACGCCTTGGGGACCAGTTGGTAGTCGACTGCGTCTTTGGAGGTGTTGCGGATTTCGATCGTCGCCTTGCGTGTCTCACCCGGGGTGGCGAGCCAGCTCAGTGTGCAGGCGCAGCGCGGCGGGCAGCAGGTTTCGGGAATATCGCAGCAGCCGTGAGCCGCCTTGGGGCCATGTTTGGCCGCGGCCGCCGGGGCCTCGTACAGATTCTGCCACTGGGGCGGAACGGCGCTCTGGTACCAGCTCGTCCAGGCCTTCAGGACGGGCGAGTAGCTGCTCAGCGCCGACTGGAGCAACTGCGAGTTCATCTGCATGTACTGCGCGATCCACTGATCCACGGCGACGCCCGACGATGTGGCCGTGGCCGTGCCCCCCGATTCTTTGCAGCCCATCCTTGCACCTCGCCTTTCGCGGTTCTCGTCTCTCAGCCCGACTTCTTCGACCCGCCCTTGACGGTTGTATAGACATCCACGGCCAGCGTCGCGTTGTACAGTTGCAGAGCCGCGCGATAGTGGCGCAGCGGTTTCAACGCCCCCGGGAGCTCGAATGTAGCCGCCGCGGTGATCTTCTGCCCCGGCCGTAGCGTGATTGCGTCGCGCGTGACCACCAGCGTCCCGGCCGCCATTCCGCCCCACCCTGCCAGCCAGGACGTGAGCAGGCTGTCCTTGTCAGGTTGCGACGCGTCGTGCAGGCCCACCAGCATCGTCGTCACCAGATCGACCGAGTCGAGCAGCGGCGCCTCGCAGCGTTCGCCCAGCGGCAGCGGCACGTTGCCGGCATTTTCGATGACAAAGTCCCGCGGATACTTGGATTCCTTGCCCGCCAGAATGGTAATTTCGCCCGGCTCGATGCGGAAATCCACGACTTCGGTCACATGCGCGGTCGCCTGTACGGTCTGCCCGCCGATGGTCAGCGTCAGCGGGTATGAGCCGGGCGGCGTGAACGGGTCGATGGCGATTGTGCTGCGGAAACTCGTCTGCTCGCCCGGCGCCAGGCGCGCCGTCATCGGGATCTGCGTCAGCGGCAGGCGCGCCACTCCCATGAGGTTTTCCGACTGGACGCTCACGCTGCTCAACTTCACCTTCACCGAGGTCGGGTTTACCAACCGGATGGTCCCCTGAAGGCGCGACGGCGGGCCGGAGAAGATAAACGGGGCATCCTCGGCGTGCGCCAGTTGAATGCCTGACATCTCGGCCATGGAAGCCTCCTGAGCCCGGAACCGCTACTTGCACTCTTCAGTTCGCCGCGGAACGTACTTTTCGTTGATGGCCTGAGTCTCCCCGCACAGCGACAGGCTCCAGATCTCTACCCCAAACAGCGAGAACGCCAACTGGTAATGCGCCGGAACGTGAACCCGCTGTTCGGGTATCTCGGTGACGGCGACGTTCACGTTAGAGGTGATTGGCGGGATCTCCGTGATCGCGAGCGTAGTCCCCACCGACGCGTCGATGGGCGGCAGTTCCTTGACGGAGACGTTCGTATTGAACGTCACCGGCACGCACTCCGTCAGCGCTATATCAAAGCGCGGAAGTGACTTAACCTCAATGTCATCCAGCCCGGCGTCGACCTGGATGGTGGGCCCGGCCGTGCCGCCGAACTGGAACGTATAATCGCTCGGAATGCTCGGTCCGCCTCCGCCTTTCACAGGGTTCCTCCGGGAATTATATGCACTCTTTGGTCGAGTATAAGAGCATCCTCCGAAGCTTGCAAGGAAGAAACAGCTTTTTGGTGTATGGATTCAGGGCGAATGTGCTAATATGTTCCCCTGATTGATCATTCGGAGGATCACTCTGGCAGTTACTGATCGTGTGCCCGGCGCGCTAAATAGCTGGAATCTGGAGCGCTACCGGGAAATTCTGGGCGTGCTGATTCGCTTCGGCCTCTCGGACTTTGTCGAGAACCTCGGACGGGGCCGTGTGACGCTGCCCCGGATCTCGCCGGCGGCGTTACGCGGCGCTTTGCTCGAACTGGGGCCGGCGTTCGTAAAACTGGGCCAGGTCCTGTCGACTCGTGAAGAACTTCTGCCGCCGGCGTTCCGCGAGGAGCTCGCCAAGTTGCAGGACCAGGTACCGCACTTTCCACTGGATGTCGCGTCCGAACTGGTCGAGTCGGAGCTCGGCGCGCGGCTTGAGGAGATCTATCCGCGCTTCGACGAGGTCCCCATCGCCGGAGGCTCGATCGGTCAGGTCCACCGCGCCTCGCTGGCCGACGGGACCGAGGTCGTCGTCAAGGTCCGGCGCCCGGGCATCGAAGCGATCCTGGCGCGCGATGCCGCGATCATCCGCCACCTGAGCGATGCCCTGGGAGGACAGCCGCAGGTGGGGGACCGGGCCGCCCGGCTGGTGAACGATTTCATCGCCGCTACGGAATCGGAGCTGGACTACGTCCGCGAAGCCGACCAGTTGGAGCGCTTTGCGTGGCAATTCGAGCACGAGCCGGGCGTGCGGA
This sequence comes from Bryobacteraceae bacterium, assembly GCA_052145115.1. Classification (GTDB taxonomy): domain Bacteria; phylum Acidobacteriota; class Terriglobia; order Bryobacterales; family Bryobacteraceae; genus CAIVVT01. Next base: position 37,280 of record JBKQPG010000025.1, read on the forward strand.
TCCCGCGCGTGGTCCGTGAGTTTTCGTCCCAGCGCATTCTCACGATGACCTACGTGCCGGGCATCAAACTCTCGCAAGCCGAGGAGCTGGGCGCCGATTTCGACCGCCCGGCGGCCGCCCGCCAGCTGGGCAGCAACGTTCTGAAGCAGGTGTTCGCCTTCGGGTATTTCCACGCCGATCCGCACCCTGCCAATGTCTTCGTGCAGCCCGACCAGTCGATCGGCTTTTACGATCTCGGCCTGATCGGCGAACTGTCGAGATCCGAACGCGAGTGCCTCGCGAGCCTGCTGCTGGCCCTGATCGAACAGGACGCCGACGCGGCCATCGACGCGCTGCTGGAACTGGCCGGCGCGGCGCACGTGGAGGATCTGCCGGAGCTGCGCAGCGACATCGCGCAGTTGATGGCGAACCACTTCCGTCGCCTGACCGCGCGCGCCCAGGTGCACCGCCTGCTGGGGGAGATCCTGCGCATCACATCGCGCCACCGTCTGACGCTGCCGCAGAGCTTCTATCTCGCTTTCAAGGCTCTGGCCCTGCTCGATACCGCCGGACGCAGGCTCGATCCGGACTTCGACCTGGCCGGCCTGGCTCTGCCGGTGCTGCGTCGCGCCAGGCCGTCGCGCCCACTGACGCGGCCCCATGCCTCCGAGGCCGTGGATATCGCCCTCGAATCGCTGGCGCAACTGCGCGGATTGCCCGCGGCGTTGATGAGCAGCTTCAGCCAGCTCAACCGTGGCCAGTTGCGGATTCAATTCGAGCATCGCGGTCTCGAGGGGCCGCTGGAGCGTTACGAGCAAGCCGGCAACCGGTTGAGCGCATCGCTGTTCGCGAGCGCGACTGCCCTGGGGTGCCTCCTCATCACTGGCCTGGCGGTGGCGGCGCACCTGGTCGGTCTCGGGCAGGCCTGCATCGCAGCCGCAGGGATCGTGGGAGTCTCGATGACCGCGCTCCTTCTTTCAATGCGGCTCGGCCGGCGTGGTGGAACGGGAAGGCGCTAAAGGTTATGACGGAAGCAACCAACGCCGGGTCTGTCGTGATCGTCTCCGACGCCGAGGACAAGCAGCGCTGCCTGATTCAGGCCGTGGAGTCGGCGGGCCTCGGCGAAGCGCTTGCGGCGCGTCTCATGGACGCCGGCGCCTCCGCCGGGGACCTCGCCATCTTCATCAAGCCGGACCTGGCCTTCTTCTTCCGGCCGGCCAGCACAATCACCGATCCTGCCCTGGTGGAAGGACTCATCGACTGGTTCCACGACGCCGGCTACACCAATGTCCGGGCCGGGACCTCCCGAGATGGCACCGAGACCTGGCTCGAGAATCGCGATCCCCTGATACTGGCCGACCAGGCCGGCTACCGCTTCGAAACGCCCAAAGGACGCGCTTACGAAGTAGTGGATCTCAGCGACGACCTGGTGGACGGAGGGTTCGGCGAGGGCAGCGTTCTCGAAGGTTCGCAACTGGCGCGGGCCTGGGTGGAGGCGGACTTCCGAATCAGTTTCGGCAAGTGCAAATCCGACGATCAATATGTTTATGCCGGTGCGCTCCACAACCTGCTCGCAGTGCTCCCGCTCGCCGACAAGCAACTGCACTATCAGCATCGCCTGCGCGCCGAGGACGCCGTCGGCGACCTGCTGCACGCGACGCCGCTGCACTTCTCGATCGTCGACGCCTATGTCGCCAACCAGGGCAACGCCGGTTCACGCGCCAGCAATCCGGTGTACGCTTCCACCGTCATCGCGAGCGTGAACCCGCTGCTCGCCGACTGGGCCACGGCCCTCAAAATGGGCCTGGATCCTTACGCCTCGCCCATCGTCGCCCGGGCCCTGCGCAGCCTGGGCCTGCCGGAACGGCCGCGGATCGTGGGCGATCTATCGCCTTTCCCATCGTTTCGCAACGTCGATCCGATGGTCGTCGACGCAGTGAATCAGCGCAACGCCGCGCTCGATGTCCAGCGCGCGGCGACGGCCTGGCTGCAGACCGTGGACCGCCAGCTATTCCCGTTTAAGGATCCGCTGACGGATCGGCTGAACCAGTTGCTGGCCTTCCAGTTCGGGAGCTTGGACTCGGACCCATGGGCCTACGCCGCCTTCCTCGTGTTGAATTACTCGCTGGGCGCCGTGAACCAGACCATCGAGGCTACGCGGACAATGCTCGCCAAGGACCAGTTGCACTGGATCGAGCGTCCGCTGAATCTGCCGCTGGCGACTTACACGACCGCCGACTTTGAACAGTCCCGGAGCTACATGGAGTCGCTCGAGGAACTCGTTGTCCCGTTGCCGCCGGACACCAACGGCCTGCGCTGGCGCTACCTCGACAACTCCGTGCTGTTCGAGTGCTCCCGCAGCCTGCCGATCCCGTTCGACGATTTCGTCCAGCGGGTTGATATCGCCCGCTCGATCCGCATGATGAACGACTACATCGGCGGCGCCTGCGTACCGGTCCTGCGGGATGAAGCCGGGCGCATCACGCATCAGGCCGAACGCAACCTGTATCTCCCTCAGCCCAACTATATTGCGTTCACTGGCGGTCAGCCGATCGACGTCTCCAAGCTGGAGTTCATTACCTACTCCGAGAACGAGCACAAGATCTTCTGGCGCACCATCCTCAGCGAAAACAACACCGGCAAATTCGACGACGGAACCGTTGCTTTCACACGCGCCGGCGACGGGACGCTCATCACCTTTGTCGCCCGCCAGGAGTTCATCCTGCCGCCCTTCTGGCAAATGCTGAAGCTCGACTTGCAGCCGATTCTCAAGGACTCCCTTGTGACCGACGCGTACCGCAACTTCTTCACGCGCACCATCGCCAACTTCGAGGCCGGATTCGAGGGGCGGCCCTATCGCGTCGGACGCGCATGGCCCGACGCGGCCGGCGACGCGCCCGCTCCGGCGCTGCCGTCCGAACGCCTCGGCGAGAAGATGCAGCGGCTCGCCGGCAGCGCGCGCGAGGCCATCGACCGCGTGACCAACCGCCTCTCATTCAAGACCGAGCGGCCCGCGCCCGCCTACGTGGACGAACAGGGGTTCTCCCATTTCGAACCGCCCCAGGCGAGCGGCGCCGGGGCGCGGGAATCGAAACTGCCAGGCAGCATGGCGAGTCTGCAAAGTCTCGGCTCCACGGCCGCCACCTTTATGAAAGACCTGTTCGAGGCGGTCGGCCGCGACTTGGCGGAAGGGCGCGAAAAGAGCTCGGAGGAGCGGTCGGATGCGGGCACTGGTCACGGGCGCTAGCGGCCTGATCGGCGCAAATCTGTGTCGCGCCCTGCTGCGGCGCGGAGCCGCGGTGCGCGCGCTGGTGCGGCGCACCAGCGACCTTGGCGCGATTCGGGATCTGCCGCTGGAGCTTGTTCATGGGGACGTGCTCGAGCCGGAAACGCTGCTATCCGCCTCGGCCGGATGCGATGTTGTTTTTCATGCCGCTTCGGTCTTTTCCTACTGGGAAAAGACCGAAGCCGAACTCGAGAAAGTCGCCGTCGACGGCGTTGCCAACATGCTCGTCGCCGCCCGGGCGGCGGGTGTAGGGCGATTCGTGCTGACCTCGTCGTCGATCACCTGCGGATCGTCCGGGCAGGCCCTGGTCCGGTCGGAGAAGGACTCGCTCCCGGAGGCCGAGCATTGCCCGCCTTACTTCCACAGCAAGCTGCATCAGGAACAGGTCGCGCTGCGGCGCGCCGAAGAGCTCGACGTTGATCTGGTCGTCGTCAACCCGTGCATCACCGTCGGGGCCTACGACACGCGCCTCAGTCCCAGCAATGCGATCGTCGTCGCCTACCTGAGTGACCCGTTTCGGACCACCTTCGCGGGCGGCTGCAATATCGTCTCGGCACGCGACGTCGCCGAGGGGCACGTCCTGGCCGCCGAGCGGGGCGTGCGCGGCCGACGCTACCTGCTGGGTTCGGAGAATCTCGAATGGTCCCTGATCCATCGCATAGTCGCCGAGTTGTGCGGCGTCGCCCCGCCGCGAATCTACGCCAATCACACCAGCGGCTATCTGGCCGCGTCGCTGCATGAACTGTGGGCCAGTTGGACCGGGACCCGGCCTTTGACCACGCGCGCGCAGGCCAAGATGATCGGCCGCTTCTTTTGGTACACACACGCCCTGGCCGCCGCCGATCTGGGCTACGCGCCCCAGCCGGCGCGCCAGGCGCTCGCCGAGGCCGTCGCATACCTCGTCCGCAGTCCGCATGTCTCCGTGGAGCTGCGACGCACACTGGCGCTCGGCAAGGAAGTTTACGACGCGCAGATCCGGCTCAACCGCGAAGCGGGCCCGGCGGCAGCGCGATGAAGCCGTTCCAGACGGTCGAACTCGTCAGGTGCCCCCCCGATGCGATGTGGCGCGCCATTCGCGACCGCCTCGATGAGCTCGTCCCCCACCTCGACGATATCCGCGGCGTTACGGTGGAACATCGCGAGGAGAGCCCTGACGGCGTCGTGAAGCTGGTGAATGTATGGCGCGCCAAGGCCAATATCCCGGCCGTACTCGAGGCCGTCATCAAGCCCGACTACCTGGCCTGGACCGATCGGGCGAGCTGGTACGAGGCGCGGCGCGAATGCACCTGGCAGATCGAGCTGCACTTCGACCGCCAGCGGACGCGCTGTCACGGCTCCACGCGCTTCGAGCCGGCCCTCGGGGGCAAGGGTTCGCGCGTGACGTTTACGGGCGAGTTCTCGATGAATGCGCAAGGCATGCGCGGCGTGCCCGCGTTGCTGGAATCCTCCATCGCGAGCGCCGTCGAGGCCTTCGTAACCTCGCTTATCCCGCGCAACTTTCGCAAGCTCGTCCACGCCGCGGCGGGCGTCGCGGGTGGCGCCGGTCACGCGGCCCGCTCGGCCGCCGGACTCAGCAGATAGCTGTGATGGAAACCCAGCCGCGGATCCTCGATCGCTGCCAGCGACGGCATGAATTCGTGCAGGTCGGGCATCTTCACTCGTAGCCGCACCGTGGCCGCCGGGTAATCGTACACCGTGATGTGGTTCATCCCTCGATTCGCGGTGAACAACAGCGTCTGGTCGCGCGACAACTGGCAGGCGTAGATCGAATCCATGAAGACGAACCGGCTCACCCGCAACGCCCCCATGATGTGCCGCGAGCTGGTGAAGAAACCGCCTCGCGCCAGCACGTCGTATACCTGCGTGCCGATCTGGCGCGGATGCCGCAGTTGCGTCAACAGGTCCGGCCGCTCGTCGATCACACGGAACTTCGAGAACGACTCGAGATCGATGCAGATGACCGTCTGGCTGCCGCCGTTGCAGAAGATCAGCTCCGTGTCGGAAATGGTCACGTCGGAGTTGATGTGCGCCGGCGTCTCGCGCGAAGTCGACCAGTGGCGCACGATGCGCTTTTCCACCGGGTCGATCTCGTACGCGTATTCCTTCAGGAATGCCATCGCCCACTCGTGGTAGTCCACATAGTCCTGCGGCAGCACGCGGAACGAGATGGCGTAGAACAATTCCTGCTTTGGATGCGCCACGACGTGCCAGCACGTCGTCGGCATCTCGATGCGCGACACTTCCCCGCTCTGCAGGTCCAGAATCCCGATTTCGCGCGCTTCCCCAGCTTCGCGATAACGCGGGTTGTCCATCGAGCCGTAGGCCACATAGCGGCCCGAGGCGCTGCGCTTCATCCCATGCGGCAGCTTGACCTGGTGCGGCATGAGGCGCTCGCCCTTCGAGAGATCCCTCACCGAGAACCGATAGAAGTAGTCGCCGACCGGCGTGAGCACCTCTTCATTGCCCATCCACACCAGATGCGTGCTGCCGCGAATGGTGGTGTCGTTGGCCTCGAAGCGCAGCGTCGAGATGCGGTCCGTCTCTTCGATACTGGCGGCGTCGTAGAACAGCAGGTGCTGTCCGGCGTTGCCCAGGTACCCGCGGCTCCCATCCGGGCTCACCGTGCAGGCGTGGCCGGCCGCGGCGCCATCGTAGTACTTCACTTTGTAGGCATACGAATTGTCGGCCGGGTTGAACATGAACTTGCACACGCCGGCCATCCCTTCCAGGCCATTGATCCCATTCCCGTCGAGCGCGATGTGGTACGAGTACGGATACAGCTTCATCCCTGCAGCGCCTTCCAGTAGCGCACATAGGCTTGCGGGATCAGCTCGCCGGCCTTGCTGAAACTGTTGGTCGCCACCGCGATCAGTCCGTCCTGGCCAGTCAGGGTGAAGACGTTGGCCGGCGTCACCTGGTCGGCCACAATCTGATTGCTGGCCGCCACGGCGCTTCCCAGATCTGCCAGCAATTGGTAGTACGCCTTGACACTGCGGACAGTGGTGTCTTCGGTTTGGCTCATTTTGAAATCCTCCGGTTCGATCGCCTGATGGTAATTTATCTGGACGATAATTTCAAGCATTCGCTGGAAGGAGAGCCGCGACCACAGGGAGCGGTTGCGTGTTGTGGGGCGGACGGCCACGTCTGCGCCGGGCCGCCAGGTCCGGCTCTGGCGTGACTCCCGGCACTGGCGTTCCCCGCATTGCCGAGGCTCAACGCCAAGTCCTTGATTCCTTGTGGGCTGGCGGCTCGCCCCGGCACTGGATGTGGGGCCGAGCTTACCGCGAAACGGTGGCCGGCGCGCCGGCAGGCCGGGGTGGCGCGTGGGGACGAATGGGCACAATTCTCTTGAGCGGCAGATGCGGCGAGGGGATGACGCAATTACCGAATTGCCACAGGCCGAGCAGTCCCTGAATCGCCAGGCCCAGATTCTGGGCCGGGACAAAGCCGGGCCACTGTTGGATGAGCCGGCCGCTGGAGTCGACCAGGAAGGTCATCGGCCGGGAGAATCCCAGGGCCGCGGCCGCCGGAGTCTGGTCGCTGGCGACGGGGATTCCGTCCAGAGTCCAATTGGGATCGGGCGAGCCGAGGAGAATGAACTTGAGCCCCTGATTGCCGTATTGTTGCTGCATGCTGCGCAGGAAGACGATCTGAGAGTGGGAGTTCGTGGAATTGTCAACCAGCGAGAGCAGCACCGGGCTGCCCTGGGCATTCCCCAACAAAGAGGGATCCATCACGCCCAGCGTCGGAGCGGCCGGCGCCCGCAGCGGGGCGAAGCTCCCATGCTCATCTTGGCCGGTTGTGGCCTGGTAGGTGGCGAAGTCCACGCTTTGCGAGGTGTTGTATTCGAACTTCCCGGGCGCGCCGCTCAAGACCCAATATTCGTTCTGATCGAGGTACAGGGAACTGTTGCTGAGGATCAGGCTCGGCGCCTGCGAAATGAGGATATTGTGCTTGAACGTGTTGAGACCCGCGCCGGTGAAGCTGGCGGCGTTGTTGAGCGCGAAGGCGTCGGTTGCGGGACTCCAGTAAATGGCGTTGTCGTGGATTGAGACGCCGTTGATGTAGCCGCCGTCCCAGGTTGATATGAAGACGTCGCCCTGGCGCAGCGCCATAGCCGAATCGCGGGCGTTGTTGACGCACACGTTGTATTGAATCGTGGCGTTGGTAGTGGTCAGGGCTTCGGCGCCGAAGATGGAAGCGCAGTAGCCCTTGGCGTCGTGTCCGTAGTTGAACTGAACGACGTTGCTGCGGGTGCCCCAATCGATATCGAAGGCGCCGCCGTCGACGGTGGGCGAGGTGCTGAGCCAGCTTTCATTGAACTGGGACGTGCAGTTGTTGCACATCCAGGTCCAGATCGCACCGGGGGTGCCGATGGTCTCGGTGGGCTGCTGGCCGGTGCGCCAGGCGGCGCATTTCTCGATCAGGCCTTCCTGAACCATCGACAACACGATGCCGTCGCCGTAGACGTCGTGAACGATGGAGTTGCGCACGGTCACATTGAGCCCGTGCGGGCCGTCCATACTGCCCGCGTAAGTGGAGCCCATGACCTCGATGCCGGCCCATTGGGTGGTGTGATAGGCCGTGGCGCCGTCGATGACGACGTCGTTGAAGGTGGCACCTGCACCGGAGGGGCTGATCACAATCAGACCGGAGTCCTTGGACGTCAGGGCGCCATTGACGTCGTGCACGCTGACGTTGGTGATGCGGAAATGGGTCAGCGGGCCGGTGTTGCCGCCGATGTGAATGCCGTAGACCGTGCCGCCGGTGGTTTCGATGTTCTGGATGTGCCAGCCTTGCTGGTTAAACAGCCAGACGGCGCTGGTAGAGCCGCCGGCATTAATCAGTGGAGGGGCGCCGGAACCATAGGCGTCGAGAACAATCGGTGCAGCGGGCGTGCCCGATCCCTGAGGCGCAAAGGTACCGCTGCAAGTGGTCCCGCGGTTGAGCAGGATGGTGTCGCCGGGCATGAAGGCGCGGCTGTTAATGGCGGCCAGGGTTTTGAGAGCCGAGCCGGGCGAGAGGCCGTCATTGGAATCGTTGCCTGCGGCGCAATCCAGGTAGACGGTGCTGGCGCGGGCGGCGGGTAGAGCCGCCAAGGTGAGGAGAGCGAGCAGCGGCGCACGCGGCTTCATCGGGCTCCATTTATCGTCACTTATTAAAGATACGCCCGTAAAGACACGCCCGTGCCCAGCCTTCCGGCAGGCCGCCGCCGCACTCGCGAGGTCCGACTACCCATTAGGAATGAATGACCACGTTTCAGAGCCGCGGCCATAAGTCGGTCCATCGGCTTTTTCAGCAACCTCTAATCGAATCGGCGGAAGCGGCCGATTACTGGGTCAGAAATGAAGCGACGCACCCGGCCAAACCGGACGCCGGGAGTGCTGAAAGGCGGTGGCGGCCAGCGATGCGGGAACAACGCGATAGCAACTGCGTCCCGACGGTGATTAGATTCCGGGTGGCGCAAGGCCGGCCACGGAAATCGGTTCAGCCGGGCGAAGAGACCGGCGGAATGCGCGTCAGCCCGACGGGCATTCAGCCGGCCGCCGCGGAAGGCCCGGTCATGACTTGGATTCTGGCGTCGCGCCGGCAGCCGTCCTGGGGCTGCCTGGTGATGCCGGCGACGGGAGGGTTCCAGCCGGGTCGGCGCGGCGATGGACATGCGCGGGCCGCGCGCCGCGAAGCGGACTGGTATGGCTTCTGAGGCCTGGCCGGGACCAGCGCCCGGCGGGTGTTGAATCAAGGCTGCTAGAGGCGCACCGCGTGGTTTGAGGTGGAGCTGGGTGAAAGGAGTCTAAAGCGTTAGGAGCGAAGTGCTTAGACGTGAATTGACGGGAACTGTGTCGAAACTGCGACGGATGAGGGACTCGCCCGCCGAATGTCCTGGAAAAGCAGTATACTCAACGCGATGGGGCGTTTCATCGCCGTAGCTAACCTCAAGGGCGGAGCGGGCAAGTCCACGATTGCCGTGAACCTGGCCGGAGAATTGTTCGGCCGCAAGCATTCCGTGACCGTGGTCGATGCCGATGCGCAGGGTACCGCCACGTATTGGGCCACCGCCGGCAGGCTGCCGTTTCAGGTGGAGTCAATGCCGTTCGAAAATGCGCGGGATGCGAAGCGCTGGGCGGCGAATGTACTCGAAATAGATACCGACTACGTAGTGATCGATTGCCCGCCGCACATCGGAGGCGCCACGGAGGCGGCCCTCAGGGTTGCCGATCTGGTGTTGATTCCCGTAACGGCGTCGGGCGCGGATCTGGCGGCGACGCTGAAGGCGTTGGACCTGATTCACGAGGTCCGGGACACCCGCGACGACGCTGCGCCGTCCTGCCTGATGGTTCCGTCCAAGGTGGACAGCCGCACGGCGTTAGGACGCGAGATCGGCGAAGTTCTCGAGCAGTTTGGCGAGCCGGTAGGTCCGCCGGTCCACCAGCGGGTGGCGTTCGTGGAGTCGTTCGGACAGGGCCAATGGATCGGCGATTTCGAAGCCGAAGGTCCGGCGCATCAGGACATCATGGAATTGGCCGTTGAGGTTCGACGCGCGTTCAAGAAGATGTAAGGACCCCGGCCGCGGCACTGACGCAGACCAGTTGCCAGCACCGGCCAAAAGCGTTATGGCGCATTGGCTGGAACGAGCCGCAAAGTTCAGGGCTGGCGCGTGATGTCGCGAATAAAGTCCGTTTCGTCCTTGCGGTAGGGTGTGCCGTCGGTGCGAAATACCTCGTGGAACCAGACGGCGGGCTCGCGATCGACGTATGGGTGCTGCCACGAATCCCAGGGCAGCCAGGTCTGGGTCTTACCGGCCACCAGGCCCCAGTTGATCGCGCCGACATGATACTTTTTGGCGATTGGCAGTGAGCCCTGGAACGTGCTGCCTGCGCCGCGCGCCATGTACTCGGTGCAGATGACCGGGCGGTGGTAGGGCAGCAGCCAGCGGATGCGCTGTTCGAAGTCGGCCGGGGGGCCGTAGTTGTGGAAGGAGATGAAGTCGGGATTCTCGACCTGAACTCGTGCCACGGCAGACAGCTTCTCGGGCGCCGACCAGTCGCCTTCCCACAGGCCGCTGGTCAGCGGCTGATCCGGCCGCGCCTGGCGGGCCCAGGCGAAGACCTGCGGCAATAATACGAGGGCGGAATTATTCGGTTCATTCCACACATCCCAGCCCAGAATGCGCGGGTCTTTGCCGAACGCGCCGACGACGCCCTTCACGTAAGCCTCCAGGCGCGGCGCCTGGGCCGGATCGGCGACCGCCTTCGCGCCCGGGCTTTGCACCCAGCCGGAATTGTGCACGCCCGGCCGGGGCGCGCGTTGCGGACCCAAATGCGGATCCGGATCCCAGCACGAATCGAAAAGCACGAATAGCGGCCGGATGTGATGCCGGGCGGCGATGCCGAGGAAAGTGTCGATCCGCTGGCGGAAACCGTCGGGATCCTGTTGCCACAGTAAATCGTGGAGGAAGACGCGCATCGTGTTCATCCCAATGCTCTCCGCCCAGCCCAGTTCCATGTCGATCCGTTGCGGATCGAAAGTGGCGGCCTGCCACATTTCCAGTTCGTTGATCGCCGTTGCCGGGATGTAGTTGGCGCCCACCAGCCAGGGCTGTTGGAGATACCAGTGGTTGGATTGTTCTGCGGTCCAGCGTGGTGGTTGGTCTTGGGGACGGCCGGCCGTCGCGAACAAGCCGTTCAGAATGAGGGACAGCAGAAGAGCTCGTTTCATAGCATGCGTCCGTTTCATTCTCGCCCAAACGCCGGCCGGGCGGGGTGTGCGACGGGGATTCAGGTTCTTGAACCGGCGTCCAGGGAACCTTGTGCCCGCCGGCGCCCCATATCCCGGCGCAGTAGCAAATGTGGGGTGGTACACCACACCAAATCAGTCGAGTGGGGGTGATTTGCCCCACCCAGAATTGGGGTGAGCTTCGCGCCCGGATACCGACTTCGGAGAAACAGGAGAGAATTGGTGGGATTTCTCCACAGTTTTCCCCGTCACAAAACTGGAACGCCACATGCAATGCGTTCATAGGAGGTTTCTATGCTCATACCGCCCCTCGGGAAACCCAAGGGTAAGCTGATCGCCCTCTTCGCGGTCGTGGCGATCTCGATTTTGACGGCCGGTTCGATGCGACACGATTTCGGGATACGACAGGCATCTTTCGGACAATCGAACATCATAGATTTTGTCAGGCCAGGGTTGGTGCTGAAGGTCCTTTCGGCCAGCATCGGCGCGGATGGAACGATGGCCGCGCACGTGTCCCTCACGGATCCGGAGGGGCTGCAACTGGATCCGGCCGGTGTCGCTACACCGGGACCGGTGACGGTGGCCTGCACGGTGGCGGTGCTGCCCAATGGCTCGAATGATTTCGTCTCCTATACGGGTAATCCGGCGACCAGCTCCGTGAGCGGCAAGACGACGACGGAGGTATGGTTCGACGAGTCGGGGATGCTGACTCCGGTCGGCGACGGCACCTACACCTATACCCTGGGTGTCAAGGCCCCCGCCGGGTTCGACCCGACGGCGACGCACCGCGCGGGGTGCACATCCTCGCGCAACCTGACGACGTTCGGTCTGAGCACGTACTACTCGGCCGGCACGCTCGATTTCGTGCCCAACGGGACGGGGCAGGCCACGACGGTGAATGTCGTTGTCGCCTCCAGCGGTCAGGTGTTCACCTCCGGCGGGACCTCCGGCTCGGCGAAGACCGGAGCCTGGGCAGCCCCCGGAGAGCAGTTCAACCTGGTCGACACGAGCACCGGCGACATACTGGCCACGGTCACGCTGCTGGCCAGCGGCACGCCGGCCCCGCCGCTGGGCAACACGACTTTCACGGCCAGCCCCAATCCGCTGCCCGCCGGCACGAACGTCGTTACTCTGTCCTGGAACGTGTCGGGACCCTCGCATTTCCACGACATCGTGCGCACGGCGGCCTGCAACAATTGCCATTACAATCTGAATTGGCACGGTGGGCAGGCCATTGGCGCCGACCTGTGCGTACTGTGCCATACCCAGGCGGCGGCCGATCCGACGTCGGGCAATTCTCTGTACTTGCCCGTGCTGATCCATAGCCTCCACATGGGCGAGAACCTGCCTAGCGTCAAGGCCGGAACACCCTATGAGATCTACGGCTACGGCGGGGCGGTTTCCAACTTCTCGTCGATAGCCTATCCCTCCGATCCGGGCCAATGCTCCACCTGCCACGACGCCATTTACGGTGCGACGCAGGCGTCTTACTACTATGCGAAGGCCAACCGGGCGGCCTGCGGGGCCTGCCATGACGACGTCAATTTCGCCACGGGTCTGAACCACCCCGGCCTGGTTGCGGTGGACGACAACGAGTGTACCGAGTGCCACGTATATCAGGGCGAACTGCCGCTCGACGCCTCGGTTACCAACGCGCACGTCAATCCGAGCGCTTTGATTCCGTCGCAATTGAGCTGGGTGCCCGGCATGGTGTTCTCGAACGTCCAGGTGACCAATGGAACGGCCGGCAATAAGCCGACCATCACCTTCACGCTGCAGGACAAGTCCGGCAACCCCATTTCACTCACCGAACTAAGCCAGTCTGGGTTCTTCCAGGCCGTGATGGCCGGGCCGGCCAGCGACTACGGATACACCTCCTTCGGGGCCGACCAGACCACCAGCGGCTATATCTCCGAGAACTTGGCCACGGGCGCAACCTGCGACGGCAGCGGCAACTGCACGTATGCCTTCCAGCACGCGATCCCGGCCAACGCCACGGGCACCTACTCCATTGGTCTGGAGGGCCGGCGCGCGCTGACCATTCTGCCGGGCACGGTCCAGCAGGTCAGTACAGATTATGGAGCGGACAACCTGGTGACCTACTTCTCAGTGGACGGTTCACCGGTGACGCCGCGCCGCACGGTGGTCAGCCTGGCTAATTGCAATAACTGCCACACCTTCCTGTCGTTGCATGGAGGGATCCGCAACCAGGTGGAGCATTGCGTAACCTGCCACAACCCATCGGACACCGACGCGGCTACGCGGGCCATGGCGCAGAACCCGACCGACGCCGCCACGCCGCCCCAGTCGATCGACTTCGGCTACATGATTCACCACATCCACGGCGGCTCTGACATCAAGGCTTACACCGGCGCGTCCTACATCGTCGTGGGCTACGGCGGCAGCCACAACGACTTCTCGAACGTGCTGTATCCGGTGATGAACTCCAGCGGCGCGGTGGAGAACATCGGTTACTGCGAGAAGTGCCACGTGAACGGCTCCGAGCAGACCCTGCCCGAGGGTCTCAATGCGGTGGTCGTTCCGCAAAGCCCGGTCAATCCGCTACCGCGCGTCACGGCGGATTGCACGGCCTGCCACGCCCAGCTCTCTACTTTGTCCCATGCCCAATCCAACACCACGGCTCTGGGCGAAAGCTGCATCATCTGCCACGGTCCGAATGGCGCCTACTCGGTTGCCACTATGCATGAGTCGTCCGTCGCGATCGACCCGCCTCCTTCCACCAGTGCAGTCCCGGGGACGGGGAATGTTACGGTTCCGGTGGTTAAAACCTCCAGGAAGTCCGCGGCGGAATAAGACCACCCAGCTCCCCGATTGGGGCCCCACGGGGCCCGAATCGGGGCCCTAAATCCGGTTCGTTGAAAGGCGGCTCCCCTCCCGGGCGGGCCGCCTTTGCCTTTTAGTCCAGGCCAGCGCAGGGTCGCCCACACCGCGCTAGATTGCTGCACGACAGCGGGGCGTATAATGACCCGGAACGGGGAGCCGGAGCGGGCCGCTCCCGATCGGCATAATTGAAAGCGAGACATGATGAACTGCACCACGATTGTGCTTGCCGTCGCCTTGGCGGCGGCGACAACAGGAGCAAACGCCGCGCCGGCTCCAGAGGAAGCAGTGAATCCGGTTCTGCTCACGAAGGCCTGGCCGGCGTGGTGGATTGCGCGCCCGACCGCATCCGCAACTGAGTTCGGCGTTTTTCATTTCCGGAAATCATTCCTACTTGCCGCCAGGCCGGCGCGGTTCATCGTACACGTCTCGGCCGACAACCGCTACCGGCTGTTCGTCAATGGCATTTCCGTTCTGGCGGGCCCGGCGCAGAGCGATGTGCCCAACTGGCGTTTCGAAACGGTCGATCTGGCGGCGCAGCTCCACGCCGGACGGAATGTGCTGGCGGCAGTGGTGTGGAATGGCGGCCTGGAGCGGCCGATGGCCCAGATGACCCACCGGACGGGGTTCATTCTGCAAGGCGACGGCGCGAGTGAGCAGGCCGTCAACACGGATGCCACCTGGAAAGTTCTTCAAGACCCGGCCTACGCGCAGATGATTTACAAGGACAACGACCCGCGCCTGCGATGGAATTACTACGTGGCGGGGGCGCTGGAACAGGTCGACGGAGCGCGCTACCCGTGGGGCTGGCAAGAACTGAATTTCGACGACAGCGCATGGGTTGCCGCGGCAAAGATCGTCCCGGGCGCGCCGGCCGGCGTCGAGAGCCATCAGCGCTGGCAACTCCGGCCGCGCTCCGTTCCGCTGCTGCCCGAGACACCGCAGCGGTTCGCGCGCGTGGTCCGCAGCCGGGGCGTCGAAGTTCAGCCCGAGTTCCTCAAAGGATCGGCGCCGTTCCGAGTGCCGCCGAACAGCAAGGCCGTGGTTCTGTTCGACAACGGTCCGCTGACCACCGGTTACCCGCTGCTGCGCCTGAGCGGCGGGAAGGGCAGCCAGGTGCGCCTGATCTACTCCGAGGCGCTCTATGACAGCAAGGGGCTGAAGGGCGACCGAAATGCAACCGAAGGCAAGGAAGTGATGGGGATCCCCGACGTATTCCTGCCCGACGGGGGACCCAATCGCGAATACCGGCCGTTGTGGACGCGCAACTGGCGCTGGCTGCAACTCGAGGTCTCGACCGCCGGCGATCCGTTGACCATCGACGATCTGTCGAGCCTGCTGTGCATCTACCCGGCCCAGCGGGAGGCGGTATTCGAGAGCGACTCCGAAAACCTGCGGCAGATCTGGGACGCCGGCTGGCGCACGCTGGCGTTAACGGCTCAGGAGAATTTCATCAGCGATCTTTCGTGGGAGCGCATGCAGTACCTCGCCGACACCAAGGTGCAGGCGCTGAGCTGGCTGGTGACGACGGGCGACGACCGGCTGGTGAGACTGGCCATCGAGCAGTTCGACGCCTCGCGCGCGCCCTTCGGGCTGACGCAAAGCCGGTATCCGGCCAACCTGGAGCAGTACCTCGCGTCGTTCTCGCTGTACTGGGTTTCGATGGTGCACGACTACTGGATGTATCGCGGCGACGATGCATTTATCAAGCAATTCCTGCCCGGCATCAGCCAGGTTCTGCTGTGGCACCAGAATCACACCGACCCGGCGGGCATGCGGCCCACGCCGTGGGCCTGGAGCCCCATCGGGGACGCGCTGCTGCTGGCGCTGGAGCTGGATGAGAGCGCGGAGTTGTTCGAGCACTTCGGACAGGCGTGCGAGGCCGCGCGCTATCGGCAGCAGGCCACGGAGCTGAGACGCCGCATTCATGAGCTGGCCTATGATCCCGCGCGCGGGCTGTTCAAGCACGAGCTGCAGAAGCCCTCCTTCACGCAAGAGGTGAATAGCCTGGCCATCCTGGCGAACGCCGTCCCGCCGGACGAGCAGCGAGCTCTCGCCGAGAGGATGCTCAAAGACCCCTCCATCGTCAAGGCGGAGATGTTTTACCGCTATTATCTCGGCCGCGCGCTGAAGCAGACCGGACTGGGCGATCGTTACATTGAAACTCTGGGGCCCTGGCAGGATATGCTGCGCAGCGGGATGCAGACCTTCGGTGAACAGATGCAGGAGCCGCGCTCGGACTGCCATCCGTGGAGCACCAGCCCGGTGTTTGAGCTGCTGTCCACTGTCGCCGGGATCGAACCAGCCTCGCCCGGGTTCCACACGGTCCGCATCCAGCCGGCGATGGGGGCGCTGCGGCATGTGCACGCCCGCATGCCGCATCCTCTCGGCCCCATCGAGGTGTGGCTCGATCGTGACGGCGAGCGCCTTCGGGCGCGCGTCTCTCTGCCCGCCGGCCTCACCGGCGTGTTCCGCTGGAACGGGCAGGAAAAGCCGATTCACGGCGTTGCGGACTTGAGCTTCTGAGACCAATTCGCCGCCCTGCGCGCGAGGCCTGAAAAAACCTGCTAAATCTCGGCGCGTCCGGCCAGCGCGTGCAGCGCGCGAACGGCCAGCTCGGGGATCTGTTGCACAAAGCTGATGAAGCCATGGCGGAATTCGGGCGATAGCGCCAGCAGGAGACCAAATCCGATCCACAATGCGATCCAGGACAGCCCCCAAACGGCGGCGACAGGGCCGCGATACGCCCGCCGGCTGGAGCGCCATTGCGCTTTCCAGGCCGCGCGCCGGGCTTTCCAGGCCAGCTTCTGCGCCCTCCAGGCCGCCCGTTCATTCCACAACGGGTCCGCGCCGGAGCCGAACAGTTGGTCGAAAAATGGTTCGTGGCGGGTTGGGTCCACGGCGTCCCCTCGGTGATGAGTACGGCGCCGGACGGCGATTTGTTCACCGGATTTTCAACAACGGTTGAAGGCGACCATGGCACACTGGCGGGAGTTGCGTCTGCCGCTCTCCGGCGGGCGAGCTGGATGCGAGACGAGGTGAAGATGGACAAGCTGCTGTTTACGCCCGGCCCGCTGACCACGAGCCGCACGGTGTTGGAGGCCATGCTCAGGAACCTGGGTTCGCGCGACCGCGAGTTTCTGAAAGTCGTGGCAGAGATCCGGGAGCGGCTGCTGGGGCTCGGTGGGTTGGCCGGCGCCGAATACGAATGCGTTCTGATGCAGGGCAGCGGGACGTTCGCTATCGAGTCGGTCCTCTCCTCGGTGGTCCCGCGCGACGGCAAACTGATGGTTCTGGTGAATGGGGCCTACGGCCGGCGCATGGTCCAGATCGCGCGCATCCACGGCATCGCGGTCGAGGTCGTCGAAGTCGAAGAGAATGCGACAATCGAGGCGCCGCTGGCGGCCGAGCGGTTGAAGCAGGCATCGGGCGTCACGCACGTCGCGGTAGTGCATTGCGAGACCACTACCGGCATCGTGAACCCCATTGCGGCTATCGGGGCCGAGGTCGCGCGTGCCGGCGCGGCCTACATCGTGGATGCGATGAGCAGCTTCGGCGCCATCGAGGTCGATCTCGGCGCGGCGTGGATCGACTTCCTGATCTCCTCGGCCAACAAATGCATCGAGGGCGTGCCGGGCTTCGGGTTCGTGCTGGCGCGGCGCGACGCGTTGCAAATGGCCCAGGGACGCGCCCGTACGCTGAGCCTGGACCTGCATGCCCAGTGGGCCGGCCTGGAGGCCGACGGCCAGTTCCGCTTCACGCCGCCGACGCACGCGCTGCTGGCCTTCCGGGAGGCGCTGGCGGAGCTTGAGGCCGAAGGGGGCGTGGCCGGCCGCGGCGCGCGCTACCGCAGCAACCATGAGACGCTGCGCCGGGGCATGCGCGAAATCGGCTTCGCGCCCTATCTGGCCGACGCGGACCAGGGCTACATCATTACTTCTTATCGCTATCCCGCCGATCCGCATTTTCGCTTCGAGGAGTTCTACTCGCGGCTCAGCCAGCGCGGTTTCGTAATCTATCCGGGCAAGCTGACTCGGGCGGCCTGCTTCCGCATCGGCACCGTCGGGCGTCTCTTTCCTAAGGACATCGAGGCCCTCCTGGCGGCCATTCGAGAGGTGCTCGGCGAGATGGGCGTGGAGAGCGCGGTGCCAGCCGACACCGCCGCCGGCGACTGAAGATTAACCCGGATGTTTCACCACGATCGTAGCGAGGCGCGATGAGAGGGTTGCAGATACAAGGCGCGCTTGCGGGACGCCCGCAGGCGTACTTGGCTGCTACGTCGAGGACGGGGGGTGCCTGCTGGGCCCAGCGCAACGAAGTAGATGCGGCCCTATCGCGCGCCGCAGCCGATTGTTAGTGAAATACCCGGGTTAGCCCGCGTGCTCCCTCGCGCGCCGGACCAGCGCGAAGCAGCCCCCATTGAGATTCGAGCCGTGGCTGTCCGGTCGTGCCGGCCGGGGTCGATGCGCCGGGGCAATGGCCTGTAGATATCTTAACTAGTTTGTAGACATTGCTGGCGAACCAGTGGTCGGCCAGCGTACTACTGGTTTGAAACGCGATTAAGCCCAATCCTGCAGTACTTTGACGCTAAGTGGCTGTGACCAATCTACTATTGACTTCGAACGGCTGAGGGATGACATTGGGATCTGGGGATCCTATCGAACGAGCGGAGATTCCTCGGCAAGGATCGGCATACGAATCTTGACAAGCATTTGAGCCCGCGGGTGCGGGACGAAGTGGGGGATGGAGGAAGCAGTTTGAGAGCGTCTCCAGCGCCGCGAATTTGAAGTGGTTGCTGCTTTGTGCAGATTTGGATTAGCCAATGAACCTGGCAGGTTCTCGAGATGAAGGGACACGTACAATGATGCGTGAATTCGGCGATGCGGTCCTCTCTGCGGCAGAGAAAAGGCTGCTCCGACGCCACACACGGCTCGAACACGGGAACCTGAAATGCGGGATTGCGCAGATGAGAAAGCATTCACTTATGAATTCCCTGGGGAACTTCTGGTTGGACGAAGACGGACAGGACATGGTGGAATACACCCTGCTTCTGGCCTTCGTCGCGCTGGCGGCCGGCGCGGCTTATGTGGCGATCGGCCACCAGATCAGCGCCATTTGGAGCAAGGCGCAGGGCGACATCACGTCCGCCGACGCCGTGGCGCATTAAGCCCGCGCGGACGCCGCCGCTCCCCCCGCCGGAGGACGAACCCGGGTGCCGGCGTGAGCGCGGCCCAAACAGTCGCTGAAGGCGCGAAAAACCGTTCTGCCCACAGTACGCGGTACGCGATTTCACTGTAAAACACCGTGTCCTGACCGTGAAAAAACCGGTTTTTGCGCATTTTCGTAATCAAGCTGCTCTAAAGGACTTAGCGGTTTTGCATCGAAAATGCGCGCATCGCTGGCGCCCAAGTATCTGGTTTCAAAGGACTTATGTGACCGTCACCGTGCTTCACGGTGGATCTGTTGTAAATAATAGACTTAACCCGATTTGACGCGTTTTTTGGCCCACATTAACACGCGGCACCGTGCGTCACGGTGGATCTGCTGCAAACAAAGGGGTTGCAAACATGAACACGCACCTTTTCGCACTTACGCCCCGGTTCGCCGTGTAACTATTGCATCCAAAGGACTTATCGAAAATTCCCGGCATTTCGGCGAAACCCGGAAATCGTCCTCTCCCGGCCCTCGCCTCGTGCCCCTTTTCACTCCCCCGCCGCCGCCCTCCGCCCGGGCCATTGCGCCCGCTTGGGCCCGGCCGGAGTTGCGGGCGTCGCCTTCGGCGGATGGTCTCTAGGGTCGGGTCATGAACGATCGAGTCCATGCGCTCAGAACAACCGCAGTTCCTGAACCAGTTCGGGCTGAGAAATCATCTCCCCAGGTGAACCAATGTCCCCAGTTTCAGATCACCCGATTCCGGCCATCGCCACCCTCGGCGATGACGCGCTCGATCAGATATTCCGCACGGCCCGCTCATTCTCTTTCTGGCTGGACAAGCCGGTCGGCGACGACACGCTGCGCCGTCTGTATGACCTGATGAAGTGGGGGCCGACCAGCGCCAACTCGAGCCCCGCCCGCATTCTCTTTCTGCGCACGCCGGAAGCCAAGCAGCGGCTCATTCCCGCCCTTTCGCCTACCAATGTCGAGAAGGTGCAGACCGCTCCGGTCACCGCCATCATTGGCTACGACCTGCGCTTCTACGATCGCCTGCCGCAGTTGTTTCCTCACGCCCCCGGCTACCGCGACCATTTTGCGAACTCCCCCGCACTGGCCGAAGTCACCGCCCGCCGTAATTCCAGTCTTCAGGGAGCGTACCTGATCATCGCCGCCCGCGCCTTGGGACTCGATTGCGGCCCCATGTCCGGCTTCGACAACGCCAAGGTGGACCAGGAGTTCTTCCCGCTGACCCACGTCCGATCCAATTTCCTGTGCAACCTCGGCTACGGCGACCGCTCGCGCCTCCATCCCCGCAATCCGCGCTTGAGCTTCGAAGAGGCCTGCGCCCTGCTCTGATTCCCGTTAGACCCGTCCTCGCCGGCGGATCCGGAGTGGACATCATGACAGGGACCGCAGGCGCCATCGCGCCCGGCGGGGCCGGGCCGGGTTTGCGAATTTGGGGACTTAGGATGCTGTGCGGGACCTCGCATAACTGAAACAGTGACAAGGCGGAATCCGCTCGACGCTAGCCGCGCCTTGGCGATAGAATGCCCAAGAACGCGTCGAAGAGTTAAGGAACGGAGGCGTGCCGTGAGACTGATCGTTCTGAGCCTCGGTTTGGCGGGGCTCGTTTCCGCCGCACAACAGAAGCAGGCGCAGTGGCAGGAGGCGCGCGTGGTCGCTCAGGAACGGGTCAACAGTGGCGCCGAGGCACGTCAACCCAAGGGCTTCTCCATGGGACCTGGATCGCCGGACGGGGTTCAGGTTGTGTTGATCGTTGACAGCTACGTGACGATCGAGACTAGCGGGGCACAACTCAAGTTGGTCGAAGATAGGACAACTGGCGGACTCTTTCCAAAGCGCGTCATCCCCCTCATCGCGCCCGTGAACGGGACCGTTAAGTACACACGCGATGGCGACCGGTTCACGCTCCTAGACAGTGAAGGGCGACAACACAAATTCAGCTTGGTCTCCGACACCCGTACCTCAGCCCCATCCAGCGTCGCGCCCGCTCAGCCGCTGATGTCCCGCATCGAGGATCGCCTGCTGGAACCAGAGTTCGGCTATCAGCAGTACCGAACTGGCGTCCCAAGCTGGCAGGCCGCGAAAGAGGTCAACGACGCCATGGCAACATTGCGGGCGGTCCACCCGGATCTGGATCAGATGACGGGCCTCATGCGCGTTGTTATGGAATCGATCCGCCCGAACTGGAAGGGCATTAACGTCGACGAGTACCTCGAAAGTCTCTACGCCGTGTCGAAGTACGCCGGCTTCTCGGTCGCCGCGAGGGAAGCCCTTGCGCAGCACGAGAAGGCCGCTTCGCAAGGGAAGTAGCGGGGAGTCGCAGTCGGGAGTCCGGGAGTCGGGGGAGCCGGGGAGCCGGGTCAGGCCGTCCACCTCTTTCCCCTTTTGTCCCGCTTCCAGCACCGGTGTTAGGATCGACTTCATGCCAGCCGTATCAGCCGATGTCCTCTTGGTCCACTTGCTGCTCGCGGCGACATTGTTTCTTGTGGCGAACTGGCTAGGCCGCTATTCCATCGCTTCGGGCTACCACCTTATATCGCTGCTTGAGAAGGTCGACGAGGCACCGGCATTCAATTTCGTGTTTCGCGTAGCGACCCCTCTGGTCTACCTCGCAATAACGGCCGCGTTCCTTTACGCGATGGGGTTGGATCGCTACGTCAGCAACTTCTATCTAGTGGCCGTGTACTACGTCATAATGCGCTGGTCGTACAACATTGTGGTTGGACGTGTGCGGCTTTTGAACTGGCCACTGCAGATTGGAACGGCAGCATTTGCGGTGGCGTGTTCGTACCTTCTGTACCACAAGGTGCTGGCGGTGCGTGGAACCCTCCTCCCCGACGCCGCGAGCCTCAATAGCAATCTGTGGGTGCTCGTCATTATCTACCTCTACACGGTCCTGAACCGCGTTCCATTCACGCGCACCGGAGCAGCTAGGCGCCGCGACGGATACATTATGCACCGCTATCGCACGCTACACGAGGCCTTTGCTACTGAGATTTCTTCGGTCGCCGGGAGCCCGGTCGAGGAGGCCCTGGTGTACGCCGTGCTCATATACGAGACATTTAACCGACCTTACGTGTACCGAGTGATCGAACGCCGGATTTTGTTTCCACTTGGGCGAAGCAAGACCCTTGGCCCGATGCAGGTCGAGACCCAAACGGTCAAGAGCGACCCTGTGAGCGTGCGGGAGGGAGCGACCAAGCTCCTTGACGCCTTCCGGCGCAGCCTGCCGGCGACCGAGGCCAGGATGTCAGAAAGGCTAAGGGACTGGCGCGAGGTGGACAGGAGGCGCTACGTCGAGGAGGAGGCGATCCGGTCGGCAGCTCAGGACTACAACATTCGCAGTGACTACGCGGACGAGATCAACAGCGTCTACAAGGTGCTGGTGAGGCAGGCCTACCGGAGCGCCTTGCCGACCCAAGCTATGTAGTCGGGTTCAACTTGGGAAGAGGGTGCCCGGGGTAGCACACCGGCCACCCCGTCGGGCGAATATGCCGCCCGCGTGGATTGGTTTGAGGGCCTGCCGCGGGCGCGAGCGAGTGCGTTTTGAAGCCGCGGATCGGGCGCGAACGTGAGGCGATTTGACCGATTTCGGCCACCCAACCCGCGCAGGCCGAGTTCACAGAAACCGTGAATCTGCTCTAGCCCGGATGTTGCACCACGATCGCAGCGAGGCGCGCGACGGGAGCCGCCCGCAGGCGTACTTGGCTCCTACGTCGAGGACGGGGGGCGCCCTCTGGGCCTAGGGCAACGAAGTAGATGCGGCCCTATCGCGCGCCGCAGCCGATTGTTGGTGAAACATCCGGGCTGGCCCAGCCTCCTGCCTCAATCCCTTGATCTTGAGCTTCTATCGAATCGCCATGGCCCTGGACCCGGGGACTGCCTGCACCAGCTCCCGAGGGACTGCCCGCCCCGCCTCGACCGCTCACCCCAGCCCTGCGAACGCGCCAATCCGACATTTCGACACGACACCCCACCCTGTCGGATTGTCATACTTACTCACCCGGCTCACGATCCAATCGGAACCGCCTTCTTCCATGTATCAATCTGATTCAACGATTCTTACATATCCTTGCTCGCCTTCCGGCCCGACCATTCCCGGATCATCTGACGTCACACGCCGTATGACGAAATGCGACACTTTTCGACACAAGTGTCGGATTTGGCTTTGTTCCTCCGATTCCGCGCGAACGCCCCTCCCACGCTCCGCCAATCGCACTCCCGCCGCCCGCGCCGCCCCCAGCGCCGGTCGAGTTCCTAGCCCGGCCTCCAGATGGGGGCCTTTCGAGCCTGCGGAAGACGAGCCGTCGACCGCTGACTCTGCCTCGCAGCGGCTGTGGTCAGCGCGCGGCCGATTCGAGGACGCTTTCAATCATCGTCACGTCCACGAGGCCCGAGCAGCCGTAGAGCACAGGCAGCAATTCGCGCGCGGAAAAGCGCCGCCGCAACTGCGCCACTTTTTCCGTGCCGGCGCGGTAGGCCGGCAGGTACATGCGGCCCAGCAGCGGATGGCGTCCCCAGGCGCCGGAGAGCTTGTCGGCACGTTCCAGCGATACCAGGAAATCGTTGCGCAGGGTCTCGGCCACCTGCGGCTGCGGGACCTGCATGCCCCAGGTGAGATAGGAGGACTGGTTCTTGGCGTCGTCCTGCAGCAGCGCCAGCAGGACGCCGATCTGCAGATCTTCGTCGGGCAGTTGTTCCACCTCGGCCACGCCGTGGGCCATCAGGATCGCATTGTTGGCGAGGCCCTCGAACAGCGCCGCGGCGCGCGTGTTCATGGTCAGGACGGAGGCTTCGAAACCCACGGCACCACGCCAATACAGGTTCTGGAGATAAGCGAAGGTGGTGACGTGGCCGGGGACGACTTCATGGCTGACCAGTTGCAGGAACTCGGGCACCGAAAATTGGAGCGAGGCATTGATCTCGTAAGTCGCTTCGTATTGTGGGGCGCCGTCCAAGTGGCGCGCGCGGCCGAGATAGTTCATCGAGCCGGAGAACCACGCTTCGCGGATGGGCAGGAATTCGATGTTGGCGCGCGGGACCGAGTGGAGCTCGGGCGGGAGATGCGGCACGACGTGCCGAGCGGTGAGGGCGTCGCAATAAGCGATGACGGCGGCGCCGAGGGTGCGGATGGAGGCCATGGCGACGGCGCGGGACTTGCGCCAGGCATCGACGGCGGCGAGCAACTCGTCGCGGGTGCGGGAGGGGAATCCGGCGCGGGCCAGCAACGCGGCGACGCGCTCGCGTTTCGCGGCCGGATCGGAGGGCTCGGGAGCGCGTCCCGTAGAGGCCAGCACGCAACGTTCATAGGGCACCGGCGCCCCGCGCCCGATGATTTCCATGGCGAGATCCCACATGGTCTCGAAGCACAGGGCGAGTCCAGACAGGTACTCGCCGCGCAGCCCGCCCAGCGCGGTGGCCTCGGCGGAGAGGCCGCGGATGGCGGCGGGAATGTCCACCGCGGCGACGTAGGCGTCGATGGCGGCATGGTCGGGGACCTTAGCTGAAACGCCGCCGGAGGCGCGCAGCGGCGCGGCGGCGGGATGGGTGTAGGCCTCGGGCAGGGGCGCGCCGGAGAACCAGGAATCGGCAATGAAACGCCCGGTGCCCGAGGCGCACAGGACGTCGCCGCCCCACAGGGTGTCGATCCCTAGAATCGAGTTGCCAATCAGTTCCTCAAGATGGCCGCTCACGGCTCAGTTTCCTCCTTGTGACGAACCGATCCCCACCACAAGTAGGCGCACAGGCCGGCGAACAGAAGGGTGGAGACCAACTGTGAAATCATCTCATGGTCATAGAAGGGCGTGCGGATCCAATCCTCGGAGAAGCCTGGAATGGTGACGAAACCGGGTATCAGGGTGAAGCGCGGGATCAGACGGCAGGCCGCTCCGAAGACGCCGCCGAGCGCGCCGCCGGCCATGAGTCCGGAGGCGATGATCACGCCGCGCTCGCGCACGCGGTTGCCGCGCGCGCCGCCTAGCTTCTCCGCGCGCCGGCCGAGGAAATGCGCCAGGAAACCACCAACCAGGGCGGGCGTATTCAACTCCAGCGGAAGGTACATGCCCAGGGCGAAGATCAGCGCCGGGACACCCAGCATCTCCATGATGACGGCGACCGCGGCGCCCGCGCCGAACAGGATGTAGGCGACAGGCTGGCGGCTCATGAAACCCTCGACCAGCGCCTTCATGATCGACGCCTGAGGCGAGGCCAGGACGACGCGCGTATCGCCCGGAGCGGCCTCGCCGAATTGAAAAGCCTGCGCCAAAACGACGATGGTGAGACCGGCCGCGACCGAGGCGGCGATCACGCCCAGGAACTTGACTTTCTCCTGAGCGGCGGGCGTGGAGCCAAGCCAGTAGCCGGTTTTGAAGTCCGTGATGGCCTGGCCGGAGACGGACAGCGCGGTGCACACCATGCCGGCGATGGCCATGACGAAGAACATGCCCGTCGCGCCGGAGAGGCCGAAGCGCAGCAGCACGATGGAGGAGATGATGATGGTCAGCATGGTCATCCCCGAAACCGGATTGCGGGCCGTGGTGGCGATGGCGTTGGCGGCGACGGATGTGAAGAAGAACGCGAAGACCAGCGTCAGCGCCAGGCCGGCCAGGATGACGGCGGGCGAGGGGCTGAGGCGGCCCAGCAGGAGGCCGACGCCGAGGGCGCTGACAACGACGCATAAGAGAATTGATACGACCGTGATGTCGCGGTCGGTCCGTTCGCCGGTGGAGGCCTCGCCGTGCCGAAAGGCGCGCAGGGCGACGCCGAAGCTGCCGGCGACGATGCGCATCGACTTCAGGATCCCGAAGATACCGGCCGTGGCGATGGCGCCCACGCCCACGTAGCGCACGTAGCCGCGAAAGATCTGCACGGCCGTCATGTGGGCGATCGGGAGCTGTGCGGGATAGACGGAAACATCGGGCAGATGCCGGCCGACCATCCAGATCAGCGGCACGAGCACGAGATTGGAGAATACGCCACCGGCACACAGAATCAGGGAACTGCGCAGACCGATGACGTAGCCCAGCCCGAGGATGAAGCCGATGGCGTCGAAGCTGACCGCTACCTTGGCGCGTTCGGCCAGAGAACGCACCACGGGAACGAATTGAAAATCCAGGTACTCCTTCCACACGTGGAAGGTGGTCACCAGAAAATCGTAGACGCCGGCAATGGCCGTGGCCTCGAGCAACAGCCGGGCCTGGGAACCACCCCTTTCGCCCGTCACCAGGACCTCGGTGATGGCGGTCGCTTCGGGGTACGGGAGGCGGCCGTGCATCTCGCGGACGAAGTAGCGGCGCAGCGGGATCAGAAATGCCACGCCCAGGCAGCCTCCGGCGAGGCAGATGAAGATGGTCTGAACGGGATGCGGGTCGAGCTTCAGGATGTAGAGCGCGGGCAGAGTGAAAATGGCGCCGGCGACGATGGACCCGGCCAGGCCGCCGATGCCGGTGATGATGACGTTTTCCAAGATGGTGGAGCGGCGTGGATAGAGCCGCGCCAGGCCGATGGCCAGGATCGAGATGGGGATCGCGGCTTCCATCACCTGGCCCACCTTCAGGCCCGAGTAGGCCGATGCGACCGTGAAGACAACGCACAGCAGCAGTCCCCAGCCCACGGAACGGGGCGTCAACTCGGCGACACTCGCCGCAGCGGGAATCACGGGCTGGTAGACGCTGCCGGGAGCGAGCGGCGTGTAGGCATTGGAGGGCAGTTCCGTGGCGGGGTCGAGCGGCATGCGGCGAGTCTCCTCAGGGGTGTGGCAGCAAGTATCCTACTACGATCGAGGTCGACTGGCTGGCCGCGCGGGAGGCATACCCGCCGGGAGAAAAGCGATATTGACTGGAGAAAGGGGCGTTTCCGCCGATACTCATAACGTATGGGCTTAGGCATTCCTACCGCGACAACCGAAGAGCGCGCGACCAACCTTGTGGCCACGTGCAAGCTGCCCACATTTCCGTCCGTCGCGATGCGGCTGATGCAGTTGATGTCGCAGGACGCAGTCAGCTACGAGCAACTGGGCAGCCTGCTGCGCACCGACGCCGCCTTGTCGGCCACCCTGCTGCGGGCCGCCAACTCGCCGCTGTTCGGCACTCTGGGCGAAATCCGCAGCATCCCGATCGCGCTGCTGACGCTGGGCATGGACCGCGTGGGCATGCTGATTCTCAACACCGCGATGTGGCGCATGGTGCCGGGCGGGCGCGGCCGCGAGGCAATGCGGCCGTGGTGGCGGCATAATCTGGCCACGGCGCTGCTGGCAAAGCGCCTGTCGTACCGGAACATGGTCGACGAATACAGCTACATGTGCGGCCTGATGCACAGCATCGGCCAGTTAGTTCTGTTTGAAGCGTT
The DNA here is from genome assembly GCA_052145115.1 of Bryobacteraceae bacterium. Taxonomy (GTDB): domain Bacteria; phylum Acidobacteriota; class Terriglobia; order Bryobacterales; family Bryobacteraceae; genus CAIVVT01. The sequence goes on from JBKQPG010000025.1 coordinate 64,647, forward strand.
TCCCATCCAGTACGGCAATGTGCTCGGCGAAGCGGCGGAGCGGGGCTGCAATCTGATGGAACTGGAACGCGAAAATTTCGGCGTGGAGCACTGCGAGCTGGGCGCCGCCCTGTTGCGCAAATGGTCCATTCCGGCCGAGATGGTGGATGCCGCGGCGCATCACCATGACCCGGAGAACTGCAAGAGCCCGATCACCCGGTTGGTGAATGTCGGCTGTTCGGTGGCCAATCAATTCGGGTTTGCGGTCACCGCGGGCCCCGCCAGACCGGTGGAGCAACTGCCTGCTCTGGCCCAGGAACTCCTCAGCGATGAAAAAATACGCCAGGAGATCACCGAAAAGGTGGACGCCATGGAGTGGACTCTGAATTAGCCGCAGCGCGTGCAGGACGGCCTCACCAGGTGTAGGACAGCACGGCCATGGCGATCACGTCGTTCAAGATGCCGCTGATTGAGGCGCCGACGTTGGGCGCAATCACCTTGTTGGGGGCGGGGCCGATATAGTCGCGCACTTCCAGGCGCAGGTTTGTGGATTTGCTGAGTTTGAATTTCAGCCCGACCCCGAAATCACCCACGGCCAGCGCCTCGCGGGTGGCCGTGAGGGCGGCGAAATTGCCAAGCGGCTGAGTAGCCGATTCCTCTCCCGTGCCGACCAGAATTCTGATCCCCCCGCCGAAGGAGACGTACGGGCGGATCGCGGATTCCCGCGGTGTGAAATACCTGAGAATGTCAGCCGCGATAATGTGCGTGTGGCCGCCGAAATCCACTTCCGTGCCATCGGAAGCCAGTTTGAAGCCGCCGAAGCGGCACATGTAGCGTAATTCGCCGCCCCAGTATTTGGAATTGTCTCCTCCGCCCACGGCGCCGATCACGCCGCCGCCGTTGAGGCCCGTCGAGGCGCTTTCCGTCCCGCTACCGGTGTTGAGGTTTACGTCGAGGCTCGGGGCAGTGCCGTAACCTCCCAACACGCCCAGCGAGTAAGTCTGGGCACAGGCCGCGCCAGCGGTGATCAGCAAAGTCAAGAATATCCTGTTCAGCATTTCTGTCATTCTCCTGTTGCCGCGCCGGCCTACGGATTCACCACTCTCACCTGCACCGTTGTGAAAGCAGTGCCCTCGGTTACGACCAGCGCAGCCTGGGCAGCGCTGGGAATGTTGAACGGTATCGCAGCATCGATCCGGTAGACGCCGATCTGGCCCGGATCCAGCCCCGCAAAGCTAAGCGTGAGGGTGACCCCTTCCAGCGTCACCACGGGCGGTGTCGCCAGCAGCGCCGGCGGACTGCTCGGGGAGGTCGCGCCGGGCGGCACTGCAGGAACCGTCGGTCCCAGGCCCTCCATGTAAATCGAGATCGTTGAGTTGGGATGAATCGGATTGGTGAAATCGACCGGCTCTCCATCGTCGTGGCGGATGACCGACGGCAGCCCGGTCTGGCCGTCGCCCACGGCGGTGTGGAGCACCGCCGGCGCGCTGGCCTCGATATCCAGGGTGAAGGGAGTGCTCAGCCCGCCGGGACTGTGCACCACCAGCGGCTCGCTGCCGCTCACCGAATCGGGAAGTTGCGCCTCGATCTGGGTCGGGGACACCTGGAACAGAGGCAGCGGGATGTTGTCCAAGGTGACACAGGTATCACCGAGCGTCGAAGGCAGCGGCGGCGTGCCGGCCACGGCCGCATCGGGCGCAAGATTAGTGCCGTCAATCAACACCACACTGCCTGGGGCGATGTCGGTTCCACCGTCGGCGGAGTTGACCACGCTGGTGACGGACGGCATGGCTAACGCGGCGTCAAAATCGGGCGGCAGCACGGTCAGGCCGGATTGGCTCAGCAGGAAGATGGAGCCCTGATTCGGCGCTACCGCCAGGGTCCGGCTAAAGGGCAGGATGGTGAGTCCCGTCTGGCCCACCGGCGTAAGGGCTTGCAGACTGCTGACCGTGATCGGAGCCTCGGTGGTCGAAGTTCCGTTGTAGGACTGCAGATAGAACGCGCTATTGGCCGGATTGATGCCGAAGCGCTCCACGAGGCCCGGCGCCGACGGCACAGTGACGGTGGTGCGCAGCCCAGCCGGCTCGCCGGTTTGTGGATCGAGCGCCACGCCGACGCCCGAGGAGACGCCCGTGGTGGACTCGAGCTGGCCAATCGGGAACATGGCCTGGTCGAACACATTGACGTCGGCCACGAAGAGAGTGTCGTTGAGCGCGCCGTAGGCGCCCCCCAAGGAGCTGAGATCCTGACGCGATACCACCCAGAAGCCGGAGAAGGCATCCCACAGCACTACCGTGCCGTTCGGTTCGGCAAGAAAAATGGAATTGGCCGATGGCGATGCCGACAGCACCGCCAAGGGAGAAACGGTGTTGATATCGGTGTTGTCGTAGATGCCCAGGCTGGGCGGCGGGGCGGCAAAGCCGGAGCCGAGGTCGATCTGGAACAGCGCCTGGGGCGGGCTCACAGCGCGGACGGTGGCCCAGATGGCTCCGTTGCCCACGGCGATGGAATGCGGGTAGGCGGCGCGGAATAGGATCGGATCGAAGGCGCCCAGCTCATCGGGCATGAAGTCGGCGCTGCCGCGAGGCCTGCGCCGGACCATAATCCGGCCGCCCTGAGCCGCCATGCCCCTCGCGGGCGAAGCGCCGCTCCCGCGCTGGATGCCCTGGGACGCTGGCGAGGACAGTCCGCCCACTGAATTGAGATCGAATACGTTCGCAATCTGGGAATTGTCGCTGGTCACGATCAGCTCGCTGTCGTCCAGCGTGAGGGCCATGCCGACCGGCGTGTTGCCCGTTCTGAGCGGCGCGCCGACCTGCTGCAAGGTCCCGGTGTCGTAGACCAGAACTTCGTTCATGTCCTGCCGCAACAGATACACGCGGCTGCGGATCGGATCGGCCAGGATGTCCACGATCGTGCCCGGTACGTCGACGATCTGGCCGCGCTGGTTCAGGTCGCGGGTGTTGATCAACAGGCGCACCGGCGGCGGGATATTGATCGAGCTGGCAGAAGAAATCGTCAGCGGAATCGTCGTCGTTCCCTTGGCATTGCCATACACCGAAGTATCGACAGTGATGGTCACCTGAGCCGGCGTGGTGCCGGACATCGGACTTATCAGGATACCCTCCGCGGACGGCGATATTGTGAAGGGGGTCGCATTGCCTCCCAGGTCCACCACGTTGAGCGTCTGTGAGATCGAGGTCGAATTGCAGGTATTGGACAAAAACATCACGTCCTCCTGCTGGGCGACCACCTGCGGAGCCTTGGCCAGCGACCCGACCGGAAGAACCATCACCCCCTCATCCGAGATCGCATACACGGTATTCATGTCGCTGGAAAACAGCGTCCGCCCGGCGATCATGCGCGGCAACTGAATGCGCTCCATCACGGTCAGGTTGTCGGTGGCGAAGATACTCATCACCGGCGATTCGGTCGCAGTCACCGGGACGTCCCCGTAAATCACGTTGCGCGACCAGTCCCAGGCATAGCCACCCAATCGGAAGTCGCCGAGAGCGTAAGGGAATTGCGCCGGCGACGACCCTTCAATCGCCAGGTTCAGATCGAACAGGATCCAGCCCGCCACAAACTGCGTCCCGTCCTGATTGACGCTGACCGCCCGGGGGCCGAACGGCGGCGAGGCCGTCCAGTTGAGCACAATTAACTCCGAGGTCCGAATGTTGTAATAGAGAATAACGGTCGTAGCCCCGGAGCCTTGCCCTCCTGCACCGCCTTGCGCCACTTCAGTCAGGATGATGATCGACTGCTGGTCGCCGGAAATGCCCGTCGCGGCATAAGTAATATTGGCCGGGAAGGTGGCGAAAGCCACGGGCAGGTCCAGGCCGCCGGCCGACGATACTCCCAATACCTGCGTGGCTCCGCTCACCGGGTCGACCAACAGAAACTGACCGTTGGTAGTCGTGGCCGAACTGCCGACGGGAGGCGTGCCGCAGGTGGCCGGCGTGGCTTGACCGGTCACCATCAGCGCCTGGCTGCTCGCGCCGAAGGCCACTGCCAATACCGGATTGCCCAGCACCACTTCGCGCTTGGTGCCGGCGTTCAAATCGAAGATCGCATAGCCGCCCGCGGGAGAAGCCGAAGCGTACAGATTGCAGTACTCCCCGACCACGAGGTAGCGGTTATCGGGCGACAGCGCCACGGAACTGGGCGGGCCCGCAACCGTCATCGGGGTGCCGAAAGTGTTGGTCGCAGTGCTCATCACCTCGATTCGGCCAGCGCTGAAATTTGCAACATAAAGCCGGCCACGGCTCTGGTCGAGCGCGATGTCGGACGGCGTGCCCTCCACCGGTATTGAGGTTCCGAATGTTGCGGCCAGGCATCCTCCGCCCAGCACCATAGTAGCGATTATGCCGATAAGGACCCGGCGCGCTTCAAGGAACATACTCTCTTCCTCCCCAGGCGAACGCAACGGCAGCAATGCCTTCCGTCACTGGATTCATGATAGCCCTAAACCATGGGCGAGAAAACAAAAAATGACATCGCTGGCGGTGTTTGCATGCCGATTAAGCTTCAATCATTTCGGGGCAGAAAGGGAGTGCCAATTCTCCCCTTGTCCTCTCATCGGCCCGGCAACGGAACTGCGCGCTGATTTCACGCCCGTCGCCCAACAAAGGAATCTCTACAGCGCGCGGGACGCGCGGAGTGCTGCCGCGCGCCGGACGAGCCTGCCCTTGGCCCCTTCGCTGTGTCTGTAAGCCATTTTAAATCAGTCGATTCTGCAGGTAATGGGCGACTCGCGCCGGGGGCCGCAGTAGCCCATCGGCGCGGCGTGCTGAAGCGCCAGGCAGGGGGGCGCGCACAGGGTCGCAGGCGTTTCAACAGGTTCAATTGCGGCGCACTTGAGTTCGAAGTAAACTACATGTCTGGTGCGAAGTACCGACTCTGCCGTTCTCGGCTTAACTAGGATTACTAGTACCAATTTCTCACTATTTTTCAGGACATAGTTGCAGTGTCTGGTAGAGAAGGGCAACCGGCTGGCATTCTTGACATGACGAAACGACGAGTCGACAGCCAGCGCTGGGCGGCGCAAGAAAGCGTTTCTGAGTTTGCTGCCGTGAAAGGCGCCTGTTGCCGGCAATACGAAGGGCGGATTCTGCCACGGCTGCAGATACAGAGGGCCACCGTTCAGAACGACAGTAACGAACGGATCACGGCATGGCCCGCGGGCCGACAACGGCGGCGGATTGTGGCCGCCTCGGGTTGCAGGCATGGAGGGACGGCGCGGGATCCCGGGCTCGAAGGGGGAGCCGGGAACTAGGCGACCGGGCGCAGCGTGATCAGGGAGAAGCCGGCGCCCTGCGGATCGGCGAGCATGGCCAAACGCCCGACGCCCGGCGCGCTGAAAGGACCGTGGCGGACCAGGCCGCCGAGTTGGCGCACCTTGGCGACCGCCGCATCGCAGTCCTCGACCCTGAAATAGATGCCCCACTGCGACGGCATTCCTTGGAACTCTTCCTCCATCTGCATCATTCCGCCGCGCGGCTGCCCGCCCGCGCTGAACTCGATGTAGGTGGGCATATTGGCGCTGCTTTTGGTCTCCCAACCGAACAGGCCGGTGTAAAACTCGCGCACTTTGGCGAGGTCCCGGGTATACAGTTCGCTCCAGCAAACGGCGTTGTTTTCGTTGATCACGGCCGCGCCCGGATTGCGCCTGGCCTGCCACAACGAAAACGAGGCGCCGCCCGGATCCTGGCAGATCGCCATGCGGCCGGCGTCCGGCACGTCGAACGGAGGTTGAACCACAACTCCCCCCAGTCCTGAAACCCGGGCGGCCGACAGATCGACATCGGGTGCCGCGAAATATACATTCCAATGCGGCCCGACGCCCTGCGCAACTAACCTGGCGGGCAGTGTATAAGCCGCGCCAGTATCATGACCGTTCAACTGAAACATTGTGTAAAATTCGTCCGGCCCCATCGGGTCATCTTTAGACGACCATCCCAATAGCTGAGAGTAGAATTGTTTGGCCGCAGTTTGGTCCGTCGTGCCGAGTTCAAACCAGCAGGGCGTCCCGAGGGAGTACTTTTCAACAACCGCCATGGCTGAATCCTCCGCCGGGATAGTGTACCACAAGGTGCTGGAAATTCGAATGCGGGATGGTCTGGCGATGAATTAGCGTAAACAAACGTCTTATGAGATCTCAGCGCAGGCGACCGTTCGCGTCAGCGCGGCGAGCTCTTGGTACGGTCCATGCCAGGTCCGTCTGAGCGCGGGGGGAGCACGGAACGAAACCTCCGCTATCGGATCCGCTCAGCGTGGAAAACGGGGTGATCGGCGCAGCAGAAGACCCAGCTCGCCGCATGCGCCGCATGTGCAGCAGGGCCTGAACCGGTTCGCGGCGCAGTGCGAAGGTGATTTGTAAACCATTCTTTTTCAAAAAGATAAATCGAGTTCATTGGAATGTTGAGGGGACTCGCGGGCCATAATTAGGACGCATAGCAGGCCACGACCATCAATTCTGGAGCCGTGCCGCGCGCGACCAAAGCGTGAGAAAAAGGCGTGATCTCTACCACTCAGTCAGTGGACCGTTTAGCCGGGCAGCGCAGGCCGGGCAGGCGGACAAGCAGGAGCGCCGGTAGGCTGGCGTGGCACGCAGCGGGCCGGAAACTGCGGAGGACGGAGTCGAATGGGGCGGGAGAAGGGTGGCACGGGCCGCCCAAGGGAAGTTTTGTGCCCGTCCGCGTATGACGATTGCATCACAATCTATGGCCGGCGAGAAAGGCGTAAACGCTCCCCACTCATTCACTCAATCGTTCGATGGACTTGTCGCGAGATATGAAAGGCGAAATAGTCCGGTAGGACAAACTGCAGGCCAAGCGCATGGAATCCGCGCTGGTTTTTCGAAATCAACAGGTTGCAGGTTTATTGTGCAAAATGGATTGTCGTTGAGTATAAATCGGGTGAACGGAATAGCTTACGAAAGTTTCTGTACTGAAGTTTTGCAAAATTGACGATGATCCATGTACTTCAGTTTTAGATATTAATATGCATTGAAATTCGTCTCATATTGGTCTAGTTTCCGACCATGTTAGTTTCTTGAATACATACGGCTGTCATGCCGTATGCCGCGCGGAGCGAGGGGCGTGAAAGCGTCCCGGTTTGAATCGAAGGCCGCGCCGAAAGACGCCGATGCGGAAGTCGTCGAGGCGTCCGCTGCTCCCAATTGCGACCCACGGTGAGTGGGACCGAAAGGGGCGAAGCCTGCCCTGGCTTGTCTGGATAAGAGGAAATGGATCAGCCTTTCTGGTACGCGCTGCGAACGAAATCGCGCCATGAAAAGGTGGCGGGGGCGTATCTGAAGGCCTGCGGGGTCGAGGTTTTTCTGCCGCTCTACAAATCCCGGCGGCTGTGGAGCGATCGGGTCAAGCTGATCGAACTGCCGCTGTTTGGCGGATACCTGTTCTGTAAATTCGCGGCCAGGCAATCGCTGGTGGCCCGAAGCGCGCCCGGGGTGCTGTATGTCGTCAGCAATGGTGCGGAGCTGATTCCGGTGCCAGAAAGCGAGATCGATGCGGTGCGGCGGGTCCTGGAAAAGGGCCTGGTGGCATCCCCGACGCCGTACTTGAGAGAAGGTATGCGGGTCAGGATTCGAGGCGCGGCGTTCGAAGGCATGGAAGGACGGCTGGAAAAGGTGAAGAGCCAGTTCCGGCTGGTGTTATCCATCCACCTGCTGCAGCGCAGCGTGGCCTTCGAGGTCGATCCGGAAATGGTCGAGGCGTTGAACTGAATGGCGCTCCTGATCAGGCGCAGCAGGGTGGTCAGTATTCGGGTGTCGGACGAGGAGTTCCGGCAGTTGAGGGAGATGTGCACGACGACCGGGTCGCGCTGCGTCAGCGACCTGGCCCGGGACGCGATGTTCAAATTTATGCGGGGCGTCGAACCGCGGCCGGAATCCGGGGATGCAGATCTGCAGACGCGGGTGCGCGAACTGGACGAGAAGCTGAACCTGCTGCAAGGCCGAGTGGCGCGGCTGGCGTTGCTGGTGGTTGAGGGCGAACGCTGAGCGCCGCGCGGCGGGCGCCGCCGGCAGGCCATTGGGTTGTGCCTGCGAGGCTGGCCAGAGCGGTCGTGGTGGGAACACGTGCGTGAGAAAGCGGACGGAATGGTTTTCAGGAATCGGGTGCCACTATGCGCGTAATGTTGCTGCTGCTGGCTTTCGCGGGCGGCGCTGCCGCACAGCAGTCCAACCCCAGCCGCCCCTTCGCGATCCCGGAGGTTGGCGCCAATCTGCCGGCGCAGGCCGTGGGACCGAACGACCTGATTGCGGTCTCGGTGTACGACGCGCCGGAGTTGAGCCGCACGATCCGTGTGAGCGCCGATGGCTACATCCGGCTGCCCATGCTGAAGACGCGCGTCAAGGCGGAAGGCCTGTACCCGGCCGACCTGGAGGTCGCAATCGCTGGAGCATTGAGGCAGGGAAACATTCTGGTGGATCCCTACGTGACGGTCACGATCGCCGAGTACCATAGCCGCCCGATCAGCGTTTCCGGCGCCGTCAAGATGCCGGTGGTCTTCCAGGCCGATGGGCCGACCACGCTGCTGGAGGCGCTGGCCCGGGCGCAAGGGCTGCGCGAGGACGCGGGCCGCGAAATCCTGGTGAGCCATTCCCAGCCGGGGCCGGACGGCAAGCCGATCACACTGACCCGTCGAATTCTGGTGCGCGGCCTGATCGATGAAGCGGACGCGGAACTGAACGTGAAGCTGGTGGGCGGCGAGGAGATTCGAGTCCCCGAGGTGGGCAAGATCTATGTCGTGGGCAACGTGAAAAAGCCCGGCGTCTTTCCGGTTCAAGACGGCGCCGACACGACCGTGCTGCAGGCGTTGGCGCTTGCCGAGGGTCTGTTGCCTTATGCCAACGATCAGGCCTTCATCTACCGCCGCGAAGGCGCCGGCTCGAAGAACGAAATCCCAATCGAACTGGCGAAGATCATGCGGCGGAAGTCGCCCGATGTCCCGCTGACCGAGAACGACATCCTCTACATTCCCGAGAGCCATGGGAGAAAGCTGGGCATGGCCGCCCTGGAGAAAATCCTGCTGTTTGGCAGTACTGCCGGAGCAACGGCTTTGATCTACGCCGGTGCGAGGTAAGCCGAAATCACCATGCAATCATCTGACAACAGGGAATTCCGCGCTCTAGCCGCCCCCGAAGCGGGCGTCACGGCGCCCGCCATTCAGGAACGCATCGGTCTCCAGCCGTCCTACAGTTATGAGCAGGAGATCGAGGAGCGGAGCGTCCCGCTGTCGCACTATCTGTGGATCCTGCGGCGCCACAAGTGGCGCATCCTTTCTTTCATCCTGTTTTCGGTTGTATCCACGCTGCTGGTCTCCTCGAGGCTCACGCCGATCTATGAATCCACGGCCAGCATCGATGTGGACCGCCAGGCGCCGGCGGCCGTGGTGGGCCAGGATGCCGCCCGTCTGGCCCCCAATGATGCGGACCAGTTTCTCGCCACGCAGATCAAGATCATCCAGTCCGATTCAGTGCTGCGCCCGGTGGTGTTGCGCTACAGGATTCCAGTCGCCGAAATCACGCCTCTCGATGGCGACTTGCCCACAACACGGGCCCAGAATGCGCCGATCACTTTGAAACGGCTGAAGGTGACGCGCCCGCCCAACACCTACCTGCTGCTGATCAGCTACCGCTCTCCCAACGCGGAACTGGCCTCTGCTGTCGCCAATGCAATCTCCCAAAGCTACATCGAGCACACTTACGACATCCGCTTCCGGGCCACGGCCGGTCTGTCCGCCTTCATGGAAAAGCAGATGGAGGAGTTGAGGGCGAAGATGGAGCGCTCTTCGGCGGCGCTGGCGCAATTCGAAAGGGACCTGAGCGTCATCAACCCGGAGGAGAAAACCAGCATTCTCTCTTCCCGCCTGCTGCAGCTCAATACCGAACTCACGAACGCGCAGGCCGAACGGGTCCGTAAGCAGGCCGCGAACAACTCCGTGAAGGGCGGTTCCTTGGAAGCCGCGCAGGCTTCCAGCCAGGGTGAACAGCTTAGGAAACTGGCCGAACGCCTGGATGAAGCGCGGGAGAGATTCGCCATCGTGTCGGCGCAGTATGGCTCTAACCACCCAGAGTATGTCAAGGCGCACTCCCAGCTTACCGAGTTGGGACGGCAATTCGACGCCTTGAAGAGCAACATCGCCCAGCGCGTCGCCGTGGAGTACCACGAGGCGGTGAATCGCGAGGAGATGATCAAAAGCGCCGTGGCGGAGACCAAGGTTGAGTTCGACCGGCTGAACGCCCGTTCCTTCGAGTATCGGGCATTGAAGCAGGAAGCCGAGTCGGACAAGGGCTTATACGAGGAACTGGTGCGCAAGATCAGAGAGGCGGGGATCAATTCCAGCTTCCAGAACAGCTCGATCCGCCTGGCCGACCCGGCGCGGCCGGCGTATAAGCCCGTCTTCCCGGATTTGAAGCTGAACGGACTGCTGGCGCTCCTGTTTTCCGCTCTGCTCGCAGTGGGCGCCGCCATCCTGTCGGACACGCTCGATAGCACGATTCGCGATCCCGAGCAGATACAGCAGGGCCTGAAGACGGAGGTCCTGGGCTCGCTTCCGGTGGTGAAGCGCTGGCGGGGTCGACTGATGCCCATCGGATCCAATGGATCCAACGGCACCGAATTGGCCATCAGCAAGCGCGATGACCAGGCATCGGCCTATGAGGAGGCGGTCCGGACGCTGCGGGATTCGATCCTGCTGTCGGACCTGGCCCGCCGCCCGCGAACGCTGCTGATGACGTCCGCCACTCCGCGCGAGGGCAAGACCACAGCCGCCATGCATCTGGCCGTGGCCCACAGCCTGCAGAGGCGCAGGACGCTGCTGATCGACGCCGATTTGCGACGGCCCAGCATTCACGAACGGCTGAACATCGAGAACGAGCGCGGCCTGTCGAGTGTCATCAAGGGAGAGGCGGAATGGCGTGAGGTCATCCGCAAAACGGAGCACTTCGCAGACCTGGACGTGCTGCCAGCCGGCCCGGCCTCGCGTCGCGCCGCCGACCAACTCGGCAGCATCTTGCAGAAGGTCCTCACGGAGGCGGAAGCGGATTACGATCTGATTGTCATCGATTCACCACCCTTGCTGGGTTTCGCCGAGCCGCTGCAGATGGCGGCCATTGTGGATGGAGTCGTGGTCATCACGCTGGCCGGCCAAACAGATAAGAACGCGGTGGGCAGCGTCCTGAGCAGCCTGAGGCGCCTGAAGGCGAACGTGATCGGCGTCGCGCTGAACGAGGTCCGCCAGGACATGAGCGACCGATATTACTACTACGGTTACTACGGAAAGTCCTACAGCAAGTATTACTCGCCAGCGAAAAGTTGAGCGGGCTTGGAGTGCCTGTGGAGACTTCGTTCCGGGAGAGATGAGAATGCGGGCAGGTTGCTCTTGATACCGACCGAGATCAGATCGTGGGACGGCGCCACCAAAGTAATCAGCGCCCTGTGGACGGCCGATTCGCTGCGCGGGCGGTTCGCCCGAGGCGCCGTCTGGTCCCTGCTGGGGGCGCTGATGGCGCAGGGGGCGACCCTGGCGGCAGCAGTGATCACGGCGCGGTTGTTGGGGCGGGAGCAGTTTGGCGAATACGGCATGATTCAGAGCACAGTCGGCATGCTGGGCATCTTCGCGGGCCTGGGGCTGGGCGTGACGGCAACTAAATATGTCGCCGAGTTGCGGACCCGCGATCCCCAGCGCGCGGGGCGCATTATCGCGCTCGGGACGGCCGCCGCCATCGTATCGGGGGGATTGCTGGCGCTGGCCCTGGCGGCGTGCGCGCCGCTGCTGGCTTCCAAGACGTTAAATGCACCGGCACTGGCGCAGGAATTGCGCATTGCCAGCGTGCTGTTGTTCTTCAATGCGCTCAACGGAGCGCAGATTGGCGCCCTGGCGGGGTTTGAGGCGTTCCGGGCGATCGCACAAATCAACCTGGCGCGCGGGATCCTGACAATTCCCGTGACCGTGATCCTGGTGTATTGGTGCCGCCTGCCGGGCGCAATCTGGGCGTTGGCCGCCACGGCGGCCCTGACCTGCGTGTTGAGCCAGATCTGGCTGCGGGAGCAGTGCGCGGCGTCAGGCGTCGGCCCCCGGCTGTCCTCGGCGTGGAGGGAATGCCGGGTGCTGTGGAGCTTCTCGACGCCGGCCTTCTTATGTGGAGTGTTGGCTGGACCCAGTGTTTGGGCGGCGAGCACGGTGCTCGTGAATCAGCCTGGCGGCTATGCGGAGATGGGCATCTTCAGCGCCGCCAGCCAGTGGAGAAACGCCGTGGGGTTCATACCTGGCGTGGTGGCCCAGTTCGCGCTTCCAATCCTGTCTAACCTGAATGGGCAACGAGACGCACCGCGGTACGCGCGGGCTCTGCGTTGGAACCTGATCCTGACTGCCGCGGCGGCGACGGCCGTGGCGGTGCCGGTGGCGCTGGGCGCCCCCGCGATTATGCGGCTTTACGGGCGGGGCTTTCAACAGGGCTGGCTGGTCCTGGTACTATCGACCGCCACAGCCGTTATCAGTTGCATCAGCGGCGTCGTGGCCACCGCCATACTGAGCGCCGGGTCGGTGTGGATCGGCCTGGCATTCAATGCGATGTGGGCTGTCGTGCTGCTGGCCGGTTGTTACCGCTTCATTCCGACGCACCTGGCCCTTGGGCTGGCCGGTTCGATGCTGTTTGCGTACGCCGCCACTACCGCGTGGCAGGCCATCTATGTTCGTCAGCGCCTCTCTTACCTGCGGGCAGCGTAGCAATCTCCAGGATGGACATTCGCCTGTGCCGAACCCCGATTGCCTTGCCGGAAGAGCCGGCGGGGCCTCGAAATGAGGTCGCGTCCATGAACGCTTACTGGAAGGCCGAAGACCTGGAGTCCGTCGGGTGCGATTTCTGTGGCGGCGACTCCAGCCGCCCGATTTGCCAGCGCCCGGACAGCCTGACTGTCCGTGAGTGCGCGACGTGCGGTTTGGCATTCCTGAATCCGCGGCCCCGGAAGGCGTTGATCGAAAGGATCTACCGGGACGGCTACTTTGAGTCCGATCGGTCCGGCGTGGGCTACCGAACCTACCTTCCAGCGTCTTTCTTCCCAGAAATCGATCTGCTGGAAAGCTTCCGGCCGGTGCGGGGCCGGCGGGTCGTCGAGATCGGGTGCGCAACAGGAGCCCTGCTGGCCGAACTGCAGCGGAGAGGAGCCGAGGTGTGCGGCGTGGAGCCAAACCTGGAGGCGGCGAAGAAGGCCCAGGAACTCCTGCAGGCGCCGGTGTACACGGGGACGATCGAGATGGTCGCACCCGCCGACTTAGCCCGCGCAGACGTCATTGTGGCGTTCGAAGTCATCGAGCACGTGACCAGTCCCAGATGGTTTCTGGAACGACTGAGGGGTCTGCTCAAACCGGGGGGCCAGCTAGTGCTGACGACGCCGAATTACCATTGTGCGCGCCGCTTCGGGGCGGCGTGGTGCGGCTTCACGCAGAGCTTCGAGCATTTGTACTTTCTATCCGACGAGGTGCTCTCACGGATGGCCCACAGAATCGGTCTCGAGGAGAAGATGTGGTACACCCGCGGGGACGGGTCTCCGATTTCCCCCGCGCCGGCCGAAAACAGCCTGCCGCGCCGGCTGTTGCGGGAGTTGTCGCGGATCCCGGTGGTGGCAGAAGCAAAGTATCGTTTTCGGGGGCCAGCCTATGTGCCCTACGGCCAGGGGCACACGCTGTTGGCGATCTATGAGAAGCCCGCAGCCAGCTGAGTCGGCATCCGACTCGAGCGTCGGCCGGGTTTTCAGAGCAGCCCGGCGCGCGTATATCGGGCTTCGCGCGGCGCCAAAAACGCTGCTCTTCAACCTGCGTTACCTGCCCTTCAGACAGGCCCTGTCGCTTCCCATCGTAGTTTCGCACCGGGTCAAGATGGAGTGGCTGGGGGGCAGAATTGAACTCAGCGGACCCTTGAGAACGGGCATGATCCGGCTGGGCTTCGGATCCGTGGACATCTTTGATCCAGCAAGGCAACGTGCGGTGTGGTCCAACCGCGGCGCGATCACCTTCCGCGGCCGGGCGCGGCTGGGTCACGGATTCAGAATCAGCGTGCGGGCCGGAGGCCGCCTAACGATGGGCGACCGCTTTGAAATCTCCGCGCAGTCGACCATTCTGTGCCGGTCGCAGATCGAGTTTGGCGACGATTGCCTGCTGGCCTGGGATGTGCTGGTGATGGACAGCGACTGGCATGTTCTGTCGTACGAAGGCGCACGGAGAAGCGGGGAGAGTATCACCATTGGCGACCACGTATGGATTGGCTGCCGGTCGCTGATTCTGAAAGGGACGTGGCTGGGCAGCGGCTGCGTTGTGGCCGCGGGCAGCACCGTTGCGGGGCTGGTAGCGGAGCCCGAAGCATTGCTCGCGGGGGCTCCGGCCAGGGCGGTGAGGAACAAGGTGAGCTGGCATGCCTAACGCCGCCGAGCTGGCCGCAGCGCCACGGGGTGATAAGGTTTTGGGGCGCGTGGGGGGAGCAGCGGCAACCCGTTCCGCGGCATCGGCGGTCCCGCAGCTGCCACGGCTGGACTGGCTGATCCTCCGCAGAGGCATGCGCTGATGCCGTCCATAGTCGTTTTCACTGCCAGCTTCGCTCCCCGCCAGGACTCGGAAGCCCTGGTGAGCACGAGGATGGTCCAGGGGCTGCAAAAGGCCGGCCTGAGGATCGAGGTGCTTTCCCGCCGGACCGGCGCCACGCCCAAGACCAAGGGTGCACAAGCAGACAATGCGCCCCGTCCGAGATACCATACGCCGATGCCACAGCTGAGAGGCATCTTACGCAATTGGATGGGGAGCAGGAACGCGCAGGTGGCCCGGTACGTCGTCGAGCGCGCCTGGGGAGGCCGTATGGCCACCCTGGCTGTCCGGCAGCTACCGCCCAAGAACTGCGACCTGGTCCTTTCGCTGGGCGGTTTCTGTCACATGGCGGCCTTGCAATACGCCGGCGCGTCGAACATCCCCATCCTGGCCAACTGGAATGATCCGTTTCCGCCGCTGATTGCTCCGCAACCCTATGGCGAAGGCCCGGACGGGCCGCTCCCGCCGTGCTACAAGCGCCTATTGGCCGCGATAGGACGGAACGCGGCCTGGCATGTATTTCCCTCCGAGCGGCTGCGCAGGTACATGCTGAAGTTCTTGCCTGAAGAGGCCGCAGCGCGTAGCTCAGTCGTCCCTCATGTCGCTTGTGAAATGCCCCCACAGCGAGTCCGCAGCAGCGGCCGAAGATTCACAATGACACACGCGGGAGGGCTCCTGCCGCAGCGCCGCGTAGACGTATTTTTTGAAGGTCTGATGCGGTTTTTCGCAGGACGGGGATGGCGCAGCGATTTGGGAATGGTCTTCATTGGCCCGCAGGAAGGCGAATTGCGGGCCGTGGCGCGCCGGCACGGGGTCGAGGGCACCTGCCAATTCCTGCCGGAGATGGAGCACGCGCGGTGCGCACAATACCTCGCCGATTCGGACGCCCTACTGGTCATCGAGGCGCAGATGAGCGAGAGTATCTTTCTTCCAACGAAGTTTGTGGATTACGCCCAGGCGCACAGGCCGATACTGGCCGTGGTGCCGAGACACAGCACGATTTCGGACCTGATCAACCAGCACGGAGGAGGAGTGGTGGCGGATTGCTTCTCACCGGCGGAAGTGGCGGCTGGGCTGGATGCCATATGCCGCTCCCGGCAATCTGGTCAATTGGACGAGGCGCCGCCGTCCGGGCGTCTGCATTCGCTGTTCTCGGAAGAGACCGTCATTCGCCAGTACACCTCGCTTTTCGAGCGCGTGTTCGCTGCGAAGCGCGCAAGCGCGACAGCGGCGGCCCTGGAAGTCCGATGCTCATCCTGCGGCGCGGGCGGACCGGCGCCGATGACAAACAGGCCGGAGGGCGAGGCGTGAGACCCCGCCCGCGCAACTCCATGGCGCCGGGTGTGCGCTCTCCGCAGCGGCGGATTGGTCCAACACTATCGTGACCGACCTTGCAATCTGGATTGTCGCCGCCGTATTGGTGTGTTGGTTGGCGCTGGTCCGCCGGCCGGAATCCTATCTGTGGCTGCTCTTCGCGGTTGCGCCTTGGCCTGGGCTGTATGTAGCGATGATATGGAACCTGGACGCCTTCAAGCTGGGGCTGCTTCTGGCGCCGCTGGTTCTGCTGCTACGCCTTCCACACCACGAGACAAGGCTGTTTCGGGTTCTAGCAGCGCTGCTTGGTTACGCTCTCATCCTGGCCGCCTGGCAGGTTATTACTCACGAAGTAGTGGAATTCGACGTGTTGAAACACCTGGATATCCAGGTCCGCCTGGCGGCTGCGAACTACTTATTTCTGTGCCGCCTACTGCTGGTGTTTCTGGTGTGCAGCGTGGCGCGCACACAAACGGCGCTGCGCAGTTGTATCCACGCTTACGTCGGTTCGGCCGCCGTCCTCGGTTTGTATGGTCTGATCCAGGAAGGTTCGTTTCTGGCGCAGGGGAATCCGATTACCTTCATGCATGACAAGGGCATTTTGGGCGACGCAAATCGCATCGCGACAGCAGACATCTTCGGCGTCACATTCCTGCGGATTTACTCCTTTTGCATGGAGCCTAAAGACCTTGCGCTCTTCATGGCGCCGGCGATCGCATTCGTGTCGACGACACTCTCCGTGGGCGCACGCGACTTTGGCCGCAGGTCATTTCAATGGGTGCTGCTTACTGTCCTGTGCGCCGCCGCGCTGCTCACGTTCTCGACCTCGCTGCTGATCGTGGCGCCCCTGATGCTGCTGGGCATAGAGCTGGCCGGACCCCGGTCGAACTCGTCGCGGGCTGTGCGGCGCTTTGCCGTAATCGCCGCGCTCCTGCTGATCGCATCACCGGTGCTCGAGGAAATGTGGAAAGTGCGTGTGGATCAGCGCCTGAGCTCAGGCGAAACCACGATCCTTCAGAAGTCGCGGGAGGCCCCGGCGCTGGAATTCCTGGTCGATCATCTGCCCCGTTCCCTGGTTGGCTACGGGGTTGGCACGCAGGCATTTTACCTTCCCAGCTACATGCCGGCCGAGTTCAGAGAGATGGCCAATTCAAGCGATGTGGTCGTAGGTATGGACTCTTTCTGGTTCTCGCTGTTGCTGGATCTCGGTATCCCAGGAGTATTGCTTGTGGGGATGGCGTGCCTGCAATGCCTGGGGCGGGGCTCGAAGAGACACGACTCGAGTTGGCCGTACCGGGCGGCGTTTCTGGCAACGGTCGTGATGTCCATTCCCCAACAAGGGGACTTGCGGTCGGGCATCCTCTGGCTCTTCATGGGGCTGGCTTATCAGGCCCGGAGCATGGTCAGAGCGCAGACTATTCAGGCGCATCCGTTGTTGATCCGCGGGGACCGGACGCTGGCAGTTTGCGGAGCGCCCACGGAAGCGAGAGCGTGGCAGGACATCGCAGCGCCGCCCCGCCGCTAGTGCGGTCGCGGTATTGAGTCCCCCCATTTCCCTGGCCTGTGAAAGTAGTGAATGTTGGCATAAATCTGGCCCCCTGCCGGGGCGGAATCTATCGCACTGTCGTATCATTCAGCCGGGCCTTCCGGCGGTGCAATTACGAAGCCATCGTGCTCGGTTTCGGCCCCCCGCGAGGGCCCACTGAATTCGAGTGTCCTTCGATATGCATCGAAACGACCAGAATCCCCGTTCTAAGCAAGTATTACGTCTGGCCCGGATTCTACGACGGAAGGTTTGAGCGTCTTCTTGGTCGCCCGGATGTGGTATTCATTCACGGCTTGTTCTACCATGCTGCCATTCGGACGGCCTGCTACTGCGCCCGCCGCAAAATACCTTACATCGTCGTGAGCCACGGCTCTTTGGATCCTTACGTCTTCACATACCGGCGGATGCGCAAGCAGGTTTGGACCACGCTCAACCGCAAGCGGCTCTGCGTCGATCCCTCAGCCGTACTGTTCTCGACCGCGGAAGAGGCTCTGCGGGCAGCCAGCTGGACCACCGGGGGCCGGACCGAAATCATACCTTGGCCGGTACTAAGTGTGCCGGATTATGACAAGCATCGGGCCAGGGCCGCAATACTGAAGAAATACGAGCTACCTCCGCAGACGAAAGTGGCCGTATTCTGTGGGCGGCTTGATCCGGTCAAAAGGCCCCTGGAGGCGATTCGGGCGTTTAAGGCGGTGGCAGAGAAGGACTGGGTACTGCTGATCGTCGGGCCGGCGACGGAGGCGTTGCCGGAGCGCGCCGTCGAAGCGGCCTGCGGCGAGCCCGGACCGCGCTGCATCTGGGCCGGCCCAGCCTACGGGCAGCAGCTCAATGAGCACTTCCGCGCGGCTGATCTCCTGATTGTGTGGTCGCACAAGGAGAATTTCAGTCACGTGACGGCTGAGGCGTTGGCGTGCGGGGTGCCAGCGTTCCTTTCCAGAGGGGTCAATCTGTGGCGGGAACTGGCGCCGGTTGGTTGCGCTTTCCAGCCATCACGCGATGGTCCTGAAGAAGGCGCCCTGCGGAGCGCGTTGAGCGAAGTGCTCAGGATGAACCGCGAGGAGTTGGCTGAGGCCGGGCAGCGAGGCCGCGATTGGGCAAGGGAAGAACTTTCGGAAGAGAGATTCGCCCAGCGAGTTAGCCGGCTGTGTGTCACCGCCCTCGCGAACAACCAATAGGACCTGCATGCGGGCGCTTCTTCTTTCAGACTATTACTACCCCGAGAGCGTTGGCGCGGGCATCTGGGTAACTCAACTTGCTCACGATTTCAAGGCGCATGGTCATGAGGTAACCGTAGTTACCTCATTCCCAAGTTATCCGCTGGGACGAATTTTCGACGGATACCGTAATCGACTCGCCGACCGTAAGTGTGTAGATGGTATCGATGTCATCCGGACCTTCACCTACGCCACGCCCAATAAGTCGTTCCGGGCCCGGTGTGCCGGGTTCGGTGCGTTTTGCCTTTCCGCGGCACCGGGTTACCTTCGCTGGAGGCGCCGCGTCGATGTCGTGTATGCCATTTTGCCCCCATTGCCATTGGGCATTTCCGCTTGGGCTATCGCCCAAGCCTCCGGCGCCAAACTGGTCATCAACGTTCAAGACATTTACCCTGACATTGCAATTGCTCTCAACCAGTTGAGGAACCCGGCGGCGGTGGGGCTGCTGCGGGGCATGGAACGATGGATCTACCGGCGAGCGGACGGAATCGTCGTCATCTCCGAAGGGTTTCGCCAGAACCTTCTGGGCAAGGGCGTCCCGGCCTCCAAACTGCGCGTTGTGCCGAATTGGGCGGACCCCGATCAGATCCTCCCCGGGCCGCCGGAGAACGCCTTTCGGCGCAAGACGGGCGCAAACGGCGACTTGCTTGTGATCTACTCCGGCGGACTCTCTTATAACGCGGAGCTAGAACCGGTTATCGATGCAGCGGCGCAGCTCCGCGACCAGCCGATCCGGTTTGCATTCGTCGGTGATGGCGTTCAGAAGCAGGCGCTCATGAACCGGGTGGAGGCGGCGCGTCTGGATAAAGTGGACTTTTACCCTTTTCAACCGCTGGAACAATATGGTGAAGTCCTGGCCGCCTCGGATGTGACTCTCGTCACTCTGAACTCCGCGGCGACGTTTGCATCGGTCCCTTCAAAGATCTACAAGCAGATGGCCGCAGCCCGGCCGATCATCGCGATCGCCAGCCAGGAAAGTACGCTAAGTGGTTTAATAATGGACGCACAGTGTGGTGTCATCGTGCCACCGGGTGATCCGCAGCGCCTGGCGAACGTGCTGCGCGGCGCCTTGGATCAGCGTGGCGCCTTTGTCGAAATGGGCCGCAGAGGACGTTTGTATCTGGAGCGGAATTGCAGCCGAAATGGTTGCGTCGTGCGGGTTGAAGCCGCCCTCGCGGAAGCCTGTGCCGAAGCTCATCCGCGCCCCGTGCTGGCTGGCGTATAGATAAGTTCTTCGGGAGATCCAGATGAAGCGAGTGCTAGTAAACGGTGCGGGCGGGTTCATTGGCGGCCAGCTCGTCAAACGCCTGAAAGCGGAAGGCCACTGGGTCCGCGCCGTCGATCTCAAGCCGCACGATTTCGCCGTCCCGCCAGCGGACGAGTTCATCCTGGGCGACCTGCGCGACCCGTCCGTAGTCCGCCGAGCGGTTCAGGAGATAGAAGACGTCTATCAATTGGCGGCCGACATGGGCGGAGCTGGTTATGTCTTCACCGGTGAGCATGACGCCGCCATCATGCATAACTCGGCGATTATTAACCTCAACTGCCTGGAGTACGGGCGTCTGGCCGGCGTGAAGAAGTTCTTCTACTCCTCTTCCGCCTGTATCTACCCCGAGTACAACCAACTCGATCCGGATAACCCGAAGTGCGCCGAGGATTCCGCCTATCCGGCCGCGCCTGACAGCGAGTATGGATGGGAGAAGCTGTTCAGCGAGCGCCTTTACCTGGCCTATATGCGGAACTACGGCGTGCAGGTGCGGATCGCCCGTTTCCACAACATCTTCGGTCCCGAAGGGACGTGGGACGGGGGCCGCGAAAAGGCGCCGGCCGCGCTGTGCCGCAAGGTGGCCCAGACGCCCGACGGCGGCGAAATTGAAATCTGGGGCGATGGCCTCCAGACGCGTTCGTTCCTGTACATCGACGAGTGCCTGGAAGCTGTCCGCCGGTTGATGGAGTCCGAATTCACCGGTCCGGTCAATGTGGGCTCCGAAGAGATGGTCACGATCGATCAACTGGCCCGCATGGTCATGGATATCGCGGGGAAGCGCCTTTCGATCCACCATATCCCGGGCCCGCTGGGCGTGCGCGGGCGTAATTCGGATAACCGGATGATTCGGGAGCGGCTGGGGTGGTCGCCGTCGAGGCCGCTGCGGGACGGTCTGAAGACGACTTATGGTTGGATTGAAGGCCAGGTGCGGGGAATGAGGGGGCTGGCCGTCCCGGCATGACCAGCGTGTTGCTGGTCTTCGGCACCCGGCCGGAGGCCATCAAACTCGCGCCGGTGATCGCGGAACTAAGGACACGTGGGTCCGGAGTCCGGACGCACGTCTGTGTGACTGCTCAGCACCGGCAGATGCTGGATCAGGTGCTCGACTGGTTCCAGATCGTACCCGATTTCGACCTGGACCTGATGCAGGCCAACCAAAGTCTGTGCCAGTTGGCGGGGCAGGTTCTCGGGCGGGTCGGCGAAGTGCTTGATCAGGCGCGCGCCGATGTCGTGCTGGTTCAGGGCGACACGACGACTGCCATGGCGGCCTCCCTCGCGGCCTTCTATCGCGGGATCCCGGTAGGACATGTGGAGGCCGGGTTGCGCACCTATGACATGCAGAGTCCCTTCCCCGAAGAGCTGAACCGCCGCGTAGTGAGTTTGGTCGCCGCCCAGCATTTCGCTCCGACCCGGCACGCCGCGGAAGCTCTGCTCGCGGAACGGATTCCGGCGGCCCGGATTCACATCACGGGCAACAGCGTGGTCGATGCGCTGGCGCTGACGCTGGCGCGCCCGGTGGCAGTGGAATTACCATTCGGCGAGGACCAGCGCATTGTTCTGGTGACCGCGCACCGGCGCGAGAGCTTCGGCGAGCAGTTCGAATCGATGTGCCGCGCGTTGCACAAACTGGCCGAGCGCAACCGGGACATTCAGATTGTCTATCCGGTGCATCTGAACCCGAATGTGCGCCAACCGGTGAACCGCATTCTCGCCGGTCATCCGCGCATTCACCTGCTGGAGCCGTTGCGCTATGAGCAGTTTGTACACCTGATGGCGCGCGCCCACATCGTTCTGACCGATTCCGGCGGGGTCCAGGAAGAGGCTCCGTGCCTGGGCAAGCCCACGCTGGTGATGCGTGAGACGACCGAACGGCCGGAGGCCATCGAGGCCGGCCTGGCGCGGCTGGTAGGGACGGCCGAGAGCGGCATCGTCGAGTGCTGTGAAAGGCTGTTGCAGGACCGCTCCGAGTACGACCGGATGGCCCGTGCCGGGAGCCCGTTCGGCGATGGGAACGCCGCGCGCCGCATCGTCGATCTGCTGGTGGGAAAAGCCGCCCGGCAGGAGCCGATCCCGACCCCTCATCTGCTATGGCCCGCATCCGCGACCTGTTGATCGCTTCCGCGCTGCTGCTGCTGCTGTCGCCGCTACTGCTCGCGTGCGCCCTGGCTGTGCGGCGATCCTCCCCCGGGCCGGTGTTGTTCCGGCAGCGGCGATTGGGACTTCACGGGCGGCCATTTTGGCTGCTGAAGTTTCGCAGCATGATGCACAACGCGCCGGAAGTTCGCAACCCGGACGGGTCGGCCTACTCCGGCGCCGGCGATCCGCGCGTCACGCCGGTGGGACGGTTCCTGCGCCAGACCAGCCTGGACGAATTGCCGCAGCTCCTGAACGTGCTGCGGGGAGAGATGAGCCTGGTTGGTCCGCGGCCGGATCAAGTCGACCAGCTTCGTTTCTACACGCAGGACGAGAAACGCAAGCTGCGCGTCAAGCCCGGCATCACAGGACTGGCCCAGATCAGCGGACGCAACAACATCCCCTGGGCGCGTAGAAAGGCGCTCGACCTGGAGTACGTGGAGCGCCAGAGCTCCTGGCTCGATTGGGGAATCCTGATCCGGACCCTGCCGCGCGTATTGTGGCGCCGGGATGTGGACAGCCCGGGCCTTCCCGTGCCTGAGAACCACGCCTGATGAATGCCCGAATCGCATGAGCATCGACGCGCGTAGCGGGCTCGCCGCCCCGCCGGACACTGCGGTTGATCACGCCGACGCAGTCGAAGTGGTGGACGCTGCTTCCAGCCACGCTGGCGCGATCGCCAGCCTGCTGCGGGATTGGCCGCTCAACCCTCTTGGCGTCTATGCGTCCGAATTCGACGACAGCGCCTACGCGGCGTTCCACGACTGGCGAGTGCGCCGGATTCTGGACCAGCCCCATTCCCGGACGCTGGTAGTGCGATCGGCCGGAACCATCGTCGCCTCAGCATGCTGGAGCCTTCTGACCTGGGATACGCAGGAGTTAGGATTGGCCAGCGGCCGGTTGGAGTGGCTGGCGGCGGCGGGGCCGTATACGGCGGCGCGGCGGCGCAAAGAGCAGCTTGTCCGGGGTGTCCTCGATCAATGCCGCGCGGGCGGCATCCATTACCTGATCTCTCGCCTGCATAGCGCGGACTTGTCGGGGATCCACGCGCTGGAGGCAAACGGCTTCGAGTTGATTGATGGGATTCAGACCTTCTCGATGCCTCTCAATGCCGGCCAGGCGCGGCCGCCGGATCCTGCGTGGCGCGTTCGATTGTACGAACCGCAGGACCGCCAGCGGATCCTGGCCATTGCGCGGGCTGCTTACGTCTTCGACCGTTTTCACAACGACCCTCACATCCCGCGCCAGGCCGCGGACTCCGTCAACGAGCACTGGGTCGAGAACTGCTGCCTCGGGACCGCGGCCGACGCTGTCCTGGTCGCGCTGGATGGCGACATCCCCGTGGGCTATGTGACCTGCCAGCTCGACCACGAGGCCGCCGGCTGGTTGCGCATCCTGTTCGGTACCATCGGCATGGTCGCCACGGATTCCCGGCTGCGCGGGCGCGGCATCGCGCGGGCCGCCACTTACGCCGCGCTCGATTGGTTCGCTCAACAAGGCGTGGCGATCGTTGAGGTCGGCACGCAACTCAGCAACATTCCGGCGGGCCGCTTGTATGAGCTGTGCGGATTCCGTCTGGCGGCCAGCACTCTCACCTTTCGAAAGCTCCTCTAAATGAGCTCCATTGCCGCGCCTTGCAGGGCCACTTTCCTGCCCTTCTGCCTCCCGCAAATCGGCGAGGAGGAGATCCAGGAGGTGGTCGACACTCTGCGATCCGGCTGGCTGACCACCGGCCCCAAAGTCAAACGATTCGAAGCCGAGTTCGCCTGCTATGTGGGGGTCCGCCACGCCATCGCCGTCGGTTCCTGCACTGCCGCGCTGCAGGTGTCCCTGGCGGCGCTGGGCATCGGGCCAGGCGACGAGGTGATCGTTCCGACACTGACCTTCTGCGCCACCGCGAACGTCGTGGCCCACCTCGGCGCCACACCCGTGATCGTGGACGTCGATCGCAATTTCCAAATATCGCTCGAGGCCGTGGAACGCGCCATCACGCCTCGCACCCGCGCCGTGATTCCGGTGCACTACGCCGGGCAGCCCTGTGACCTGGACGAGATTCTGCGCCTGGCCGCCCGGCACGGCCTCGCCGTGGTGGAGGATGCGGCCCATGCCGTGGGCGCGCAATACGGCGGGCGGAAGCTCGGCCCGCACAGCCAAGCGGCGGCATTCAGCTTTTACGCCATCAAAAACATGACCACCGGCGAGGGCGGAATGATCACCACGGACGACGATGCGCTGGCCGATCGGATGCGCATTCTGTCCCTCCATGGCATGAGCCGGGATGCCTGGAAGCGCTACACCAACGCCGGATCGTGGTACTACGAGGTGGTCGCGCTGGGCTTCAAGGTCAACATGACCGATCTGCAGGCGGCGCTGGGCGTCCACCAGCTTCGCCGGTTGGACGGCTTCATCGCCCGGCGCCAGCAGATCGCCGAGGTTTACGACGGCGCCTTTGCGGACCTGCCCGAAATCGTGCCGCCGCCACGCTTGCGCAACCGCAATCACGTCTTTCACCTGTACCCCATCCGGCTCCGCCTGGAGCGGCTGCGCCTGGATCGGAATCAGTTCATTCAGGCACTGAGCGAGAACAACATCGGGACCAGCGTCCACTTCATCCCGCTGCACCGCCATCCCCTGTACGCGGATCGATTCGGCTACCGGCCGGAACAGTTTCCGGTGGCCGAAGAGATCTATAACGGGCTTCTGTCTCTGCCTCTATACCCCCGCATGACCGACGGCGACGTCCAGGATGTCATCGCCGCCGTGCGGGATACGGTGCTGCAGAACCGCATTGCCGGCTGACCCATGCTGATCGGAGTTTCCTTATGTCTGCCCTGCCCCGCATTGTAATCTGGCGCCAGGCTGTCCCCCGCATGCTGGCGGACTTCCTGATCGTGCATCTGTGCCTGATCGCGGCGATGGTCATTTCCGTGTTCTATCAGACGGCGGCCGGCAATCCCGGACTGGCGCGCGAAATCACATCCGGCTTTCTGCGCTACTACACCGGCTTCTTCTGTCTGCTCTGCCCTATCTTCCCGCTGGTCTTTCTCCTGAACGGTTTCTACACCCGCTCCCGCGGCTATGCCGGCCGGTACAAGGCGCTCGTAATCCTGCGTGGCGTGGCGGTGGCTCTGCTGGTTTACTTCGGCCTGAACTACCTGCTGTTCGGGACCACCGGAGTGGGTCGCAGCGTGGGTCTGCCGTTTGTCATCTTCGTGGCGCTCGGCACCGCCGGCGCCCGCCTGCTCAAGGAGTTCGTCGAGCGCCGTTTCGACGTGAAGCCCAGAAACGTCGTGACGGATGCGGGGCGCTCCGGATGCGTCCTGGTCGTGGGAGGCGCGGGTTACATCGGCTCGTTGCTCGTGGAGCGGCTGCTCGAAAAGGGATACCGGGTGAGAGTGCTCGATAGCCTGTTGTACGGGGACGAGCCCTTGCGCCCCGTCCGCAACAATCCCGAATTCGAGCTGCTGGTCGGAGACTGCCGCAACATCCAGGACGTGGTTCGAGCCGTGCAAGGGGTCGAATCGATTGTGGACCTGGCGGCCATCGTGGGGGATCCGGCCTGTGAACTGGATCACAAACCGGCTCTGGAAACCAATTACGCCGCCACGCGGATGTTGATAGAAGTCGCCAAGGGCAACGGCGTGCGCCGCCTGGTGTTCGCTTCCAGTTGCAGCGTCTACGGAGCGACGGACCTGGAGATGGACGAGCAATCCGCCGTCCGGCCAATCTCGCTTTACGGCCAAACGAAGGTCGACTCGGAGCAGGCCTTACGGGAGGCCAGAAGCCCGACGTTCCATCCGGTCATCCTGCGCTTCGCCACCGTGTTCGGCCTGGGCTACCGGCCGCGCTTCGATCTGGTGGTGAACCTGCTTACGGCGAAGGCCCGCCAGGAGGGCGTCATTACGGTCTTCAACGGCCAGCAGTGGCGGCCCTTCATTCACGTCCGCGACGTGGTCGAGGCAACGGTCAAGGTTCTGGAGGCCCCCGCGCGCTTTGTCAGCGGCGAAATCTTCAATGTCGGCGACTCCCGCATGAACCATACGCTCTCTGAAGTGGGTGAACTCATCCGCGCCACGTTGCCGGCCACTCGCGTCGAGCATATCGAGAACGCCGACCGGCGCAACTATCGCGTCTGTTTCGACAAGATCCACTCCCGGCTGGGCTTTCGCGCCCGCTACTCTCTGCGCGACGGCATCGAGGAGCTGAAGAAGGCTTTCGATGCCCGGATTATCGAGGATTACAAGGATCTGCGTTACCATAATCAGCGCTTCCTGCAGGCGGCCGGCAGTCCGGCCCACAAGAACGAACTCGATGGCCTCCTGATGGCCGCATTCGCGGCCTGCCCGACCCGCCACAGCGTAGTCGAAGCCTGAGGCCCGCCCTCGTCCGATCGGCCCATGAAATACTTCCTCGTCGCCGGCGCGCGCCCGACGAGCCCTGATTCATGCTGCTGCAGATCGCTTGGAAACAGCGCCGCAAATTGCACATCCGAGTCCTGCGCCAGCCGCATGCCGCAGAATCCGCAGCCCCGCAACCGGATCCGCTGCCGCCGCCGGCTATGATCGACATTCATAGCCATGTGCTCTGGGGCCTGGACGACGGGGCCGCCAGCCGCGAAGACAGCCTCGCCATGCTCGATTCCGCTGCCGGGCACGGCACCACCGCGCTGGTCGCGACGCCTCATTCCAACGCCCAATACGCCTACCAGCAGGAATTGACCGACGCGCGGATCGCGGACCTGACCGCGCACACCGGCGATCGCCCGCAACTCCTGCGCGGATGCGATTTTCATCTTAGCTTCGAGAACCTCGACGGACTGCTCGCCCAGCCCGTCAAATACACCATCAACGGCCGACAGTATCTGCTCGTGGAATGTCCCGATTCTTGCATTGGGCGGCACACCGAAAACGTCTTCCGCCGGCTCCTCGAGGCCCGCATTGTGCCCATCGTCACTCATCCCGAGCGCAACCCGATTCTCCAGCGCAAGCTCAGCCGGATCGAGGCCTGGGTGGAGCTGGGATGCCTGGTGCAGGTCACCGCGCTCTCAATTACCGGCGGTTTCGGCCACGCGGCCAAATCCGCGGCGGACAAGCTGCTCCAGCGCGGGCTGGTGCACGTGGTCGCCTCGGACGCTCACGATGCCGTGCACCGCCATCCCCGCCTGGATGAAGCCTACGCGGTGGTGCGATCGCGCTGCGGCCAGGACTCAGCCGAGTTCCTCTTTTGCGACAATCCCCGCGCCATCGTCGACGGCCGGCCCCTTCCAGGGGGAAAACAGCTCCTGGCGCAGCCCGCGAAAGCGTGTTGGCCGTTTTGAACCGACCTGCATTTCTTCCCCCTGCCCGTCTCCCCTGATACGACCCCGGCCTGACTGCTCCGGCGTACCGAGTGATTATCAACCGCAACACCAAACCCTATGGATTGCCCAAAGTGTAAGGCCCCTCACGCCCACCGCTCGCATCGCCAGAATCTGGTGGAACGGCTGGCCAGCATCTTTGCTTTCTACCCTTTTCGTTGCAATGCCTGCCAGCATCGCTTCCAGCGCTTCCGTTATGCCATCCCTGTAATGACCGAAGCCGACGAGCCCCCTGCGGCCCGTGCGCTCAGAGCGACCCGCGCGGCCAAGCAGTGGCAGCGCAAACGGCGGGAGATCCTGCTCTACTCCGTCGCGGCGCTGTGTTTCGTCGCCTTCTTGTATTACATTACCCGTGAACGAGGTCCCGCTCCCGACGGCAACTGAACAGTACGCTTCAGCTCCATGCGCCGCAGGCTGATGAACCCTTCGATGCGCGTGGTCCCCGGCGTCCGCTGGTAGCTCAGCGCCAGCCGAACCAGCCGGCAGCCCGCCGGAGTGACAAACTCGAGCCGGCCCCGCTTCGCGGTCTCCGCCGACAGATCCTCCGGCCGTTCCGCCGCCCGCCTCTCCTCCCTCGTCCCGCGCAGCATCACGCTCCGTCCGCCCATCGCCTCTCTCAGCTTCCACGCCAGGCCGCTGGCGGCCGGGAGGCCCGCGGTTTGATATTCGAACTGCAGCTCGCAGCCCGTGTTTTCCAGCACCGGCAGGTACTCCACTAAGACCTCGCAACTCTCTGGTTGCCGTCCCGAAAAGGTCAGCCGCAGACCGCGCGGATGCTCCTCTCTCGAGCCGCTGATCCCCTCCACTCCCGGCAACCGCCAGTCGAACCCCTGCGAGCTCGGCGCCACGGCGAACTCGCCGTTGGTCAGGCTTCTGCCTTGGGCCGGATCCAGCGCCCCGAACGGGATGCGGTGATGGGCCGCCAGACCATTCCAGATCTCCAGCGCCCGCTCCGCGCGCCCCTGCTCCACCATCCGGTCGAACGTCGCCATCAGCAGCGGCAGATCCTCCATCCGATTGGCTTCGAGCACTTTCAACGTCACCTTGCCGGCTGCGTCCCCCCGTCCAACTTCCATCAGGTGCGCCAGGTAGGCGGCTGTCACATCCGCATCGCGGCTAGCCAGGCGCTCCATCAGATTCCCGTCTTCCACCACCCTGCCGCACAGCCGGATCAGCGGCCTCGAATCTCCGAAAATCCTCTGCGCCGCCAACCGGGCCCATTCCCAGAAACGCTGCGTGTCGCCTCGCCGATAGTAGTAATTGGTCAGCGTCCAGCGGGGCAGATATTGCTGGTCCTCCGTCGCCGCTCGCAGCAGGCATTGCTCGGCCCGGGCGTACTCCCCGTCCGCTTCATGCCGCAGGCCCAGCTCTATCCAGCTGCGGCTGTCCGAGGGTTTCAGTTCCACCGCGCGCCCCAGTTCCGCCAGCGATTGATTGGCCTCCCCGGCGGCCAGTAGCAACGCCAGCTGGAAATGATACTCGGCCCGCTCCGGCGTCCACTCCAAGGCGCGCTTCAGGCCGGCCGGCGTCTCCTCCCGCGCCCATCGGTCCGCCACTCCCACTCTCACCGACCACGCCGCCGCGGCCGCGAGCGCCACCACCCACGCCGCCTGGGCGATCCAGCGCGCCACGCCTCCGCTCATCGCCGTTCCCGCTGCCGGATCAGCCACGCTTCACCCGAAGCCAGCGCCCCCCGGCTGCCGAACTCCGTCGTCCACCACACCACCCGCATCAGGTTCGGCGATTGCAAGGTCAGCTCGGCCTCGCCCTTGGCTCCGTCCTTCGAAGCCCAGCTCATTCTCGCCAGTTTCCCGTCGTCTGACTTCCCTTGGGCGTGAAATATAACTTGCGGTGGCACTGCTTTGTCTGCCACTTTGTACTGCGCGCGATAATTACCCGCAATTATGCCCTGCTCTTCCCCGATAAGAAACTCAATATACTGTGCCGGATAAGCGCCCGCGCCCGCCTTTCCTCCATATTCTGGGGAATAAAACCAATTCCCGGCAAATGCCGGCTCCGCGCCGCGGGCCTCCCACTGCCCCGCCCTGGCCGCAGGCGTTTCGGTCGTGCCCGGACTCGGAGGCGCCTCTCTTTCCGTTTCCATCGGCGCCGCGGCCGCCGGCTCAGCCAGCCCCGCCACCTGGGGCTGGGCCGCTTCCGCACTCTCCATTCGGCCCTCGAAATCCGCTCCCGCCCCCTCTTCGACCCGCGGCGCAGCCCCTCCTCCGGCCTTCGCGACTATCCGCCTGGAATCCGCTTGTCCGGCCTGCGGCGCAACGCGCGCCGCCTCCGCCGGCGGGGCCGGCGCCGCCGCCTCCGGAACCGTTCGCGGCCCATTTTCCGTCAGCGCCATCTCATCGCCAACCTCGTGCCACAAGGCCGCTACCAACACTCCCATCGCGCCCACAATGAACAGCACATGCCACTGCTTCAGCGTGCGGCGCTTCCAGCCCGTGACCGGCGCCTTCGCCCGCCCGAATCTCGACCTCGCCGGACCCGGGACAACCGCCCGCTCACCGGCCATCCGCTCCTCGGTTGCCAGCCGCTGATCGTATTCCCGTCGTTTTTCCGCATCCGTCAGCGTCGCCAGAACCTCATTCAACCGCCGCATCTGGCGCTCGGCCATGGCCCGTAACTTCTCATCCAGTTGCCCGTCCGGATGGATCAGCCGCGCCAGCGTCTTGTACGCTCGATGCACCTCCTCGATGCTTGCATCGCGGCTCACGCCAAGCTCGTCGTAATAATTCATTCTGCCGGCCGGGACTCCAATTCTACACTCCATCCAACGGCGCCCACGCGCCTTGTTCGAGGCGCCGCGAATCCACGCGCCCGCCGCCCACAATGTGATCCCACTTAGAATAAAGTGCTGGCGGCCAGGCGCTTGCTCTCAGCTCCTGAACTCACTTTTGCCACTGCCGCTCAGGCCGGCGTTCCCTGGGGCCCACGCCGTCTCCCTCGTCGCCACCAACGTGCTCTGGCGGCCTAGCAGATCCCCGCCGTTCTCGCTCTCTCGCCGCAGTCAACCGAGATTTCATTTGTCTTACGGTTGCGCTACGTCCTGATCCGAAGACCTGGGTGCCCCCGCGCCCTCGCCTCAATTGAACGCCCATTTTCCTTCCCGCGCGGGGCAGAACGATCCGGTCGGATCGCAATGAGAAACTCCTTGCAAACAACAGTATACAATTGTCATTCACTTTCTTTGCAAAGGACAGTCATAGTCCTAGCGCTTCAATATTATGCCATTTTTAATCTGCCGGAAACGCTTTTAATTCTTGATTCTCCAGGCTCAGAGCGCTATTCTACAGATGGGTTAGTGTGATTGGAGGAACAGAATGTTCAAAACGCTTGTTCTCCTTATAACCGGCGGCTGTTTATCGGCGCTGGTTGCGGTTCCTCCGCCGGTGGGAGTCGTCAGCTCCACCGGCGAGTTCCGCGTTGACGGTGCGACCATTCAGGGCAACAGCACGCTCTTCGATGGCACTGTGGTGGAGAGCGTATCCGCCCGCTCCGTGCTCCAGATCTCCGGCGCGCGGATTACTCTGCTGCCCGCCTCCCGGGCCACGGTCTACCGCGATCGCGCGGTCATTGAACAAGGCTCCGGCATCGTCTCCCATGCGCGACAGTTGGTCGTCGAGGCGGCCAGTTTGCGCATCACTCCCGCGGCCGGCGATGCCATCGTCCAGGTCGAAAGGACCGGCCAGTCCCAGGTGGTCGTCACTACCCAGGCCGGCTCCGCCGAGGTGCGCAATGCCTCCGGCCTCCTCATCGCCAGCGTGAATCCGAACAGGGCTCTGGCCTTTGACGCTCCGGTCCCGGCCAATCAGGCCTCCGGCGCCGTCAAACTCACTGGCGTCGTGCAGTCGGAAGGTGGGAGTTATTTCCTCACCGACAGCACCACCGGGGTCAAGGTTCAGTTGCGGGGCGAGAACCTGAACCGCTACGTCGGCGAACAGGTCACTTTTGAAGGCTCCGTCATCCCCGGCGCTACGCCTGCGGGCGGCGCTTCGGAGGTCGTGCAGGTGGTTACCCTGAACGTGGTCCGTCCGGCGTCAAACGCGGCCAGCGCGACGACCAGGACGGCAGCCCACGGCGGCGGCGCGCTCTCGCCGGCGGCCCTCGCCGCCCTGATTGGAGGCGTCACTGTGACCGAGACCTTGGTCTCCCTCAAATCCGTTGGCGCGCTCGGCTCAACTACGCCCGTGAGCCGCCCGTAGCCCGCCCCGCAATGGCGGGAAGATTGCTCTGGAATCTCGCATGCCCGCTCTTCTGGCGGCGCTCTTTTTCTTTGCCATCCTGACGCTCTGGGTGAGCGCCTGGTGGCCGGTTGCGGTCTTCGAGGCCGGAATCTGCGCGTTCGCGGCTGTGGCCCTCCTCCGCGCGCGCAGAACCCCGTTCCCATTCACTTTCCCCCTCGTCCCCTTGACCTTCGCGCCCGCCTGGGGCGCGTTCCAATGGCTTACGGGACGCACCGTTTATTCCTTTGATACGCGCTCCGGCATCGCCCACTGGACCGCCTTTCTGGCCGTCTTCCTCTGCGCCTTCCTCCTCTTCCGTGACGCGCCCATCCGGCGCTGGTTCCGCGCCGCAATGCTGTGGTTCGCATTCCTGCTCGCGATCCTCGCTACCCTCCAGACCTTCACCTCCAGCGGCCAGGTCTTCTGGCTTTTCCCGTCCGGCTACACCGACTACGTGATGGGCCCGTTCCTCTCCCGCAACCACTACGCCGCCTTCATCGAGGTCGTGCTGCCCATCGCCTTGTATGAAGCTTTTCGCCGCCAGCGCCCTACCCTGCTCTACTGCGCGATGGCCGCCGCCATGTACGCCTCCGTCATCGCCTCGGCCTCCCGCGCCGGTATGCTGCTCGCTACGGCCGAGATCGCGGCCGTCATCGCGCTGGTCTCGATTCGCGGCGGCGTGAATGGCCATAAAATCGGTGCAACCCTCCTCCGCATCCTCGCTTCGTTTGCCCTGTTCACCGCGCTGGTCGGATGGGGCAACCTGTGGAGCCGTTTCCGGGTCCCCGATCCGATGCAGATCCGCCGCCAGCTCGTGCTCTCAACGCTGCACATGATCGCCGCCCACCCCTGGTTCGGCGTCGGCCTGGGCGCCTGGGCAACGGCCTATCCCCGCTACGCCCTCACCGATGCCGGCCTGTTCGCCAATCAGGCACACAACGATTGGCTTCAGTGGACCGCTGAAGGCGGTCTGCCCTTCGGCCTCATGCTGGCTGCGCTGTTCTTCTGGTGCTTGCGTCCCGCCATCTCATCCGTGTGGGGCCTGGGCGTGATCGCCGTCTTCCTTCATGCCCTCGTCGACTACCCCTTCTCACGTCCCGCACTCGGCTCCTGCCCCATCCTCATCCTGGCCATGCTCGCGGCCTGGCAGTGCGGCCGTTCGGCGCGCGGCAACGACCCTTCGCCGCCGGCTCCGGACCCCGCTTCCCCGCCCTCGCCGTCCATTTGACCTCGGCCCTGCCCTGCGGTCCGCGCGCCCGCCGCCGCGTGCCGTAGTCTGAAGAGGATGTCTCGCTACAGTCCCTCCTCGGGGGAGTGGAAGGTCTTGAAGGCGCTCAAGCGGCCCGATCAGATCCAGCGCTTCCTCGATGATGACGTGGCCTACAACCTCGAGCCCGCCGGTCCCACCTGTCTCTCGCCGCGGCTGGCCCTGCGCCACATGACCGCGCACTGCATGGAAGGCGCGCTCCTGGCCGCCGCCGCCCTGCGCGTTCAAGGTCATCCCCCTCTGCTGCTCGATCTCGAGTCCGTGCGCGACGACGATCACGTCCTGGCCGTCTTTCGGCACTCCGGCTGTTGGGGCGCCATCGCCAAGTCGAACTACTCCGGCCTGCGCTTCCGCGACCCCGTCTACCGCTCGCTCCGCGAGCTGGTCATGAGCTACTTCCCGCACTACTTCAACCTGCAGGGCGAGAAAACTCTGCGCGCCTTTTCCACCCGACCCGTCAACCTGGCGCGTTTCGACCCTCAGGGTTGGATGACCGCCGCCGAGCCCGTCTGGTACATCCCCGAGTATCTCTGCACCGTCCCTCACACGCGCCTCTTGACGCCCGCCCAGATTCGCCGCCTCCCCAGGATGGACCGCCGCCTGTTCGCCGCCGGCCGCCTCGGCAGCGCCGACCATTGATGCCGGCGGCCGCGTCCGTTGACTGCCGGCATCTGCTCATCCGGCCAGCGAATGCATCCACCCCCGCATGGGGCATCAGCCATACGTCGATCTGAGGTTGCGCAGCAGTGGCTCCCCGAAAACCATGGTTTTCAACTGCCTTTCCGTCACCAAGGCCGGGTACTCCGTCGATGTCCATGCTATACTCACTCTATGAGCAAGCGACTTCAGGTGTTGCTCCCCGATTCCGAAATGTCGGACATCCGGCGCTTGGCCAAGCGTGGACATTTGACCGTGGGCGAGTGGGTCCGGCGAACCCTTCGGGACGCGCGCGCGAGCCGGCCGATGATTGACCCCGAAACCAAGTTGAAGGCGGTTCGGCGTGGCGCAAAGCACTCATTCCCCAGCGCTGACATCGAGCAGATGCTAAGTGAAATCGAGCGAGGCTACCATCGTTGATCTTCGTCGATTCCAATATCCCGATGTACTTGATTGGAGCGGCCCACCCGCACAAGACCGAGGCGCAGATCATTCTGGAGCGCCTGATCGCAGGCGGGGAGCGTCTCGTCACCGACGCTGAAGTGTTGCAAGAGATCCTGCATCGGTATACGGCGATTGAAAAACGTGAAGCCATCGGACCGGCGCTGCAGGTTACTTTGGACGTCGTCGACGAAGTGTTCCCCATCGAGAAAGCGGAGGTCTTGCGCGCGGGGGAGATCGCTCAGAATCCTGCGCTGCTGTCCGCCCGCGACGCCGTGCACATTGCTGTGATGGAGCGTCACGGCGTCCGGTCGATTCTGAGCTTCGACGGCGACTTCGACCGCTGGCCGGGTCTTCAGAGAATGCACCGGATCTGAGTCGTGCATCTGGGGTATGTTCCGGCTGGAAAGCGCTGTCAGCAGAATTCCGCAAGGTGTGGCTCCCCGGCATGGATTCGAACCACGATTCACGGCTCCAAAGGCCGCTGTCCTACCATTAGACGACCGGGGAAAGAGGCGGGCGACTCCTCCAGTTTAACGTATCCGCCGCCGCTCGTTGAACCGCCACTCTCTGCCCTGCGCCCAGCCGTCACGGGTGCAGCGCGCGGATCCGCAACCGGCTGCTGGCCCGCGGTGGCCGGGCTCATTCGGCCCGATTAGCTGGCGCTTTCACCGCGCGTCTTGGCGTGGGGCGATTGACGCTCCATCCACAGGCGCCACGGCAGCGGCAGGCGCGTCCCGATGGCGACGATCAACTTGTAGCGCCAGCCGGGGATCACGATCAGCTTGCGCGAGGCCAGCGCACCCAGCGATTCGCGAACCACGAAGTCGGCCGGCATCCACAGCTGCTTCGCCACCCGGTCGCGGCCGGAGCCCAGCACGTCGTGGAACTCGGTGTACGTGAAGCCTGGGCACAGCGCCTGGACCACCACCGGAGAATGCAGCTCGTCGAGTTCGAGGCGCAGGCCCTCGGTGAAATCTCTCATCCACCCCTTGGTGGCGCAGTAGGACACCGAAGCGGGGCTGCGGAAGAAAGCAGCGACGCTGCTGACGTTGATAATGGCCCCGCTCGAGCGCGCAATCATGGCCGGCAGCCCTGCCCGACTCAGCCGCAGCGTGGCCAGCACGTGCAGCTTGTGCATCTCCACCTGGCGGGCATAGTCGGTCGTATGGAACCAACCGCGGGTGCCGAATCCGGCGTTGTTGACCAGCACATCGATGGGCGGACCGGTCTCCAAGCGGCGGGCCAGCTCCTCGGTCTGGGGTTCGTCGGCCAGGTCCACGCGCCAGGGCTCGACGCGGATGCCGTGGGCGCGCTCGAGCTCGCATCGCAGTTGCTCCAGCCGTGGCAGGCGTCGCGCCACCAGCAGCAGATCATAGCCCCTGGCGGCGAGCTGCCGGGCAAACTCCGCGCCCAACCCGCTGGAGGCGCCGGTCACCACCGCGAATTGGTCTGGTTTTGGCATGCGAGAATTCCCGTTGGATCCCATCGTAACCCGGTCCACAGGCCGCGCGCTGAGCACTCAGCCGCCCAAAACTGGCGGCAAACAGTCGGATTGGAAGTTGCTGGCAGGTATTGCAATTCCGTTCGTCTGGTATTATCCTATCCGAAGCGTACTGGTACTTTAGGGGCATGGTGTCGCTGGCAATCGGGTAGTACACTGCTATGGAGTGAGGAGTACCAGCACAGCGGTTGTGCTGCGGCAGAGGAGAAGGCCGGTGAGGGAATTGATAATTCGGGCAGCGGCGGTTCTGACTTTCCTGTGCGCCGCGGCGACGGCCGGTACGATCGCCTATGACAACACTTGCCCCAGTGCGTCCTGCGCACCAAACCAGAACTTCGGGAATTCGCTCGGCTTGGACTTCGAGGTCAATTCGCAGACTGACGTTCTGGCGCTGGGCATGTATGACGGCGGAAATGACTCATTCCAGTCCATTTTTGCCGGAGTGGACGGTTCATCCGGCATCACTGTCCTGATCTACCAGATCGCTTCTCCCGGATGCGCCTCGCTCGCGGCCTGCGCCCCGTCATTAGTGACCAGCGTCCATTTTGACCCCAGTCAATTCGTCTCCGGCAATTATCCCGGCGCCCAGCAAATCGACGCCGAGGACTTCCTCTATCTGTCGAGTCCGGCGGTACTGCAGCCCGGCTACTATAGCATCGTGACGTGGAACGATTGGGACTGGGACGCCAACGGTGGCGGTAACCCGTGGACGACTCTGAACGACGGTGGCGGCGTGATCACATTTGATGGCAGCGGGCGCTTCGATCCTACGGGAGCTTGTCCTTATACGCTGGGGTGCCCGGCGACGTTTGATTTTCCGATCACGGTGGACGGCGGCCCGGACGACCGCTACATGGCTGGTTCGTTCATCTTCGGCAACACTCCCGAGCCATCCACGATGGGGCTGATAGGCGCCGGCCTGATCGGTGTATGGGCCCTTCGTCGGCGGCGCCGCGCCTAGGGCCTGTGCATTCGGACAACAAAGGGCCACCCCGTGGGGTGGCCCTTTTGCTTTGGAAGACACAGATTCGGTTTCGGCGCCTTCCTGAACTGCGCTGGTTCAGCTCCAACCACCCCGATCCAGCCCATCTTCAGCCGCGACAGTCTCGTGGGGCGGCCAGTCGCAACCGTGTCCCGCTTTCCTGCCGGCGCTCGTCGCACCCTCCCGTTCGCGTCGCAATGCCTGGGTTTCGCTTGACGCCCGGGAGTATGCTCAAGGTGGCCGGTCGCATTCACGGCGCGCCGGTTACGCTCTTTGAAAAGCGAATATTCAGCCAATAATACATCGAACGATAGCCCAGCAAACCACTGATTCTACAAGCAGAAGTCGATATTTGGCTTTGTTCCTCACTTTTTGTTTTTTGCCCTGCCGAGCTGTTCCCCCGGGCCTTGACGCCCCATCGTCTTCACCCCGGTTCAGCACATTCCCGGCGCCCCTCATTGCCCGCTCGGCGCCCGAACCGGGCTGTGGCCAGCTAAGCACCTGAAACACCTAGTCTCCGCTTTCCTTGAACCCTGGGGACTCACCAACAAATCTATCCTACGATAGCCTTTTAAGTTATTGATCCTAAGAGTCAAACTCGACATTTGGCTTTGTTCCTCATGATTCAGTGATACTGATTTAAAATTCATAGTTATAGTAGATTTTCTAATGAACTGATGTTTGGCGGCACAGCCCTCGGAAGACTTCGGCCGCGGCCGCGAACGCGCACTGCGACGCCTGCGCGGACCCTGTGGCGGCCATCAACCCGTGGAGTCACCAGGCGGACTCGCCGCTTGGGGCGCATTCACAGCTTCCGGCGGCCGGCCGCCGGATTCGACGGCGGCGAACAGTTCGCCCGGTTCGAATGGCTTACCAACCAGGCCATCCATCCCCGCGGCCAGGCACTCCTCGCGCATGGCCTGCAACGCCTGCGCGGTCAGGGCGAACATCGGCGTGTGGCGGCCGGAGTCGGCCTCGGCGGCGCGAATCCGGCGCGCCACCTCGAAGCCGTTCATCGGCGGTATCTGGACGTCGATCAGAATGGCGTCGAAACTCGCTTCGGCAGCGCGCATCACGGCCGAAGAGCCATCCTCGGCGATGCCGACCCGATGGCCTCGCTGTCCGAGCAGGGCCGCGGCCACGCGCTGATTGAGGGCGTTGTGCTCCACCAGCAGGACGCTCAGGCCGCGCCCGGCGGGGAGAGAGGCGCCGCCTGTGACAGGCTGCTCTGACGAGCCCGCGGCAGGTGCGATACGGCGCACCGGGATGGTAAAGCGAAACGCACTGCCCGCCCCCGGTTCGCTTTCGACCGATATCCGGCCGCCCATCAGGCCCGCCAGCCGCGAGGAGATGGCCAGGCCCAGGCCGGTCGTGCCGAGACCCAGAATGGCGGGCTCGTCCCCGCGCGAAAAGCACTCGCTGATCGCGTCGCGGCGCTCGGCGGGGATGCCAATGCCGGTGTCGACGACAGCGCAGCACAACTCCACGGCATCGTCATCCAGCTGACGCCAGGAAACCTCCACCCGGACGCCCCCGCGCTCCGTGAAACTCACGCCATTGGCTATCAGATTGAGCAGGACCTGGCGGAAGCGGTTGGCGTCGCCGATGACGAACTCGGGCGTTTGGGCAGCGAATTCCCAGGTCAGGGAGAGGCCTTTCCTGGCGGCCTCTGGAAGGGAGTGGCGGCAGGCGCCGCCCACGGCGTGGACGACGGCGAACGATGCGGCGTGGATCTCCAGGCGGCCGGCCTCGATTTCAGTGAACTCGAGGAGGTTGTTGAGCAGGGTGCGCAGCGCGTCGGAAGAGGATCTGATGCTGCCCAGGAGATCTCGCTGCTGGGGGTCCGAGGGTGCGGCCAGTAGCCTGCCGGTGGCGTCGACGATGCCACTCATGGCTTGTCGGACCGCGTCACTGACCCGCGCCAGGAACTCGCCCCGGGCCTGGTCCGCAGCCTCGGCACGGGCCTTCCCGTGTGCAGCCAGGGCGGTTTGGCGCTGCAGTTCAGAACCTTGTTCGCGCAGTTCGGCGGTGCGCTGTTCCACGGCGTTCTCGAGCGACTGGCGCACGGCGTCCTCGTCGCGCTCGCGTTTTAGCAGCAGCAGGATGCTCAGCCCGAGGGGCAGCAGGATGACCGGGATCCGGAACCACCACGACTGCCACCACAGGGGCAAAATCTCGAATCCGAAAGTGGCCGGTAGCGCGCTCCACTGGCCCGCGGCCAGGCGGGCCGCGACCTCCAGTCGGTAGGAGCCCGGAGCAAGCCCGGAAAACTGGATCTCCCGCAGGCTGGTTTCGCGCCACTCCGCGGAGAGCGGAGCGAGCCGGTAGCGGAACATGACGCCGCCGGGGTGGGTGAAAGCGGGGACCGAGTAGCGGGCCGTCAGCGTGTTGGAGCGGGCCTCGACGGAGGCGCCGGCGGACGGGGCGAACTCAGTGCGGCCGAGCTGCAGCGCCGTGAAAACGACCTCCGGAGGCCCGGCGCTGTTTCCCCTGCCGGATGGGCTGAAACGGGAGAGCCCCGCCCGCGTGCCGATCCACACTGAGCCGTCGGGCGCGACACTCAGGGCGTGCAGGCCGCAGTCGTCCCAGACGAGTCCGTCGCCGTGGTCGTAATGGCTCCAGCTATCGCCATCCCAAAAGAACGCGCCCTGTTCCGTGCCCGCCCAGAGGCGGCCCAGCGCATCCGTCGCAAGAGCATACGACATGCCGCCGGTGAACCCCTGAGCGGGGCCGAAATGCGTCATGCGCAGTTCCGGGCCCTGGATCCGCGTGATGGTGCTGGTAGACGCGTAGCCGACCCAAACATCCCCGAAGCGGGAAACGGCCGTGGAGACAATACTGTCCTCGGCCAGGCCGTCGGCCGTACTCAGGCGCCGGCACTGGTTTGCGGTGAGATGAAACAGCCCCTCCACGGTTCCGATCCACAGGTCCCCCTCGAGCGCTTCGGCCACCGACCACACGCGAATGGCGGGAATCTCCGCGATCCGCGTGAAACGGCCACGCGCCGGGCCGGTCGCGAACAGGCCTCTTTCCGTGCCTGCCCAGACGCGGCCGGTGTGGTCGATTTCCAACGCCTCAGGCGAGTCGGCGAGCAGGCCCAGCACGTCGCCAAACCACTGCACGCGGCCACTCGCAGGATCGAACACCGCCGCGCCACGGCCTTCGGTGCCAACCCACAACTTGCCGTCAGGCGCGCGCCGGACCGAATGCGCGGGCACGGCGCCCAGGCGCTGAATTCGCTCCCACTGCCAGTCGTCGCCGCTCTGGCGGCCGCGGAACAGCCCGCCTTCGGTTCCCACCCACACCAGGCTGCCGCTGAGCGGCAGAATCTCGTAGACCCGGTCACTGGTCAGCCCGCTCCGGGCCTGAAAGGCTTCCCACTCCCCGTAGCCCAGCCAGCGGGCCAGGCCGTGTCCCGCGTAGCCCAGCCACACCGAACCTTCCCGGTCCTGAAGCACCGCCTCGATGGGCGGATTCAGTCCGGCGTGCGGCCCTGCCATGCGGAAGCGGCCGGCATTCTGGATGGCCAGGCCGGCGGTTGTGGGAACCAGCAGCCGCCCCTGCCGGTCCACGGCCAGGTTGCGGCCGATGGAAGGCCCGTTCAGCGCGGAGGTGGCCTGTTCGAAGCGGCCAGAACCCTGATGCAGCACCGCCAGCTCGCGGCCGCTGGCGGCCCACAGATCGCCTTGCCCATCGCGAACGATGCTGACCCAGTCTGACGGCGGCAGTCCCTCGGCTTGGCCGAACCGGGTCACGGTGTCGTGTTCCAGCCGGCACACAGCCTGGTCGCAGCGGAACCAGACTGCATCGTGGTCGGCGAACAGGGCGCCGAAAAGAGGATCCTGAACCCCGGCGGGCACTGGGAGAAGGCGCAACCGGAAACCCGCACCGGCTTCGAGAGTGGCCACGGCCAAGCCCTTATCGGTGGCGATGAAGGTGTGCCCGGCGCCGTCGGAGACCACTCCCTGCCAGGGGCTGACGCCGCTTGCCCCGGGCATTTTGACTGCCACGAAGCGATTTCCCCGGTTCTGGAACAGCCCGGCGGAGGATCCGACCAGGACACCGCCGTCCGGAGCTTCCCCGATCGAGGCGCCCGGCGTTCGAGGCAGCCCCTGTTTCGGTCCAAAGCGTTGGAATTGTTGGCCGTCAAAACGGAACACGCCATTCTCCGTAGCGACCCACAGGAATCCGGCGTGGTCCTGGAACAGGCCCCGGACCACGAGGCTGGTAAGCCCTTGCTCGCCGCCGTAGTCATGAAAGTTGTACTGTTGAGCGCTGAGGATCGGGATCAGCGCGAGGGCGGCCAAGAGCAGCTCGAAGATGGAAGCGCGCGCAGCGCAGTCCTTTCGGCGGGGCGCCCGGAACGCCGGAGTGCGGTCAAACAGGGCCTTCAGCACAATTCACCTCGGCCGTAGCCGGAACAGGACCGGATCGTGATGGATTCCCCCGGACAAGGGCATCGATTCATGCACCGGCCACGGCAGACCCGCGGCCGGGATGGGCTGGAGGTCCAGCGCCGATACCCGCAGCAGTTGACATTGTACACAATCGCTGCCGCCGCCTTGGAGCGGCATGCGATTCACTCTGGCAAACGCGCCCGAGAACATCCCCAGCGGCCACGCGCAGATGCAGTTCTCCTCACATCCGGCATGGGGGAGAGGATTTGATCAACCGTCACTGGCCATTGCACTGGGGAGGCGGCGTCAGCGTGACCGTCTGAAGAATTCCGCCGCTCTGGGCCTCGAGCGTGAAAAACTCTCCCGGCGCGAGCCAGCTGACCGTCGCGCTGGTAACAGAACCGTTGGCATCAACAATCGGTCCGCTGGTCATAGGCTCGTACTTCGCCGCGCCGATGTGAACATAGACGATCCACGGGACGCTGGCGCTGGCGGTGATGGTTCCCGTGTAATCGCCCTGGCAGGACGTCGGAGAGTCCACCGACAGGTAAGCTACCGGGCCGGCGGGGGGCGTTGCGGCCGGGAAGGCCGACCAGGGAGTCGTGACAATCGCGCCATTCGGGGCAATGTCCTGCCGCAGCACGGCGATGCCGAAATTCTGGCTGGCAGTGGCCGAGAAGAAACCCTGGAGCAAGCCCTTCGTGCCCACACTGTTCGAGTAGCTCAGGAAGTTCACGCCAGGGAAGATCTCGGTGAGTAAGCCCGAAACGCGTCCCAGCGGCAGGATCACGAACTGCTTCGTTCCGATGGGCGGACGCGCGCCTGCGCCGGACTGGCCATCATAAGCGTTCAAGGTGACGCTGATCGACGCGTTGGCGGAGGGGTTGCTGAGGATGATGGACTCGTCCACCAACCGCTCCTCGTCGATCGCGCCGGCGTAAGAAGCGCTAACCGCCGGTACCAGGAGCCCCGGGTCAGTCAATGCCGTGGAGGACAGCAGATTGCCTTGGGCATCGATGTGTTGGACGACCGCAGTGATCGCGAAGCCGCCCGCGGAGAGGAGTTGGATTGTGATCGGGCTGGCGGCTGAAGTTGGGCTCAGACCGGTCAAAACGATGCGCTCGTCGCCATCCGCCATAACGGAATTCCCAGCCCACACGCAATACGTTGAGAAAGTGCCATCAGCGAGCGTGCAGGTGACGTCGGCGGGAGTGCCGTCCGGGTTGAGCAACGCCACCACAGCGGCATTCTGAGTGCCGGCGGACACATTGACGAACCACAGGATCGTCTGCCACGCGGAACCGTCCACTTCAACGCCCACTTGAGCGCCAGTGATGTTATAGGTTCCGGCCGCGGGCAGCCCCTGACCCCACGCCACGGGCAGACAGAGAACCACGAGGGCAGCCATCACCCCGAGCAGCCGAACACTCTTAAGATTGCTGGGCATGAACCCGGCCTCCTTTGCAAAGCTGTATTTCGGATTCCATTCTACAGCAAAGGCTGGGAGTTGCAAGGGGTGAGGAGACGCAGCATTCCCGTCGATAGCCGTATGATGCCGTGAGAGAATAGGGGGTTTATGTCATCCATCCAGCGTGTGCTTGTGAGTGTAACCGACAAGAGCGGACTGGTTGAGTTCGCGCAAGCTCTGGCGGGCCTCGGCGCGGAGCTGATTTCCACAGGAGGAACGGCGAAGCTGCTGCGCGGCGCCGGGCTGCCGGTTCGGGACGTCAGCGAAGTGACGGGCTTCCCGGAGATGCTGGACGGACGCGTCAAGACAATTCACCCGCGCGTGGCGGCCGGGATTCTGGCACGGCGCGACCTGCCCGGGCACATGGAAGCCCTGGCGGCGCACGCCATCCCGACAATCGACATGGTGGTAGTGAACCTGTACGACTTCGCTGCCTCAGCGGCGAAAACGGACGCGACCATCGACGAGCTGATCGAGAACATCGACATCGGCGGGCCGACGATGATCCGCGCGGCCGCCAAGAACTTCCAGGACGTCGCCGTGGTGACGTCGGTGGCCGACTACGCGCCACTGATCGAGGAGCTGAAAGCTTCCGGCGGAGCGTTATCGCAAAAGACGCGCTGGGAGCTGGCGCGTAAGGCCTTCGCGCTGACTGCCGCGTACGATGCGGCGATCACGGCGCGGCTGGCCCGACTGGAGTGCGAGGACGGGCGTTTTGTGGAACAGCCGGATGAATTGCCGGCCAGCCTGAGCATCGTATTGCCGCGGCGGCAGACGCTGCGCTACGGCGAGAACCCGCACCAGAAGGCGGCACTTTACGCCGCCGGGACGGCGGGCATCGCCGGCGCCGTGCAACTGCATGGCAAGGAGCTTTCCTACAACAACCTGGTGGACCTGGACGGGGCCTGGCAGTTGATTCAGGAATTCAGCGCGCCGGCGGCGGCGATCATCAAACACACCAATCCCTGCG
The DNA here is from genome assembly GCA_052145115.1 of Bryobacteraceae bacterium. GTDB lineage: Bacteria > Acidobacteriota > Terriglobia > Bryobacterales > Bryobacteraceae > CAIVVT01. The sequence continues at coordinate 107,981 of JBKQPG010000025.1, forward strand.
GCTGCGCCGAACACAAGACGCTGGTGGAGGCCTACAAGCAGGCCTATGAGGCCGACCCGGTTTCGGCTTACGGGAGCGTGCTGGCGTTCAATCGTGAACTGGACGGGGCGACGGCGGAGGAGGTGGCCAAGCTGTTCGTCGAGGCCATTGCGGCGCCGTCCTATTCTGAAGCGGCGCTGGCGGTGCTGAAGGCCAAGAAGAATGTGCGGCTGGTGCAGGTGAGGGGCGGCCTGAGCGCGGGCGAACTGGTGATCAAGTCGATCAGCGGCGGCGCGCTGGCGCAGACGCCTGACAACGAGACGTTCCGCCGGGAGACGGCGCGCGTGGTGACGGCGGTGCAGCCCACCGACGAGCAGTGGCGCGCGCTCGAGTTCGGCTGGAAGGTGTGCAAACACGTGAAGTCGAATGCGATCGTCTATGCGCGCCCCGGGCAGTTGCTGAGCTCCGGCGCGGGCCAGATGAGCCGGGTCTTCGCGGTGGAGATCGGCGCCAGGAAATCGGTGCTGCCGCTGGAGGGGTGCGTTGTCGCGAGCGATGCGTTCTTCCCATTTCCCGACGGGTTGGAGGCGGCGGTGGCGAATGGGGCGCGGGCCATTATCCAGCCCGGCGGGTCGGTGCGGGACGCGGACGTCATTGCCGCGGCGGACCGGCTGGGCGTGGCGATGGTCTTCACCGGCATCCGGCATTTCCGGCACTAACCCGGCCGGGCGCATCGGGCGCTGAGCAGGCCCTCAGACGCGGGCCCAACATAGCGCGTCGAGGCGGCGCTGCACGTAATCGACGAACTTCGAAGTCGGGTTGAAGCCGACCACCGATTCCGCATTGGCGACAAAGTTGGACAGCGCGTTGATGTCATAGAAGATGGGCTGCGCGGCAGTGGCATCCTCGAGATATTCCACGCCCCCGACGTCCAGCCGCGCGGCGCGGGCCACCGCCAGCACGGAGGCGGCGATGTGCTGTGGCGGCTCGAAGCGCTGGACGCGCCGCTGGCCGGGCGCGCATGCGTCGGCGGGACAGAGATTGAACGAAGTCGCCTCGATGCGCAGGCCGTAGAGGACCTCGCCGCCGAGCACTTCCACGCGTTGGATGAAGCCATCGCGCGGCGCGTGGTACTCCTGCACGAGCACGACGTTGTCGGCGCCGAAGTCGATCTGGGCCAGCCGTTGTTCCAGGTCGCGCGGCGTCTCGCAGCGCAACATGCCGCTGCCCGCGCCGCCGCAATTGGGTTTCACGACGACGGGGAATTTCAAGTCCGCGGCGGCCTGGAGGAGCATGGCGGCGCTATTGGCGGCGCGGGTTCGGGGACTGCTCAGCCCGCAGCGCGAGAAGATCTCCAACTGGCGCAGCTTGGAGATATCGACCTCGTAAGCGGCACAGCCGTTGATGACCGCCACGCGCCGGGCCTCGAGCAGGCGTAGCAGCTCCAACACCGCGAACTGAGCACAGCCGTGGCCGCGCCAGCGCGCCGACGCGCTCATGCGGTTGAGCACCAGATCGGGCCACTCGGAGCGCTCCGGGTCCAGGGCCAGCGACTCGGCCTTCCATTGATCGAAGACAATACCGCGCGCACGCAACTCGGCGAACAGACCCTCGAACCAGCGCGGGTGTTCGTACAGAATGGCGAGACGCGGCTTCACGGGTGCAAGTCCCATTGTGCCGTGTCGCGACGCGCAGCGGGCGGGATTGGCGCGGCCGGCCTGGCACGCGTCGCTCACAGGAAAGAAGTGGCGTCTTCGAGCGGTACGAAAACAAGGGGACAGACGGCTCTATCCACACGGCGCAGGGGATGTGGTGCGTGGAGCGAGAGTGTGGTGCGCGCCTAGGACAGAGGCGTCTGTCCCCTTGTTTTCGGCTCAGACCTTCCAGTCCTCGGGCACCTGGCCCTCGGGGAGCAGTTTGCCTTTCTCCAGGTGTCGGACCTTGGAGGCGTAGTGTGCGGCGTGGGGATCGTGGGTCACCATCACGATGGTCTTGCCATATTCCTGGTTCAACATGGCGAGCAGGTCGAGGACGTCCTGGGCGGAGCGGGCGTCGAGGTTACCGGTCGGCTCGTCGCACAGCAGCAGGTCAGGATCCGTGACCAGCGCGCGCGCGATGGCGACGCGCTGTTCCTGCCCGCCTGACAACTGGCGCGGATAGTGGCGCAGGCGGTCGTCGAGACCCACCAGGCGCAGCGCGGTGGTGGCGTGCTGGAAGCGCTCGCCCTTCTTCAGATGGGTGAGCTTCAACGGCAGCTCGACATTCTCGAGCGCCGATAGAACCGGAATCAGATTGAAGGTCTGAAAGACGAAGCCGATGTGGACGTTGCGCCAATGCGCGATCTGGCGCTCGGTGAGCGCAGCCAGATCGTGTCCCAACACGGTGATGGCGCCGGAGGTCGGCCGGTCCATCGCCGCAGTCAGGTGCAGCAGCGTGGACTTGCCCGAACCGGAGGGCCCCATCAGAGCAATGAACTCGCCGCGATACACGTCGATGTCGGCGCCGTCGAGCGCCAGCACCTCGTAGGAGTCGCGGACGAAGCGCTTGGTCAGGCCGCGTGCGCTGACCACGACATCGTTCGTTCCGCTCACGGCTGTTTCGCTCCCCGCACGGCGACCTTCGCGCCGGGCTTGAGATCCTTGGGCGGATTGACGATCAGCTCCTCGCCGCCCTTCAACCCCTCATCCACGCGGATGCCGGCCGGGGTGTTGCCGCCGGTCTTGACCTCACGCGACGAGGCCAGGCCGTTCTCGACGACCCACACGCGGCCATCGGCGAGCGTCGCCGGCGGAATGTGCACCGACGGCCGGCCAGGCGTGCCAGACTGTTCCTGACCCAGGAACGCCACGGTGGCGTTCATCTCGGGGCGCAGGAACTCATCCGGGTTGGCGACCTTGACCTTCACCTGGACGGTGGCCTTCTGGCGGTTGGCCTCGGGCGACAGTTCCTTGATCCATCCGCGCCATTTCTTGTCGGGGTAGGCATCCACGGTGATGACGGCGTCCTGCTTCATGAAGAGCCTGCCGAAATCGTTTTGCGAGATGTCGAGCTCGACTTCCAGGTCGTTGAGGTCGGCCAGGGAGACGACGTAGCCCTTGGCGCCGCGCTCGCCAACGAAACTGGTGGTGACGAACTCGCCGCGCTCCACGGCGCGTTCCAGAATGGTGCCGGTGACGGGTGCGCGGATGACCGTATTGGAGAGCTGCGTTTCGGCGAGAGCCACCGCGCCCTGGGCTTGCACCACCGCGCCGCGAGCGGCGTCGATCTGCTCCTGGCGCGGCCCGGCCTGGACGAGGTCATAGGTCTTCTGCAGGGAATCGACGCGCGCAACGGCCGAGCGATAGCGCGCTTCGGCGTCGTCGAGAGCCTGTTTGGAGAGCACTCCTTCGCGCGTCAAAGGGCGGGTGCGATCGAGGGTCACGCGCGAGTTTTCGAGATCGGCCCTGGCCTGGTTCAGGTTGGCCAGGGCCGTGGCGATCTCCTCGGGACGGGAGCCGTGCTCGAGCTCGGCCAGGCGCGCATTCAGGTTCTCCAACTGGCCGCGGGTCTGCTGCAATTGGGCGCGGTACTCATCGTCCTCGAGGCGCACCAGAACCTGGCCTTCCTTAACGCGGTCGCCTTTCTCCACGCCGATCCAGGCCACTTTGCCGACCACCTTGGCGGCGACTTCGATCTTGTGCGCCGCCACGATGTAGCCGGTGGCATTCAGAACCACTTCGCGTCCGCCGGTAGCCTGTGAGGACACGACCCTGACGGTATCCACGATGGGCGCGGCGTTCACGCGCTTCCAGACCATGGAGGCCGCGCCCAGCACGACGAAGAGGACGACGCCGGTCACGATCCAGCGCGACGCCCAGCGCGGCCCGCGGGGCTGCTCTTCGATGGCGGCGTCGCTGCCGCGGTGGATTCTGAGGTTCTTCAATTCGGGTTGCACGCGTTTCCTCCTAGATCTGTCGCAGTGCGACGAGGACCTGTTTGCGGGCGGCGCTGAAGGCGGGCAGGAAGCCGCCCAGCGCGCCCATGATCAGCGCGAAGGCCAGGCCGCTGACAACGACTTTCGGCGTGATGGCCAGTTGAAACGAGGTTTCCGCAAATGTGGTCATGCTGCCGACGTCTGTGGAAAGGCCGTGGAGCGGCAGGATCAGCACGAGGCCCAGGGCGCCGCCCAGCAGCGAGATCAGGACGGACTCCAGGACGAAACACAGCAGGATGCTGAAGCGTGAAAAGCCGAGGACGCGCAGTGTACCGATCTCCTGCGACCGCCGGGCCACGGCCGCGTACATTGTATTCATGGCGGCAAAACAGCTCCCGACGGCCATGATGATGGCGACGAATGTGCCCAGGTAGCGGATGATCTCGCCCGAATCGGTCTGCTTGGCGAAGTACTCCGTCTCGGGTTGGACGTCGAGCTGCAGGCGTTGCTCCACGGAAAGCTCGCTGGTCAAGGTCTGCAGCGCCACTGGATCGGTGGCGCGCAGCAGAACGCTCGAGCAGGCGTCAAAGCGATTCAGGTCGGAGCGCACCTGGTCCAGGTCGCCCCAGATTTCGCTGTTGCGGGCCGGGTAACTGCTGTCAAAGACGCCGACGATCAGCCATTCACCACGTCCGAAGCGGATACTTTGGCCGACCTGCGCGTCGGGGTTCTGCGCAGCGATCTCCGAGCCGACGACCACCTCCCGGCGGCCGCGCTGGAACCAGCGGCCGCGCCGCAGGCGGGTTTCGTCGCGCAGTTCCAGCCCCGTGGCGGAGACGCCGCGCACATTCACGTTCACGCCTTCGGGAAACTCGCGGCTGGGGAGGTTTATGATCGTGACCAGTTCCAGCGAGGCCAGCGGCTGGCCCTCCGCGTCCGGGGCGATGCCCGGCCGGAAGCGGATGACTTCGTTGAAATCGTTGCGCGACACCATGCTGGTCAGTTCGGCTCCGCTGCCCTTGCGGATCAGCAGCAGATTCAGCGGATGGCCGGAGCTGGTGAAGGCCACTCTCAGGCCTTCGACCATCGACAGCACCGCGCACAACACGGCGACCGTGAGCGCGATGCCGAGAGCGGTCATGACGGTGGTGGTCTTGCGCACGGCCAGATTGCGGATGTTGTAAGTGATCGGGATCGGCATGGGGCGCAGCTCCAGATGGGACTAATCCGAATCCTGAAGAGCCTCCAGTATCGAAGTATGCGCGGCGCGCCAGGCGGGCACGATGGCGCTGGACAAGCCGATGAAGATCGAAAAGGCCAGCAGAATCGCCAGCACCGGCGGCTGCAGGGTCAGCGTCTTGGTCTGTTGCACGATGGCCGGGCCCTGGCGCAGCACGCCGATGAGGAAGTTCGAGAGCAGCAGGCCGAGTCCGCCCCCGAGCATCGAGATGACGGCCGATTCGCCCAGCAGCAGGGCCAGAATCGCGCGCGGCGTGAAGCCCAGGGTTTTCAGGATGCCGACCTCGCGGACGCGCTCGCGCACCGACATGGCCATGGTGTTGCCGGCAACCAGCAGGATGGTGAAGGTCACGGCGCCGCAGATGGAGATCAGCGCCAGCTTGATGTTGCCGAGGAACGACAGGAAGCTCAGCCCGAAGGCGTACTCGCTCTCGGTGTGCGTCGGAGCCTCGGCGTTGGCGAACATCCCGTCGATCGCCTTGGAAACGCGCGGGACGTCTTCGGGCGAGGCCACCAGAGCGGTGAATGTGCCGGCGTAGCTGCGCGTCGAACCCCGCGCTTCCAGCGCTTCCTGGAGGTACTTCAGCGGAAAATAGAGGTTGTCGGCGTCGATGTCCGAGTCGTAGATGGCGCGCACGGTCAGGTCCAGGTCGAAGGGGAAGATATTGCCCGCGATCTTGATCTTGTCGCCGATCTTGAGCCCCTGACTCGCGGCCACGTTCTTGCCGATGAGCGCGCCGGCGATATCCTTCTGAAAGGCCAGTCTCTGTTCCGCCGGCACGCGGTAGTCGGGATAGACGTCGAAGAAACGATCGGCCTCGACGCCGAAGCGCGGAAAGAACTTCGACCGGTCCCGTTCCTCGTCCTTGTACGTGCCGCCAAACCACTGCCAGGTGCAGACCTGTTTGACGCCCGGCACGCGCGCGATCTTGTCGCGATAATAGACCGGCATGGCGAAGGCGATGGCGACCTTGTGACGCGTCACCACGCGCAGCATCTGGGCCTTCGGCGGCGCACCGTGAAACAGGGCGTAATACAGCGCCATCAGGACGCCGAGGATGCACAGCGACAGGGCCAGCGAGGAGATGGTGAGCAGGCTGCGGCGGCGGTTGCGCAAGGCGTTCTTGAGGATCAGACCGAGATAGCGCATCGGCGGCTGTGCTCCAAGGCCTTATTGTAAGGGGATGAGCTGCTGCCTTCGCGGGTCCGAGGATCAGCCGTTGGCCTGACAGGATGAAATGACGCAATCGCGCGACGAAATGTTCATGCGGGAAGCCTTGCGGCTGGCGCGCGAGGCCGCAGCGGCCGGCGAAGTACCGGTGGGTGCGGTGGTGGTCGTGGGCGAGGAGATCGCCGGACGCGGGTTCAACCGTCCGATCGGGTTGCATGACCCGACGGCCCACGCGGAGATGCTGGCGCTCCGGGAGGCGGCTCAGCGGCTGGGCAATTACCGGCTCGGCGAGGCCGAGGTGTTCGTGACGCTGGAGCCGTGCGTGATGTGCGCAGGGGCGCTGGTCCAGGCGCGCGTACGGAGGCTGGTGTTCGGCAGCCGCGACCTGCGCTTCGGCGCAGTACGGAGCAAGTTCCGCCTGGCCGACAGCGAGCTGTTGAATCACCACATCGGCATCGAAGAGGGCGTTCTGGCGGCCGATTGTGTCGCGCTACTGGAAGGATTCTTCAAACTGAAGCGGTGATCCGACCGGTTGTGGAGATGCTATCGCGGCCTGCGTCGACTGCGAGCTGGCTTAGCTAAGAGCGAACCGCTGACGGTCGCGCTCGGAAACGCGGCTGGGACGCGCGGCCAGGCGCCCGCCCTTCCCGGCCTCCGCGGACGGGCGCCTGCTGCGGTGGTCAGACCGTCAGGCGGCCGGCCGCAACGCCCAGGTCGGCTGATAGCGAGGCCGCAGCGCCAGCACCTTCGGTCCCGGTTCCGGCCCGGGCGTCCAGTCGTTTTCCAGACGGCCGTAAAAGTACTCATCTAAAGGGAATAGGGCGTAGGGCTTGAGCTCGCGAAAGATCTTGCCCAGTTTCTGTTCGATCCGGTAGACCGAATGGAAGAAAGTGCCGCGATCCATGCCCAGACGGCGGCAACACAGACGCCAATCGGCGCCGAGGAGGAAATGAAAGCTGAAGAGCCTGTACTCTTCCGGCGTCAGAGACCGGCGCGACACCAGCGTGAAATCGGCGACGTACTCTTCGTCCTTGCGGCCCCAGACGCGGCGGCCGCCATGAGCGGTGCAGTCCAGCGATACCTTGCTCAGGTACTTTTCTTTGGTCGCGCAGTGGCGGAATCGGGCGTAGCAAGCCCGGAAAATGGCGCGCAACACGCAATTGCATGCGTGCGGTTCACCCCGCTTCAAACTACGGATGCCTGTCCCAAAGCAATGGGAACAGTTCGGAACGGCCAAGGTCAGCGTCTCGGATCGGGTCCACTCCATTGTTCGGTCCTTTCGTCGGCTTCTCCCGGCCGCCTCACACGGCCGGAGAATCGCTCTGTGAGGCAGTGTGGGTCTAGGGTCAAATTCCGTCAACTGACGAGGAAGACGCTCTTGGGTACTAGCCGTATCTGGAGTCCTATATGCACGAATTAGTTGTGTATTTTCAATGATTTAACTACGCTTTGGAGTTCAGGATTATTTTCTCTTAATTCCTTCTGAAACAAATCACCAGTATCATCTAGTACGTACCTATTTCTAATGGCTATATGCAGCCATTGACGCTGCAACCATCGTTTGATTTACTCTATCAGCGGCTCCTGGAGCGGCTCCGGTTCCAGATCGCGGCCGGTTCCCTGACTGTGCGCCGCCTGGCCAGGCAGATCGGCATCTCACAGCCGCACATGCAGAACCTGATCAGCGGGAAGCGGGCCATGAACGTGGAGATGGCGGACCGGTTGCTGGAGTTTCTCGGCATTTCGCCATTGAATCTGGCGACGGGGGCGGAACTGGGCAGCGCTCTGGAGCGCGTTGCTCCCTCGCCGGAACTGGTCCGCTACGTTCCGCTGCTGGCCGGGCTCGTGGGACCGGCGCATCCGTTCTCCGAGCCAGGAGAAAACTCGGGTTGGGTGGCGCTGCCCGCCGCTGCCGCCGAGCAGTGGCGCCAGCCCGTGTTTGCCGAACTGGGAGGGGACCCAGAGCTGGCGAAAGAGTTCCCTGGAGCCAGCTTCGTCCTGCTGGAAACAGCCTTGCCGGCCCGGTTCCGGGTCCGGATCGACGCCTGGTACGCCATCCGCTGGTCTGGCGGGGGCTGGATCCGGCGGTTACGGCATGAGGCCGGGCGCCTGGTCATCCTCGGCCAGGAAGGCTTGCGGCCCGCCATCGGGCCGGACCGGATCGAGTTGCGCGGGACCACCACGGACGCGCACATCCGGGGACTCGTGGTGTGGCTGGGCGGCGATCCTCGGCACCCCAATCCCCTGGCGCAGTCGGGCTACCTGATGCCACCGCCCGCGGCCGATTCGTAAAGCGCGTTCACCTGGCGCGCGGTCTCTTCCCACGTGAAGCGGGCCACCTGAGCGTGGCCGCGCGCGATCATCTCCGCCCGCAACGACGGCGAGAGCAACACCTCGCGGATGCCCCGCGCGATGTCGAAGACGTTGTCCGGGCTCACGATCACGGCGGCCTCGCCGACGACCTCAGGCAGCGACGTGGACTTCGAGCAAACGACCGGCGTGCCGGACGCCATCGCCTCCAGAGGCGGCAGGCCAAAGCCCTCATACAGCGACGGGAACACAAACACCTCGGCCGCCTCGAAGAAGACCCGTAGCGCATTGAGCGGAACGAAGCCCAGGAACCGCACCGCGCCCTGCACGCGGGAGTGCAGCACCGTCTGCCGGACCAGCGGATAACGCGAAATCTCATCGCCGATGATGATCAGCCGCAGGTCCGCGTAGTGCGGATGATTGGCCAATTCGCGTTTCACCAGCGCGAAGGCCTCGATCAGCCGCGGGATGTTCTTTTGCGGGCGGATCGTGCCGGCGTACAGCAAGAACGGGTAATTGACCTGGTAGCGCTCCAGAATGCGCCGCCGTTCGAGGTCCCAGGCCTCAGGCCCGGCGGCGCGGGCATCCTCGCCGGGCTGGTGATGGGAGAAGCGTGGATCGGTGGCGCCATAAATTCTGACCACCTTTTCATTCGCAATGCCCAGAATATTGACTACGTCGTGGCGTGTGGATTCGGAAACCGCCATCACGCGCTCCGCCCGCTCCAGGGCGCGGCGAATGCCCATGGTACGAAGTTTATGCCGCCATCCGGACGGCGCCCCAAAGACCAGGGCGCTGAGGTCGTGGACCGTCACCACGTAGGGGCGCGGCATCAACAGCGGCACCTGAGTCAGGGGAATGTGGCTCAGATCCACTTTCAACCTGCGGATCAGCAGGGGGAATCTGAGTTGATCCGTCCGCTCCGCGTCGCTCCTCTCGTAGGGCACGCGCTCGAAGTTAGGCGGCAGGCCGTCGAGCTCGTGCCGGTCTTCGGAATGGGCGATCAGCAGAAACCGGTGCGGCACGCCGATGGCGGCTAAGGCGCGCAGCAGATTCCGGATGTAGGTCCCAAAGCCAAAGTCCCGGATGTGGCGCGCGTCGAAGGCAATCCGCAACGGCATACTGCGCCCCTGGCGGAGCTTCAGACCACCGCCGGCGCCAGTTTCCAGCCGTAGAGCGGAAAGCGTTCCGTCAGAGTCTGCACGCGGCGGCGCACCGCGGCCAGGTTGTCCTTGTCGGCGGGAGCCGAAAGAACCTGCGCAATCAGGATTCCCACTTCGCGCATCTCGGCGGCGTCGAAACCGCGCGTGGTCACCGCCGGGCTGCCCAGGCGGATGCCGCTAGGATTCATCGGCGGATTGGTGTCGAACGGGATCGCATTCTTGTTGACCGTGATCCAGGCCTCGTCGAGAGCCTTTTCCGCCTCCTTGCCGCGCAACCCGCGGCAGAATACATCCACCATCGCCAGGTGCGTGTCCGTGCCGCCCGACACGATCCGGTAACCGGCCTGAGTCAGCGCCTCGGCCAGGGCCTTGGCATTGACGACGACACGTTTCTGATACTCGGCGAACCCGGGCTGCATCGCTTCCAGGAAGCACACCGCCTTCGCGGCGATGACATGCACCAGCGGACCGCCCTGGGTGCCCGGGAAGACCACCTTGTCGACCGCCGCGGCGTATTTCTCCTTGCACAGAATGAGGCCCGAGCGCGGCCCGCGCAGGGTTTTGTGAGTGGTCGAGGTGACGATGTCGGCCCACTCGCAAGGGTTCGGATAGAGCCCGGCCGCGACCAGCCCGGAGAAGTGGGCCATGTCCACCAGCAGCAGCGCGCCGCAGGCATCGGCGGCTTCGCGGAAGCGGGCGAAATCGATGATCCGCGAGTAGGCGCTGGCGCCGGCGATAATCAGCTTCGGCTTGTGCTCGTCCGCCAGCCGCGCCAGTTCCTCGTAGTCGATCACTTCATCGTCCCGGCGGACGCCGTAGGCGACGATCTTGTACGTCTTGCCAGAAAAATTCAGCGGATGGCCGTGCGTGAGGTGTCCGCCATGCGCCAGGTTCATGCCCATGATGGTGTCGCCCGGCTGCAGCACGGCGGCGTAGGCCGCCTGGTTGGCCTGCGAGCCGGCATGCGGCTGCACGTTGGCGTGCTCGGCGTGGAACAGCTGTTTGGCGCGCTCGCGGGCCAGGTTCTCAATGACGTCGGTGAACTCGCAGCCGCCGTAATAGCGCTTGCCGGGGTAGCCTTCGGCGTACTTGTTCGTGCACACGCTGCCGGTGGCCTCGAGCACCGCCTCGGAGGTGAAGTTCTCGCTGGCGATGAGTTCGATGCGCGAGTGCTGGCGCTGCGTTTCGTTGCGAATGGCGGCGGCGATCTCCGGATCGACCTGCTCCAAGCTCCGGCTCATGCGCTCCTGCTGGCTCATGCCTGTGCCCCCTTCTGCGCGCTGTCTTTTGCCCCTTCCGCCGCACCGGCCCCCGCGGGATCCTCGCGCTCCAGGGCCATCATTTTGTTGACCCGGCGCTCATGACGCCCGCCGCTTTCGAACTGCGTGTTCAGGAAGATCCGCACCATTTCGTCGGCCTCTTCGGGTTTGGTGTAGCGTTCACTGAGGGCCAGCACGTTGGCGTCGTTATGCTTGCGGGTCAGACCGACCTCTTCCGGGTTGGTCGCCAGCGCAGCGCGGATGCCCTTCACCTTGTTCGCCGCCATCGCCATGCCCATGCCAGTCATGCAGACCAGAATGCCGCGGTCGGCTTTGCCCTGCACCACCTCTTGCGACACTTTGGCGGCGTAATCAGGGTAATCCGTAGAGACCGTGTCGTGGGTTCCCAGATCCTCGACGGCGTGGCCGTCGGCGGCCAGAACGCCTTTGAGATGCTCCTTCAGCTCGAAGCCAGCGTGGTCGGCGCCAATAGCGATTCTCATAGGATATTCAAGTTTAACATGCAGGCCGGGCCCGGACCGCATGCTAAACTAGTGAGTTTAACATCACAGAAAATCAGGACTTAGCATGCTCTGGAGCCGTCTTTTCATTCCTACTTTACGAGAAGCCCCGGCGGAAGCCGAGGTCGTCAGCCATCAACTTCTGTTACGTGCGGGTTATGTCCGCCAGCTGGCCGCCGGCGTCTACAGCTACCTGTACCTGGCGCAGCGCGCGATGCTGAAGATCACTCAAATCGTCCGTGAGGAGATGGACGCCATCGGCGCGCAGGAGTTCCATCTGCCGGCGCTGAACCCGGCCGAACTGTGGCAGGAGTCGGGCCGTTATGACGTGATGGGCGACAACCTGTTCAAGCTGAAGGACCGCTTCGGCCGCGCGTTGTGCCTGGCGATGACTCATGAAGAGGTGATGACCTCGATCGCCCGCGGCGAACTGCGCAGCTACAAGCAACTGCCCCAAATCTGGTACCAGATTCAGACCAAGTTTCGCGACGAGGTGCGCCCCAAATCGGGCCTGCTGCGCGTGCGCCAGTTCCTTATGAAGGACAGCTACTCCTTCGATCTCGCGCCGGCCGGGCTCGACGTCAGCTATGAGAAGCACCGCGTGGCCTATTGCCGCATCTTCGACCGCTGCGGCCTGGATTATCTGACCGTCGAGGCGCACTCCGGCGCAATGGGCGGCAGCCAGTCGCAGGAGTTCATGGTGGCGACGGATGCCGGCGAGGACTACGTGGCTTTCTGCCGCGAGACGGGCTATGCGGCGAATCTCGAAAAGGCTGTCTCCAGGGCCCAGCCGCCCGCCGCTCCAGATCCGCCGGGCGACCTGGCGCCGGAGGAAGTTCATACGCCCGGCCAGAAGACTATCGAGGATGTCGCGGCCTTTCTCGGCGTGCCGGCGACCGCGTTGATCAAGACCCTGGTCGTGGTGGGCGACGGCAAGCCGTGCGTGGCCCTGCTGCGGGGCGATCATCAACTCAGCGAGACCAAGTTCCAGACCGCGACCGGCTGCCTGGAGTTCCGTCCGGCGCGTGCGGAGGAGATCCGCGAGTGGTTCGGGGCCGACGCGGGCTCGCTCGGACCGGTGGGCTTGACGGGCCTGCCGGTGCTGGCCGACGAGTGCCTCCAGGGCCGTGTCAACATGATCTGCGGCGCCAATAAGAACGATTACCACCTGAGGAACGTCACGCCCGGCGTGGATTTCCAGTGCGCCTGGCACGATCTGCGCCAGGTGGCTCCGGGCGACACTGAAGTCAACACGGGTCTGCCGCTGGAGATCAGGAAGATGGTCGAGATCGGCCACATCTTCAAGCTCGGATACAAGTACTCCCACTCCATGGGCCTGAATGTGCTGAACCAGGACGGAGTCGAAACGCCCGTCATCATGGGCAGCTACGGCATCGGCATCGAGCGCATCCTGTGCGCCGCCATCGAGCTCTACGCCGATAAGGACGGCATGTCGCTGCCGCCGGCCATCGCGCCGTTCGAGGTCGTGGTGACGCCCATCAAGTACAGCGACGCTGCTTTGCGGGCCGGTGCGGACCGGCTCTACGCCGGGCTGCAGGCGGCCGGTGTCGACGTGCTTTACGACGACCGCGATCTGAGCCCCGGCGTTAAGTTCAAGGACGCCGACCTGACCGGCATTCCCTATCGCATCAACGTGGGCAAGAAACTGCCCCTGGGGCTGGTGGAAATCGTGGATCGGCGCACTCACCAGGTGAGGGAAGTGCCCGTCGCTGAAGCGCCCGCCTGGATTGCGGAGCAGGTGCGCGCGGCCAAGAACTGCGCCAAACCATGACCGCGGATCGCACCGCGACGCCGCGGCCGGATTGGGAAGCGCCGCAGCCCAGTTGGGCTTCGATCCGCGAGGAGTTCCCGTCTCTGGCCAGTTGGACGTTTCTCAATACCGCAACCTTCGGCCAATTGCCCCGGCGCGCCGAGGAGGCGATCGCGCGTCATCTGACCCGCCGCCGCGACAACGCCTGCTCGGACTTTCTGTCCTGGTTTGGCGAACACGACGAATTGCGCGCCCGGCTGGCTCAATTCATCTCTGCCACGCCTGCCGAGATCGCCTTCCTGCCGAACTCCTCCTGGGCCCTCGGCCACCTGCTCACCGGACTGGACTGGCGTGCGGGCGACGAGGCGCTCACGGCGGAGAGTGAGTTCCCCAATCATCTTTATGCCGTGGAACACCTGGCCCGGCGCGGCGTGCGCGCGGTGCGCTGCCCCTACGACGAAGTGCTTGCGGCGCTCACTCCGCGCACGCGCCTGGTCCTGCTGAGCACCGCAAATTACAGCACCGGCTACCGCGCCCCGGTGGCGGAACTGGCGGCCGAGTTTCGCAAACGCGGCATTTTGTTTTATCTCGACGCCACGCAAAGCCTGGGCGCGCTGCGCCTCAACTTCCAGGAGATCCAACCCGACCTGCTGGCGGTGAATTGCTACAAGTGGATGCTGGCCCCCAACGGCGCCGCATTCATGGCCGTCGCGCCGGCGCTGCGCCAGCGGCTGGAGCCGCTCTCCATCGGCTGGCGCAGCCATCGCGACTGGCGCAGCGTCGACTGGCTGCATGAGGGCCCGCCGGAACTCGTCGACAGCGCCGAAAAGTACGAAGCGGGCATGCTCGCCTCGCTACCGCTGTATGCTCTGGCGGCCAGTCTCGACCTGATGTTCGAAGCGGGCCCCGCGCGCATCGAGGAGCGTGTCCTGGGCCTGGCGCAGGACGTTCGCACCCGCATCCGCGCCCTTGGCGGCGAGCCTCTGCCGTACGACAACACGGCCATCGTCGCGGCGCGTTTCCCAGGCCATGACGCCTCCGAACTGGCCGCGCGACTGAAACAGCAGCGCGTGCTGGTCTCCGCGCGCCACGGTCTGCTGCGCGTCTCCACGCACTTTTATAACAACGAAGCCGACCTCGACCGTTTCACTGAGACTCTTTCGAAGCTTCTCTAGCATGCGCCGGATGCCCGCGCGACCACCGGTCCATCTTGTTCGCTGCGCCGGGCCGGCGCCCGCCGCTCGGGCGTAGACGATCGTCGAAACGCGCACCACTTGCTTGGGCGGTTCTTCCAGGACTCAGTTGCCAGTCCCGATCTTCTCACCGCGTTTCAGCGTGCGGTCGAAGAACTCCGCCGTGGCGGCGTAGCAGCGCACCCAACTCCTCCACATCAGAAATCCGTGGATCTCATCCGGCAGGATCAGTTGTTCGAAAGGGACGTGATGCTCGCGCAACCGCTGCACCAGGTCCACGGTTTGGCTGAACGGCACATTGCGATCATCGTCGCCGTGAATCAGCAGCACCGGCGACCTCCAGGTTTGGACATACGCGTCCGGCGACGACTCCCACGCCAGTTTCGCGGCTGCCTCCGCATCCGGCGGGCGCAGCGCCAGGTTGCCGAACCATGGCCGCTCCGTGAGGAAGACGCTCCAGTCGTGCACCCCGTGGAAATCCACGCCAGCTTTGAACAGGTCCGAATCGCGCGCCAGGCCCATGGCGGTCAGGAACCCGCCATACGAACCGCCCCACAACCCAATCTTGCGGGCATCGACTCCCGGCAGCGATTGCACGTACCGTCCCGCGGACACAACGTCCTTGTACTCCGCCGCCCCGCGCCAGCAGGAGTCGGGCGCTTCACGAAACGCGCGCCCGTACATGACGCCGAGCCGGTAGTTCACGGACAGAACGGCGTATCCGCGGCTGGCCAGGTATTCATTCTCGGAGTAAGCGTTGTGGTAGTAATCCATGTAATGAAAGCCCAGCATCATCTGCCGGATCGGCCCGCCGTGCATGAAAACTAACCCTGGAACCTTTCCGCCCGCGCCGCGCGGCAAGAATAGCTGGCCGTGGACTGTGATACCGTCCGCGCTGCGGAAAACCACCTGCCGGGGCGCAACCAGCGCGGCCGAAGGAAAATCTTCCGGCAGCGCCTCACGGGCGATCATCTCGCGTCCTCGCGCGCTGATCACATACGGCATGGCAGGCGATGTCGCCGTCGATCCGAGACAGACAACGCTCTGACCGTCGCCGGTCTCGACCGGAGACCATTCCATCGTCTCGCCGCGGGTGAGGGCCCGCTGCGCAGCGCCGCCGTCCACCGGGACGCGCCATAGGTGCCGGCGGTCCACGTCGTCCTGATTCGAGGAGTAGATAATCGACGCCCGGTCCGCACTGAGCGTGACGTGCTCCACATCGAACTCGCCGGGGGTGAGCAGCACGGCCGCGCCTCCCGGAGCGATTGAATACAAGTGATTGCGCCCATCCTGCTCCGACGCGAACACGACTCGTCCATTCGCCGCGCAGTTCAGCGCCGCGTCCTCAGTCAGCCCGGGCAGAGAGTCCTCAAGCCTGCCGCCGCTGCGCCACAGCAACCGGCCCACGCCCGTGGCGGCATCGGCGATCCAGATCGACCATGGCACAGGGCGCACCGGAATCAGCGGCAGCTTCATTTCCTCTCCGGGCGTCCGCACGAAGACGATCCATTTGCCGTCCGGCGACCAGCGCGGCATCGTATCCCGGTCCACGCTCGGCGCCAGGTAGCGGATCGAGGCGCCATCGAAGTCGTAGATCGCCACCAGGCTGTGCACGCCACGATCGCTGACGAACGCAATGTGCTTGCCGTCCGGCGACCACTTCGGTTGAACTGCGGTGCCGCGCACAGCGGCCAGTTCCTTGACCCGCTGTTTCCCGTCCACGCTGGCCAGCCACAACTTCTTTTTCGCGGACCACACCGCCCACCGGCCGTCGGGTGAAACCTGGATGTCCTCGCAATCCTCCTCCGGGCAACCCATCTCACCCAGCGGGCGCGGCTGTGCGTCTTTGGCCTCGAGATCCAGCGCGAAAACCTGCTGCCTGGCGCCCTTCGTCCAGCTCTCCGGATTGGCGCTCTCCTGCGCTCCATTCAATTCGCTTCCCAGCGTGTACAGTACAATTTTGCCATCGGAAGTCAGCCGCAGGCTGGCGATGGGCTGGCCGTCATCGGCGGTGTAATGGGTCACCTGGCGGGCGGTGTGAACGAAGTCCGGGCCGTCCGCCACCCACACGTTGCGCACTCCCTTTGCTTCGAACACCCAGGCAACGCGGCTGCCCTGCGAAGCGGCCGTCAGGCCGCTTGGAAAGGGTGAACTCATGACCTGCTCCAGGGTGAACGGCGCTTGCGCCGCCACGACCGCCGCGGAGCCCAGGAGCACAGCGCAGACCATGTGGAACCGAAGTGGGGCGAATGTCATAGGGTTATGATACGCATACCTCCAGTGGGCCGTGCCTGCAGGTCTTGTTCGCCTGCTTGGGCTGCGGAAACCCATCCCGACGCCGAATCCCGCCCCGGCTTGCCCTCACGGGCCGCTGGTATGGCATACTAAAGATTGCGTGTTTCCTGACGGCCGCGCCTTGGGCGCGCCTGGCTCGCGGACTCCCCGCGGTTTGACTCCTGTCGCGCGCCGTTCGTAGCATGGAAGTTTGTGAGAATTCGCACGGAGAACGTCTGTCTATGAAGACCGTATTTCCGTCCAAGAGCAAGATTGAGCGGTCCTGGTTTGTTCTGGATGCCAGCACCGCGCCACTTGGACGGCTTGCTTCGCAAGCGGCTCGCATCCTGATGGGTAAGAACAAGCCCATCTTCACCCCGTTTTTGGATACCGGTGACCACGTGATCGTCGTGAACGCCGATCGGGCGGTCCTGACCGGCAACAAGGAAAACCAGAAGGTATACCACCGTCACTCCGGTTATCCCGGCGGCCTGAGAGTGGACAAGGCGACGGAAGTCCGCGCCGTCCGCCCGGTGCGCCTGGTGGAAGAGGCGATCCGCGGAATGCTGCCCAAGACCAAGCTGGGCAAACAGATGTACCGCAAGCTGAAGGTGTACGCCGGCGATAAGCATCCGCACGACGCCCAGCAGCCCCAGACCCTGGCCGCGACATCGGCCCGCTGACGGCGCCGTGGAAATGACTAAGGAATAGGAATGGCTTTGATCCAACATCTGGCGACTGGCCGGCGCAAGCAGGCGACGGCGCGGGTTTTTTTGCGGCCCGGCACGGGCAAAATCACGGTCAACGGCAGGCCCATGGAGGAGCACTTCACCACCTACACGTCGAAGAGCATCGTCCGCCAGGCCTTGCTGGCGACTGAAACCGCCGACAAGTTTGACGTCATGGTCAATACCCAGGGCGGCGGCCTCACCGGCCAGGCCGGTGCGGTGCGTCTCGGTGTGAGCCGCGCCCTCGTCGAGTTCAACCCGGAATTGCGCGGTAAGCTGAAGAGCCTGGGCTACCTGACGCGCGATCCACGCGAGCACGAGCGCAAGAAGTACGGCCAGGCTGGCGCACGCGCCCGCTTCCAGTTCTCCAAGCGCTAGCGGTTCCGGTTGCTGCGTGTTTTGGGCCCGCCGCCCTCTCCCGCCGTTGCATCCCGATTGGGACCGCCGGCGGACCTCCTGGGGCGGCTGGCCTCGTATCCACCTCGGGTCAGCGAAAGCGCCCCTAAATCAAATGATTAAGGAGATCACTTGCCGTCCATTTCAATGAAAGAACTGCTCGAAGCCGGCGTTCACTTCGGGCACCAGACCAAGCGCTGGAATCCCAAGATGAAGGAATACATCTTCGGAGAACGGAACGGAATCTACATCATCGATTTACAGAAGACCCTGAAACTGTTCAAGGACGCCATGCGCTTCGTTGGCGAACAGGCCGCCCAGGGCAAAACCGTGATGTTTGTCGGCACCAAACGCCAGGCCCAGGAGGCCGTCGCCGAAGAGGCCGCGCGCTGCGGCATGTTCTATGTGAACAACCGCTGGCTGGGCGGTCTGCTCACCAATTTCGTCACGGTGAGGCAGTCGCTCAAGCGGCTGAAGGAACTCGATGAGCTGTTCGCCGACGAGACGGGCGGCCGCGAGCGCCGCACCAAGAAAGAACTGATCGGCCTCGAGCGCGAGCGCGGCAAGCTGATGCAGAACCTGGCCGGCATCAAGAACATGACCGACCTGCCCGACCTGATCTTCGTGATCGACTCCAACAAGGAATCGATCGCCGTGAAGGAAGCCGGCAAGCTCGGCATCCCAGTCGTCGCCGTCGTGGATACCAATTGCGATCCGGACGAGGTCACCTGGCCGATTCCAGGCAACGACGACGCCCTGCGCGCCATCCGTCTGTTCACCAACAAGATCGCCGACGCAGTGGTGGAAGGGCGCGCGCTGGCCAGCGAACAGGACTTCGTGCCTAAGGAAGTGGTGGTCACCGAAGAGGGTCCCGTGGAGGACATGTCGCAGTTCGCGCACTACGTCGACCCGCGGCTCAATGAGGATGTGCTCACCGAGGGCATCTCCGACATCGACCTGCCGTCCATGTCACTGCCGAAAGGCCTCAAGGATGCCGAGGCCCCGACCGAGAATTAGTTGTTGTCATCATTGGACTCCCTTCGCGGCGTCCCTTTTCGCACGGTCGCCTGAGACCGGCGGCCGAGCCGTGTGGATGGCGAGTTACACATTCTTCATAGAACCGAGTTTCTTCACGTAAAGGAATCATCCATGGCAGAGATCAGTGCGCAGCTTGTCAAGCAGCTCCGGGAGAAGACCGGAGCTGGAATGATGGAGTGCAAAAGCGCTCTCGTGGAAGCCAAAGGCGACCTGGGCGAAGCGGAGGTGGTGCTGCGCAAGCGCGGCTTGGCCAGCGCCGCCAAGAAGGCCGCCCGCAGCACGCGGCAGGGCCTGATCGGCGTGCAGATCGCCGCCGATGGCAAGGCCGGCGTGCTGATCGAAGTGAATTGCGAGTCCGACTTCGTGGCCCGCACCGAGGAGTTTCAGCAGATGGTCGCCAACCTGGGTAAACAGGTCCTGGCCGATCCTCCCGCTTCGGTCGCGGCGCTGAAGGCCTCGCTCTACGCCGCCGACCCGAGCTTTACGGTCGAGGCGCTGCTCAAGGCCAAGATCGCCAAGGTCGGCGAAAACATGAACATCGCCCGTTTCGCGCGCCATGCGGCCGCGGGCGTGCTCGGCAGCTATGTTCACCCCGGCTCCCAACTGGCGGTACTGGTGGACCTGAACTGCGGCCAGCCGGAAACGGCCGCCAGGGATGGCTTTAAGGAAGTCCTGCACGACATCGCCATGCAAGTGGCGGCAGCCGATCCGAAGTTCCTGCGACGCGAGGATGTCACCACCGAATTCCTGGCCAAGGAGCGTGAGATTCAGCGCGCCCGGGCGCTGGCCGAAGGCAAGCCCGAGAAGATCGTCGACAAGGTGATCGAAGGCCGCATGGCGAAGTTCTACGAAGAGGTTTGCCTGCTCGATCAGCCCTTCATCAAGGACAACGCGATCAGTATCACCCAGTACGTCGCCGCCCGGGCCAAGGATCTGGGCGACACGCTGACGGTGGCGGGGTTCCTGCGCTTTAAAGTGGGTGAAATCGCCGCCGCCGAGGAAGCCGCGGCCTGGTGAGGAGGCCTGCCCATGCCCGAAGTTGAGCCTGCCACGGCGCCGCGCTACAAGCGCATCCTGCTGAAACTGAGTGGCGAGGTGCTGGCTGGAGGAGCGGGCTTCGGCATCGACGCCGAACGCGTGCGCTCCTTGTCCGAGGAGATCGCCGAAGTGGCCCGCCTGGGCGTGCAGTTGGGTCTGGTGATCGGCGCCGGGAACTTCTTCCGGGGCGTCGCCGCCGCGGCCAGCCAGATGGACCGTGTCACCGCCGACAACATGGGCATGCTGGCGACCATCATCAACTGCCTGGCGCTGCAGGACGCTCTGGAAAAGCAGGGCATCCCCACGCGCGTCATGACCGCCATCCAGATGAACCAGGTGGCCGAGCCCTACATCCGCCGCCGCGCCATCCGGCATCTCGAAAAAGGCCGGATCGTCGTCTTCGGCGGCGGCACCTCCAATCCCTATTTCTCCACCGATTCGGCGGGCAGCCTGCGGGCCCTCGAGATCCAGGCCGACCTGCTCGCCAAGGCCACCAGCGTGGACGGCGTCTATGACCGCGACCCCAAAAAGCACGCCGACGCAATCCGATACGAAGAAATCAGTTACAGTGAGGTTCTGGCGCGCAATCTGGCCGTCATGGACGCCTCGGCGGTCGCCATGTGCCGGGACAACAAGCTCCCGATCCGCGTCTTCGACCTGACCCGCCGTGGCAATATAATGCGATTGTCGATGGGCGAACCCGTCGGCACTGTGATTCACTGATTAACTTCAGATGACGGAAGGATAAACGGATGAAACCTGAACAGCACGGCGCGGCGCCCTCCGGCCATCCCCAATCCCTGAAGGACATTGAGAGTACGGCCCGGCAACGCATGGAGAAGGTCATCGCGGCCTTGCAGCACGAGATGTCCACCCTGCGCACCGGACGCGCATCCATCAACCTGTTTGACGGGATTCAGGTGGAGGCCTACGGCTCCTTGATGCCGATCAACCACGTGGCTACCCTGCACGTGCCCGAGCCTTCCCTGGTCACCATCCAGCCCTACGACGTTTCGCAGATCGGCCACATCGAGAAGGCGATCCGTGCCTCGGACCTCGGCTTGAACCCCAGCAACGACGGCAAACTGATCCGTGTCCCCATCCCGGTGCTGACCGAGGAGCGGCGCAAGGAGCTGGTGAAGCACCTGCACCATGCCGCCGAGGAGCATCGCATCCAGGTTCGCAACGTGCGCCGCGACGCCAACGAAAGTGTTAAAAAGCTGTTGAAGGACAAGACCATCAGCGAGGACGACGAGCGCCGCGCGGTCGACGAGACGCAGAAGCTGACCGACTCCTACATCGCCAAGATCGACCAACTCGCGAAAGGGAAAGAAAAAGAGATCATGCAGGTCTGACGGCGCTGCGCTTCCTAGCAGCCGCTCGAGCGCCGGGCGACGATCAACGCCTCTCCGCACCACCAGCGCAACCCGGGCAGCGCGCCCAGAATCGCCCGGTCCGCTTGCTGCAACACCCGCATCGTCCCTCGCGCCCACCTCTGGCCGAATCTTCCACGCAGCATTCGCTTGGCCATGACCAGGAGGTGGAAAGTCTCAATGCGCCATTGGCCGAACCACGGCTCCAGCCGCCGCAACTGACCGCGCGTCAGGACGATCTCTTCCCCCTGATCCTCCTGCTCCCGGGCCGCCAGGGCGCGCACCCGCCGGGCGGCCTGCAGCAGCGGATTCTCACCCCACGTCTCGCACAGGATCAGCCGCCCGCCGGGACGGACCACGCGCGCCAGTTCCTCGGCCGCCCCCGCATACTTGAGCGTGTGGTGCAGCGCGGCGCAGGCGAAAACGAGGTCGAAGGATGCCGTCTCCAACTGCGGCAAGCGGCTGGCGTCGGCCGCCAGGCCCCGAACCCGCTCTCCCACGCCACTGGCCTGCGCCCGCACGAGACCGAGTTCGATGGCCGTGGGAGAAAGATCCAGCAGGGTCACCTCGGCGCCCTCGGTCGCCATCCACACGCCGAAATCAGCCGGCCCGCAGCCGTAGTCGAGCACCCGCGCTTCGGCCAGTGGCTGTTCCAACAACGCCTGGATCGTGGCGCGGTACAACTCGCGGCGTTCGTAAAACGGGTGCCGTGGATCGTCGCAGTTGCCCAGTAGAACCCGCCGGTCGACGCGCTGGGCTTCGGCCGCCGCAGCCAGCAGCGGCCCGTACTGACGCTCGTAGAAGGCCCGCTCCCGCTCCGCCCTCCTCATCGTAGTTCCGGCTCCCGATGCCGGTCCGGATTCAAGCCGCTCCACGCGCGCCCGCAACGCGCCTCGCCCGCAATGGCGTTCGGGTGTGTAAATCGACTACGGCGACGTGTCCATTTGGCGGACAACTGAGGGGTGCGGCACCCGGCCTGAAACCGGCGCACAACGCGTGCCGGCCTGGGCCCGCACCCGGCCCTTCGACGCTCACTCGCACGCGCTCTGATTCTTGATGGGGGATGGTCCGGCCGCAGGCAGGCGCCGCACGCAAAAACTGCCGTCGGGGCCGTACTCGACGGGGCCCCCGGGACGACCGCGGATGCTGGCCTGCGCATGCAGGCTATTGTACGCCGTTACGTGGCTTTTCCTTCGTTTTGAAGGTCTTGGGCCGCTGGCTTCTCTCCTCTTGGCGAAGAGGAAAGCATCGTGAAAAAGAGCCCCACCACCAGGAGCCCCGTTAGCACGCCTCCGATCAACATCTTGCTCCTCCTTCAGTATTTCGCCGGAGTCGACGTTCCCCGGACTGCTTATCGGCAAACTCTCTACTTCCTCTTACGCGGATGAGGACAGTTTGGTTTATTTAATATTTGAAAAACTAGCAATTCGATCTCCAAACGCTGCCATCCTCTCGCCCGGCGGGTGTGTTAGGTTCGGGGCATGGACGTAGAAATGGCATTCGGCAGGCGCGGCCTGCGTTTGGAGTTGCCCTCAGGCTCACTGCCGCCCAGCGCCCAATGGAGCGTCCTGACGCCCCGTTGGGCCACCCCGGTCGACGACCCCGGCGCGGCCATCGACCAGGCGCTCGATCATCCCGTCGCCGGCCCGCCTCTGGAGGAATTGGCGCGCGGACGGTCCAGCGCGGCCATTTCGGTCTGTGACATCACGCGGCCCGCGCCCAACCACGTGACCCTGCCGCCGCTGCTCGAGCGCCTCCAGCGGGCCGGGATCGCCCGCGAGAATATCACGATCCTGATCGCTACCGGCTTGCACCGCCCCGCCACGGCGGAGGAAATCGTCGCCATCGTAGGCCCTGAGGTTTCCCGCCGCTACCGCGTCGAGAACCACTTCGCGCGCCGCCAGGAGGACCACCGCCACCTCGGGGCAACGGCCCGCGGCACGCCCGTCTGGATCGACCGCCGTTTCACCGATGCCGGCCTGCGCATCACGCTGGGCTTCATCGAACAGCACCTGATGGCCGGGTTCTCCGGCGGACGCAAGCTGGTTGTCCCGGGCTTGGCCTATCAGGACACAATTCGCGCCCTGCACTGCCCGCACTTCATGCGCGACCCGAGCGCCGTGGAGGGCTCCATCGAGCACAATCCGTTGCACGCCGAGTTACTGGAAATCGCCGCCCTGGCCCACCACGACTTCGCCCTGGACGTCGCTCTGGCCCCCGGGCGCCGGATCTGCGGTGTTTTCGCTGGCGAGCCCCGCGCCTCCCATGCCGCGGGCATCGAATTCGTCCGCCACCACACCACCGCCTGGATCCCCGGCCTGTTCGACGCCGCCATCACCAGCGCTGCCGGACACCCCCTCGACCTGACTTATTACCAGTCCGTGAAAGGCGTGACCGCGGCGGCGCACATCGTGCATCCCGGCGGGGCGATCCTGCTGCTGGCCGAGTGCGCCGAAGGCGCGGGCGCGGCGGAGTTTTCGCGCCTGCTTTTGGAGTCGCCCAGCCCGGCGGCATTTCTTGAAAAGATCGAACGCGCGCCGGTCCAGGTCGATCAGTGGCAGCTCGAAAAGCTGGCCCTGGTTTTTCAAAGCCATCGCGTCCTGTTCTACGTTCCGGGCCTGCCCGCGGAGTTCCGTGCCAAACTGTGGGGCCCGGTCTTCGCGAGCGCTCCCCAGGCCGTCGCCGGGCTCCTTGCGAGCCTACCCGGCAACGCCCGGGTGGCCGTGCTGCCGGAAGGTCCGTACGTCTTCGCCCGGCCCAAGACGGGCGTCCCCGAGCCGGTCGCCGTCTGAGGACGATGGGGACGGATGCCCCGGCGGAACGCGCGGGATTTCGATGCCCCCTGGTCCGGCTGCCCGCCTGTGCCGCAAAAGGCCCGCTACGCATAAACCCGCCCTTCGCGCCAAGCCATGCGCCCATCAACCACTTGCGCGGGAATGGGTAGCCCACCGGGAGCCGTGGTTGACAAGGCCCAGAGCCTCGGCTATAGTTCTGAAGTGTCGCACTTTCAACGGTTTGTCGGGAGAGTGCGAGGCTTCTAAGTTGGGGGGAATGACCCGCAATGCTGAACTTCCAGCCGGATCGGTGGAGAGCCGTCCGCAATCTGCCTGTCCGATTTCCACTGCAGAAGCGCGCCCGTGCCTAAACCGTCAGTCGAGTTGTACTTGGGAGACCTCGAGATGAACACCAACCAGGACGACCATCCGGTCGACCTGCCGGGGAGTGAGGAGAGCTACGAACAGCTCCTCGACGACTATAGCCACGTCGGTCTGCCTGCCGAAGGCGAGCTGATCCAGGGTCATGTGGTGCAGGTGGCACCGCAGGGCCTGATCGTGGATGTCGGCCAGAAACTCGAGGGAGTCGTCCCCCTGAACCAAGTCTCCACCGCCGATGGCCAATTGACTTTTCAGCCCGGCGATCCGATCGACGTGCTGATCGACCGCCGCCATCCGCCCGCCATTGAGGGCTACATTTCCCTGACCCATGAGCGCGCCGCCAGCATGCGCGCCTGGGAAACTCTGGAACACGCCTACCGCTCCAACCTGCGCGTGCTGGGCCACGTCCTGGGCCGCGTCAAGGGCGGTCTATCGGTCGACGTCGGCGTCATCGCCTTCATGCCCAGCACGCAGGTCGACACGCGCCAGATCCACAACGTCGACTCCTTCATCGGCCAGGACATCGAAGTAAAGATCATCAAACTGAACCGCCGCCGCGACAACGTCGTGGTCTCCCGCAAGGCGGCGATGGAAGAGGACTTGGGCGCACGCAAGTCCACCTTGCTGGGCAACCTGCACGAGGGCGACCTGGTCCAGGGGGTGGTCAAGAATCTCACCGAATACGGCGCTTTCATCGATCTCGGCGGCATCGATGGCCTGCTGCACGTCTCCGACATCTCCTACGGCCGCGTGGCCCATCCTTCGGATGTGTTGCAGGTGGGCCAGGAACTCACCGTCAAGGTGCTCAAATTCGACCGCGAGAAGGAACGCATCTCGCTCGGTCTGAAGCAGGTGGTTCCCGATCCCTGGGAGACGATTCATGACCGCTACTCCAACGGCATGCGGGTCGTGGGCCGCGTGGTCAGCATCAAGGACTACGGCGCGTTCCTGGAACTCGAGGCCGGCGTCGAGGGCCTCATCCACATCTCCGAAATGACCTGGTCGCGGCGCATGAAGCACCCCTCGAAGGTGGTCAAGGTCGGCGACAACGTCGAATGCGTGGTGCTCGAGGTGAAACCCTCCGAACGGCGCATCTCGCTGGGCATCAAACAGCTCGAGCCCGACCCCTGGACCACCGTCGATCAGCGCTACTCCGTGGGCAGCGTGGTCGAGGGCCGCGTTCGCAAATTGACCGACTTTGGAGCCTTCATCGAGATTGAGGAGGGCATCGACGGCCTGGTGCACGTCTCCGATCTGAGCTGGACCAAACGCATCCAGCATCCCTCGGAAGTGCTCAAGAAGGGCCAGGTTGTGCAGGCCGTGGTCCTGCAAATCGACGCCCAGGACCGACGCCTGTCCCTCGGCATCAAGCAGCTTCAGCCTGATGCCTGGGAGACTTTTTTCCGCTCCCACCTGGTGGGGGACATCGTCCAGGGCCGGCCCAGCCGCACGGCCACTTTTGGCGTTTTCGTGGAACTGCTCCCCGGAGTCGAGGGGCTGTGCCATAATTCTGAAATTCCCCCCGAGTTGCGGGAACTGAGTCCTCCACTGCCCCTGGGCGTGGAGACAAGCTTCAAGATCATTAAGTTGAATGAGCTGGAGAAGCGCATCGGTTTGACACTCTCCACTGCCTCCGCGGAGCAGGAACGGCAACGCCTCGGCGAATACCAGCGGCAGGCCGAACAGGCCGGCCATGGAATCGGCGAGGCGGCTCACACCGAAGCAAATAGCGAGTGACGAATTGGCCTGTTCGAGGCATTTCAAGAGGAACGGAATCCCGGCCCATGACAAAAGCGGACCTGATTGAAGAAGTTTCGCGCGTCGTTGAGTTCACGCGCAAGGAGTCGGAGATCATCGTTGAGGCGATCTTCGATTCGGTAGTTAACGCACTGCGGGGCGACGACAAGATCGAGATTCGCGGCTTCGGCAGCTTCCGGACACGGCAGCGCCAGTCGCGCATCGGGCGTAACCCCAAGACGGGAGCGCGCGTCGATGTGCCGGCCAAGCGCGTTCCTTATTTCAAGCCGAGCAAGGAGCTCAAGGACCTGGTCAACGAGCAGTCCTCCGCTCCCGCCGGCGAGACGACCAGTCTGCTCGGAGACTGAGCCCGGTCGCGGGAGCATGGACCGCTTATGGAGTCCCTGGCGCTACAGGTACGTTTCCGGCGACCTGCCGCCCGGGGAGTGTGTCTTCTGCGCCAAGCCGCGTGAAGCCGATGAGCAGGGGCTGATTTTATTTCGAGGCCGGCACAATTTCGTGCTGCTCAACCTGTTCCCTTACACCACCGGCCACCTGATGGTGGCCCCCTACGCGCACCTCGCCAATCTGGAGGACCTGCCCCAGGAGACGGCCGTCGAGATGCTGGCGCTGGCCCGACGCGCCGTCGTGTGCCTCAAGCGAGTGTACCGGCCGGAAGGGCTCAACGTGGGCCTGAACCTGGGCCAATGCGCCGGGGCCGGCATCGCCGATCATCTGCACATGCACGTACTGCCGCGCTGGACCGGCGACGCCAATTTCCTCAGTACCATCGGCGAGACCCGCGTGTTGCCCGAGGATCTCGGCGAAACCTGGCGCAAGTTGTCGGCGGCGTTTCACGAATCGGGCCCGGAGGAGATTGGCCCGGCTCAGCCGGGCGCGGCTCCGGGCTGAGGAATGCCTTGATCGTCTCCGCCAGTTGCCGCACCGACATTCCCGCTTTCTACAGCGAGTGGTTCTTCCGCCGCCTGCAGGCCGGTTTCTGCACCGTCCGTAACCCCTATTCCGGCCACAGCTACCGCGTGGATCTGCGCCGCGAGCAGGTGGACGGCTTCGTGTTCTGGACGCGCAACTTCGGTCCCATTCTGCGGCGTCTGGATGAACTGACGGCCTTCGGCCGGCCGTTCAGCGTGCAGTACACCGTGACCGGCTATCCGCGGGCCATCGAATCCGCGGTCATCGAGCCGCAGCGCGCCATCGATCAGATCGGCGAACTCGCCGCGCGCGTGCACCCCGCCTGCCCGGTCTGGCGCTATGATCCCATCCTCTTCACCTCGCTCACTCCGCCCGAGGTTCACCTGGAGAACTTCCGCGACCTCGCCGCCCGAATGAAAGGCGCCACCGATGAGGTCGTGATCTCCTTTGCCCAGATGTACGCCAAGACGCGGCGCAATCTCGACGCCGCTGCCGGGCGCAACGGCTTCCAATGGATCGACCCGGAACCCGCGCAAAAGCTGGCTCTGGCCGCGCAACTGACCCGGGTCGCCAGGGAATTCGGGCTGCAGCTCACGCTTTGCTCGCAGCCGGAATTCGTCGGCGACGGGGCCCTGGAGGCGCGCTGCGTCGATGCCCGGCGGCTGGAACGGATGGGCGGATTCCGCATCGCGGCGGCACAAAAAGGCACGCGGCCGGGCTGCGCCTGCCACGAGTCGCGCGACATCGGCGATTACGACACCTGCCCGCACGGCTGCGTTTACTGCTACGCCGTGCGCCACCGCCGCGCCGCATTGGCGCGCTACCGGAGCCACGATCCGGCGGCCGAATCGCTGCTGCCCGTGCTGCCATGAAGCACCTCTTCCGCCGCCAGAGGTTCGCGAATTAGTGTATTGGGTCAGTTGGTCAGTGGGGTGCGACCACGGTTCGAAAGTGCGGTCCGGGCGACCTGCCAGGTGTCCGGTAACGCCACTTTGCGGCCACAATCATCTCACGCGCTTAAAACGCAAAACGCAAAACGGCAAAACGGGACGGCCTGTAATGCACCCCATTTATAGGCGGCTTGGAAGTCCTCGCAGTGGCTGAGCCAGCCGTGGAGGGTGGAGCGGTGGACTCCGGCGGCGGCGGCGAGGATGGGGCGTCCGGCGGCGAGTTCGGAGAGGGCCGCGCGCTGGCGTTCGGAGAGCCGCGCGGAAAAAGAGAGGAACAAAGCCAGATGCGACAGTGGTGTCGCAGAGTGTAGCGTTTCAGGGGTCATGAGAAGATCGGCCTCCGACTACGAGGATAGCTGGGGGTGTCAATGGATTTTCGCTCCACATTCGCCTTATAATGTCAGTTGAATCAAGGGGATAACGAGATTGAAGAGGTTGTGACCGGGCGGCGGGCGGGGGCGGACTTGGGGCTTAGGCGGAGAGGCTGGCGGAGGGCGGCGAGTGTCGTGTCGAAATGTCGAATTGGGGGCATTGGGGGGGCGGGGCGGCGCCCTCCTTCGCGCTGCCGCCTCCGCTCTGCGAGCTACCGCGGCCAAGTCGAGCTTCGGCGGGCAAGGGGAGTGTCGTGTCGAAATGTCGAATT
The DNA here is from genome assembly GCA_052145115.1 of Bryobacteraceae bacterium. Taxonomy (GTDB): domain Bacteria; phylum Acidobacteriota; class Terriglobia; order Bryobacterales; family Bryobacteraceae; genus CAIVVT01. The sequence continues at coordinate 136,765 of JBKQPG010000025.1, forward strand.
GGGGGCATTGGGAGGCCGGTTCGGGGTGCGGAGCGGGGGGGTGAATTGCCAGGGCGGGGATTAGAGCCCAGTTAGGACGAAAACGGGAAAACGAGGAAAACGGGAAAACGGGGCAGGAAAAGGGGACAGTCTGACCGTGCGCGCACGGTGATTCCGCGGTGTTTTTCGCCGTGGAGGCGCGACGCCCAGAGGCGAGGCTCGAGCCGTTTCCCCGGACAATTCAGCGCAGAGTTCGCATTTCATTGCAAACAAAAGGCGAAAACGGTTAGATAGCGCTTGAAAGCACAAATTCGATGAGCTACAGTCCTAATAGGATCTACGGGTCAAATCGGCTTGTTTCGGCCCGTTTTGGACGATCATGCCGGGCACTACTCCAGACATGGCTCCTGCGCCCCTGCGCAATCCGCGGGGCTACCATGCCACGCGTGTGGATGCCACCGGACGTCTGAAACTGCCTTCACGCTTCTCAGATTACATCCGCCAACTGCCTGAGCAAACACTATTTGCGACCAAAGTCAAAGACGTCGCGCGGATCTACGTGAACGGCGCCTGGGAGCGCGAACTGGACAAACTGGCCGGCGAGCCGGCGCTGCGCAAGCGCATCGCGCGCACGGCCGAGGCCTTTGGCGGAGATGTGGACTTGGATCCGCAGGGCCGGGTGACGCTGCCGCAGAAGCTGCGCGAGGCGTTGCAGTTGGAAAACCAGGCCGTGCAGCTGCGTTTTTTCGAGGACATTATCACGCTCTATCTCCAGCCGCAGTTCGAGGCGGAATTCACGGCCAACGTGGCCGCCAATCCGACCGACCTGGAGCGGGCGGCGGAGTTGGGATTCGACGTCGATTGAGAAATGGACCATGTCCCCGTCTTACTCACCGCGACCCTGGAATACCTGGCCATCCGGGCGGATGGCAGATATGTGGACTGTACCTGCGGGTTGGCGGGCCATACGCGCGCTATCGCCGAGCGTCTCGGCGGAGGAGCTGTGCTGGCCCTCGACCGGGACGGCGAGTCGCTCGAGCGCGCCCGAGAAAACACAGCCGGCCTGCACGACCGCATCCGATTCCGGCAGGCGGCATTCTCGGAGCTGGATGAGTCGGTGCATTGGGCGGGTTGGGAAAAGGTGGACGGGATTATGGCCGATCTGGGCGTGAGCCGCTTGCAATTGACGAGCGCGGAGCGCGGGTTTTCGTTGATGAATGCGGGACCTCTGGATATGAGAATGGACCGCCGGACGGAACGGACCGCCGCCGATATCGTGAACCGGGCTTCCGAACAGGAACTCGCCGGGCTCTTCATCGAGCTTGGCGAAGAAAGGGGGAAACTGGCAGAGAAGACAGCTAGAGCACTGGTGCGCGCGCGGCCGATCCGCGATACCCGCCAATTGGCGGACATCGTGGCTTCGGTCGTGCCGCGGACCGGAAAGCTGCATCCGGCGACGCGGGTTTTCCAGGCCCTGCGGATGGCCGTGAACGACGAACCGGGCGAACTGGATGCCCTGCTGAGACTGGCGCCGCGGTTCCTCAAACCGGGCGGCCGATGGGTGACGATCGCATTCCAATCCTTGGACGACCGGAAAATAAAGAACGCATTTCGCGAGTTGGGACGCGCGGGTGAAGCACAGGTTTTGACCAAGCACGTGGTTCGGCCGGGCTCGGAGGAGATCCGGCGCAACCCCGCCGCTCGCAGCGCTGTACTGAGGGCGCTGGAGATGGGCCGGGGCGCAACCGACAACGACAGAATGAAAGCGGATCGCGAGAAGGATGAGACGCCATGAGAAGCCTGGCGGCAGTTTACGACTGGTTGGGGGCCGGCCGGCCGGAAGAAGAAGAGAAGCACCAGCGGCCGGAACCGCCCGATTATCGTCTGCGGGCACTGCCCCGCGAAGACATCCATCTGTACGTCAAACCCATCGACAACACGAATGTGGTGCGCGAAATGGACAAGAAGGATTGGATGGCCAACATCTGGGTGGCGGGCTCGGCGCTGCTGTGCAGTCTGATCGTCAGCGCGCTGGCCGGGCCGGCGTGCTACGGCATGCTGGCCAGCCGGCATGTGGAATACCTGCGCCAGGAGCATGCACGGCTGCAGGCGCAGGTGCTCGAACTGCGAGCGCAGGAGTCGCGCCTGCTGAATCCCAGCAATGTCGAGGCGTGGGCCGACAAGAGGTTCGTCGCGCCCACGGCGGAGCAGGTGATCTACCCGCCGCCGTCGAAGGAAACCGTCGCCCGATTGGGCCGAGCGTCGAACGAAGCGCATTAGGGACCGCGGGCGGATGCGGCCGGAATGGATCTGGCGACCGGATTGTGGAACCCCGTCCAGGGCTTCGCGGCGCCACTCCGAGCCAGCCCGCAGCGAGAGGGAAAAAGCGCCGATGCTGGGCCGTCGTCCATTCAGGAATGAATTGGAAATCATCCACTTACGAGCAACGACCGCCGAATTCGGCGGTTGTGGACGTTTGGCCCCATCTAATTAAGGGAGGCGCCTGGGGCGCGGCATGCGATTCCCTGTTGAACGCCTGAATGAGCGCCGTCTGCGCAACGTAGCCGGCATCGCCCTGGTGTGGGCGATGGTCATCGCGGGCCGCTTGTACCTGTTGCAGATCGTCGAGCACAAGGAGCTGCAGCAGGCCCTCGAGCAGCAGCAGCAGCGCATGTTGGAGATCCCGGTGTTGCGCGGCGAGATCAGCGACCGCACCGCTCACTTGTTCGCGGTCAGCATTCCGACCGAGTCGGTGGCCATCAATCCTCAAAAGGTGGCCTCGCCCGAGTTCTTCGCCGGCAACGTCGCCGCCACGCTCGGCCTCAACGCCCAGGAGGTGCGCCGGAAGATCGAGGAACTGCGCAGTCGCAAAGGCTCCGGCCGGGGATTCCTGCTGCTGAAGCGGCACATCACGCCCCAGGAGGAAGAGGGGCTGAAGCGCCTGCCGTTCAAAGCGGTCGAGTTCCTGCGCGACGCGCGGCGGGAGTATCCCAACGGCCGCATCGGCGCCCATGTGGTCGGCAGCGTGGACGCGGAAGGCAACGGTGATTCGGGCATCGAACAGAAGCTGAACGCCGAGCTGCGCGGACGCCCAGGCCGCATGCGCGTGCTGACGGACTCGCTGCAGGACCCCTACATCACCTACGTCAGCGACCCGGGCGAGCAAGGCGCCAACGTCACGCTGACCATCCACAACGTGATCCAGCACGTGGCCGAGCGCGCGCTGGAGGAGGGCATCGCCGAGTCGCATGCCCACCAGGGCAGTGTCGTGGTGATGGACCCCAACAACGGCGAGATCCTGGCGCTGGCCAATTACCCGAACTTCGATCCATCCCAGGCCAATCCTACCGCGCAGGATGTTGAGGCGCGGCTCAATACGGCCGTGCAGGCGCCCTGCGAACCGGGCTCGGTGATGAAGATGATCACCCTGACGATGGCGCTGGAGAGCGGACGATTCGCGCCCGAGACGCCGGTATTCTGCGAGAATGGCCTGTTTCGCCGGCCGGGGCGCAAACCGATCCACGACGTGCACCACTACGGGACGCTCGACGCGGCGCACGTGCTGATCAAGTCGTCCAACATCGGCATCGCCAAGATCTCGATCGCCTCCGGCCCGCAACTGCTCTATGAGTACCTGAAGAAGTTCGGCATCGGCGACAAGACACACATCGAGTTGCCGGGGGAAACGGGCGGAATTCTGTGGCCGCTGGAATGCGGCGCGACCAATAGCGAGGGCCGGCCGCTGCCCTGTTGGTCGGCATCGTCGCACGAGTACATCGCCTTCGGCCACGAAGTGGAGGCGACCGCCGTGCAACTGGCGCGCGCGGTCGGTGTGATCGCCAACGGCGGCCTGCTGGTGGCGCCGCACGTCGTGCTGCGAAAGGAGCGGCCACGGGCCGACGGAACGGTGGAAACGCTCCCGGTGAATCTGCCCCCGCCGGTGCGCGCGGTGAAGGCCGAGACCGCCGCCACCATGCGGCACATCATGGAGCGCGTGGTGCTGGAAGGCACGGGGCGGCGGGCGCACGTGCCGGGCTATACGATCGGCGGCAAAACCGGCTCGGCCGAGCTGTTCATTCCGGGCCAGGGCTGGGTGAACCGGCACAATTCATCTTTCATCGGCTTCGGTCCGGTGAGTAATCCGCGCATCGTCGTGGTGGTGACGCTCAACGACACGCCACAGCAGGGCGGCATCGCCGCGGCGCCGGTCTTCGAGAAGATCGCCGAGACCGCCTTGCGCGTCCTGCAGGTGCCCAAGGACGATCCGGACAACGACATCCATTCCCCTCCGCCGCAGCCCAAGGAAGTGGACGAGGTGGACGAAGAGACGCCGGCCCCGCCCAGCCGCGTCGCCGCGAATGCGCCAGCCGCGCCGTCGGATAACCCGCAACTGGAACCGCCGCGGAGCCCCGGCCGAGTCTGCCTGGCGGGGCCGCGCGTCCCCGATTTCCGCGGCCAGCCGATGATCGCCGTGCTGCGCCAGTCGGCGGCCCTGGGCCTGGACCTGGAGATGGTAGGCGCGGGCGTGGCACGGGAGCAGACACCCGCGCCGGGCGCGATCCTGCCCGCCGGGGAGCGAATCCACGTCGAATTCGCGAGGCCGCAATGAAGCTGGGCCAATTGCTGCAGGGCGTTCCACTGGACCGCGGGCTGAGCGCAGGCACGGCGGAGATGGAGGTGCGGGGACTGGAGTATGACTCGCGCCGCGTGGCGGCGGGCTCCGTTTTTTTCGCCTTCCCCGGAGCGAAGACCGACGGGCGGCACTTCGCCGCCCAAGCGCTGGCCAAAGGCGCGATCGCCGTGGTTTGCGAATCGCCCCAGCCGGACGAGGTCGCCGCGCCGTGGATCCAGGTGCGCCACGGGCGCGAGGCGCTCGCGCGCGTGAGCCGGGAGTTCTATGGGCGGCCGGACGAAGCGTTGAAGCTGACGGGCGTGACGGGGACGAATGGCAAGACGACCACGGTGTACCTGATCGACGCGATGCTGCGCGCCTGCGGCGCGACCACGGGCATGGTGGGCACGGTGCTGTACCGCGTGGCGGACGACGAGCGGCCGGCGGTCAACACCACGCCGGAGTCGCTGGACCTGATGCGGCTGATGGGGGAGACGCGCGACCGCGGCGGCAGCCATTTCAACTTCGAAGTGTCGTCGCACGCGCTGGCGCTGCGGCGTGTGTTCGGGCTGTCGTTCCATACCGCGGTGTTCACCAACCTGACGCGCGACCACCTGGATTATCACGGCACGATGGACGCCTATTTCGAGGCCAAACGGCTGCTGTTCGAAGGGGCGGGCGGCACGCCGCCGCGCGCGGCCGTGCTCAACGCCGACAACTCCTGGTGCGCCCGGATCCGGACGCGGGACCAGACGCGGCGGCTCACTTACAGCCTGAAATCGGCCGCCGAAACGCCCGCCGCCGACCTGCGCGCGATGCAGGTGGAGAGCAGCTTCAAAGGCGTCAGCTTCAAGGTGATGTACGGCGGGAAAAAAACGCGAATCCACTCGCCGCTGTGCGGCCTGATCAACGTCTATAACCTACTGGCGGCGTTTGGCGCCGGTGTGACGCTGGGGCTGGACGCTCGGCAGGCGGCGGAGGGACTGGCCTCGCTCACGGCCGTGCCGGGACGCTTCGAGGCCATCGAAGAAGGGCAGCCGTTCCTGGTGATCGTGGACTACGCTCATACCGACGATGCGCTGCGTAACGTGATCCTGACGGCGCGGACGCTGAAGCCGCGCCGCCTCATCACGCTGTTCGGCTGCGGCGGCGACCGCGACCGGACCAAGCGGCCATTGATGGGCAGCGCGGCGGCGGAACTCAGCGACCTGGTCGTGGTGACCAGCGACAATCCGCGCACGGAAGATCCGTTGGCGATCATCAACGACGCGATGGTGGGTGTGCAGCGCCATTCGACGCGGGCGATCGTCGAGCCGGACCGCCGGGCGGCCATTCGCCGCGCCCTGCGCGAGGCCGCGCCGGGCGACATCGTGATCATCGCCGGCAAGGGCCACGAGACCTACCAGGTGTTGCAAGACCGCGTGATCGAATTTGACGACCGCACCGAGGCCCGCGCCGCACTGCGCGAATTCGGCTATCAGAAAAAGGGGCCGGCGGAGGACGGGGGCGGCCATTCGTGAAATTGGATTTGGAATTTTGCTTTGCCGCGACGGGCGCCCGGGTGAACTCCTCCCCAGGCTCGGATATCGAGGTGCTGCAATGCAGCACAGACTCGCGAAGCCTGAGTCCGGGCGCCCTTTTTTTTGCCTTGAAAGGACCCATTCACGACGGCCACGAACATGCCGGCGAGGCCTTTCAACGCGGCGCGGTGGCAGCGGTTGTTTCTCGCCCGCTGGAGCTTGACGGCCTGCAATTGCTGGTCGACGACACACTGGCGGCGCTGCAGCGGCTCGCCGCGGCGGCCCGCGCCAGGTGGGGCCGCGAGAGTCCGCGGCACGTCGTCGGTGTGACTGGCAGCGCGGGCAAGACGATCACCAAGGACGCCATCGCCGCCGTGCTGGCGACGGCTTATCCCACATCCAAGACAAGGGGCAATTTCAACAACCATATCGGCGTGCCGCTGAGCGTGCTCAACCTGGACGACGAGGCGCGGGCCGCCGTGATCGAAATTGGGATGAACCATGCCGGAGAGATCCGCGAACTCGCCTCCATCGCCCAGCCCCAGATCGGCGTGGTGACCAACGTGGGCACGGCGCACATCGAGAGCTTCGACTCCATCGAAGCAATTGCGCTGGCCAAGCGCGAGCTGATCGAGGCGCTGCCGGCGGATGGCATCGCCGTGCTGAACGCCGACGATGCGCGCGTGCGGCGGTTCGCGGAGATTCACCCGGGGCGGGCGATTTTTTTCGGCACATCGATGGCCCACGCAGCCTCCAGCGGCGACGTGATGGCCGCCGGCGTGGAATGGCGGGCCGACGGCTGCGATTTCACGCTGCAAGGCGCGGGGCGATTCCATTGCCCGCTGCCGGCGCGCGGCGGCCTGATGGCCGCGCTGGCGGCGCTGGCCACGGCGCGCGCATTGGGGTTGGACGTGGCGTCGCTGAAGGACGCAGTGGCGCATCTGGAAGCGCCGCAGATGCGGCTGCAGTGGATGGAACGCGGCGGCGTGGTGATCTGGGACGACTGCTACAACTCGAATCCCGAAGCGGCGTGCATGATGCTCGACCTGCTGGCCGTGACTTCGGCCGCGCGTCGCATCGCCGTGCTGGGGGAGATGCTGGAGCTGGGAAAGTTCTCGGAGGAGCTGCACCGCAGCGTGGGGCGGCACGCCGTACAATGTGAGGTATCTGTGCTCGTTGGGATACGCGGCGCGGCTCGCCACCTGGTGGATGAAGCCAGGGGCGCTGGCCTCACGGCCGGCGCCGCGTACTTTTTCGACGAGCCCGCCCCGGCCGGCCAATTCCTGAAGACCATCGCCCGGCGCGGCGACTGCATCCTGTTCAAGGGCTCACGCGGGACGCACGTTGAAGTCGCACTGGAGGAGTTCCTGCGTTAGCCATGCTGTACTGGCTGCTGTACGAAAAGCTGTTCCGGATCCTGCCACCGTTCCGCGTCTTCGGATACGTGACGGTCCGCACCTTCCTGGCCAGCATCACGGCGCTGCTGGTGGCGATCCTGGCGGGCCCATGGATGATCCGGCGTCTGCACGAGATGCAGATCGGCCAGCCGATTCGCGAGGACGGTCCGGAAACTCATTTCAAGAAAGCCGGCACGCCGACCATGGGAGGGTTGCTGATCATCACGGCCATCGTGGTGCCCACGCTGCTGTTCGCCAACCTGGCCAACCTCTACGTTTGGGTGGCGCTGCTGGGGCTGCTGGGCTTCGGCGCCATCGGTTTTCTGGACGACCACGCGAAGATCCGGCGGGGTCGCAACCTGGGCCTGACAGCGCGGCAGAAGATGCTGTTGCAGATCCTGCTGGTGCTGCTGCTGGGCGGCATCCTGATGACCATGGAGCGGTTGCAACTGTACTCCACGGCCATGAACGTGCCGTTCTTCAAGAGCTTTCGTCCGGGACTACTGATCGGACCACTGATGCGGAACCTCTGGACCTGGCCGCTGGCGTTTCTGCCCTTCTTCGCCTTCCTGTGGCTGGTCGTCGTCGGCTGCTCGAACTCCGTGAACCTGACCGATGGACTGGACGGGCTCGCCGTGGGCCTGATGATCATCTCCGCGGGCGCGATGACCGTGCTGTGTTACATCAGCGGCCACGCGCGGTTTGCGAACTACCTCGACATCGCGCGCTTGCCGGGCGCCGCGGAGCTGACGGTCTTCTGCGCCGCCATGACCGGGGCGTGCATCGGCTTCCTGTGGTACAACGCCCATCCGGCCGAGGTTTTCATGGGCGACGTGGGTTCGCTGGCGCTCGGCGGAGGGCTGGGCGTGGTGGCGGTCCTGATCAAGCAGGAACTGCTGCTGCCCTTCATCGGCGGGGTGTACGTCATCGAAACGCTCAGCGTCATCATTCAGGTGGGCAGCTTCAAGAGCCGCGGCAAGCGCGTGTTCTTGATGACGCCGATTCACCATCACTTCGAAAAGCTGGGCTGGACCGAATCGAAGATTATAATCCGCTTCTGGATCGCAGGGCTGATTCTGGCGCTGTTCGCGCTGACCACCCTGAAACTGCGTTAAGTGTGGCCGCACTCATGGACCTGGGGAATCGACAATTCGTAATCTTCGGAATGGGCGAATCGGGCGTGGCGACGGCCGAGTTCCTGGTGCGGCGTGGCGCGCGGGTGCGGGCCGTGGACCGCAAGCCGCTGAACGAGTTGAAGCCCGAACATGCGTGCCGGCTGGAGCAGTCGCGGATTGCGCTGGCCGGCCAGGACGAGGCCGCGCTGGAGGGCGTGGAGACGATCCTTCTTTCGCCCGGCGTGCCGCCGCAACTGCCGCTGCTGGCGGAGGCGCGGCGGCGCGGCATTGTGGTCACGGGCGAGCTCGAGTTCTGTTCGCGCTTCCTGCGCGGTCCCGTGCTGGGAATTACCGGGTCCAATGGCAAGACGACCACCACGGCGCTGTGCGGCCACCTGCTGAAGGAGAGCGGCATTGCGGTCCAGGTGGGCGCCAACATCGGCACGCCGCTGGCGGCAATGCTCGACAGCTCGCGCGATGACCAGTGGAACGTCCTGGAGCTGTCGAGCTTCATGCTCGAGCTGGCCGACACGTTGCACGTGCGAATCGCAGCCATTCTCAACATCACTCCCGATCATCTCGACCGCCACGGCACGCTCGAAAACTACACGGCGGCAAAGCGGCGCATCCTGCACCATCAGACGCCGGACGACTTCGCGGTGCTCAACGCCGAAAACGCGCTGTCCTGGCAATCGGCCGTGGAAACGGCCGGTACGGTGTTCGAATTCTCGGCCGGCGGGCCGGTGCAGCGCGGTTTCTGGATGGACGGCGCGGACCTGGTGGCCAACGCCCAATTCTGGATGCCGCGCAGCGAAGTGCAGTTGCAAGGCCGCCACAATATTGAGAATGTGCTGGCTGCCGGCTGCTGCACGCATCTCGCCGGTGCGCCGCTGGAGGCGCTGCGGCGCGCCGTGGCTTCTTTCCCGGGCGTCGAGCATCGCATCGAATTCGTGCGCACTCTCAACGGAGTGCGGTACTTCAACGACTCCAAGGGAACGAACGTGGACGCCACCATCAAGGCTCTGGAGAGCTTCGAGTCGGGGATCTGGCTGATTCTCGGAGGACGCGACAAGAACAGCGATTATACGCCGCTGCGCCCGCTGATCGCGGCGCGCGCCCGCGGCGTGCTGCTGATCGGCGAGGCGGCCGCCAAGATCGCGCCCTATCTCGACGGCCTGCCGGTTCCCGTGACCTCTTGCGGCGACATGGCGGCAGCGCTGGCGCGTGCGGCGGCGCGCGTCGTGCCCGGCGACGTGGTCCTGCTTTCGCCGGCCTGCGCCAGTTTCGATCAATATTCGGGCTACGACGAGCGCGGGCGGCATTTCAAGAACCTGGTCCGGGCGCTCGAGGAGCGGAGCTAGCGCCGACATGCCAGCGCGCATCCATACCGACTGGCCGATGTTCATCGCCATCCTCATCATCCTGGCCTTCGGACTGGTGATGGTGTTCAGCGCCTCGAGCACCGCGCCGCGCATTTTGAACCAGGGGGAGAATTGGCAGCCCGAGAGAGCCTGGGACTTCCTGGAAAAGCAGTTCGCCGCGGCCGTCGCCGGCCTGTTGTGCCTGTTTGCGCTGCGCCGGATGGACTACCAGAAGCTGCAGCACCCGCTGTACGTCTTCCTGCCCATCAACCTGCTGTTCATCCTGCTGATCGGTGTCATCTTCGCCGATCCGGTCGCGCACCGCTGGTTCCGCCTGGCCGGTCTGCAGTTCCAGCCTTCCGAATTGGCCAAGCCGGTGCTGGTCGTGTTTCTGGCGTGGTTCGTGGCGCGCCGGGAGAACAAGATCAACGACCGTTACACGCTGCTCCCGGCGGCGCTGGTGGTGGGCGGACTCGCCGGGCTGATCGGCTACGGCGACCTGGGCACGGCGTTGGTTCTGCTCACGCCCGCGGTGGCGGTTTTCTTCGTGGCCGGCATCGAGCGCCGGTATTTCTACCTCACGCTCGCGCTGGCGGCGGTTCTGGCCGTGGGCTTCATCTGGCAGAAGCCGGCGCGCATTATCCGCATGACCAGCTATTTCGGCCTCACGGAACAGAAGATCCAAAGCGACCCGCGGCTGCACTGGCTCGCCCGGCGGCTGGAGGAAACCAGCGTCACGCGCGACGCCGAGCATCAGCAGCGCCAGGCCAAGCTGGCCATCGGCAGCGGCGGCGTGCGGGGCGTGGGACTCGGGGCTTCGACACAGAAGCTTGGCTTTCTGCCCGAGGCGCACACCGATTTCATCTTCGGCGTGATCGGCGAGGAGACGGGGCTGGTGGCCTCGCTGGCCCTGCTGGGCGCCTACTTTTTCATTTTCTGGCGCGGGCTGCGGCTGTACTGGCTTACGCCCGACGCTTTCGGCCGCTACCTGGCATTGGGTTGCGTCACGCTGGTCACGGCGCAGGCGTTCTTCAACATGAGCGTGGTGCTGGGATTGTTGCCCAACAAGGGCATTCCGCTGCCGCTGATCAGTTACGGCGGCAGCGCCGTGCTGTGCACGTTGATTACGTTTGGCCTGCTGTTGAGCGTCAGCGACCGGGCGACGACGAGATAACGCCGAGGAGGGACTTCCCATTCTGTTCGTTTTCGCGGGAGGTGGCACGGGCGGGCACGTGATGCCCTTGCTGGCCGTGGCCGGCGAATTGAGGCGCCGCGGCCACGACGCGCTGTTCATCGGCACCCGGCGCGGCATGGAGGCGCAACTGGCGCCGCGCGCCGGCTTCCCCATCGAGTGGATCGAGATCGGCGGCTGGAAGGGCGTGGGTCTGGCGCGCGCGCTGCGCACCCTATGGCAGCTGCCGCAAAGCGTCCTGCGCGCGCGCGCCATCCTGCGCCGGCGCGGAGCGGCGGCGGTGTTTTCGATGGGCGGCTACGTGGCGGCGCCGGTCATGGCGGCGGCCGCGCTCGGCGGCACGCCGATGGTGGTCATGGAACCAAACGCCATGCCGGGCCTGGTGGCGCGCTCAATGGCGCGCTTCGTCCGGCGGGCGCTGGTAGCGTTCGACGAGGCGCGGCGCTATTTCCCGGAAGGGCGCAGCGAAATCTGCGGACTCCCCGTGCGGCGCGAGTTTTTTGCACTCGGCGAGCGCCCTAGCAACGCCCCTTTTACGGTGTTGCTGACGGGCGGCAGCCAGGGCTCACGCGCCCTGAACCGCGTCGCGAGAGAGACTTGGCCGAGGTTGAAGAGTATGCTCCCCGGGATGCGCTGGATCCACCAGAGCGGGCCGGCGGAGTTCGACGCGCTGCGGCAGGCCTTCGCCCAGTCGGGCCTGGACGGTCTCGTGACGCCGTTCATCGAAAACATGGCGGCGGCCTACGCGGACGCCGACCTGATCGTCAGCCGCTCCGGCGCGGGAGCGGTGGCGGAGATTGCGGCGGCGGGCCGCCCGGCGATCCTGGTTCCCTTCCCCTTCGCGGCCGACGATCATCAGCGCCACAACGCCGAGGCGCTGGCGCGCGCCGGAGCGGCCGTCACGCTGCTGGAGGATGGGCTGACGGGCAAGCGGCTGGGCGAGGAGGTCGTGGCGCTGGCGCGTGACCCTGAGCGCAGACAACGGATGGGCCGCTGCGCGCGCAGCCGGGCCTGGGCCGGCGGGGCGGAACGGGCCGCGGACGTATTGGAGCAGATCGCCGCCGCGCGTTGACGCCGGCGCGGAATGGCCGAAACAATAAGGGTACGGGATGTTGGATAAGCCTCAGGCACTGCATTTCACGGGGATCGGCGGAGCGGGCATGAGCGGCCTGGCCGAGCTGATGCACCAGCTGGGCTGCGCCGTGCGCGGCTCCGACCTGCGGCTGACGCCCGTGACCGAGCGGCTGGCCAGCCTCGGCATCCCCGTCCTGCAGGGCCACGCGGCCCACAACCTCGCCCCGGACGCCGCCGCCCTGGTCATCACTTCGGCCGTTGATGCCGGCAATCCGGAACTGGCCGAAGCGCGCCGCCGCGGCCTGCCGGTGGTGCTGCGCGGCGAGCTGCTGGCGGAACTGATGCGCGCCCGGCGCGGCGTGGCCATCGCCGGCAGCCACGGCAAGACCACCACCACCACGATGCTCGCCAGCATCTGCCTGCGGGCCGGGCTGGAGCCGACCATCGTCGTGGGCGGCAGCGTGCCAGCCCTCGACGGCGCCAACGCGAAGCTGGGCACTGGCGACCTGCTGATCTGCGAGAGCGATGAGAGCGACGGGTCCTTCCTGTTGCTGGCGCCGCACTCCGCGGCCATTACCAATATCGACCACGAGCATCTGGAGCACTACGGCAGCTTCGAAGGCCTGCGCCAGGCGTTCGTCGATTTTGCCAACCGCGTTTCCTGGCAAGGTGCCGTGGCCGCCTGCATCGATGACGCGGAGCTGGCGCGGGCGCTGCCGCAAATCCGCCGGCGCGTCATCACCTATGGGAACTCGAGCCAGGCCCGCCTGAGGATCGTGCGGCCGGTGGCGGGCGCCGCGGGGATCTCCTTCGAACTAGTACTCGACGGAACCTCGCTCGGCGGCTTCGAGGCGCCGGTTCTCGGCGAGCACAACATCCTCAACGCCGCCGCGGCGGCGGCTCTGGCGCTGGAGCTGGGCACCGGGATCGAGACCGTGCGCTCGGCGCTGGCCGCGTTCCGCGGACCCGGCCGCCGGATGGAGTGCAAGGGCGTGGAGCGCGGCGTGACGGTGGTCGACGACTACGGCCATCACCCCGCGGAGATCCGCGCCACGCTGCGCGCGCTGCGGCCGTCGGTGGCGCGGGGCCGGCTCATGGTCCTTTTTCAGCCCCACCGCTACACCCGCACGCGGGCCTTGATGAACGAGTTCGCGGACTGCTTCCGGGACGCCGACATAGTCCGCGTGGTCGATCTGTACGCGGCTTCCGAACCGCCCATCGAGGGCATTTCCGCGCCGGCGCTGGCGGCGCGGATTCACGCGGCGGGCCATCCCGACGCCGAGTACGCGGGTTCCGTGGCCGCTGCCGCGGCCGGCGCGGCGGCCGCATCGCGCGCCGGTGACACCATCTTGACTCTGGGAGCGGGCAGCATCACGGAGGCGGCCGAGCTCGTCTTGCAAGCGTTGAGAAAGGGAGAGCACAGTGGCCAGACGCAAGGCACGGGAAACTGAGGATGATCCGCGGGACTCCCCGGACGAGACGCCCGCCGCGCGCCCGGCCTGGCGCACCGCGCTGGTCATCTCGGGCTGGACCTTCGCGGCCGCGCTGGTGTTGCTGGGCCTTTCTTGGCTCTCCTGGCAGGCCGAGGCATTCCTGATCCACGATCCGCGTTTCCGCATCGCGCCCCGCGACTTCGATGCCGCCAGCGACGCGATCCAGGTCAGCGGCATCCGGCGCGCCTCCAAGGCGGCCGTGCTGGCGGTGTTCGAACCCGACCGCGGGCGCAGCCTGTACGAGTTGGACCCCGCCAGGCGCCGCCTGCAATTGAAAGGCGTCGAATGGGTGCGCGACGCCGTGGTGCGCCGCGTATGGCCCAATCGCGTCGACGTGCAGATCTTCGAGCGCAGCCCGGTGGCCTTTATTCGCGTGGCCGAAGGCGCCAGTGGGGATTTCAACAGCCCGGTCCTATTCAAGCCCATGCTGATCGACGCCGAGGGGGTGATTCTGAGTGTGCGGGGTGCGGCGCCGCCGGGCCTGCCGCTGTTGACCGGCGTGCGGGAGGACAGCGATGTCGAGACGAGGCGCCAGCAGGTCGATCTGATGCTCCGGGTGCTGCGCGTGCTGCGCCAGCACAAGCCGCAGATCGTCGAGCTGGACGTCAGCCGCCCGCAGGAGATCCGCGTCGGCTGCGTGGTCAACGGCCAGACGTTCTTCTTGAACCTCGGCGGAGAGCAGTTCTTCGAACGGCTGGAACTGTTCCTGAAACAATATGAGAGTATGCGGGACCAGTTGGACCCGCGTAAGGAATACGATCTGACCAACGAGGGCCGCATCGTCGCCATCGAACTGGAACCATCGGCCGGCACGGCGCGCAAGTAGGAGCGAAAGTGGCCAAGAAATCACCATTGGCGGTCGGTTTGGATGCCGGGGGCGCGCGGGTGCGCGTCGTGGCGCTGGGCCTGGAAGACGACAAGCTCTACTATCGCGGGCACTCCGCCGTCTCGTCCCGGGGCTGGCACCGCGGCCAGATCACGGACCAGACGGCCCTGGCCGACTCCGTGAAACAGGCCATCCGCGAGGCCGAAGGACGCGCCGGCGAGGCCATCGGTTCGGCTGTCGTGGGCGTGGGCGGACCGCGCGTGCGCTGCCAGCAGGGGCGCGGGTTGTACGAATTCGGCCACCGCCGGCCGATCGAGCGCGGCGACATGGTCTACGCCGTGGAAATGGCCGCCCGGGCCAAGTTCGAGGCCGACCGCTCGCTGCTTCAGGTGCTGCCGCAGGACTTCACCGTGGACGGCCAGGCTCCGCTGGCCCATCCGCTGAACGTCGAGGCGCTGCGCCTGGAAGCGCACGCCCTGCTCGTGACCTGCTCGGAACAGGAACACCAGGCCCTGGTCAGCGCCGTGCACCAGGCCTCGCTCAAGGTCGAGGAGACGGTCTTCGAAGCCATGGCCGCGGCCTACGCCTGCATCCTGCCCGCGGAGCGCCAGGGGGGCGTGGTGCTGATCGACATCGGCGCGCACTCCACCAATCTGAGCTATTACGACGGCGACTCGATGCTGTTCGCCGTCGGCATCCCGATTTCGGGCGACCATTTCACCATGGATGTGGGCAAAGTCCGGGCCCTCTCCTTTGAGGAGTCGGAGTGGCTGAAGTTCAACTACGGCTGCGCACTGGCGGGCCTGTCGGCCGACAACATCGTGATCGGGATTCCAGGCGAGAGCGGGCGCACGTCGCGCGAGATTGCGCGCCGGGAACTGGTCGCGATTCTCGAGGCGCGGGCGGTGCAGTTGTTCAACTACGTCGAGGATTTCCGCGTGCGTTACGCGCGCGACATGACGCTCAGCGAGGGAGCCGTGCTGTGCGGCGGAGGATCGAAACTGGAAGGGATGGTCGAAGTGGCCGAGAAGGTCCTGAACTGTCCCGCCCGGCTGGGCCTGCCGCGCGGCATCGGGCAATGGCCGGACGAGCTGCTGACGCCCGAATGGACCGTCGCGGCGGGCCTCGCCATGTATGCCGCCCGGTTGGGCCAGCGGCGGGAAACGCGGCGGCGCGGGCCTCATTTCTGGGACCTGTTTACGAGCCGATGAAAACAGGCCAGAATTAAGACTGGCTGATGACAGGCCGCAGGCGAAAGGGTGAATCATGGCAGAGCCGGATCCGCTGAAGTTCGAAATTCAGGACGAGGCGCTGGGCGGGACGCGAATCAAGGTGATCGGCATCGGTGGCGGAGGCTCGAACGCCGTCAGTCGCATGATCGAGGCCGGCCTGGGGGGCGTCGAATTCTACGTGATGAACACCGACGCTCAAGCCTTGCGCGCCTCGAGGTGTCCGAACCGCATCCCCATCGGCGAGCGCATCACGCACGGTCTCGGCGCGGGCTCCGATCCGGAGATCGGCCGCCAGGCGGCGCTGGAGGACACCGACCGCATCGTGCAGGTGCTCGAGGGCGCGGACATGGTCTTCGTCGCCGCGGGGCTGGGCGGCGGCACGGGCTCGGGCGCCGCGCCGGTGGTGGCCGCGCTGGCCAAGGAGTTGAACGCGCTCACCGTGGCCGTGGTCACCCGCCCCTTCAGCTTCGAGGGACCGCGCCGCATGCGCCAGGCCGACATGGGCCTGGCCGAGCTGCATGCCACCGTCGACACGGTGATTTCCATCCCCAATGACCGGCTGGTGGAAATGGTCCCCAAGGGCACCAGCTTCTTCGAGGCTTTTCGCCTCGCCGACGACGTGTTGCGGCAGGGCGTGCAGGGCATCAGCGACATTATTACGACGCCCGGGCTGATCAACCGCGACTTCGCCGATGTGCGCTCCATCATGACCGGCATGGGCTTCGCCATCATGGGCACGGCTTCGGCGCGCGGCGAGAATGCGGCCGTCGAGGCGGCCCGCGCGGCCATCCGCTGCCCGCTGATCGACGAGTCGGGCCTGCAGGGCGCGCGCGCCATCCTGATCAACATCACCGCCTCGGCCAATCTCTCGCTCCACGGCATGTACGAGGCCTGCCAGCTGATCCGCGACGCCGCCGGCATCGAGGATGTGCAGATCAACTTCGGAATCGTGCCCGATGAGTCCCTCGGCGATGAGGTCAAGGTCACGGTCATCGCCACCGGATTCCAGAGAGCTGGGTTGCCCCAGGCTCAGGCGCCGCTGGTGAAAGCGCACGCCAGCCCGGAAAGCGCCGTGCCACAGGCTCAGGCCCAGGCCGGGGCCGAGGCGCCGGCGCCCGCGGCGGGCGCCGTGGTGGAGCAGCTTTCGGCCGCACCGCCCGCAGTTGCCTCGGAAGTGGAAGCCGCGCTGGAGCCCGAAGTTGCGCCGGAACTGGAAACCGCGCCGGAACTGGATTTCGAGGCCGAGGAGGAGTACGCCGGCGATCCGCAGGCCCCACTCGAGTTGGACTTTGTTCCGGACGAAACGCCGCGGGAGCCGGCCGCGGCGCCGGCGGAGGAAGAGGCTCAGCACGCCCTTCCGGAACCCGTGCCGATCAGTGACGGCGACGACGATTTCGCGCTGGACGACATCGACACGCCGCCCATTCTGCGCCAGGATAGAAGACTCTTCTGATGAGCACCGCCACAGCCATCTCGGCCGGACGCATGATCCTCCGTGGCGGACGCCCGCTGGCCGGAGAGGTGGCGCTGCGCGGTGCCAAGAACTCGCTGCCGAAGATCATGGTGGCGGCGCTGCTCACCGGCGAAAAGTGCACCTTGCGCAACGTGGCCGGGATTGCCGACGTGGCCATCGTCTCCGAGCTGATCCGCGCGCTGGGCGGTGAGGTGAGCCAGCCCGAACCAGGCGTACTGGAAATCTGCGCGGCCAATCTGCGCCCCATGGAGCGCCGCGTCCTGAAGACCTTCTCCGGCCGGAGCCGCATTCCGATTCTGGCCTGCGGGCCGATGCTGGCCCGTTTCGGCGCCTCGCCGGTGCCGAGCCTGGGCGGCTGCCGCATCGGATCGCGGCCGGTCGATTTCCACATCCGCGGGTTGCAGGACCTGGGCGCGACGCTGCACGACGCGACCGGCAATGCGCACCTCACCTGCGAGCACCTGACCGGCAATAAGCTGCACCTCGAATATCCCAGCGTCGGCGCGACCGAGCAGGTGATTCTGGCGGCCGTGCTGGCGCATGGCAAGACCGAACTATCCAATGCGGCGATCGAGCCCGAGATCATGGACCTGATCATGGCGCTCCAGAAGATGGGCTCCATCATCTCGGTCGATGTGGACCGCGTCATCACCATCGAGGGCGTGCGCGAGCTGCGAGGGTACGATCACGCCGCCATGCCCGACCGCCTCGAAGCCGCCTCCTGGGCCAGCGCCGCCGCGGCCACCGGCGGGCGCATCTTCGTCCGCAACGCGCGCCAGGTGGACATGATGACGTTCCTCAATCAGTTCCGCAAAATCGGCGGCGATTTTGACGTGACCGGCGAGGGCATCGCCTTCTGGCGGCGCGACTTCGGCCTGCACTCCACCGTGCTCGAGACCGACGTTCACCCGGGATTCATGACCGACTGGCAGCAACCGTTCGTCATTTCACTGACCCAGGCCGCGGGCGTGTCCATCGTCCACGAGACCGTCTACGAGGAGCGTTTCGGCTACGTGGAGGCGCTCAACCGCATGGGCGCGCAGATCCAGTTGTACCGCGAATGCCTGGGCGGGCTGCGCTGCCGCTTCGGCCAGCGCAACTACCTGCACAGCGCCGTCATCGTCGGTCCGACGCCGCTGCACGGCGCCGAGATTTTCATTCCCGACCTACGCGCCGGCTTCTCCTACGTGATCGCGGCGCTGGTCGCCGAAGGCACCTCCACGCTCACCAATACGAGCCTCATTCATCGCGGCTACGAGAACATCATCCCCAAGCTCCACGCCCTCGGCGCGGAGGTCGTCGAAGCCGAATGAGACCCTCCCGAGCGTCGTACAATCTCTGACGGGCACGGGAAAGATGTCAAACCGCCGCCCATCCGCAGTCCAAGGCCAGAGCTTGCCGCGCGCCTATGTCGCGCTGCTGCGAGGCATCAACGTGGGCGGGAAGAACAAGCTGCCGATGAAGGACCTCTGCGCCATGTTCGCCGCCGCCGGATGCGCCCACGTCAGGAACTATATCCAGAGCGGCAACATCGTTTTCAAGGCCGATCCGCCGCTCGCCCGGGAATTGCCCGGCTTGATCACACGCGGCATTGCCGGCCGCTTCGGATTCACTGTGCCGGTGGTGCTCCGCTCGGCGGAGGAGATGCGGACCATCAGTGCCCACAACCCGCTCCTGGGGGATGGAGAAAACCCCGGCGAACTGGCAGTCTGCTTTCTCTTGGGCGTGCCGGCTCCGGCGCGAGTCGCCGCTCTCGACCCCGACCGCTCTCCGCCCGACGCCTTCGTGGTCCATGGCCGGGAGATCTACCTGCGCTGCCCCAACGGCTTCGCAAGAACCAAGCTGACCACTGGCTACTTCGATTCAAAGCTCGCGACGGTCAGCACATTCCGCAATTGGAGAACGGTGCTGACGCTGGTTGAAATGCTGGACGCGTGAGCCGCCTGCGCGGGCGTTGTCACGAATGCGAGAATGGGTCTTTCCACTCTCTTTCTCGGATTCAGCGCCATGAAAGTCCTCGCCATCAACGGCAGCGCCCGCAAGGCTGGTAACACCGCCATCCTTCTCAACTACGTCCTCGCCGAAATCGCCGCCGAGGGCATCCAGACGGAACTGGTCGAGCTGCACGGCCTGACCATCCACGGTTGCGTCGCCTGCCGCCAGTGCGCGGCCAACAAGAACCGCCGTTGCGGCCAGACCCATGATGACGGCAATATGCTCATCGAGAAGATGATCGACGCGGACGGCATTCTGCTCGGCTCGCCGACTTACGTGGCCGACGTCTCGTCCGAGATCAAGGCCCTCATCGACCGCGCCTGCATGGTCTCGGGCGCCAACGGCGGGCTGTTCCGGCGCAAAGCTGGCGCGGCGGTGCTGGCCGTGCGGCGCGCTGGCGCGATCCACGGTTTCGACACGATGAACCACTTCTTCCTGATCACCGAGATGATCATCCCCGGGTCGAGCTACTGGAACATCGGGATCGGCCGCGAGATCGGTGAAGTGGAAAACGACGCCGAGGGCATCCGCACGATGCAGACGCTCGGCCGCAACATGGCCTGGCTGCTGAAGAAGCTGGGATCGTAGCCATGTGGTTTAGTGCCGCTAGCCAGGGGGCAACGGATGTGATGTCATCATGACTGGGGAGATCACGGCTGAATTCTATTTGAGCTATGGCACTCCAAGGGGTAGGAGGGTCCATGAGCGTATTTGACCTCTTTTCCAAGCGACAGAGAGCCCTGAGGGGTGAAACGCCGGACGTATACACATACGATGAAATCCCACAAGCCTTTCGGGTTCAGGTTGTGCAGATCTGGCACGACGCCTTGGGAGCAGATGTGGAATATCACGACATGCACCGGCAGGTGCGTCAGACATACCAATTCATTGTCGAGACCCTGCGTCGGGAGTATGGCGTTTTCCAACTATCTGATATGGTGAGCTCCTATGAGGGGGGATTCATCTCAGAACTGAGAGCCTTCCTCCTCAACGAACCGGACCATGAGAGGGTATTGGATGCCATTGAACTCTCCTTCAGGGCCATTGACCGCTGTACAAGGGAGTTCGGATATCTGATCAGAAAGGATGCCTCGCAGCGCGCGGATGCAGCGATCGAAGAACTGAATTGCCGTTTTCGTGAACATGGGATTGGATACCAGTTCGAAGGTGAGATCATTCGGGTAGACTCTCAACTCCTCCACTCAGAGGTGGTGAAACCAACATTGGCGCTCCTCAGCAGGCCTGCCTACAAGGGCGCTCAGGAGGAGTTCTTGCGTGGTTATGAACACTACCGCCACGGGAGGATGAAGGAGGCGCTCAACGAGTCCTTGAAGGCTCTCGAAAGCACGATGAAGGTCATCTGTTCCGAGCACGGCTGGGGGTACGATCCAAGAGCGACGGCCAAAGACCTGCTCAATCTGATCCTCGGCAAGGGCTTGGTTCCGCCTTTTTGGACTCAGCATTTCTCAGGCCTGCGGGCGACCTTGGAGGGCGGTGTCCCCACGGTCAGAAATAAACTAGGTGGCCACGGTCAAGGCACGGAGGTTGTAGAAGTTCCCGCCTACCTAGTCGCGTACGCCCTACATCAAACCGCTGCGGCAATCTTGTTTCTCGCAGAAGCGGAGAAGGCCTTTGCTTGACCGTGTGCTCAATTAGACTTCCTACCTAGCGCCAGGCGTGGATGTGCTCCATCACGTAGTAGCGTGGATCGTCAGCCCGGATCTTGAGCTGGAATCCCGCCGCGATGAGCGTTTCAACCACGAAATCGTGCGTGCGAAACTCCTCGCCCTCGCCGCGGTCGGCGCGGAAATCATGCGCCGCGATGCAGGCCCAGCGCACGCGCGCTAGCGTCTCGCTCATGCCGCGCAGCGCAAAGCGCTCCGCGCCTTCGATGTTCATCTTAAGAAAGTCGATGCGCCCGAGTGCCTCCCGCGCCCGGATTTCGTCGAACGCGAACGCCTCCACCTCGCGGCTGGCCGCCGTCACCGGCCCAGCGTGCACGTAGTTCGACTCCCATACCGGCAGCGTCTCCACCCTCAGCCGCCCGCGCCGGTCCATGGCCGCGCAATTCAGGAGCCGCACGTTCGTCAGGCCGTTCTTACGCGCGAAGCGCTCCAGCAGCCGGAAGCTGTCGGGATGCGCCTCCACGGCCCACACCGTGCCCGCCGCTCCAACCGCCTCGGAAAACGCCAGTACGTCCTCCCCGCGCCCGGCGCCGATATCGACAATCACGTCGCCCGGCCGCGGCTGGTAGACATGGAACCAGTAATCGGCGGCGTCGCGGCGGTACTTGGCCGCGCGCTCGCTCCACTGCGCCCAGCAGCCTTCGACGTACGCGAAGGTGGGCCCGTCGGGGAACCACAACCCGCCCGCGCGGTGCATCCACAGCCCGTCTTCGTAAACGATCTCCAGGTCTTCGCCGGTCAGGCTGCGCGATATTTGCCTCAGGCGCAGCAGCCGTGTGGCCTCGGCCGCCAGTTCGCTTTGCGCGCCGGCGGAGGCCAGTTCCGCGGCCCGTTCTTCAGCAATCCACATGCGAGCTGAAAAAGCTGTCAAGCGAGGCGCGCATCTGCGCCGAGACGCTCTGCGGCAGCGACTTCATCTCCTGCGGCGACAGCGGCCGGAAGCTCCTTGCCACCCCGATGTTGGCCTGCAGGAACTCGAGCTTCGGCATGCCCACCACGGCCGCCGAGATGGGCAGCGACATCGAGTAGCGGATCAGCTTCTCCGACGGCGCCTGGCCCACCAGCTTGTCCTGGCCGAAGAGCTTCATCGCCGTCAGCCCCATGCCCTTCCTGAGCGCCACCGGCATGGCCACGGCCTCGAATCCGGAAGCGCCGGTCATGCCCCGGCCGGGTCGATCCGACGGCGCCGCATTGCCCATCTGCGCGATGTTCAGCGCCATCTGCGTGGAATCGAAGTCGTGCCGCTCCAGCGCCGTCTTCAAGACCTGCGGATTCTGATGGCAGGTGACGCCGATGAAGCGCGCGACTTTCTGATCGCGCATCTGGTGAAACACTTTCAGCACGCCGTCGGGAGCCTCGATGGCCGCCAGGTCGTCCTCATTGCCCAGACCGTGTATGTGGATCAGGTCGATCTGCGCCAACCCGAAATTCTTGAGGGAGCGCTCGATTTCGCGCTTGGCATCGTCCCCCTTGCGCGCATCGATCTTGGTGACGACGAAGAAGTTCTTCTTGTGCCCGCGGATATATTCGCCGACCCATCGCTCGCTTTCGCCGTCGCCGTAGCCGGATGCGGAATCGACGTAGTTGATGCCGCCCTTCAGCGCCATATCCAACGCTTCCTGCCCCTTCTCGCGGTCCTTGTACGCCAGGAAGCGGCTCCCGCCCCCGAACGCCAGCAGCGACACCTTCTCGCCGGTCTTTCCGAGTTTTCGCATCGGCATGCCCGTGACCGGATCCGGCTCCGCCGCTACGGCCTGCATGGCCAGCGGCGCCAGGGCCGCGGATTCAAGGAAACCTCTCCGAGTGATGCTCATGGATTCGATCTTACACCTCTTACGGAAGATTCGGCGAATCTGAGCAGCAGGCCTTCTGCCGCCCAAATGGCATCCGGGAGACCACCGCTTGCGGCTGGATGCATTCTGATAGCGGCCCTCGAGCCCGCAAAGAGAACCCCGATCGAACACGCGCCGCAGGCGCATTCCCCCCGGCCGGCCGTGGGGACGGATCGCGTCACAGAGCAGCCACGGCGGCCAGCACCTCGGCGCTGTGGCCGTCGACCTTCACCTTGGGGAAGATCTTGGCGATCTTGCCATCCTTGCCGACGACGAACGTGGTCCGCTCGATGCCCATGTACTTTCTGCCGTACATCGACTTCTCCACCCACACGCCGTACTTTTCGGCGACGGCGTGCTCGGGGTCGGCCAGCAGCGTGAACGGCAGGGCGTACTTGGTCTTGAATTTCGCCAAGGCCGGCGGTTGGTCGGGAGAAACGCCGAGGATCACCGCCGAGGCGGTATCGAAGCGCGGCAGATTGTCGCGAAAACTGCACGCTTCCCTGGTGCAGCCGGGCGTGTCGGCCTTGGGATAGAAGTACACGACGACGATTTTGCCGTGCAGCGAGGACAGCTTGAGCTGCGCGCCGGAGTCGGTGGCCAGAGTAAAATCCGGCGCTTTGGAGCCTGTTTGGAGTGCCATACGAGCCAATAGATGCGTATTCCCAGGTGAGGAGTCAAGGAATTGGAGAACGGATGGATCTTGGCGGCGGGTTTGACGGCGGCCTGAGGTCGTCGCTATATTGGAGTTTGCCCTGCTTGCCCGTAGGTGGGGCCGCACACGTGCTATGCCCGCACTCTGTCCTGCAGGGCGCGAGGGCCATTCAAAGGACCAGAGATGCCGACCAAGAGAACATTTCAGCCGAACAATCGCCACCGCGCCAAGACACATGGTTTCCGCGCGCGGATGAAGACCAAGAATGGCCGGGCCGTGCTGGCGCGCCGCCGCGCCGCCGGCCGCCACAAGCTGACCATCAGCGACGAGCGGGCTGTCCGTTACGCCAACCAATAGCACTCCCGGGTTTCTGGCGCGGGGCCAGGGTTTCCCCAAAACGCGGCGCCTGCTCCGCCCGGCCGATTTTCGCCAGGTTTACGAGCTTGGATTCAAAGTGATATGCCGGACCTTCGTGGCCTTCTGCTGGAAGTCGGGAGTTGCGGACGGGCCCAAGACCGGCTTCACGGCGCCGCGGGCGCTGGGCAAGGCGGTCCGGAGGAACCGGATGCGGCGGCGGTTGCGGGAGACGGTGCGGCGCAGGATCGCGCGGCTGGGGCCGGAGTGGCGCATTGTGTGGAATCTGCGGCGGCCGGCGCTGGAGGCTCCGCAAGCGCTGCTGGACAGCGAGGTGGAGCGGGTGATGGAACGATGCAACCTCTAGTGCTGATCATCCTTGCCGGATACAAGCGCTGGGTCTCGCCGCTGCTGCCCTCGGCCTGCCGCTATTACCCCAGTTGCTCCGACTACATGGCGGAGGCCGTGCGCCGGCACGGTGTCCTGCCAGGCATTTGGATGGGCTTGAAGCGCCTGGCCCGATGCCATCCGTTCGCTTCCGGCGGTCTTGACCCCGCCCCATAGGATTGCACACCTGCTATGACCGACCCGAATCCCGATTCCCGGCCGAAGCCCGAAGAGATGTCGATGGAGCGCCGCATGCTTCTGGCCTTCGCGCTGATGGGGCTGGTGTTGGTGGCGACACAGTATTTCATGCCCTCCCTCCATCCGCAGCCCAAGCCGGGCGCGAAGCAGGCCCAGGGCCAGGCGCCAACGCAGGCCGGCGCGCCGACCCCGGCACTGGCGCAAACTCAAAGCCAGCCGGCGGCGGCGCGAGCAGCCACGGCGCATGCCAAAGCCGTTCCGTCGATCCCCGTCGTGCAGGCCCAAGCCAGCGAGACCAAGGTCATCCAGACGGACGTCTACCGGGTGGAGTTTTCAAACGAAGGCGCCACCGTCCGGAGCTGGAAGCTGACTCAAAAGCGGGGCCAGGATTACCGCTATAAGGATTCCAATGGCCAGCCCCTGGAGCTGACCAGCGCGGAGGGCAATACCAAGGCCGGCTGGCCGTTCTCGTACCTGTTCCCGCGCACCCCCCCGGCCAGCGATTTGAACAAAGCCCTGTTCACCGTCAAACAGCCCGACGCGCTGACCATCGAATTCGAATACAGCGACGGCAACGTGCTGGCCCGCAAGACGTTCCACTTCGAACAGAAGGCCTACCGGCTGATGGTCACCTCGGATGTGGTGCAGGGCGCGCAGGGGCTGCCGCACCTGCTGGCCTGGCGCGCCGGCTTCGGCGACCGGACCGCGCACAACGAGGCCGCGCAGCAGCACGCCGTGTACTTCGACAGCGCCTCTAACAAGCTGGTGGTGGAAGACGCCAAGGTGGCCAAGAACGGGCCGGTCCTGCACGCCGGCAGTTTTCAGTTTGCGGGTCTGGAGGACGCCTATTTCGCGGGTGTGGTGCTGCCCGAGCCCGGAACGGCGCTCGATTTCCAGGTCTGGCAGGATGCCTACCGGCTCAAGCCCGAAGGCGACGAAATCCCGCATGTCGGCGGCGCCGTTGGCGGCCAGCCGGACATGAAACTCAAGTTCTTCGTCGGTCCCAAGGATCTCGACGTGCTGCGCGCCACGGACCCAAAACTGGACCAGATCATCGACTGGGGATGGTTCTGGTTTATCGCCAAACCGCTGTTCCTGGGGTTGCACTGGGTCTACGACAACCTGGTCGGCAACTGGGGCTGGGCGATTATCGGAGTGACCGTCATCATCAATTTCCTGATGCTGCCGCTGCGCTACTCGAGCATGCGGTCCATGACCAAGATGGCGGCCCTGAAGCCGCAGATCGACGCGTTGAATGACAAATACAAGGGCGTCGGAATGCGCGATCCGAAAAAGCAGAAGCAGAACGAAGAACTGATGGCGCTGTATCAGAAGCACGGCATCAACCCCATGGGCGGCTGCGTGCCAATCCTGCTGCAAATGCCGTTTTTCTTTGCGTTTTACCAGGTGCTCAAGACCGTGATCGAACTGCGCGGGGCCAACTGGCTGTGGGTCACCGACCTGTCGCAGCCGGAGACCATCCCGATTCGCATTCTGCCGCTGGGCATGTTGGTCTCGCAGGTGCTGGTGCAGAAGATGACGCCTTCGACCACCACGGACTCGTCTCAGAAGACCATGATGATGGTCATGCCGGTGGTGTTCAGCGTCATGTTCTGGAGTGCGCCCAGCGGGCTGGTGTTATACTGGCTCACTGGCAACGTGGTCGGCATCTTCCAGCAGTATTTCTTTAACAAAGCCGCCCCGGCGCCCGCCCCGGCCGTAGTGACCGCTAAGAAAGATAGCCGGCGGCGTTGATTCCATGAGCAGACGCGAATACAACATCACCACCGTTGGGGACCAGGTCGAGGACTTTCTGGACCGCGTCCTGGATGCCGCCGATCTGGACGTCGACTTCGACCTGTACGATGGCGACGAGACGCAAGCCTATTTCGAGGGTCCGACCCTGGTCGTCAAGTTCGACGGTCCAGAGGTGAGCTACCTGATGGCCAACAAGGGCGAGGCGCTCCTGGCGCTGGAGCAGTTGACTCAGGAAGCGCTGCGCATGAGCTCCGACGAGCACGCGCTGATGTGCTTCGACGCCAACGACTTCCGCTTGCTGCGCCAGGAGGAGCTACGGCTCAGCGCGCTGACCGTGGCCGAGCGCGTGCGCGAGACCAACACGCCCTACCGCTTCAACCCCATGAACAGCCGCGAGCGCAGGGTGGTGCACCTGGCGCTGCGCGGCGAAACCGACCTGCGCACGGAGAGCTCCGGTGTCGGCCCGGGGCGGCACGTGGTGGTGTACCCTGCGGGCATGCCGTCGCTGCCCGAGCTGCCGCCTCAGCCGGCTCATCACCGCGATGGGCCGGGGCATGGTCCGCCGCGCGGGCGCCCCTCGGGACCACGCTCCGGCGGTCCGCCACGCCGTGGCAGGCGCTGATTCGCGCCAAGTGTAGTGAATATTCTCGACACGATTGTTGCCATTGCTACGCCTCCCGGCTCGGGGGGCTTGGGCATCGTGCGTATTTCGGGGCCGGAAGCGCGCCGGATCGCCGCGACAATGCTCCGCTTCCGGACCGGATTTGAGTGGCGGACATGGACCGCCGAGCTTGCGGATCTTATAGATGAAAAAGGAGAAATCGTCGACCAGGTGGTCTTGACCTGGTTCGGGGCGCCACGCTCATACACGGCTGAGGACGTGGTCGAACTCTCCTGCCACGGCTCACTGGTCGTGCTGCGCCATTGTATCGAGCGGGCCTTGGCGGCGGGGGCGCGGCCGGCCGAGCCGGGCGAGTTCACGCTGCGCGCGTTCCTCAATGGGCGGATCGATCTGTCGCAGGCCGAAGCAGTGAATGACCTGATTCAGGCCACGACTCTACATCAGGCGAAAGTCGCCGCGCGGCAGATGGAAGGCGGCGTGTCGCGGCTCATCAAACCGGCCAAAACTGAGCTCCTCGAGCTGATCGCGCTGCTCGAAGCGGGCATCGACTTTGCTGAGGACGATGTCTCGGTGGCGACCGGCGAGGAGCTTCTTTCCAGAATTTCGTCAATTATAGAAAAAATTGACGGACTGATCGATAGCTTCCGCTACGGCCGCTTGGTCCATGATGGCCTGACACTGGCCATCGTGGGCCGGCCAAACGTCGGTAAAAGTTCTCTTTTCAATGCGTTGCTCCAGTTTGACCGGGCCATTGTGACGCCCCAGCCCGGGACCACGCGCGACACTGTGTCGGAGCTCGCCGCGCTGGCCGGGATCCCGGTCAAGCTGGTGGATACGGCGGGCATCCGGGAGAGCGGCGACCAGATCGAACGGCTGGGCATCGAGCGCAGCTACCAGGCCATGGCGGATGCTGATCTTACTCTTGTCGTATTAGATCTATCGCAGCCTCTGACGGACCACGACGAGCGTCTTCTGGAACACGTCGAAGGCGGGGGACCGCACTTGTTGGTGGGAAACAAGGCGGATCTTGAACGACAAATGGAGGAATTGGCTGACCTGGTAGCCGTTTCAGCGACTGAAGGGACGGGGATCGACGAGCTGCGGCAACGGATCGTCGGGGCCGTCGCGCCCGCAGCCGGGACCGCTCTGGAGGCCGGCTTCATCACCAATCTGCGCCATGCGGGGTTGCTGAAAGAGAGCCGCGAGGCGCTGTCGCGGGCGGCCGAAGCGGCGCACCAGCGCATCCCCCACGAGATGTTGCTGCTGGATTGCTATGCCGCCCTGCGCGCGCTCGACCAACTCACCGGAGCGACGACGGCGGACGACATCCTGAACCGCATCTTCTCGACGTTCTGCATCGGGAAATGACGCCCTGGGGGTGTCACTTCGGCGCTGCGTCCGCGCCGGCATCCGGCAGAATCACCTTGCGCACCGCATCCAGGACCCCGTTTACGAAGGGCACCGCCTCCGCATCGGAATAACGGCGCGTGAGCTCCAGCGCTTCGTCGATCACCACGGCCGGGGGCGTGTCCAGCACCTGCATTTCGTAGATCGCCATGCGCAGGATATTGCGGTCGACATTCGGCATGCGCTCGAGCCGCCAGTTTTCGGCGCGTGCGACAATCAGGGCGTCGAGCTCGGCCGAGTGCGCGGCCGTACCGCGGGCGAGCGACTCCAGGAACGGATCCGGCTCCGCCGGCAAGGCCTTGTCCTCGCCCGTATCCTCCTCCATTTCAGCACAATACAGAGAACTGTAGAAGGTCTGGAGGGCCTCTTCGATGGGCACCTTGCGCACGTCCCAGAGGAACAACACCTGGAGCGCGCGCTGGCGGGATTTGCGGCGCGCCGGCATTCGGAGTGCGTGCCTTATTTCGCCTGGCTGCGAACCCGGCGCAGCAAGTTGGCCATCTCGACGGCCGACATGGCGGCGTCGAAGCCCTTATTGCCGCCCTTGGCGCCGGCGCGGTCGATGGCCTGCTCCAGGCTGTTCGTGGTGAGAACGCCGAACGAGACCGGCACCCCGGCCTGCATCGCGGCCTGCGCCAGCCCCTTGGCGGTTTCCCCCGCGATGTAGTCGAAATGCGGGGTCTCGCCGCGGATGACGGCGCCCAGGCAGATGATGGCGTCGTGGCGCTTCTGGACCAGCAGCGCCGCCACCGTGAGCGGCATCTCCCACGAACCGGGCACGCGCACCAGTTCGATGTCGTCCTCGGACGCGCCGCAACGGCGCAAAGCGTCCATGGCGCCGTCCACCAGCCGGTCGGTGATGAAGCTGTTGAAGCGGCTGGCGATGAGCGCTACGCGCAGTCCCTTGGCGTCGAGGTTCCCTTCAAAGGTCTTTAGAGACATATGGGATAATTACTAAGCCACCTACAGTCTACAACATGGACCCCGCGTTCATCCGCAACTTCTCGATCATCGCGCATATCGACCACGGCAAGTCAACCCTGGCCGACCGGCTGCTCGAATCCACCGGCGCGCTGTCGCAGCGGGAAATGATGGACCAGGTTCTGGACACCATGGACCTGGAGCGCGAGCGCGGCATCACGATCAAGGCCCACGCCGTGCGGCTGAATTACAAGGCCGACGACGGCCAGATGTATCAGCTCAACCTGATCGACACGCCCGGCCACGTCGATTTCACGTATGAAGTTTCGCGCAGCCTGCAGGCCTGCGAGGGCGCACTGCTGGTGGTGGACGCGAGCCAAGGCGTGGAGGCGCAAACGCTGGCCAATACCTACCTGGCGATCCACCACAACCTGGAGCTGATCCCTGTCATCAACAAGATCGACCTGCCCTCGGCCGAGCCGGAACGCATCCGCGAACAGATTGAGCAGATCATCGGCCTGGACGCCTCCGGAGCGGTGCTCGCGAGCGCCAAACAGGGCCTGGGGATCCACGAGATTCTGGAAGCCGTCGTGGCCAAGGTCCCGCCGCCGAAGGGCGATCCCGATGCGCCGCTGCGGGCGCTGATCTTCGACTCCTGGTTCGACCCCTACCGCGGCGTGATCATTCTGACCCGTGTGCTCGACGGCGTGGTGAAAATCGGACAGCGCATCCGGCTGTGGTCCAACGGCACCGTGCACGAAGTGGAAGGCCTGGGCTACCAGTCGCCCAAGGCCATCCCGGCCGACTCGCTTTCGGCCGGCGAGGTCGGTTTCCTGTTCGCCAATATCAAGACCGTCAGCGAAGCCAAGATCGGCGACACCATCATGAGCGCCGACGACCTGTACTCCGAACCGCTGCCCGGCTTCGAGGAGATGAAGCCGATGGTCTTCGCCGGCCTCTATCCGGTGGAGAGCCACGAGCATGGCCTGCTGCGCGACGCACTGGAGAAGCTGCGGCTGAACGACTCGGCGTTCAATTTCGAGCCCGAAAACTCCGTGGCGCTGGGCTTCGGATTCCGGTGCGGCTTCCTCGGGCTGTTGCACCTGGAAATCGTGCAGGAACGGCTGGAGCGCGAGTTCAACATCGACCTCATCACCACCGCCCCAAGCGTCCGTTACCGTGTCACGACCAAGGCA
>JBKQPG010000026.1:0-48703 GCA_052145115.1 Bryobacteraceae bacterium
GCAAAGGGCGGAGTGAATTGAATGAATGAGATACGGGAAGCGAAATCGTTGTGAACGAGGTGGAGGAGGGGGTGTGATTTGGGAGTGGGGTTTGGGGATGGCGGGTGGAGGTGGGCGGGGGTGGGGCGCGATTGTGACGAGTGATGATTTGTGATGAATGGGGGAGAAAACGGGGGTGACGGGCACCGCTCGCCACGCGGCGGCGAGGGGGTTGCGGAGTTGGGGAGAGGGAGCCTTGGGACAGCGGGCCAGCCACCGGTTTGCGGAATGTGACGAGTGATGAATTGTGATGATTCGGGGTCGGGGGGCAGCGGAACGGACCGGGGGACAGGCCGCCGGGATCCGCTGGGCAGAGGCGGGAGGGATCGGGAGGTCGTGTGCGCCGCGGGGGGTGCGTGGACTGGTCCGTCCGCGGTAGGGGCCAAAGTGGCAGGCGGCTCTGCGACCTTAGCGGGTTGCTGAAAAAGCCGATTGGCCGGCTCGCTTACGGCCAGCGGCGCGGTTGGTGCGAGGTCGCGTGAGGGCGGCGGCCGTGTTCGGTTCGTCGCTGAGGCCGCGTGCTGTCTGCATGTTGTACAACATTTTTGTTGCAAGACAAAATTGTTGTGCTACAATGATGACATGGAAACCAAAGGCATACCCGGAGCTATGGGGCGCCTAGCCGAAGGCGAAGCGTTCTTTGATCGCCAGGAGTTCATCGCAACTTCCTGGAATTTATTAAAAACAAGCAACTTACTATTACTAGCGCCGCGGCGCGTGGGTAAGAGCTCCGTCCTGAATCTCATGGACAAGGAGGCTGGATCACGAGGGTTTAGGTCCGTCTATCTCTCGGTGCCTGACGCGGAGGATGAGCTTGATTTCATAAAACGTCTCGTTCGTGGCCTCCGGGATGCGCCATGGTCATCAGGTGGGTGGGGCGCCAGGTTTCGCGAGAATCTACCCAGCGACCTAGAAGTGGTCCTCAAGACCGGGTTGCTTGAACTCAGGGCGAGGAACTTCGACTGGCGGCGACCTGCAGACGAGCTGGAATCTCTATTGACATCTGGCGACTCGCTGACGCTCCTGCTCGTAGACGAGTTGCCCCTACTAATCGGCAGCATCGTCAAACAGGATCCCGGCGGCGTCAGGGCTGAGCGTTTTCTTCTCTGGCTCAAACGCTTACGTGAGCAATACCCGCCGCGCTGGTTCTTTGCTGGTTCAATCGGCCTCGATACCGTTGCCCGGAGGCTGAGGCTTTCGGGCACAATACACGACCTTCAACCCATAGAGCTAGGGGCATTTGCGCCGGAGATTGCGCGCTCGTACTTGATGGCAAGAGGGCAATTCTATGGGTGGGTGCTGACCGCCGACACGATCGATGCCGTTATGACCGCCGTCGAGTGGCCGATCCCTTTCCACTTGAATCTTGTCATGGAGGAGCTGCGGTCAGTGGTTGGAGAGCGGCAGAGTCCGCCTTCGCCTGAGTTGGTCGAGGCGGCTGTGCAACGCCTGATGCGGCATGGAAGGACACACTTCGAACATTGGGACGAGCGCCTGAGCAAGATGCTGGATGGCCGGATGGCGGATCACTGCGGGACGCTCTTGGGAATGGCGTGCCACGAAGCAGGCGGAGTTGCTATGAATACCGTGGAAATCCGGCTTCGCAACGAAATCACCGATGATCGGGAACGCACCGAAGTGTTGAAGCAGGTGATCGATTTGTTAGTAAGTGACGGATATCTCGTGCGAGACGCGAGCACAGTCCGCTTCCGCTCGGCGCTCTTGCGGCGTTACTGGAGGGAGGTGCGGCCTTGAGCGAAGAGCGGGCATTTCCATTCGGCGGAGTGCCGGTCTACAATCCGCAGTCCCTCAGTAAAGAGGAGGCGATAGCTCAGTTTCACGTGAGGCAATCTGACTTTGAACACCTCATGGATCTCCTGCGGCAAGAACAACCTCCGCAGGTACTGATTATCGGTAGCCGAGGGATGGGGAAGACAACTCTGTTGCAGCGAGTGCGATACGGTGTCGAGGACGAGTCGGAACTAAACCGTCGCTACCTCGTGCTCGTGTTCCCGGAGGAACAGTACAACGTGAACCAGCTGCACCGCTTCCTTCTAAATACCGTCGACGCCGTGGCTGACGCTATGGAGCGCCTCCAGGATACTGAGGCGGTAAGCCAGATCGAGGCTTACGCTGACTCGTTAAGCAAGAAGCGACCGGAGGAGGTCGAGGAGGAGGCGCCGCAGTTTCTCTCCAAATTCAGTCGTGAGGTGCGGAGGAATTTCTTGCTACTGGTGGACAACGCGGACCGCCTGTTTGACATGCTCGATGAACAACAGCAGTGGCGGCTCCGTGAGCTGTTATCCTCACGGGAAGACCTCACTTTCTTCGGTGCCACCGCGCAGGCCAGCGAGGCTGTATATGACCACGGTCGGGCCTTTTTCGAGTTCTTCCAGATCCAGATTCTGCCGCCGCTCACTGCTGCGGAGATCCGTAGCCTGCTCCTCAAGTTGAGCGACGCAGTGGAGGAAGAGGAGAGCGGGAAGGGCACAGCGAAACGCCGGGTCAATGAGTGGCTAGAGGCTGACGTGGCTCGCTTGCGTACCCTGGTGCAGTTGACCGGCGGAAATCCCCGCACCACTGTCCTTCTGTTCCATCTCGTGCTCGACGGCCTGCGAGGCGGTGCGCGGGAATATTTGGAGCAACTGCTGGACCAAGTTACGCCCACCTACAAGGGCCGAGTTGACGAACTCTCTCCTCAAGCCCAGCAGGTTCTTGACGCGGTCGCACTCCATTGGGATCCGGTGACTGCCATGGAGGTGGCGTCTGAGAGCGGCCTTGAAACAGGGGCGGTTTCCACTCAGCTGACTCGACTTGTGCGGCAGGGAATCCTGGAAAAAGCAGATCCCGGGGATAGCAGAAAAGCCCTGTATCAGGTCGCTGAGCGATTTTTCAATATTTGGTACCTCATGAGAGCTAGCCGGCGTGTGAGGGCCAAGCTTCGCTGGTTCGTCGAATTTCTCCGTGTTTTTTTCGACAACGAAGAATTGGAGAGGATCGCACGGGATCGAATCGAGCGGTACCGGCCGACGTGGAGGGAGAACCCGACGGAAGTCGAAACGGCATTCGCGTACGTCCTCGCCTCTGGAATGAAGCGCGACAGGATTGAGGCATACCTCAGACAGAACTGTCTCGACACGGAGCAGGTCTGGGGACCCTATCTGGAATTAATGGAGGGCGCACCTGAAGGGCCGGCCAAGCCACCCGACAAGAAAGAGGGTTTCACTGCGGAGGCAGAAATTCGGGCGTTAATAGGGCGCGATCCGGAAAATGCTGGGCACTGGGTCAAGCTTGGGAATCTCCTCAGGCGGAATCCGAACAGGGCCGCGGAAGCTGAGGCGGCCTTCCGCAACGCAATTGAAGTGGATCCAAAATCCGCGAAGGCGTGGGCCGGCCTTGGAAGGCTTGCACAGCTTGCAGGCCGCCGCGACGAGGCGGAGGCATTAGTTCGGAAGGCAATAGAAATCGAGCCGTCCCGAGGTGGTTGCTGGGGTAGGTTGGGCGATGTTCTTGCTGAGAGCGCTGGCCGTTGGACGGAAGCCGAGGCGGCCTACCGCAAGGCGATTGAACTTGATCCCCAATGGGGCGAGCACTGGCACCATCTCGGGAAGCTGCTCGGGAAGACTCCAGAGCGGATGGCCGATGCGGAGGCAGCGTACCGCAAGGCAATCGAGCTTGATCCCAAACAGGATAGGTTCTGGCACAGTCTCGCAAGACTGCTTGCGAAAATGCCGGGGCGGGCGGCAGCGGCGGAGGCGGCCTGCCGCAAGGCGATCGAGATTGATCCCGAATGGGCGGGGTACTGGCACGGTCTCGGCAACGTGCTCTCGGATATACCAGGGCGTGTGGCGGAAGCGGAGGCGGCTTATCGCAAGGCGATTGAGCTCGATCCCCAATGGCACGGGTCTTGGCGTGGTCTCGGAAGCCTGCTTTCGGAGATTCCAGAGCGTGCGGCGGAGGCGGAGGCGGCTTACCGCAAGGGGATCGAGCTTGATCCCAAAGGGTGTGAAGGCTGGTGTTATCTCGGGGACCTGCTCGCAAAGACACCGGAGCGGGCGGCGGAAGCGGAGATGGCTTATCGAAAGGCGAACGAACTGAATCGTGGCTGCGCAGGTTGTTGGGGCAATTTGGCGAGGGTTCTGGCTGAGAACTCGGAGCGAGCGGCGGAGGCCGAAGGCGCTTTCCGCAAGGCGATCGAGCTCGATCCCCAATGGGCCGGGTTTTGGCAGGGTCTCGGGAACTTGCTCGCGAAAGCCCCGGAGCGGGCGGAGGAAGCGGAGGCGGCCTACCGCAAGGCGGTCGAGCTTGATCCCCAAAGGGCCGGGGCTTGGCAGGGTCTCGGAAACCTGCTCGCGAGAATCCCGCAGAAGGTGGCGGAAGCAGAGGCGGCCTACCGCAAAGCGATCGAGATTGATCCCGAGTGGGTCGGGTTCTGGCATGGTCTTGGAGGCCTGCTCGCGGAGGCACCAGGCCGAGCGGCGGACGCGGAGGCGGCCTACCGCAAGGCGATTGAGCTTGATTCCAAGTGGGCCGGGTCCTGGTATGACCTCGGAAGCTTGCTCACGGAGACACCAGAGCGGGCGGCGGAAGCGGAGGCCGCTTACCGCAAGGCGATCACACTCGATCCCGAGAGTGGGATCATCTGGGCCAGACTTGCATTGTTTCTCGCCTGCCGGGCACGGAAACCGCGAGAGGCAGAAACCGCATTTCGCAACGCGATCCGAATTCGCCCCAACAATGCCGGCGTGACGCGCAACCTCGGTGTGCTCCTCTACTGCGAGCTTGGCGATGCTGCCGGGGGCTTGCAGTACTTGGCGAGGGCTCATCAGATCGAAGCTGGCGACCCGGTCACAACGGCGATTGCCTGCGCAGGTACGCGCGGCGTGGGGGGGGCGGATACAAGCGAATTCCCCGTGGAGGCTGCTCGAAAGATCGAATTCTGGAGGGAGGAGCTGCTATTGCTTGTCAGGAATTACCCGCCCTTCGGCAAACTCTTGCTTGGTGTCTGCGATCTGGTAGAAGAGCTGGACACTGGCAATCCGTTCGTGAAGCTCTACAGGGCTGTCGCTCTTGCCCAATTGCTGGATTTCCCGCGGGCCTCAGTTGCATTCGACGACGCGCTGATTGGTGATCCAATCCTGTTGCTCTCAAGTGGTCAACAGGCTATCGAGACCATCCTGGCGGCGGCCGTAGGTTCCGGTCGGGTTCGCGATTTCCTTGAGGTGCTCACTAAGAAGGAATGGAAGGACGCATGGAGGCCAATTTATGAGGCCCTAAGAGCCGTGGAAGCTGGCTCAGCCGAGTACCTAAAGCGTATTGCCGTCGAGTTCCGCGGACCGACGCTGGAAATACTGCGCCGCATCGCTCCCAACCTGCGCGATGTGGACAAGGGAATGGCGTGACCCCAGCCTGCGTGTCGTGACGCGGAGGCGACGGCGGCGCGGGTGAGGCGAGGAGGTTAGGAGCAGCCGCTGGTGCCGCCGCAGTTCTCGCACTTGTAGCAGGAGCCGTTGCGGGTCATCAAGCCGCCGCATTCGGAGCAGACCGGGGCGTCATCGACGGCCGGGGCGAAGGGCAGTTTCTGCTGCGGCTCGGGTTCGGTGCGCTGGAGGGTCATGGAGTCGGTGACGGCTTCGGCGGCGGCCGCTTCAGGGCCGACGAACTTCAGCCCGAGCCAGCGGAAGATATAGTCCATGATGGACTTGGCGATGGGGATCTGCGGGTTGCCGGTATAGCCGCCGGGCTCGAAGCGGACGTGGCTGAATTTGTCGACGAAGAACTTCATCGGCACGCCGTACTGCAGGCCGTAGCTGACGGCGGTGGCGAAGCAATCCATGAGGCCGGAGATGGTGGAGCCTTCCTTGGCCATGGTGACGAAGATCTCGCCCGGCGTGCCGTCGTCGAACAATCCGACCGTGATATAGCCTTCGTGGCCGGCGATGGAGAACTTGTGGGTGATGGCCTGGCGCTCCTCGGGCAGCTTGCGGCGGATGGGCCGGTAGACGACCTTCTCCTCGATCTTGGCGGGCGCGATGGCGGGCGCGACGGCGCCGCGCTGCTCGCCCTTGCCGGTGCCGGAGCTGAGCGGCTGAACGCGCTTGGAGTTATCGCGGTAGATGGCCACGGCCTTGAGCCCCAGCTTCCAGCTCTCGAGGTAGGCGTTCATGACGTCCTCGGGAGCCGACTCCTCGGGCATGTTGATGGTCTTGGAGATGGCGCCGGAGATGAACGGCTGGACCGCGGCCATCATGCGCACGTGGCCCATGTGGTGGATGAAACGCGTGCTGTTGGCCGAGCGGAAGCTGCAGTCGAAGACCGCCAGGTGGTCGGGTTTCAAGCCGGGCGCGCCCTCGATGGAGCCGGTCGAGTCGATGTGGGAGACGATCTTCTCGACCTGCTCCGGCGAGTAGCCGAGGCGGATCAGTGCCTGGGGCACGATGTTGTTGACGATCTTGATGACGCCGCCGCCGACGAGCTTCTTATACTTGACCAGGGCCAGCTCGGGCTCGATGCCGGTGGTGTCGCAATCCATCATGAAGCCGATGGTGCCGGTGGGGGCGAGAACGGTGGTCTGGGAGTTGCGGTAGCCGAAGCGCTCGCCATGCTCGACGGCGTTCTTCCAGACGAGCTGGGCGGCTTCCAGCAGCGGGGCCGGCACGAGCTTGGAGTCGATGCCGGCGGTGGCGTCGCGGTGCATCCGCATGACGCCGATGAAGGAGTCCTCATTGGGCGGATAGCCGGGGCAGGGGCCGACCACCTGCGCGATGCGGGCGCTGGTCAGATAGGCCTGGCCGCACAGGATGGCGGTCAGGACGCCGGCCCAGGCGCGGCCCTGGTCGCTGTCGTAAGGGGCGCCGAGCGACATCAGCAGCGCGCCGAGGTTGGCGTAGCCCAGCCCGAGCGGGCGGTAGTCGTGGGAGTTCTTGGCGATCTTCTCGGTGGGATAGCTGGCGTTGTCGACCAGGATCTCCTGCGCCAGGGTGACCGTATCGACGGCGTGGCGGTAGGCCTCGACGTCGAACTGGCCGCCGGCGTTGACGAACTTCATCAGGTTCAGCGAGGCCAGGTTGCAGGCCGAATCGTCCAGGAACATGTACTCGGAGCAGGGGTTGGAGGCATTGATGCGGCCCGAGGCCTTGGAGGTGTGCCAGCGGTTGACGGTGGAGTCGAACTGCATGCCGGGATCGCCGCACATCCAGGTGGCCTCGGCGATGGCGCGCATCAGGTCGCGCGCGCGGTAGCGTTTGACGGCCTCGCCGTTGACCACCGACTTGGTCCACCAGTCCTTGTCGTCGGCGACGGCCTGCATGAAATCGTCGGTGACGCGGACGCTGTTGTTGGCGTTCTGGAAGAAGATCGACGAATAGGCCTCGCCGTCGAGCGAGGGGTCGTAGCCGGCGTCGACCAGGACGTGGGCCTTCTTCTCCTCTTTGGCCTTGCACCAGATGAACTGCTCGATGTCGGGGTGCTCGGCGTTGAGGATGACCATCTTGGCGGCGCGGCGGGTCTTGCCGCCGGACTTGATGACGCCGGCGAAGGCGTCGAAGCCCTTCATGAAGCTCAGCGGGCCGCTGGCGCGGCCGCCGCCCCACAGCAGGCCGTTTTCCTCGCGCAGCGGCGAGAGGTTGGTGCCGGTGCCGGAGCCCCATTTGAAGAGCATGCCCTCGGTCTTGGCGAGGTCGAGAATCGACTCCAGCGTGTCCTGGACGGAGTTGATGAAGCAGGCCGAGCACTGCGGGCGGTGCAGGGTGCGGTCCATCTTGCGGATCGAATCGCTGGTCTCGTCGAAATACCAGCCGTAGCCGCGATGCTCCTCCTTGACGCCGACGTTGAACCACACCGGCGAGTTGAAGCAGGCCTTTTGGGTCAGCGAGAGGTGAGCCAGCTCGGAGCGGAAGTTCTCGGCGTCCTCGAGGGAGGCGAAATAGCGGTCGTTGATGCCCCACTCGGTGATCGTATCCACGACACGGTGGACCAGCTGCGAGACGCTGGTCTCGCGCTCGGGCGAACCCATGCGTCCATGGAAGTACTTGCTGGCGACGATATTGGTGGCGGTCTGGGACCAGTCGGCGGGCACTTCGACATCGCGCTGTTCAAAGATGACGGCGCCTTTGTCGTTGCCGATGGAGGCCGTGCGCCGCTCCCAGCGCACTTCGTCGTAGGGCGTGCGCCCGGCGGCGAGCTTGGCCGTGAAGTAGCGCGCGAAGCGCAATCCGCGGCGTTCTTCCTTCTTCAGGCTGCGCCGGTAAGGGGTAGCCTGGACTCCGATTTCGACACTGATCTGTCCCATGAACCTCTCCTGGGTATTTGATGAAGAGCGTCCCCGGCGGGGCGTCTCTATAGCCTCATGCAGCCCTGATCCACTGGCAACATTACCCCAATATCTTGTATGTCGTCAATAGGACAATCTATATGGTGTGCCTATCCCATTGATCCTGCATGACAAAGAGATTTCGGCGCCCGATGAACAGGCGTGCGAAAGCAGGCTTCCGGCCCAGCCAGGGGGCGGCGGCCAGCCGGCGTTGTGTGCCGTTTTGAACCATGAACAGCCACGCAGGAGTGGTCGATGGCCGGCCGGGCTCCCCGCCCGGGGCGTTGCTATCATGGGAACGCGCCGGAAGTGGAGTCCGTATAAAGAGCAAGGAGATCCCCATGCGATTGCCCATTCTAGCCGCCGCCACTGTGTGGACGCTGGCCGCATATGCTCAAGACGCGCCCAAGGCGACCATCACGCCGGACGAGATCATGGAAAAGTCCATCCAGGCCACGGGCGGGCGGGAGGCGCTCATGAAGATGACCAGCCTGGTCGCCACGGGCACCATGGACATCGTCTCCATGGGCACGAAGGCCGCGACAGAGGCATACGCCAAGGCCCCCGACAAGCGGATGACGGTGACCAAGGTGGAGGGCTACGGAGAAGTCAAGGAAGGTTTCGACGGTAAGACCGCATGGAGCATGAGGCCGGGCAGCGGGCCGGACAGCGGGCCGGTGGAGCTGAGCGGCGCCGCGCTGGCCGCGGCCCGGCGCGACGCGCAATTCAATGGCGAATTGAGATGGAAGGAACTGTACCCCAAGGCCGAGGTCACAGGCAAGGAAAAGGTGGGGGACCGCGACTGCTGGGTGCTGAAACTGACGCCGGCGGAAGGCACGCCCGTGGTGCGCTATTACGACGCCGAGACGTTTCTGATGGCCAAGGCCGTGGTGACGACCGACACGCCGCAAGGCCCGGCCGACATCCCGGTCGAATTCTCCGACTGGCGCGACATCGGCAATGGCGTGAAAGGGCCCTACACCATGAAGGTCACGCTGCCGGGCATCGGCGAACTGATCACGAAGTACACGGACGTGAAGTACAACGTCGAGATCGACGACGCGAGGTTCGCCAAGCCGCAGCCGGAGACGCCGCCACCGCCGCCGCAGCCGCAGAAGTAGCCCGGGCGTTCCGCCAATGCCAGTCCGCGGCGCACACAAGACCCGTGCACCCGGCGTTGTGGACCTCATCTAAGGGGCGCCGTGCTTGCCATTGCAATGGAAGCACGCGCGCCGCGCGGCCGCCACTTGCGGTGACCGTATAATTGAAGTGATTCCGGCGAGAATCCTGCATGTCACGAGCTGTTGATGCGCCCATTTGGGAACACGAGACGCGTTGCCACGCGGAGCCTCAGGCGCTCATCGGGAGTGCCGGCAGCTCCCGGTTGCCCAGGCGCGAGCCACGGGCCGGGCCGTTCCGCGCCGGGTGAGAGGATCAGGATAGAGCATTGCCACACCCCGATCCTGAAGTTGACGCACTTTCCGACCGCGCGGCGGAGCGCCTGAGCCCGGCTGCGCCCCCGGCTGGCCAGAAGCCCGCATCGCAATCGGAAGGCGTGTTCCGCAGCGCGGGCGTGGCCAGCGCCGCGGTGCTGGCTTCGCGCATCAGCGGACTGGTGAGGGAGGGCGTGATGTCGCGCCTGTTCGGCGCGGGCATGGCCTACGACGCGTTCCTGGTCGGATTCCGCATCCCCAACCTGACGCGCGATCTGTTCGCCGAGGGCGCGCTGTCGGCGGCCTTCGTGCCGACCTTCGTCGAATACCTGCAGAACAAGGGCCGCAAAGAGGCGGCGCACCTGGCCAACCTGGTGGCCACGGCCATCATCGTCGTGGTCGGCGCGCTGTGCGTGGTGGGCATTGTGGCGAGCCCGTGGCTGGTGCGGATCATGACCAGCGGATGGGTGCACGAAGCGCCACAGAAGTATGCCGAGGCGGTGGTGCTGACGCAAATCATGTTCCCGTTCCTGTTGCTGGTGGCGCTGGCGGCGCAGGCCATGGGCGTGCTGAACTCGCTGAATCAGTTTGCCGTGCCGGCGACCTCCTCGACGATGTTCAACCTGGGCAGCGTCGGCAGCGGCGTGGTGCTGGGCTTCTGGCTGGGGCCGCGGCTGGGCCTGACGCCGATTCATGGGATGGCCATCGGAGTGGTGATCGGCGGGGCGCTGCAACTGCTGTGGCAGATGCCGAGCCTGCTGCGGGCCGGCATGCGCTTCAAGTTCGCGTTCGACTTCAACCACCCCGGTCTGCGGCACATCGTACACCTGATGGGGCCGGGCATCATCGGCAACGCGTCGGTGCAGATCAACGTGGTGGTGACGACCATCCTGGCCACGACGATCCGCGATCCGCTGCGCGGCCTGGACGGACCGGTGGCGTGGCTGGGTTACGCCTTCCGGTTCATGCAGCTGCCGCTGGGCCTGTTCGGCGTGGCGATCGCGACGGCGACGCTGCCGGCCATCGGCCGCAGCGCGGCGTCGGGCGACACCGAGGAGTTCCGCGAGACGCTGGCGCGCAGCCTGGGCCTGACGTTCCTGCTGACGGTGCCTTCCGCCGTGGGGCTCATCATCCTGGGAAAATCGATGATCGGCCTGGTCTATCAGGGCGTGAAGTTCAAAACTTATGACACGCACCAGACCTCGCTGGCGCTGGCCTGTTATGCGCTCGGGCTGGCGGGCTATTCGGCGATCAAGATTCTGAGCCCCGCGTTCTACGCCTTGAACGATGCGCGGACGCCGATGTATACCAGCCTGGCGTCGATCGCGGTCAACGCGGGGCTGGGCTGGCTGTTCGCATTCCGCCTGGGGCTGGGCCATGCGGGCCTGGCGCTGGCCACGGCATTCGTCGCCAACATCAGTTTTCTGGCGCTGTTCTGGATCATGCGCAACCGCATCGGCGGAGTCTATGGTCGGCGGCTGCGAGACGTCGTGTGGAAGGTGCTGCTTGCCTCGGCGGTGATGGCGGCGGCGGTATGGGGACTGAGCGCGGGCGTGCACGCGGCGATCCATCGCGAGGGCGTGGCGCGCGCGCTGGACATTCTGTTGGGCGTTCCGGCCGGCGCGGCCATTGTGTACCTGCTGTGCCGGGCGATGAAGGTGGAGGAGCTGGAGATGGCCACGCGCGCGCTCAGCGGGCCAATGCTGCGTCGATTCCCGGCGGTGGCTGCTAAACTTGGGATGTAATGCATCCTGACGTGGGCCAGCTGCTGCATCTGCAGGAGCTCGATCAGAGGATCACTGAACTGCGCGATGAAATCGCTTCTCTTCCCAAACAGATCGCCGCGATCGAGCGGACGCTCGACGGCCATTTGAAGAAGCTGGAGGCCGACAAGGCGATCCTGGCGGCCAACCTGCGCGACCGGAAAAAGCTGGATCTGGACGTGCAGACCCAGCAGCAGAAGATCTCCAAGCTGAAGGACCAGATGCTGGGCGCGAAGACGAACGAGCAGTACCGGGCCTTTCAAAAGGAGATCGATTACTGCGAGGCCGAGATCCGCAAGGCGGAAGACCGCACGCTCGAATTGATGGAAGAGGCGGAGCAGCTCGCCAAGAACGTGCAAGCCGCCGAACTGAGTCTGGCCGCAGAGAAGAAGGTGGTCGAGGAGCGCAAGCGGGACGCGGGCGCGCGCAGCGCCGCGGATAAGGCGGAACTGGCGCGCGCGAACGCCGAACGGGCGGCGGTGGTGGCGCTGCTGCCCGCCGGGCTGGTGTCGACCTACGCGCGCCTGCACAAACGCATGAGCGGGGGTCAGGTGGTGGCGAAAGTGTTCGACGACACCTGCGGGGCATGCCACATGTCGATCCGCCCGCAGCATATGGCCGACCTGCGGCTCAGTCCCGAGGTCCTCACCTGTGAAAACTGCCGCCGCATCCTGTACATCGAGCCGCAGCCGGTCGACGTGCGGCAACAGATGAGCGAATGAGCCCGGCGGGGCGCGGCTTCTAGAGCAGATTCACAGCTTCTGTGAACTCGGTCCGCGCGAGTTGGGTGGCCGGAGGGGACACTCTGCGCGTGCCGCGGCGGCGCGCTTGGGTTCCCTCGGCGCGACGTTCAGAGGCTGTCGATCAAGCGCCGCGGCCCTCGTTGTCCCCATCCGGGAGTGGCCTGATTGCGGCCGGACGCGACGGGCTACGCTTATTCCGAAACAGGTCTAGACTGGCCGGGGCGGGTCCGGGGTGAGGTTCCGGAGCGCCTTTTGCGCCGCGCGGCGCACGTCCGGATGGTCGTCCGCCTGCGCCGCCTCGAGCCA
This sequence comes from Bryobacteraceae bacterium, assembly GCA_052145115.1. Classification (GTDB taxonomy): domain Bacteria; phylum Acidobacteriota; class Terriglobia; order Bryobacterales; family Bryobacteraceae; genus CAIVVT01. The sequence goes on from JBKQPG010000026.1 coordinate 12,596, forward strand.
GGTGATTGAGCGCGGATCGCGCGTTTTTTCAATCACCCAGATCGCGGTCTGCCGGAACTCGGGCCGGGGATCGTGGAGCAGTTGCTGGCTGCGCGGGCCGGCCTCGCGATCCTCGGCCAGATGCAGCCCGAACAGAGCGTTGCCAACCACGCGATTGTTGTCATCCCGCAGGCAGGCGCGGAACGTCTTCAGAGCCAGCGCCGTGCGCTCGCCCCACAGCGCCTCGACGACATTGGCCCGGACGCGGGGGTCGGGAGAATCCAGATGGGCTCCCACCCAGGCCGGGCTGTGCAGGCGCCGGCCGATCAGCAGGGCCGCTTTGGAGGCGATGCGACGGTCCGCATGCTGCGTCAGGTGGCCGATGATCATATTCAGGCGCGGCCCGGGCGAGATGGTGTCCAGCACGTCCATGAGGCGCACAGCCGTGGCGCTGTCGAGCGCCTGCGCGGCGGCCTGGCGTCCGGGCAACAGGCGCGCCAGCTTGACGTCCAGGAGCGGTTCATGCTGCATCAACTGCTGGCAGACCTCCACCAGTTCCTGGCGGCTCAAGCGCTCGGGACTCACCAGTTGGAGGAGAAATTCCGGAAGGTCCAGCAGGCGCAGGCTGAGCTTTCCCTGACCCGGCGCCGATGCGGCTCGCAGACGGTCCATGGCGGCGGCGAAGAACAGGTCCGGTTCCTTAGCCGCGATGCACTGCAGGAACTGCTGCGCCAGATCGTTCTGACCGAACCGATCCAGGGTGCTATCGAGTGCCGCACGGATGGTCTCGCCGTCCAAAAGACATGGTTGATGGGCTGAGGGTGACAATTCGGCACTACTCCCGCCGGGCGCGGAACGAGCGGCCGGCTGACGGCCGCCGCATTCCATGTTCTTATCGGCAGCCACGGGCAGGACATGAGTATTGGGGGCGGAAGATGACGGAACCGCCGCGGAGCAATGCGCGGCGGGCGTCGGAAGGCCCGTGAACACACGCCGGCGGCGCGCAATTTAACCCGTTTGTGATACGCTCTAATGTTCGAGATCTATCGAGCGGACGCCGCGCTTCGTCCCAAGGCGTCCGCAACGACCCTGGGGAGCAAAAAGCGTGAAGGTTTACGAAAGCACCGAAGTCCGAAATGTGGCCCTCGTCGGCCACGGCAACAGCGGGAAGACATCGCTGGCGGCGGGCATGTTGTATGCGGCCGGCGTGACCAACCGCCTGACCCGGGTGGACGAGGGCAACACGATCACGGATTACGACGACGAGGAGATCAGCCGCAAGATCACCATCTCCACCGCGCTGGCGGCCGTGGAGTGGAAAAAGATGAAGCTCAATATCTTCGATACGCCGGGCTTCAACCTCTTCATGTACGACACCAAGATGGCGCTGGCCGCGGCGGACGCGGCGCTGATCGTGGTGGATGGGGTGGCCGGCGTCGAGGTGCAGACCGAGAAGGTCTGGGAGTACACGGAAGAGTTCCAGCTGCCGCGGGCGTTTTTCATCAACCGGCTGGACCGCGAGCGCAGCGATTTCGACCGCGCCGTGACCAGCATCCAGGAGTTTTTCGGACGCCATGCCGTGCCGGTGGCGCTGCCGATCGGGGCGGAGAAGGACTTCCAGGGTGTGGTGGATCTGATTCACATGAAGGCCTACACGTACGCGCCTGATGGCGACGGCAAGGGCCGCGAGATCCCGATCCCCGCTGCGCTGGCCGAACGCGCTGCCGCGCTGCACGAACAGCTGATCGAGAACATCGCCGAGGGCCAGGATGAGCTGATGGAGGAGTTCTTCTCCACCGGCACTCTGCCGCCGGAGCACATTCAAGCCGGGCTGCGGGACCTGATCCGGAACGACAGGCTGTACCCCATCCTGTGCGGCGCGGCGCTGCGCAATGCCGGGACTGACATGGTGCTGGATTTCCTGGTCGAGTTCACGCCCAGCCCGGACCAGCGCCCGCCGCTGAAGGCGCATGCGGGCGAGACGGAAGTCGAGCGGCCGGTCAGCGACAAGGAGCGCGTGTCGGCTTACGTTTTCAAGACCATCGCCGATCCCTTCGCCGGGCGCCTTTCGTTTTTCAAAGTCTGCTCGGGCGTGCTGAAGAATGACGCCGCGCTGGTCGCGGTGCGCAGCGGGAGCCAGGAGCGCCTGGCGCATCTGAGCGTGCCGCAGGGCAAGCAGGTGCTGCCGGTGAACGAACTGCACGCCGGCGACATCGGCGTGGTGGCCAAGCTGAAGGACGTGCTGACCGGCGACACGTTGTGCGAGAAGGGCGACACGATTTCGTTCCCCGACGTCAAGGTGCCCGAGCCGTCCATCGCCTATGCCATCGCCGCCAAAAGCCGCAACGACGAGGATCGCATGGGCAACGCCATGCAGCGCATCCTGGAAGAGGATCCCGGCCTGCGCTTCTATCGCGACGCGCAAACCAAGGATTTCCTGCTCGCCGGGAGCGGCGGCCAGCACGTCGAGATCGTGGTCAGCCGCCTGAAGAAGCGCTACAACGTGGACGTCGAATTGCACGCGCCCAAGATTCCCTACCGCGAGACCATCCGCGGCCACGCCGACGTCCACGGCCGCCACAAGAAACAGACCGGCGGTCACGGCCAATTCGGCGACATCAAGGTGAAAGTGGCGCCGCGCGAGCGCGGGGCGGGCTTCGAATTCGTCAACGACATTTTCGGCGGCGCGGTGCCGCGCAACTTCATTCCGGCCGTGGAGAAGGGTTTCATCGAGGCGTCGGCGCGCGGCTACCTGGCCGGCTACCCGATGGTGGACTTCCAGGTGACGCTGTACGACGGCCAGTACCACGACGTCGATTCCTCGGAAATGTCGTTTAAGCTGGCGGCCCGCAAAGCCTTCAAGCTGGCCATGGAGCAGGCCAAGGCGGTGCTGCTGGAGCCGATCATGAAGGTCGAAGTCATCGGGCCGGTGGAGTTCGCCGGCGACCTGATGGGCGACATGAACAGCCGCCGCGGGCGCATCACCGGCATGGACTCCAAGGGCGGCACGCAGATTGTGCGGGCCGTGGTCCCGATGGCCGAGATGCTCACCTATCAGAACGATCTGACCTCGATGACGCAGGGCCGCGCCTCGTTCACCATGGAGTTCGACCACTACGACTACGTGCCGCAGCTGCAGTCCGACAAGATCATCGCCGCCGCCAAGGCGCTGATGACCGGTGAGGAAGAAGAGGAAGAGTAGCTCTTCGATTCGCCACCGCTCCGACAAAGTCAAATGGCCCGGCGCCGCTCCTGCGGTTCCGGCCCATTCTTCCAATTCCTCCTGTGACCAACAATGCTCCTGTGACCGCAGCGGCAGGAGCCCCGAGAGTTACTGCTCCAGCCGCAGCACCGGCAGCCAGAAGCGCCGCACCTGCTCCTAACGCAAGCCCTCTGACAATACATGCGCCCTTACTTGGTTTCCGGCTATCTGGGGCAAGTGCCAGGATCATTCGTCTTCCTCATCAGAAGAAGACCCTTTCGAGAAGAGTTTTTGAGCGAGACTAATAGCACCCATGATGAGCAGGAAATCCACGATAGCCAGTGGCAATGAATAGGCAATCGTAGGGACATTGCTTTGGGGCCATCGAACGATGAACAACAATGGGACGTGGAGCAGCAGTATGAGAGCAATAGCAGCCCAGAACCAAACATGTTTACGCAGTCTCCAACGGAGCTTGATGGCAATTAGATTCACTCCTAGGACAAGGCAGGCTGTAAATCCAACTTCTGCCTTACCCAGGTAAATAAAGAAGAAGAACAAAGGAGCTACCATCGCCAAAATGATAAGGCCGGTGTAGTCGGTAGGCCTTTTCTCTTTGGGAGGCTCGTAATCAAACATGCTCGGTCCTCTTTTGGGAAACTGTCTCCAGCGACGTCCGCCCGCCGGGCTTTTTCGAAAGCTCCTTATCCCTCCGCGGCCTCTTCGAACACCGCCCAGGTCTCCCGCGCGCACTTTTCCCAGGTGTATCGCTGCGCCTGCCTGGAGCCGCGCTGGATCATCGCGTGCCGCTCCTGCGGAGACGTGAGGAGCCGCTCCAACGCCGTCCGGATGTCATCTACGCTCAGCGGGTCCACGTAGCACGCCGCGTCGCCGGCGACTTCGGGAAGCGAGCCGGCCGCGGAACTCAGCACCGGCACGCCCGCCGCCATCGCCTCGGCCACCGGGAATCCGAATCCTTCATACAGCGAAGGATAGGCAAACAGCGTCGCTCCCGCCATGATCGCCGGCAGTTCGTCTTCAGCGACATAACCGAGGCAACGGACCCCCGCCGAGCCACCCCGGATCCGCGCCCTGGTGGGAGCATCCAGCCAGCCCGGCATGCCCGCCAGCACCAGGTCGTACTGCTCGCGCAGACTGGCTCGCATGGCCGCCCAGGCGTCCAGCAGGCGGGCCAGGTTTTTCCGGGGCTCCAGCGTGCCCGCAAACAGGACGTAGGGCCGCAGCAGGCCGTACTGTGCGCGGATCTTCGGACCGGCCGGCGGATCGCCGCGGAAGAACTCCTCCCGCACGCCCGAGTAGATGACCGTGATGCGCGAGTCGGGCAGGCCGAGCGCCTCCATCAGATCGCGCTTCGTATTGTTCGAGACGGCGATCACCTGGCGGGCGCGGCTGACAATGCCCGAGAAAAATGCCTTGTCCGCGGCGATCGTCTGGGCCGTGTGGAGCGCCGGCAGGCGGAATGCGGTGAGATCGTGCACCGTCGTGGTCAGTGGAATCCGGCGCGGCATGGCGCGCACGAGATTGGAGGCGTGGAACAGATCCGCGCCGCGCGTCGCCCAGCGCGAGATCGGATTCCACGGACCATTGAGGCGTGTGGCAAACCCCGCCCGGGCCAGGCTCTCCAGCCGGCCGCGCGTCGAAGCGTCGTGCCGCAGGCTGCCGGGCTGGTCGAGGAACGGAAAGCAGAGGATTTCGTGAGGGCCCGCCGTCGCGCGAAGATATTTGACGAGGTAGTACAAATACGATTTAACGCCCGCGCTTCTTACCAGGAATGGCGTGCAATCGACACAGATTCTCATGACATAAAGTCCTGAGGGCCGCATCCGGCGGGAGTCTGCCCGGCGCGTCCTGTTCTCGTCAAATCAGCAACAAGAGTATCAGATGGCGTCCGCAGCGCGAATCCTATTTCGAAGCTTCGGTGGGGGCGGCGCAACGCCCCACGCTGTGGATCTCGATATCGACGTGATCGCTGACCCTCAGGAACAGCACGCTCGGATTCTTCAGGCCCCACTTTATGTAGGGCACGCTAAACGTCGTGCTGGCGGCAATCTGGCCGGGGCGCACATCGACCTTGACCGGCAGCGTCAGTTCGTGATCGACATTCATCAGCCTGAACTTCCCGTGCACCTGGACGGTCGAGGCGCCCTGCGGCGCCAGGCTTCCCTCAACCCGGTCGGGGATGAAAACGATTTCAGTGTATTTCCGGCTCTCGATGATGCTCGCGTGCATGCGCTGGTCGCGCGATTCGTTGCCGCTTTCTCCGCTCGTCGCGTCGACAATCAGTGCGCCGCCCGCCTTGCCGGTTGCCGCATCGAACACGATCCGGCCGCTCTTCAATTGGAACGTCCCGTGCACCTGGTGCAGGGCCGTGTCCAGTGTCCAATGGATCTGGCTTTGGGGCGGGCTGAATGTCCACACCATCTCCACGGCGCTCAGCGGCGCCGCCGTGCCTGCCGCCAGCATGGCGATCAGCATCATCCGACCACGCGCCCAACGGCGGACCGCGGCGCCTTTGGCGTTTTCCATGAGCATCGGGTTTCCTCCCAGGCAGGTGTAGTGGATGCTTCAGGCCTGCGTCAGCAGGCCCCAGCCCAGTGCCAGAAAATTGGCCGCGAACGAGACCGGCGGGAGCCCGCCGGCGTGCATGGCGAGCATCGCCGGGAATACGTTCCGCTGCGTTGATAAAACACTCAATGTGCGCCGGCGCAACCAGTCCCGCCGGCCCATCAGCAGCATCAGGTCGGCCATGAAGGCCGGGCGGCGGCGCAACCGCCGGTGCTCTTCCTCATAGCGAGACAGCCCGCCCTGCGCCTGGCCCGGATCGAGACAGCGCGCCAGCGCATTCGCCTGGTGGAACGTCAGGCACAGCCCCTCGCCCGTGATCGCATCCACCGAACCGGAGGCGTCCCCCACCAGCGCGATGCGTTCCGTCGAGACCCTTCTCAATTGGCGCGACGCGGTAATCCCGCCGCGTTCCTGGCTCGTCGCCGCAGCGCCGCTCAGCCGCCGCGCCAACTGCGGAAACCAGGGCAAAGCCTGGTCCAGCCTCAACTGCGGGTTGCGCGAAAGCACGGCCACGCACACCTCCCGCGGACCCACGGGCGTGACGTAGATCTGGCACGCTTCGTGAAGATCCCCGTCGCCCCAATACAGCTCCATGAACTCGCTCCAGGGCTCGATGCGGTAGTGCCGGCGGAATCCGTAGCGGTGTTCATCGCGGCGGCAGGCGTCGAGCCCGGCCCACCGGCGCACGGCGGACTGTCCGCCGTCGGCGCCGACGATCCACCGCGACCGGAACGATCGGCCCTCGCACTCAACCCGGCCCGCCCGAAGGCCCGTCACCCGCGTCTTCCACAGCAGCTCGATTCCGCGGCGCCCGGCTTCCACGCTCAACAGATCGTGCAGCACCGTCCGGCGGACGCCCAGCCCGTTGCCGGAGGGAAAATGCGCGTCCACCGAAACGCCGCAGCCCAGGAAGCGGATCCCGGGAAAGGCATGGCCCGCTTCCTTCGGCAGTGTCACGCCCAACGCGCCCAGCGCCTCCACCGAATCCGGCATCAGCCCTTCGCCGCAGGCTTTGTCGATGCCCGGACCCCAGGCGTCCGCCACCGCGACATGCAGTCCGCGCTGCGCCGCGGCGATGGCGGTTGCGAGTCCGGCTGGGCCGCCGCCGATCACGAAAACATCGAAATCAGGACTCATTCAAGCTCCCTCGTCCATGGCGATACAGGCGCCTTTCACACAAACGTTCCTCTGCAAAACACCTCTTGCGCTGCTCCGCCGGAGCGGCCGCCCTCCGGCCATGCCGGCTGCCGCGTACACGGCGGCGCCCGCCACTGCGGTCCCCCTCGCGGCCCGTTTCCGGGCCGTTCTATATGTTGTGGATGACCCGCCGGGCGAGCCCCAGCGCCTCCGCCCAGAACGAGGCCGAGCTGTGCATCAGATCCACCACACCTGTGATCGCCCGCACGAATTCGTCGATCTGTCCCGCTTCGACCATCAGCGGTGGCGCGGCCTTCAGCACCAGGAAGTTGTTGCCACAGATCTGGGTCAACATGCCGTGGTCGCGGAATAGCCGCATCACCACCACCTGGCCGAACATTCCTTTGTGGATGACCATGAAGGCCTCGAACGGAACGCGAAGGTTCAGGCTCCGCGGCGCCTGGAATTCGATGCCGTTCAGCAATCCCAGGCCGCGGACCTCCGCGACCATTTCGTAGCCCGCCAGCGCCGTTCGCAGCCGCTCGCGCAGAACCTCGCCCATCGCCTGCGCGCGCGCCCCGAGGCCCTCCCGGTCGAGCACCTCCAGCGTCGCCAGACCGGCGCGCATCGAAAGGCTGTTCTCGCTGAACGTCGAGGTGTGGATGATGGCGCGCTTGAACGAACCGTAGGTCGAGGCGTAGATTTCGTCACTCATCAGCACGGCCGCCGTCGGTACCAGCCCGCCGCTCAGCGCCTTCGCCAGCACCACCATGTCCGGATCGGCCTGGTAATGCTGGCCGGCGAGGAAGGCGCCGGTGCGGTGCATGCCGGTCTGCACTTCATCCAGCACCAGCAGCGTCCCGTGCCGGCGGCACAGTTCCCCCGCCTTTTCGAGGTACCGGCTGGAGGGCAGCCGGATGCCCCCCTCGGCCTGAATCGGCTCGACGATAAACGCCGCGAACTTCCTCGTCGCCAGCTTTTTCTCCAGCGCCGCCAGTTCGCCGAACGGCACGCTCTCCGTCTCCGCGAGCATCGGTCCGAAACCCTCGCGCCAGAACGGGTCGCCCATCAACGAAAGCGCTCCGCAGGTCAGGCCGTGGAACGCGCCGTCGGCGTACAGCAGCCCGGTGCGCCGCGTGTGCGCCCGCGAGAACTTGATCGCCGCCTCCACGCCCTCGCTCCCGGAGCTTGAAAAGAACACCTTCTTGAGACGCCCGCCCGCCCGCTCGCACAGGCTCGCCGCCAGTTCTCCGGCCAACTCCGGCACGTGGCTTTGCAGCATACCCGGGCCGCGCCGGTCCAGTTCGTCCTTGATTGCTTCGATAATCGCCGGATGGTTGTGTCCGGCGTTGTGTACGCAGTAGCCGGACAGGAAGTCGAGGATCCGCCGGCCATCCTCGGTGAATAGTTCGGCGCCTGCGCAGTGGCGATAGCGCACGTTCATCTCAAGAACGTTCAGCAGCTTCACCCACTGCGGGTTGACCCGATCTTCGAACAGCGCTTCGGCTACACGCGTCTGGTTGGCCAGTTGCAATCCCTAAGTCCCTCCTGCCAGGTCGCTCTCGAACAGTTGATTTCAGGGACGGCCCCGCCCCCCTAACGGTTTCCGATTAAGTGAAATCCATTGCAGATTCGCCGGCGATCCGCAAAACTCCTTCCTTCGTTGCTGAACGTTTCTACGGATCCACGGCCGGCGGCTGGCGCGTGCCCTCTCATCGGTGCCTCCGGCCCGCGGCTTCCATTCGACCCGATTTAAGAATTGCTGGTCCGAATTCCCGAGTTGACCGGAAAGAAGAGTTCGGTTAGAGTCATAACTGCGGTTCTGTAGCCGGGAATTCATCCGCAGTCTCGAATGCCATCGTCCTGCCAACCGAACCTCCTCGCGTTCGCACTGGGGTTGCTCTCCGTACAGTTGCTGAGCGCCGCCGCCGGCGCCGCGCCATTGCCTCCGATTGAGTTCCGGGCCGTCGAACCGGCCACGCACGCCGCCGGCGTGGATGTTCCGCAGATTCAGATGCAGATCGCGGCTCCGAAGCCGCCCGAGGCGAGCGTCCCTTCGCCGGCCGCGAAGGCGCTGAGCGAAAGCGAGCAGCATTTCCAGCAGGGCAAATCGCTGCTGGAGGAGCTGCGGGCGGACGAGGCGCGCCACGAGTTCGACCTGGCGGTGGACGCCCTGTTGAACCTGCCGGAGGACATGCCCGACCGCGCGCAGTTCGATCGAAAAGCCGAAGCGCTCATTCGTCAGATCCATAAATACGATCTCGAAAGCCTGGGCGCCGGCCAGTCACCCGAGGGTCTGTTGTTCACCCAGTCGCCGCGCGATGAGCTCCCCGACCTGACCTTTCCGGTCGATCCGAGCATGAAGGACAAGGTGCTGGAGAGGATCCGTGCCGCTTCCTCGCAACTGCCCCTGGAGGTCAACGAAGCCGTATTGGGCTACATCAACTTCTTCACCAGCCCGCGCGGCCAGCGCATTTTTCTGTATGGCTGGAAGCGTGCCGGACGCTATCGGGCGATGATCGAACGGGTGCTGAGGGAGGAGGGCCTGCCGGCCGAGCTGATCCACCTGGCCCAGGCCGAATCGGGCTTCATGCCGCGGGCGCTTTCGGTCAAGGCCTGCGCCGGCATGTGGCAGTTCGCCCGCCGCACCGGCGGCCTGTACGGCCTGGAAGCGAGCCGGCAGCGCGACGACCGGCTGGATCCCGAAAAGGCGACCCGCGCCGCGGCCCGTCACCTGCTCGACCTGTACCACCAGACGGGGGACTGGTACCTCGCGATGGCGGGCTACGATTGCGGGCCGTTGTGCGTCGAGCGCGCCGTCCAGCGCACCGGCTACGCCGACTATTGGGAATTGCGACGCCGCAACGTGCTGCCGCGTGAAACGCAGAACTACGTCCCGGCCATTCTGGCCATGGCGATTATCGCCAAGGACCCGGCGGCTTACGGAATGCCCATGGTGGACCAGGATCCGGAGCTCGAGTTCGACACCCTCCGCGTTGCGGCTCCGACAAGTCTGGCCTTGCTGGCCGACGCCGCCGACGTGCCGCTCTCCGATCTGCGCGACCTGAACCCTGCGGTGCTGAAAAACGTCGCGCCCGCCGGGGCCGAGGTGCGCATTCCCCAGGGCAAGGGGCCGGTTGTGCGAGCGGCTCTCGAAACCGTCCCCGCCGACAAGCGCGCCGCCTGGCGGCTGCACCGCCTCCGTCCGGGCGACACTTTGCCGCTGCTGGCCCACCGCTATGGGGCCACGCCGGCCGCGCTCCTGGCGGCCAACCACGCTCTGGGCGCGGGGTGGCTCGATCATCCGCGCGCGGGCCAGTTGGTTCTGATTCCCCAGACGCCGCGTCCCACCGCCTCCGCCAGCGCCCGGCGGTCGTCCACGCACAAGAAACCGGCTGCCAGCTCGGCCCGCCGCGGCAAACCCGCCGGCCCGGCCAAGGGCGCTGCGCGCGGAACCCAGATCGCCTCCGCCGCGCAAACCCGGACGCGCCACACGGCCGCGCATTAGCCGCTGCCGCCGGCGCGAGTTCTTTTTTTTCGCATCCTCTTCAATCTCGTGCGAACATGCTCTTGTAAGGTTCTACAACGCGTGATATTTTTGTTTTAATTCCGCTCAAGGAGACCTCTGCGCATGGTGCCATGGAAGATGAGTGCCGTCGATTCGTTCGACGAGGGTGAGAGTGATTTTGACTCCGTGGTTAAGGACGACGGGGTCCGCGATGTTGACGATGCGTCCGCGGGCGCTCCGGGTGAGGAAGCGTCGGCTGTGATTGTCGTGGAAGAGGTGGTAGTGGTCGAGGCCCTCGCGCCTGCCGCCCCGGCCAAGAAGCCCGCTGCCCGCGCCGCCAAACCCAAGCCGGCCGCCAAACCTCCGGCTCCTCCGCCTGAAGCCGCGAAACCCGCGCCGAAACAGGCGCCGGTCGAGAAAGCCGTCGTGAAGAAAGCCGCGGCTCCGCCCGCTAAGAAGGTGAAGCCGGCGGTCAAGAAGGCGGCCAAGAAGGCGGCCAAGAAAGCAGCCGTCAAGAAGGCCGCGAAGAAGGCGGCGCCGGCGAAAAAGGCGGTCAAGAAAGCGGTCAAGAAGGCCACCAGGAAGGCCGTCAAGAAATCCGCCAAGAAGGCTGTCAAGAAAGCCGCGAAAAAGGCGGTCAAAAAGGCCGTGAAGAAGGCCGTGAAGAAGGCGCCCGTCAAGAAGGCGGCGGCAAAAAAGAAGAAGCGCTAGGCGCGGGGCCGGGCCAGCCGGCGCCCCTTGGCTGCCGTTCCGGATCCAGTGGCGCGCGCCGGCGTGCTCGTGGCGCGCGTCCATCCATGGTGCTATCGATGTCTCCGCGCCGCTAGCTCTTGGTGTCGGCGCTCGTTTCGTGCACCACCGTGCGGCACTTGCGGAATAGCTCCAGCAGCGACTCGGCCTGCTCCTCCGGCGTGCGCACCCCTTTTCCAGCGAAGCCCACCTGCATCCCTTTGCCGTATGCTGTGGAAGACGCGATGAATTTCATCAGCTCCAGCGCCACTTCGTCGCTCGTCGCGCCGTGGCTCTTTGGTTCCTGTTCTTCCATGGGTTTATGCGGCTCCTCGATGTAAGGCTGGCGGAGGCGCCGATGCCGGTCCGGCGGCCGCCAACACCAGATTAGCGCAGCCGCCCATGCCGGTTCCCGCCACCCGTTTTCTGCGACACATGCGCGGCGGCGCGCAGGCCCACCTGCTCGAGGCCGGCGACGGCCATTTCTACGTCACCAAGTTCCGCGAGAATCCTCAGCACCTGCGCATCCTGGTGAACGAGTGGATCGCGGCGCGCCTGATCGATTACCTGCAGATCGCCGCGCCCGCGGCGGCCATCGTCGAACTGGACCCGCCCTTCCTGGCGCGCGAACTGGACGTGAAGATCCGCCTGGCCGCCCGCGAGACGCCGGTTGGTCCGGGGTGGCATTTCGGATCCCGTTTCCCGGGCCATCCCGATCGCGAGGCGGTGTACGATTACCTGCCCGACTCGCTCCTCGCCCAGGTCTACAACCTGACCCATTTCTTGGGCATCTTCGCCTTCGACAAGTGGACCGCCAACTCCGACTCGCGCCAGGCCATCTTCGTCCGCCAGCGCATCAGCCAGTGGATCGAGGACTCCGGCCAGCCCCCGCTCAAGAAATCCTTCCTGGCCCTGATGATCGACAACGGCTACGCCTTCGACGGACCGCATTGGGAGTTCGCCGACGCCCCGGCCGCGGGCTTCTACTTCCGTCCCGTGGTGTACCGCAACGTGCGCCGCCTGGACGATTTCAACCCCTGGCTGAGCCGCATCCAGGAGGCTCCCCCGGAGCTGTTTGACGGCATCCTGCGCGACCTGCCGCGCCAGTGGCTCGCCGCCGCCGACGAGCCCGCCGTGGAACAACTCATCGAACAGCTCTACCGCCGCCGCTCCCGCGTCGCCGAGATGATCACGGAATCCGTCGCCGCCCGGCCCTCCTGCTTCCCCGCCTGGACCGGCGCCTGAGCCTCCACTTCGACCGCCGCCACCGCGCGCGCCGCCGGTCCGGCGATGGACTGCGAAAACCGGGGCCGACTCGAAGAGTCACAGCCGTATTGAGGCTGAGAATCAGATCATTGACACCGCAGCCGGTGGTTGGGCAGAACGAGCGCGGGGCTGTGCCCGCCTAAGGCGAGGCGTGCAATGCAGCCATTGTCCAGTTCCTTGCCAAGTGTTTTTAAACCAGTCAATTATGGACTGGATGCGTCGCGCGGTCCCGGCTTCCGGCTTCACTAAATGGTAACGTCTGTGTTACCATTGGGAAGGTGCTGGAAATCGAGATTCAGGAGTTCCTGGATGGTTCCGGACGGTCGGTGTTTGCGCGCTGGTTCGACGGCTTGAATGCTGTCGCGGCGGCGCGTGTAACAGTTGCCTTGACGCGACTGGGCCAGGGGAACTTCTCGAATGTAGTAGGCGTCGGCGCTGGCGTCTATGAGCTGAAAATGGATTTCGGTCCAGGGTATCGGGTGTATTTCGGCAAGGAGGGCGAGCGGATCGTGATCCTGCTGGGCGGGAGCGCAAAGAAGCGGCAAGGCGCCGCGATTTCCGCCGCGCAGGCGGCGTGGGCGGAGTACAGGCGGCGCAAGGGCGGCAAGGAGTAAGGCTAATGGCACTGACAAAGGCGTTTCGGGAGACCGTTTACAATCGGGCGCAGAAGGATGGCGCATTCCGCAAGGCACTGCTGACGGAGGCTGTGAATGCCTATCTTGGGGGCGACGAGATTACGGGGAAAACGGTCTTGCGCGACGTCATCAACGCGACCATCGGCTTCGAGCAGTTGGCCGCCGACCTGCAGAAACCGAGCAAGAGCCTGCAGCGCATGCTGGGACCGCACGGCAATCCCAACACAGTCAACTTCTTTGCGATTCTCCAAGTGCTCCAGAAGAGAGTCGGCGTGAGGCTGACCGTGCAGGCGGCATAGGAGCATTTCGGAACAGGGGCGTCCCGGCGCAAAACGTGAAGAGGTTTCGCCCGGCAGCGACTCTACCGCCGCCGCTCCGGCGTGAGAAACCCGGGAATACCATGACGCCCCTTTCGCCGACCTGGGCCGCTGGAGTCGCTCGGGATGGAAGAACAAGACAATCAGCTCCGATGGGGGCCGTAGGAGGTAGAATCGATACTGGCCGGGAAGCCCAAGAGGAAATCTCGGCCGATCGCGCTAGATAGTTCACGCCATGGAATCTGAGGAGGCAAGATGAGGTGCCCGTCGATTGTTGTCTTTTCGTTGGCCTTGTTGATGCTGGGGTGTAGCTCTCGCTCCAAGGAGATGAAGAACGCCGAAACCTACATGCAGGTGAATGAGCTCGGTAAGGCGAAGGAACTTCTGGATTTGGAGATCCAGACGAACCCAAAAAACGCTGAGGCCTACGTGATGCTGGCGAAGGTCTTTCTTCTTGGGGGCGATCCAATGGATGCACGCGCTGCATTCGATAAGGCGTTGCTGTTGGACGCCGGTACCAAGAGCGAGATTTCAAGGACGTATTTCGAGGCCGCGCAGGGTATTGAGGAGAAAAAAGGCAACGAAGCACCGGCGCTTATCTCGGCATACCTTCAGGAGGCGGCGACGCTAGACCCGGATCTAAAAGGGAAGATCGTCGATTGGGCGATCAAGCGCGCAAAGGCAGAGAGCTCAGCCGACAGGACCACGGCTCCAGTCGCCCTGCTACAGGCCGCTGCCAAGGCCGCTCCCGATGCGAGAGACCGAGTCTCCGACGCGTTGCTCGGAACGGCCAAGGCATACCTGGAGAAACAGTTCTTGCGGGAGGCTGCGGCGTATGCAATGGAGGCCGGTCAGCAAAGCCCATCCAAGCTGAACGAGGCGAGCAGCGTGTTGCGAAGCGCCTGCACGCTGCTGCCAACCCAGGATCGCGAATACGCACGGGGCTGTCTTGAGAAGGCGATGCAGTGGAACCCCGCGCTCGCCAATGATGACGACGTGTATTGGCTCACGCGCGTCGGTCTTGTCGCCGATGCAGGTAACGGCGCCCCCGATTATCTTGCAAAGTTCCCTAGCGGAAAACACTCCGCCGAAGCAAAGTCGATCGTGGCCGAGAGGGACAATGCCGCAGAGCAGGCGGCGAGGACCAGGGCCGAACTCACGTATATGAACCGTGACTGCGACGGCGCTGAGGACGGCCGGCCCGGCTCGGTTTATCGCGATCTCTCCCAGCAGAATGTCGATCGCTTTACGATCGACCTGCACCCGGGCTGTTTTTCTGGATACATTCTGTTGCCGCAGACCTGGGCGTATTACCGCATGGAGGCGAGTGGCTCGACGCAAAACTGGTGGCTGGCATACAAGTGGTACCAGAGCAAGAATTCTGGTAGCGGACAGAACCCTCCACTTCAGGCTGGCCAGCTCGTGAGTATGCGTCATGGCTCCCATAAGGTCCGGGTGCAGGGTCATGGTCAGCTTCTGTTCTATCCGATTCCATAAAGGACTGGCCCCCCTCTAACAGACACCGCTGGTCGGCCGCTACTCTGCATTGGGTGGCCGTGCCCGTTGCATGGCCTCGACGCCTCGAAGGTTTGGACCTCGCCAACTAAGGGCAAGTGGACGTCCAGTCGTTTCCTGAGTCTCGCTGCTTCCCCTTGCTCACGATACGCTGTATCTCAGAGGGCACGAAATTGAAGCCGACAACGATGGTGCACGTTCGCATTGAACAGAAGGTGAAGGACAGGGCCGCGAAGACGCTGGCCACGATGGGCCTGTCGGTCTCCGACGCGGTGCGCCTTCTGCTGGTCCGCGTGGCCGCGGAGAAGGCGCTCCCGTTTGATGTGCGGGCCCCCAATGCCACAACCATCAAGGCCATGCAGGCGGCCGATCGAGGCGAGGGAGCGCGTTTCGCTTCCCCCGAGGCCCTGTTCAATGGCCTCGGCGTCGGATCGGCCGGCCGCAACCGCACCTCGCGTCGGTCCGGCGAGTGACAGGCGATAGACTGAAAGTGTGATTCATCCGCTGCTGCTGCACAACGGCCACGTCTGTCCCTCCACCGATCTATTTCTCTCGCCCGGGCAGGTCGGGCTGATGAACGGCTGGGGCGTTTTTTCGACCATTAAGATCGTCGACGGTGTGCTGTTCGCCTTCGACCACCATTGGGCGCGCATGCACCGCGACGCCGGCCTGCTGCGCGTCCCGTTCCCCTGGAAGCCGGCGGAGCTGGAAGAAATGCTGTTGACGCTGATCGAAGCCAACCGCGATTTCAACGCCACTTTGCGCGTCGCCGTGGTGCGCAATCGCGGCACGATCTGGGAGGGCCCGGCCGCGGCCCTCGACGTCGACCTGATCGCCTTCACCGCCGAGCGCAATGACTGGGGCGCCGAGGCCCGCCTGACGATCGTCCCCAATGCGCGCTTCGCCGCCGGTCCTTTCGCCGGCGCGAAGATCCTCTCCTGGGCCATGAACCTGGTGTGGTACGAGGACGCGCACCGCGCCGGCTTCGACGAGGCGCTGCTGCTGAACGAGCGCGGCGAGGTCAGCGAATGCACGTCGGCCAACGTCTTCGCCGTCTTCGGCGACACCGTCGCCACGCCGCCGCTCAGCTCTGGCTGCCTGCCGGGCGTGACGCGCGAGCTGCTGCTGGATGAGATCCGCGCGCCCGGCGTCGCGCTGGTTGAGCGCCCGCTGACGCTGGCCGACCTCGAAGCCGCGGACGAGCTTTTCATCACTTCGTCGACGCGCGACCTGCTGGGCGTGCGCGAGGTCGATGGCCTCTCCATCCGCACCGATACGCGGGTCTGCACGGCCCTCAAGCAGGCGTTCACGGCCTTCGAGAGCGCCTACGTTCAGCGCGCCGTCCGCCGCGCCAGCCGCGCGGAGACGGCCTCCTGACCGGGTGTGGGCAGCGGATCCAAACCGCCAATCATCGCCGACTCCATTTTTTGAGCCACGGATTCTAAAGTAAGTATCGCGGCCAGCCGCCAAAGCCGGCGCCGCGATTCCTACCCCGGACTGCCAGACTGCCATGCGGATTCGCATATGCCGTGGCATATACTGTAACGTGGGTCGCGGGAGCCGGGGACGCGGCTCCGCCAGTCGGTGCGGCCTGCCGCAGGTGGATCGGCTATTGCTATGCGTCGTGCGCAGAAGTGCCCGTATTGCGGGGCGATGCGTGTGCGCGTCGCACACGTGCACACGCTGGGGGATTATTGGAGACTGCTGCACGGCTCCTTTCCCGCCCGGTGTGCAGAGTGTTCCGCGCGCTTCATCATCCGCGGGCCGGGCTTCGGCGCGCTGTTCAATGCCGAATGCCCGCGCTGCCTGCGCCAGGATCTCAGCACCTGGGATCCGCGCCACTATCACGCCACTTTTTGGATGAGAGTGCGGTTGTTTTTTGGCGCCAGCCGCTGGCGCTGCGAAGCCTGCCGCTGCAATTTCATCAGTTTCCTGCGGCGCAAGGAAAAGTACGTGCCGCCGGGCGAACGCGCGGAGACCGTTCCAGACAGCGGCGGCAGCGCGATTTGAGCCCCGCCGGACCAAGGTCCCGGCATTCGGTTGCCAGGCCGCGACAGTGCAGCAGCGCTGGTGTCCCGCGCTTTTTCAGCGCCTCACAAAAGCAAATGGCGCGGGCCTGCCCTCAAGCCCGCGCCAAAAATTTATGGTTCCAAGTGACCCGCGTTCCCAGCTTGCTCTCCAGCCGGCATGCTCGGCCTGAGCGTGGCACGCCGCCGTTCCCGCTTCCTTGTGCTCTGCTCCCCGCAGCGTGATTTGCACGCCACAGCTCAATGCTCGGCACAGGCGGCGTTCCCAGCCGCGCGAAACCGGAAACTCGATCGGGACTTTCGCTCGCCCTCGGAGACCGCATCCGTCGCCGGACCGCCTTAGAGGGGTCGAAGCTCCCGCCCTCGATCTTCGCTTCCCCGATCGCGGCCTGCCCGGCCCGGTCCGCCCTGTCCTCCCCACCCTCGGCGTCTCCGCTTTGGGCGGATCAAAGAACAGGACCCGTTGCCCGACCCGCCTCGACCGTTCCGGAACGCTTTCAATCCAACCGTCACTCCCCTCCAGGATTTTCGCCCCTCGGGATCGAAATGCCCGGCTGGCTGAGCGCCCCGAAAGCCTGCCCCGCGGTCACGACCGTTTTCCCTTCGCTCCCCGTCAGCTTCCTGCTTGTTTGCTTTCCGCTAACGGATCATCGGTCCAGGATCTGCTTCGTTCCGCTTGGCTCGCTGATTCCGTGAACCTCTTGGAACCGAATTTAGGATGCGCTATTTCAATCCGTGAGTCAAAGGATATTTGCGATTGAATGACGATTTTCCAGAGATTATATTTCACTTATTTTCAACGCGTTACATTGCCGTCAATGTGAGTTTGTTGTGCATAAAACGTGGGCGGGACTTGTTGTTCCCGTTCCCGCCGGCCGGGGCCTCACAAACCCCATTTCCGGGCTCCGCCGGTACGCCGCCCCGCGCTGGGCGGCGCGTCATCGGCTTCCGGCGACGGCGCGATAATGGGAGCACGCCATGCCCTCGCTCGGCCGCAATCTGATGATCCTGGGTGGTTTGCTGCTGGCGGCGGGCCTGCTGATCACGTTCGGCCAGCGGCTGCCGTTGCGGCCCGGACGCCTGCCCGGCGACTTCGTGTGGCGCGGGAAGAACACGGTGGTCTATTTCCCGCTCGGGACGTGCCTGCTCGTGAGCCTGGTTTTTTCCCTGCTGGCGCTGCTGTTGCGGCGCCGATGAGCAGACCTAGGGCCTGCTCACGCTACGCGCCATCTGTTGGGTTAGCGTGAGAGCCGGCCCTAAATATCGTAGTACAACGCGAATTCGTACGGGTGCGGCCGCAGCCGTACGGCCTCGGCTTCATTCTTACGCTTGTAGCTGATGAAGGTTTCCAGCAGCTCCTCGGTGAACACGTCGCCCTTCAGCAGGAACTCGTGATCGGCCGCCAGGCAATCCAGCGCCTCGTCCAGCGAGCCCGGCATCGACGGCACGCTCTTCATCTCTTCCGGCGTCAGATCGTAGATGTCCTTGTCCAGCGGCTCGCCGGGGTCGACTTTGTTCAGGATCCCGTCCAGGCCCGCCATCAGGTTCGACGCGAACGCCAGGTACGGATTGCAGCTCGTGTCCGGCGGCCGGAACTCGACCCGCTTGGACTTCGTACTCGACGAATACATCGGGATCCGGCACGCCGCCGAGCGGTTGCGCCGCGAGTACGCCAGGTTCACCGGCGCTTCATAGCCCGGCACCAGCCGCTTGTAGCTGTTGGTCGTCGGCGCGATGATCGCCGACAGCGCGCGGGCGTGCTTCAACAAGCCGCCGATGTACCACAGCGCCAACTGGCTGAGGCCGGCATAGCCGTCGCCCGCGAAAATCGGCTGCCCGTCCTTCCACAGCGACTGGTGCGTGTGCATGCCGCTGCCGTTGTCGGCGAACAGCGGCTTGGGCATGAAGGTGACGGTCTTGCCGTATTGATTGGCCACGTTGCGCACGACGTACTTGTAGAGCATCATGCCGTCGGCCGACTTCAGCAGCGTGTTGAACTTCTGGTCGATCTCCGCCTGACCGCCGGTGGCGACTTCGTGGTGGTGGCACTCGATCACCAGGCCGACCTGCTCCATGACGTCCACCATCTCGGCGCGCAGGTCCTGGTAATGGTCGGTCGGCGGCAGCGGGAAGTAGCCTTCCTTGTAGCGCGGCCTGTAGCCCAGGTTGTTCTCAGCGCGGCCCGAATTCCAGCGCCCTTCCTCGGCGTCCACGTAGTAAAAGCTGGAGTGCTGCGTGGTGTCGAAGTGTACGTTGTCGAAAATGAAAAACTCGGCTTCGGCGCCGAAGTAGGCGGTGTCGGCGATGCCGCTGTTCTTCAGATATGCTTCCGCCTTCCGCGCGATGTAGCGCGGGTCGCGATCGTAGCTCTGGCGCGTGATCGGGTCGACGACGTCGGCCACCATGCACAGCGTCGTGATCTCGAAAAATGGATCGATGTAGGCGGTCGCGGGATCCGGCACCAGCAGCATGTCGCTCTCGTTGATGGCGGCCCACCCGCGGATCGAAGAACCGTCGAAGCCGAAGCCCTCCTCGAAGGCCTCTTCGTCCAGTTGCGACATCGGGTAGGAAACGTGTTGAGAGAGGCCCGGCAGGTCGGTGAAACGCAGGTCGACTTGCTTGGCTCCCTTTTCCTTGGCGTAAGCGAGTACTTCTTTGGGGGTCATTATTATCTCCATCCGCTTGCGGTTTTCGACCACAATGAAACCCCTACGTTAACAAAGCCCTCCCGGCGAGTCCACTCACCGGCGCACGAACGATAATCGGAACTTTGGATCGCGCCGATCCAAAAATCCGATGGCGCTCTTTCGCCCGCCTTAAGCCTCTTGGAACTATTGGAAAACGCAGCACTTCACCGCGCCACGGCAGCATCGCCGCAGAGCCTCTCGGCCAGCGCCTCGTAGCGCCGCCGCACCTCCGCCGAGAGCCGCGGATTGGAGGGCTCGGCGAACCGCGCCAGCAGTTCCGCCGCATCATCGGAATCGAGCGCGCGGATCGCCATCTGGAACAGGATGTTGTCTTCTTTGTAAATGTGCTGCCGCAGCAGCGTGATGTATTCCCGCGCAGCCGCCCGCACCGCCTCCCGCGCATCGCCCGCGCCGTCCCGCGCAGCGTCCAGATTCGCGCTCATTCTCGCCACGCATTCGCGCCCCTGCACGTGCTCTTTCAGCATGCAGCCGATGGGCCCGTATTCGCGCGGGATTCCGCGCTGCTCCAGCCGCGGAAACAGCAGCTCCTCCTCCTTGGCGTGGTGGCAGCCGTCGGCGAAGTTGCGGAAAAAATCCAGCGCCTGGGTCAGGAAATCATATGGAAACGGCGGCTGGTCCAGCTCCGCCATGCGCTGCTCCAGCGCCCTGAGGACGCCTTCTATCACGCGGTGTTCCGCCATGAGTACATCGACTGGATGGGTGGTGGTGGTCATGCGATTGCCTCCATTCACAGAATGCCCCGGCCCACCCGCCGTGTCCGTGACCGCGGTCACGCCGGGGCGGAATTCGAGACAATGACGGTCGATGCCCTTGTCGGACGAACAGCTTGCCGCCGCGCGGCGCACCGGCCAGGACGCCTGCTGCGTGGCCGGACCCGGCTCCGGCAAAACGCGCGTGCTGGTCGAGCGTTTCGCCTGGCTCGCCCGGGAGCGCGCCCGGCCTGAGGCCATCCTGGCCATCACCTTCACTGAAAAGGCCGCCCAGGAGATCAAGACCCGGCTGGTCCGCCATTTCGCCGATCGCCCGGAACTGCGCCGTCAGATCGAGCGCGCTCCCGTCTCGACCATCCACGGCTTCTGCCACGGCATTCTGCGTGAGTTCGCCACGCGCGCGCGTCTCGACCCTGACTTTCGCGTGATCGACGATTACGAAGCGCCGCTGGAGCACACGCGCGCCATCGAGGACGCGCTCAACCGCTTCAGCCAGGAGCGCACCGCCGACTTTCACCGCCTCGCCGAGGCCTGGGCGGCGGACGATCTCGCCTCCGAGATTCTGGCCCTCTCGGAGCGCTTGCGCCTCGCCGGCGGCGCCCCCGTCGCGCTGGAGCATCTGCCTGAGTACGACTCCGGGACGCTCCTCCGGCGCATCGAATCGTCGCTGCGCTCGGCTGTGGACCAATCGGCCGCGCGCACTGCCACGCAGACCGCCAGCCGCGACGCGGTTCTTGTATGGCTCTCCGATGCTGCCCTCGATCCGCTCGACCGGCTCGAGCGCCTGCGCCACATCAAGCTGCCCTTCGGCCACGGTGTCGAGGCCCTGAACGCCGCTCTGAAGGAAGCCCGGGAGTCTGCCAAAATCGTCGCCGCCGAGGTGATCGGCGAGCGCAACCGTCCCTGCCTCGCCATTCTGCGCGACATGCTGCTGCTTTGTGAGGCCCAGTTCGCCGCGCGCAAGCGCCTCCAGGGCGCGCTCGATTTCGGCGACCTGGAGGAGCAGACCCTCCGCTTATTCCAGGACGATGAGACCATCCGCCGCACCGTCAGCGAGCGCTTCGACGCCATCCTGATGGACGAGCTCCAGGACACCAATCCGATTCAATGGAACATCGTCAACGCCATCCGCCGCCCGGGCCGCTTCTTCGCCGTCGGCGACATCAACCAGTCCATCTTCGGCTTTCGCGGCGCCGAGCCTGAGCAATTCAAGGCCTATCAGGACGAAGTGGCGCAGCGCGGCGGGGAGATCGACCGGCTGGAGGACAACTACCGCAGCCGCCCGGAGATCCTGCAAGCCATCGAGGCCATTTGCGTCGACACCCATCTCGACGGCATCGCGCCGCATCGACTCCAGGCCACGGGCGATTTCGCCCCCGCCGCCGGACCGTTCGTCGAGCTGATCCGTGTGGCCGGCGGCGCGTCGGAGGCGCCCTGGGTCGCGCGCCGCATCCACGAGCTGCTGCGCCAGTTGCGCGTGGGCCCGGACCAGCACCCGCTGCGCTTCGGCGACATCGCCATCCTGGCCCGCACCGCCGCGCTTTTCCAGGACTACGAATCGGCGTTCCGCGCGGCCGCCATTCCGTGCCGCGTGCTGCGCGGCCGCAACTTCTTCGACGAGCCGGAAATCGTCGATCTCTTGAACCTCCTGCGCGTGCTCGTCAATCCGCTCGACCAGCCCGCCATGCTCGGCCTGCTGCGCTCGCCCATCGTGAACATCGGCGACGACGAACTCTTCGCCCGCCACGACGCCGGCCTCCCGCTCGCGCCCGACGCCGTGGCCGCGCGCCTGGCCTCGTTGCGCGCCCTGCGCGAGGAACTCCCCGCCGACCGCCTGTTGCAGTGCTGCCTCGATGAGACCGGCCACTGGAGCCGTCTTTCGCCCGCCCAGCACGCGAATGTCTGGAAGCTCTTCCGCCTGCTGCGCGAGTTGGAGTCCGGCCGCCCCGGCGCTCTCGGCCGGCATGTCGACGAGCTCCAGGGCCGCCGCGCCGCCACCACGGAACCCAACGCCCCCGTGCCCGGCGCCGTCGATGCAGTCCAGATCCTGAGCGTCCATAAGGCCAAGGGCCTCGAGTTTCCCGTCGTCTTCCTGGTCGCCATGCACAAGGGCTCCGGCGGAGCGCAGATGCAGGGCCGGCTGGCGCTCTCCACGCCCTCGGACTCCGGCCCGGGACGCGGCCTGGGCGCGGTGTGGCGGCGCCCGGACCAGGACGCGACGCTCCCCGACGCCGCCATGCTGGCCGCCGACCAACAACGCAAGCACCGCGAGCGCCAGGAAGAGGATCGCCTGTTGTACGTCGCCCTGACCCGCGCCCAGGAGCGCCTGGTCCTCGTCTGGACCGCCACCAAGCGCCCGGATCAACGCTGGATCGGGCCGGTCGAGCAGGCGCTCCGCCCCGCCTGGACCGCGCTTCCGGGCCAGGCGTCAATCGAAAACGGCGTGCGCGTGTGGTCTGTCAGCGGAGCGCCGCCGGAGCTGCTCCCCGGCCCGCTGGCACGCGCCGACGCGGACCCTGCCTCCGCACCCGCGCCCGTCCTGGCCGTCCAGCCCCACGTCATCGCCCCGCCCGAATCCCCTTCCGTCAGCGCCACCGCGCTGGCGCGCTTCTCCGACTGTCCCTGGCGCTACTTCCTGCACGACATTTTGCGCTGGCCCGAAACGCCCGGCGATCGCCAGCCGCTGGAAGACGACTCGGACCGCGATTCGCCCGACGACGGATTGCCAATCGCCGATGCGGACAGCACCCCCGCCTCCGGCCCCGCCTTCGGCGAAATCGTCCATCGCCTTCTGGCCGGCCTCGCCTCGCCCTCCGCTCCGCCCGAAGCGCTCGCACTCGTCCGCCAGTTTCAAGCCTCCAGCCTCGGCCGCCGCGCTGCCCGCGCCGTCCGCGCCGGGCGCGAGACGTCGCTGTTGTTTGAATTCGAAGGCCTGCTGATCCGCGCCAAAATCGACCTGTGGTTCGAGGACCGCGGCGAGCTGGTGCTGGTGGATTATAAGACCGACCTCCACATCGGCGACGAGCGTCGCTCCGAGTACGCCACGCAGTTGGGCCTCTATTCCATCGCCCTCGCGCGCGCCCTCGCTCGCAACGTCGACCGCGCCGTGCTGGCCGATCTGCGCGCTGGCGCCGAGATCGACGTCACCCTGCGCGACCTCGACGCCGCCCGCCTAGCCCTCTTAGTCGAAGAGTTCCGCGCCGCCCAGCGCCAGGGCCGTTACCCCTTGCGCCCGGGGCCGGCCTGCCAATGGTGCGCCTACGCCGGCCTCGCCTGCCCGGCCGCTCTGCCTGCCAAAGGCTCGTCGGGCTAAGTCTTGTGCTCGTGCTTCCGCGCGCAGTGCTTCTCGATCAACTGGATCAGCCTGGCGTGGATCTCGTCCGACAGCGGCTCCGGCTCCATGCCCTTGTAAACCTGAATCGTCTTCTTGGTCGTGTCGCAGATCACCCAGCAATTGGGGCATTGCGTGATGTGGCTCTCCAGTTCCTGGCGCAGTGCGGGATCGACACTTTCGTCCAGGAAATCGGTCAGCTCGCGCAAAAAGTCCTTACACGTAACCAAAAATCTGATCCCCTTTCCGCTTGAAGATCCTGGTCAGCTTCTCCCGCAATTGCAGCCGCGCCCGCAGCAGCCGGCTCTTCACCGCCGCCACCGTTAATCCCAACGCCTCGGCCGTCTCCTCCGTCGACAGTTCCTCCACATCCCGCAGGGTGAATACCGTCCGGAATATCGGCTTCAACCCGGCTATCGCCTGGTCGAGAATCCCGCGCAGCTCCCCTTGCGAGTAACGCAATTCCGGGTTGTCGTCCCACACGGCAATCTCCCGGACGATCGGCTCTTCATCCGTTTCGATGTTCTCATCCAGCGAAACGGTGCGATCACTTTTGCGCTTTCTGAGCCGCATTAGGCTTTCATTAACGGCAATCCTCACCAGCCAGGTGTAGAACTTCGACTGCCCCTGGAACGAATCCAGGTGTGTAAACGCCTTCAGAAAGCTGTCCTGGAGGATGTCTTCGGCGTCCTCGTCGTTCTGCGTAATGTTGCGCGCCATCCGGTAGATTTTGCGCTCGTACCGGTTGACCAGCTCGTTGAAAGCCGCCGGATCCCGCTGCCGCGCCCGTTCCACGAGCGCCGCCTCGGTCGCTGGCTGTGCGCTCTCCGGCCCGGGGGGATCCAATTCCTGCGGCGGCATGACGAGAAGACTCCGAGGATCAGCATAGCAGCCCGCGCCGCGCGGTCGCCGCTTAAATCGGGCATGATACGCTGAAATTCACAGCCCCAAATCATGCCCAGCTCGTATTTCATTACATTGCCCGACCTTAGCCGCAAGGAGGTCCCGGCCGGCGCTTCTCCGCTCGATGTCGCCCGCTCCATCGGCTCGCGCCTGGCCGACGACGCCGTCGTGGCCCGCGTCGACGGCCGGTTGTGGGACCTCGCCCGGCCCTTCGAGGCCGACGCCACGCTCGAAATCCTCACCTCCAGAAGTGGCGAAGAAGCATTGAAAGTCTATCGCCACTCCACCGCCCACCTGCTCGCCGCCGCCGTGCTCGAGCTCTATCCCGGAACCAGATTGGGGGTCGGCCCGGCCATCGAAAACGGCTTCTACTACGACTTCGAGCGCCCCACCCCCTTCACAACCGAGGACCTCGAACGCATCGAAAAGAAGATGCAGGAGATCCGCGACCGCGATCTGCCCTACCTCCGCATCATTGTTCCCAAAGAAGAAGGCCTCCGCCACTACCAGCAGTTGGGCGAGGAGATGAAGTGCGAGATGATCGCCGAGAAGGCCGGCGAATCCTTCACCGAGTACACCCTCGGCCCGCACTTCAGCGACTTCTGCCTCGGCCCCCACGTGCCTTCCAGCAAGCGCCTGAAGGCCTTCAAGCTGCTCTCCGTCTCCGGCGCCTACTTCAAGGGCGATCAGACCCGCCAGCAGTTGCAGCGCATCTACGGCACCTCGTTCTTCAATCAGAAGGACCTCGACGAGTACCTCGCCCGGCTCGAGGAGGCCAAGCGCCGCGACCACCGCGTGCTGGGCAAGCAGCTCGACCTGCTCAGCATCCAGGAGCTCGCCGGCCCGGGGCTCATCTTCTTCCATCCCAAGGGCGCGTTGGTCCGCAAGCTCCTCGAGGACTGGATGCGCGAGCAGTACCTCGCCCGCGGCTACTCGCTCGTCTCCACGCCCCACATCGCCCGCGAGAGCCTGTGGCAGATCTCCGGCCACCTCGAAAATTACAAGGAATCGATGTTCTCGGCCATGGAGCTGGACGACGGTTTCTACCGCCCCAAACCCATGAACTGCCCCATGCACATCCTGATCTATAAGGATCGCGGACGCAGTTATCGCGACCTGCCCGTGCGCCTGGGCGAGCTCGGCACGGTCTACCGCTACGAGCGCTCGGGCGTGCTCCACGGCCTGCTCCGCGTCCGCGGCTTCACCCAGGACGACGCCCATATCTTCTGCACCCGCGACCAGATCGAGGACGAAATCACCGCCTGCCTCGAGTTCGCCGTCGACACCTTGAAGACCTACGGCTTCGACCGCTACAGCGCCGAGCTCTCCACCTGGGACGGCGGAAAGGGCGGCAAGTATCTCGGTACCGCGGACCAGTGGACTGAGGCCGAACAGGCCCTCCACAAGGCCGTCCAGCGCGTCGGCCTCGCGGTCAAGGTCGTGCCCGACGAGGCCGCCTTCTATGGACCCAAGATCGACGTCAAGCTGCTCGACTGCCTCGACCGCTCGTGGCAGCTTTCCACCGTGCAATTCGATTTCAACCTGCCCCAGCGCTTCGACCTCGAATACGTCGGTGCCGACAACGAAAAGCACCAGCCCGTCATGGTCCACCGCGCCCTCTACGGCTCGGTCGAGCGCTTCTTCGGCATTCTGCTCGAGCATTACGCCGGCGCCTTCCCCGTCTGGCTCGCCCCCGTGCAGGCCATCGTCCTGCCCATCGCCGACCGCCACGCCGGCTACAGTCGCACGGTGCTCCAGCGCCTGCTCGCCGAGGGCTTCCGCGCCGAAATCGACGAGCGCGCCGAGAAGGTCAATTACAAGATCCGAGAAGCCCAGTTGATGAAGATTCCGTACATGCTGGTGATCGGCGATCGCGAGGCCAGTGAGTCCCTCGTCGCCGTCCGCCATCGCAAACATGGCGATCAGGGCGCCCAAAGCCTGGACCAGTTCGTGGCCGGCCTGCGTGCGCTGGTGGACTCCAAGGCCGTATCGGAATAGCGCCTGTAGTGAGGTGTGTTCGGTACACCGACCGCGCTTCCACCGGCTCCGCTCGCCGCCTCCCCACCGCTGCTTAGCTGCGCGCCGCAGCCGATTGTCGGTGCAACTTCCAGGCTAGAATGAAGGTCGTCTGGGGTCCATCCCTTCCGTCGCCGGCCGCCACGCACGTCATGAACGACACCCGGCCCAGCGCCGCCAACGCCCGCCCTGCTGTTGACCAGGCCGTCTGGAGCCGCTTCCTCGATCCGCTGTTCGGGCTCCGCCGCGGCGTCGTCTACTCCATCGTCCTGGCCCTCCTCCTCATGATCGGGCTGGCCGACTGGTACGTCGAGCGCAACATCTCTCTCGGCGTCCTCTATATCTTCCCCATCGTCATCGCCGCCATGACCTTCCGGCGCGGCGAAATGCTGATCCTGGTCGCGATCTGCGCACTCCTGCGCGAGCACGCTGCGCCGCACGGCTGGGAACCGGACTTCCTTCACCGGCTCTTCTACTCGCTGATCGCTTACGGCGGAGTGGGTTTCTTTCTCATTGAGATCGTGCGCAACCGCCGCCTGGTGATGGCGCACTACGGCGAGATGCGCGAGCAGATCGAGCGCCGTCAGGCCGCCGAGGCCCAGCTCCTGGCGCTGATCGAATCCAGTCCCGCGGCCATCATCACGCTCGATCCCAATGGCCGCATCGAGCTCGCCAATAGCGCCGCTGAACAGATCTTCGCCGTCGCCAAGGGCGCGCTCATCGGCCGTGAGGCCGGCGATTTCCTGCCCGTCGTGGCCGACCTCGCCCGCCAGCACGCCACCGGTGTCGTCTACCGCGCCACCACCTCCGGCCTCGGCAAACGCGCCACCGGCGAGCCCTTCCAGGCCTACGTCTGGTTCTCCACCCTGCCCTCCACCGGCGGCGACCGGCTGGCCGCCATCGTCGTCGATTCCAGCGAGGATCTGCGCGACTTCCAGGAGGCCAGCCTGCAATCCATCCTGCGCAGCACGCGCGTGCTGGTGGGCAGCGTCTCGCATGAGATCCGCAATCTCGCCGCCGCCATCGTCATGGTTCACAATAACCTCGGCCGCATCAGTGGCGTCTCCGCCTCGGAGGACTACCGCGCCCTCGGCACCCTGGCCCAGGGCCTGGCGCGCCTGGCCACCGTCGAGCTCCAGCAGGCCTCGGACTCCGAGCTCGCCGCCGTCAGCCTGCCGCGCCTGCTCGAGGAGTTCTCCATCATCGTCCGTCCTTCCATTGAAGCCCTGGATGGCCGCATCGAGGTCGACATCCCGCCCGGCGCGCCGCTCGTGCTGGGCGACCACCAGGGCCTGATCCAGGTCTTGATGAACCTCAGCCGCAACAGCATCCACGCCATGCAGGATCGCCCCGTGCGCACCCTGGCCTTGCGCGTCTCTGTCGAGTCCAACGCCGTTTACCTGCGCGTCATCGACACCGGGCCCGGCGTCGCCAACCCCGCCACCCTCTTTCAGCCCTTCCAGCCCGGATCCGACGCCTCGGGCCTCGGTCTGTTCATCTCCCGCGCCATCGTCCGCGCCTGCCAGGGCGAGCTCTATCTGGAACCGTCGGCCGCGGGCTGTACCATGGTGATCAAGCTCAGGGTATACTCCCTGGAGGAACCTGCGGCGGACTTGGGAGAGGCTGAGGTGCAACCATGACGCGTGTCCTGCTGGTCGACGATCACGCCCTGTTTCGGGAGGGTCTGGCGCGCCTGCTCGCCGCCGAGGCCGGCATCGAGGTCTCGGCGCAGTGTTCCACCGTCGAGGAGACCCTGGCCCAGTTGAGCTCCTCGCCGCCCGACCTCATCCTGCTCGACTACGAGCTCGGCGACCGCCGCGGCAACGAGGTCATGCACTACATCAAGAACCATCAGCTCCACACCAAGGTGCTGATCGTGACCGTGGGGCTGACCCGCGCCGAGCTGCGCCAGATGCTCAACCACGGCGTGGCCGGCGTGTTCCTCAAGAACAACCCGCCCGACATGCTGCTCGAATCCATGCGCGCCGTGCTGGCCGGCGACACCTGGATCGATCCCAAGTACGCCGAATCCCCCATCGAGCGCACCCCCGGCGAGATCTTCCGCCGCGTCCGCTTCACCGATCGCGACCGCCAGGTGCTGCGCGGCGTCTTCGAAGGCCTCGCCAACAAGGAGATCGCCGAGCGCCTCAAAGTCAGCGAAAGCGCCATCAAGGCTTCGCTCCAGCAGCTCTTCTCCAAGACCGGCGTGCGCACCCGCGGCCAGTTGGTCCGCATCGCCTTGGAACAATTCCGCCGCGAATTGCTTTAAACATCAACGCGGTTTGTGGTCAGCTCGTTTCCCGGCCGCCCGCCGCTCCCCCGCTACCCCCGCCGGAAAGCCGCGATCGTCTCGATGTGGTAGGTCTGCGGGAACAGGTCCGCCATGGTCAGCTTCTCCAGCCGGTAGCCGCCCGCGACCAGCCCCGCCGCGTCGCGCGCCAGCGTCGCCGGATCGCAACTCACCACCCGCACCTCGGCCGGCCGCAGCCGCACCAGGTGCTCCACCACGTGCTTGCCCAGCCCGCTGCGCGGCGGGTCGGCCAGCACGAACTCCGGCGCCGCCTGGAGCGTCGCCAGGTACTGCTCGGCCTGCATCGCGTGGACCTCCACCTTCACCCCCGCCCGTTCCGCGTTGCGCGCCAGTTCGCGCGCCGCCTGGTGATTCGACTCCACCGCCGCCACCGCGCCAAACCTCCGCGCCAGCCGCACCGCGAACAGCCCCACCCCCGAGTACAGGTCCAGCGCCGCGCGCCCCTCGGCCCCCTCCACCGCCCTCTCGGCTAGCGCATCCACCAGGAACCGGTTCACCTGGAAGAACGCCCCGTGGCTGACGCGATACGTCTCCCCCGCCGCCGGGTAGTCGATGCCGCCCCGCGCCGCCCCCTCGATCTGCTTCGCCAGCCATTCGAAGAAGCCCTTGGCCACGCCCCGCCCGCCCTCGGTCTCGAGCACGTTGACCATCGTCTCGGTCCCATTGGTGAACAGCTCGATGCTGCGCACGAAGCGCGGCCAGCCGCGGTCGCGCAGCATGTAGCGCAGCGCGTCCAGGCTCTCATTGATCCTGGGCGCCGAGATCGGACAGTCGTCCACTGCCACCAACCGGTGCGACCCCGCCTCCAGGAATCCGATCTCCCGCCCATCCGTGTGGAACTGCGTCCGGTTGCGATAGCCCCACGGCTCCGCGGCCAGGATGCCGATCTCCGCCGGCGCCTCCAGCTTGCCCACCCGGCGCAACACCTCGCGCGCCATCTCCGCCTTGCGCGCCGCCTGGAACTCCGCCGTGGCGTGCTGGTAGTGGCATCCCCCGCACCGCCCGAACACCGGGCACGGCGGCTCGACGCGCTCCGGCGAGCGCTCCACCAGCTCCTGCACCCGCGCCTCGGCAAACCCGCCGTGGTCCCGCGCAATCTCCACTCTCACCCGCTCCCCCGGCAGCGTGTAGGGGATCAGCAGCACCTTGCCGCTCTCCCGCGCCAGGCCCGCCCCGCCGTACACCCACTTCTCGATCTGCACCTCGATCGCCGCCGCCGTTCGGGCCTCCGGTTCAACGTCGGGCTGAGCGGCAGCCGGGGCGCCGTCCTCAATCTCGGCCTGAGCGGGCGCTGCAGCGTCGGGCTGGACGTCCGGCGGAGCGTCCGGCTGCTGCGCCGCCGCCTGCGGCTCGCCGCCCGTGTTGTCGCTATCGGAGGTCATTCGCGTAGGATGGAAGAGCACCCCTCCTAACAGAATGAGACCACGTATCTTCAGCGGCGTCCAACCGTCCGGCAGCCTGCATATCGGCAATTACCTCGGCGCGCTCAAGAACTGGGCCGCGTTGCAGCACCAGTTCGAGGCCATCTTCTGCATCGTCGATCTGCACGCCATCACCGTCTCGCAGGAGCCCGCCGAGCTGCAGCACAAGATCGAGCAGACCGCCGCGCTGTTCATCGCCTGCGGCATCGACCCGGAGCGCTCCACCGTCTTCGTCCAGTCGATGGTGCCCGAGCATGCCGAGCTGGCCTGGCTGCTGACCTGCGTCACGCCCGTCGGCTGGCTGGAGCGCATGACGCAGTACAAGGACAAGGCCGCCAAACAGGAGAGCGTCGGCGCGGGACTGCTGTGCTACCCCGTGCTCATGGCCGCCGACATCCTGCTCTACCAGGCCAATGCCGTGCCCGTGGGCGAGGACCAGTCGCAGCACGTCGAGCTGACGCGCGACATCGCCCAGCGCTTCAACGCCGCCTATGGCGAGACCTTCGTCATGCCCGAGACGCGCCTGCCCGCGGTGGGCGCGCGCATCATGGGCCTCGACGATCCCGAGAAGAAGATGTCCAAGTCGATCGAGGGATCCAATCACGCCATCGCGCTGCTCGATCCGCCGTCGCTGGTCCGCAAGAAGATCATGCGCGCCACCACCGACTCCAACCCGGCCGTGGACTTCTCGAGCATCGGCCCCGGCGTGGCCAACCTGCTGACCATCTTCCAGGCCTTCACCGGCTGGGACGACGCCCAGGTGAAGACGCACTTCGACGGCGCGCGCTACGGCGACCTGAAGAAGCAGACCGCCGACGCCGTGGTGGCCGGCCTCGAGCCCATCCAGTCCCGCTACGCCGAGATCACCGCCGATCGCGGCTATCTGCGCGACGTGCTGCGGGCCAGCGCGGCGCGGGTCGCGCCCATCGCCCGCGAGACCGTCGCGCTGGTGAAGTCGCGCCTGGGCGTCTACACCGAGCGTTGAGCGCGCGCCTGGTGGCCCGTGGAACAATGAGAGTCATGAAGCGACCGTTCGCCGCCACAATCTGGCGGGAGGGGAAGTGGTTCGTGGCCCAGTGCCTGGAAGTCGATGTCGCCAGCCAGGGCGAGACCGAAGCCGAGGCCCTCGCCAACCTCAAGGAGGCGCTCGAGCTCCACTTCGAGCCGCCGTGCGCAACGCCGCCGCCTGCGACCTACTTCACTGCCGGCATCCACCCCGGCATCACGTACGCGTAGAAGACCACGATCAGGCCGACGATCGAGGCCAGCAGCACGCTGTGCCGCAGCGTGAAGCGGAACAGGCGCGACTCGTCGCGCTGCGCCAGGCCGGTGGCCGCGACAGCTACCGCGATGCTCTGCAGGCTGATCATCTTGCCCATCACTCCGCCGCTCGAGTTGGACGCCGCCATCAGCACCGGATTCAAGTGCAGGTGCGTCGCCGTGACCACCTGCAGGCCGCCGAACAGGGCGTTGGACGACGTGTCGCTGCCCGTGAGGAAGACGCCGATCCAGCCCAGCAGCGCGCTGAAGAAGGGGAACGCCGCGCCGGTTGCGGCGAAGGCCAGACCCAGCGTCGCCGTGGCGCCGCTGTAGTTCATGAGGAAGGCCAGCGCCAGCATCAATGCGACGGTCAGCACCGGCTTGGCCAGCTGCACCGCCGTCGCGGAGGTCAGCTTGAGCAACGCGCCCGGCCGCATGCGCGTGGCGGCGGCCGAGACCAGGCACGCCAGCAGACACGCGGTCCCGGCGGCGGCCAGCCAGTTCACCTTGTACTCGGCCGCGTAGAGCCCGGCATGCACCACCGCCGGCGGCTGCTGCAGTACGGCGTTGTGCAGGTACGGCCAGCTCAGCACGAAGGTCGCCCGGTTCAGCCACGCCGCCACCCAGCCGTGGCCCCACGCCAGCACGAACACCACCAGAATGCCGTACGGCAGCCAGGCGCTCAGGATCGCGCCGCCGCTGTGCCGTGCCGGTTCCGCCGCGACGGGGCTGTCGCCCTCGAGCGCGAACGAGTCGGTCGGCTTCCATAAGTGCAGCATCGCGATCAGCACGACGAGGGTGACCAGCGAGCCGAGGATGCCGGTCAACTGCGGTCCCAGCGTAATGGAGAACACCAGCTGGCAGCCGGCGTAGGCCAGGCCGCACACCGCCGCCGCCGGCCAGACACCCTTCAACGCGCGCCATCCGCCCATCACGGCGACCAGGTAGGCCGGGATGATCAGCGACACCGGCGTGCAGACGAGGCCCACCGCCGAGCTGAGCAGTTCGGCCTTCAGGCCGGTGATGCCGGCCAGCGTGATGATCGGAATGCCGAGCGAGCCGAAGGCCACCGGCGCGGTGTTGGCCAGCAGGCAGATCGCCGCCGCGTAGAAGGGCGAGAAGCCCAGCCCGGCCAGCATCGCCGCCGCCACCGCGACCGGCGCGCCGAAGCCCGCCGCGCCCTCGACGAACGAGCCGAAGGCGAAGGCGATCAACAGCGCCTGTAACCGCCGGTCCGCGGTCACGCTGCCGATGGAGTCCTTGATCACCTCGAAGCGGCCCGTCTCCACCGTGATGCGGTACAGCAGGATGGCCCAGAACAGGATCCAGCACAGCGGGAAGATGCCATACGCGGCGCCGTACAGGCTGGCGCTGCAGGCCAGGACGACGGGCATCCCGTAGACGCCGGTGGTGACGGCGAAGGCCGTCGCCAGCGCGGCCAGCGCGGCCAGCCAGCCGGGCTTGCGCAACAGGCCCAGCAGGACCAGCAGGACGGCCAGCGGCAGGGCCGCGACGGCCGCCGACAACGCGAGGCTCCCGCCCGCGGGCGTATAGTTCTGAACCCAGTTCATGCGGCGCTATTCTACAGCACCGGCCCCGGCGGAAGCAGGCCCAATCAGGCCCGCTTGGGGAGCCGCGCATGGGCCGGGGCCGCGGCGCGGCGCGGCTGTGGAGCAGGTTGCGGCTCCTGAGGCGGCGCGCTGGCGTCGGGCTGTTCGATGAGCGGCTGCGCGGGCGCCGGGGCCGAGAGCAGGCGCGTCTGAACGTCCTGCAGCCGCGGGCGGGAGGCGGGCGGGCGGCGGGACAGGTAGCGCGTCCAGGCCAGCTCCTCGCCCGGCGCGTCGAAGATCCCCTGCCAGTAGCGGCGGAACTTCTCCTCGAGAGCGCGGCCATCGGCGTTCAGCTTCTGCAGCGTGGCGTGGAGCTCGGCCTCCGAGCCGTCATGCCGCTTCAGCCGCTCGGCCAGGACGACGCAATCCTGGCGGTCGCCGAGCAGGCTCTGGAGCTTGCGCACCTGCTCGACGCGCCCGGCCAGGCGCGGTCCGTACAGCGGCAGGAACAGCTCCAGCGTGTAACGGAAGCGCTTGGCGGCCAGCCGGAAGGCGTGCAGTTCGGGCGGCGAGGCGGCGGGCCGGGCGGCGGCGCGGCCCTGCGCGAAGAACTCGCGGGCCAGGCGCGGCAGGGCGCGGCGGGCATTCTCGCCGCTGCTGACGGCGGCGTTCCAATCGACGCTGCGGCTCTTCTTCACGAGGCCCGCGCTCCCGCGCTCCTGGCCGGCCGCGGCACGAGGCAGCGCCGCCAGGCGCTGGCCGGCTCTTCCGACTGCACGATCAGCAGCCAGCCGCGCAACGCCAGTTCGCCGCGGCGCCGCTCGGCGCGCATCTCCTCGAGCACGGCGTGCCGCTCGGGCAACCCTTCGCCGGTGAGCCGCTCGATGCCGACATCCAGGTCGCGGACGGCGGCGGCGGCGTCCATCACGCGCTTGAGCGCGCGCCGGATCCGCTGCACGGCTTTGGGATCCAGCAGCGGCCGGAAGATGCGCAGGGCCTGGGAGAAGCGGCGGATGGCCACTCTCAGATCGTGCACCGCGTCGGGATCGGGCGTCTCGAGGCAGCCCGCGGCCCGCTCGACCAGCGTAGTGAGCCGGGCCTCGAGCGACTGCGCGGCAAAGCGCGCCGGCGGCATCGACCAGTATTCGGATCTGGCGCTCACGGCGTGCCGCTTTCCACCGTCAGGGCCGTGCCATAGACTTCGCCGAACACGGCCGCGGCTCCGTCGACCGCCCAACGTTCCAGCCCGATGTCCTGGCTGGCTTCCAAACACAGTGTGACGCCCGCGGGGCCGAGTGTACACTCGATTGTCTCGACCCGCTGTTCACGGCTGCGGTCGAGGGCGTCGGCGATGCGCAGCAGCGGGGCGAGGAGGGTGACGGCGTGACGGTCCTCGGGCGGCAGGGCCATGAAATCGGCGTGCCGCGCGGCGGGCATCGACTTGCGGTGGTAGCGGCACAGCATGGCGACTCTCAGGCGCTCGTGCTCGGTAAAGCCGCCCAGGTCGGCGTTGGCGACGACGTACTGCGAGTGCTTGTGATGGCCGGTGTAGCTGATGGCGTGGCCGACGTCGCGCAGATAGGCGGCGGCTTCGATGAGCCGCCCTTCGCCGAAGGGCAGCCGGTGCAGCCGCTCGAGGGCGTGGAACAGGGCCAGCGCGAAGTGCGCCACCTTGCGGGCGTGCCGCAAATCGACGCCGAAGCGGCGGGCGAACTGCTCGAGCATTTCGCGCTGCTCGCGGTCGAGGCGGGCCTGTTCGCGGCCCACGCCGCGGCCGGCCAGGTCGTGGACGATGCCTTCGCGCACGCCGGCGGCGCAGTAGGAGAGCGAGCGCAGGCCGAAGGCTTCGAGGGTCCGCAGCAGCACGGCGACGCCGGGCAGGATGATCTCGGCGCGGCGGTAGCCGAGCCCGACCACTTTGCGGCGTGCGGCGATGTCCAGGCGGGACAGGTTGCGATACAGGCGCCGCAACTGGGCCACGGTGACCGTGCGGCGGTCGGCCAGCTCGCGGCGCGTGCGCGGGATGGCGTTGGCGGCGCAGATCACGGCCGAGGCCGAGGCGGCGGAGCCGATGGCGCGGTCGAAATGCAGGGCCCCGAGCTTCTGAACGGCGAGCGAGAGCTTCTGTTCGATGAACTCCTCGAGGCGCAGCAGATCGTCGAGGGAGGGGGGATCGTTGGGCAGGAAGACAGACTGCAGGCGGACCGCGCCGAGGGGGCGCGAGAAGGCGCGTTTCAGGCGGCCGTGCTCGGCCTCGATGATCTCCGCGCTGCCGCCGCCGATGTCGACGATGAGCAGGCGTTCCTGCGGATGCGGCCAACTGGCCTCGACGCCGAGGTGAATCAGGCGGGCCTCTTCCTGGCCGGAGATGAGCTCGACCTGCTGTCCGGCGATGGCGCTGGCGCGTTCGAGGAACACGGCCTGGTTGCGGGCGTCGCGCACGGCGGAGGTGGCCACGACGCGCGCGGCCAGGACGTTGTGCGGGCGGTAGAGGCCGACCATGCGCTCGAGGGTCCGCAGGGTCAGGTCCATCGACAGGTCGTCCATCGCGCCGGTGCGGAAGACGCTCTCGCCCAGACGCGTCACCTGGCGGTCCTCAACCAGGACGCGCAGCGGCGCGCCGGCTTCGAGCTCGGCGGCGAGCATGCGCACTGAGTTGCTGCCGATGTCGATGGCGGCGTAGCGGGGCATCGCGGCCATTCTAGCAGTTGGCCTTCGAGGCTCGAGTGCAGGCGGCGGACGCAAGGCGAGCGAGGAGGTTGGGGGCCGCGGGGCGGCGCGGGCGGACTGGAGGGGTTAGTTCATAGGGAAGGGGCTAGGCGGCGGGCTTGGGGGAGGGTTTGGCGGGGTTGGGCGGGGGTGTGGATTGCATTTTTGGAGGAACAAAGCCAAATGTCGGGTTTGGCATGTGGATTGATGGGGTTGCAGGGGGTGTTTTGGGGCTATCGGGGCCGTTTGGAGGCTCGGCGAGCGGGGCGGGCGAAGAGTCGGGTGAGG
>JBKQPG010000027.1:0-48704 GCA_052145115.1 Bryobacteraceae bacterium
AAAGACACTTTTCGATTCCTCCCATTCTTGGCGGGTCTCCGCCCTTAGCGGTTCGGCCGTCTCAGTCTCCAACCACTGTCACGTGGCCGGGAGATGGCGGCTTCCTTATTACGACGCAGTTTCGAGCTTATCCCAGACTGCACGCAGATACCAGTACCCAAAGATACTAGGACCATCATTGTCGTCTTTGTTCTGTAACCAGATTCGACGATTGTGAATCAAGATCGCCGCGTGGTCGCGACAGCGCTCACACGCTGCTGCTCAGCACTATTCGTGGCCCCCAACACTCATCAGCTCCGCTGGGACCATGCCGTGACGGCTTGGCACCCGTTTCCGTTCTCCGGAATCACCCGGAAACGAAGCGGATCAAGGGACATGGCAGGGCGAAGATCTCGCCCTGCCACGCGTGAAAGCAGGTTCGATTAGTGGGCGGCTGCGTCAGCGGACGTGATGTCGCCTTGGGCCTTGCTCCAGATGGCGCTGACTTGGCCACCAATTGCGATGTATGCGGCGCCGGCGGCTAGAGCGACGAAAGCCAGCAACAGGGTGTATTCCACCATGTCCTGCCCTTCTTCGTTAGTTAACAGGTTTCTCAAAAAAGACACTTTTCAATTCCTCCCATTTTTGGCGCGTCTCCCACGTTAGCGGTCTGGCCGTATCATTCTTCAACCACCGTAGCATGGCCGGGAGATGGCGGCTTCATTATTACGATTAACGACGCAGTTTCGAACTCATCCCAGACTGCTCGCCCCTTCCAGTACCCAATGGTGCTGGAACCATCATTCTTGTCTTCATTCTGCAATCGGATTCGACGATCGTGAATCAAGATCGCCGCGTGATCGCGACAGCGCTCACACGCCGCTGCGCCGCACTGTTCGTGGCCCCCGACACTCATCGGCTCCACAGGGACCATGCCGTGACGGCTTGGCACCCCTTTCCGTTCTCCGGAATCACCCGGAAACGAAGCGGAGCAAGGGACCTGGCAGGGCGAAGAACTCGCCCTGCCACGCGTGAAAGCAGGTTCGATTAGTGAGCGGCTGCGTCAGCGGACGTGATGTCGCCCTGGGCCTTGCTCCAAATGGCGCTGACCTGGCCGCCAATGGCCACGTAGGCCGCGCCGGCGGCCAAAGCCACGAAAGCCAGCAACAGGGTGTATTCCACCATATCCTGCCCTTCTTCGTTGCTCAGGAAGTTCTTCAAGAAAGACATGTCTCAATTTCTCCTTTTTTCTCTTAGGGTGGCTTGTTCACCCGGGTTAGACCTTTTCATCCTCGAGCCTCAACCTCAGGCGGACAGGTCGGCTCCAATTCATGCTGCCAAGATAGAATCTACCGCGAACAGCCCGCAATTGCTAGATCCCAAAGGTTCCAGGACCGGAACTATTTAGTTCTATTACCGTATCGGGCGCCCGCGCCAGGCCTTTAGGAAATTTTTCGACTGTGAGCATTACTATTCTGCGACTCGCCGGCGCCCGCCCCCGCCAGCCCCGCCGTCTCAGCAGTCTGGCTAACCCCAGCCGGTTCGCCCCAGCAGCGCCAGATTGACGGGTTCGGGCTTCTCGGCAGTGGCCGGAAACTGCATCGGGATGGAATCATCGGAACCGCTCGCCGGCAGATTGTATTCATTGCAGGCCGTTGGAAGTAAAGGGATTGAACTCCCCGTCGGCGGTTTGATCAACGAACCCGCTGGGCGCGTCGTTTCATCCCCTCCAATCGCTGAACCATCCGTTGACCTGCGGCTCGAACGGCAGATTGCCGACGCTCGATCCATGGGAGATGTGGACCAGACTGCCCGGCGCCCCGGTGGCCGGATATAGGAAGACCGTTATGGGATCGCCGTTCCATTGGCCGCTCACCCGGGTCATCAAGTACTCGACTGGGACCACCGGAGTTGTCGTCACTGTCCCGCTGGCGCTGAGCCCTGGCCCGCTGTATGGGAACGCGAAATAAACGCCGCCAGCGCGAACAGCGCCTCTTTCAAGAGCGTCTCATTGCCGCCGGGCGGAATCGACGAAAGTGCCCGTCCTGGATCGCGGCGGGGCCCTCCATCCCCCGGGCGCACATGCTGACGGCAGAGCAGGAGCGTAGTTTCCAGGTCGGGCTCTTGAGCGGGGTTCCTCAGCGCGCCTTCGTTGGCCGACGAAAACGGTGGGGGGCCTGGATGCTGCGGCATCACCAAACCCCCCGCAGAAAGCGGATCAGAGTCGAATCCCCCCAATCCTCGCTTCCCAATGCCAGAATATGTATTCCCTCGGCCAGTTTCAAACGCGTTTGTACCAGGGGGTACAGTACTGCTCCGGCTCGTGGGCCCCAACAGCGCCTGTAGCGCCTACTTCATCTTGAACAACATGCTGACCGAAAGCTCGTCGCGGTGCGAGCCGGCCACGATCATGTCGTAGTACATCTTGTCCACCATGGCGCGCTCGCCCGCCGGCATGTTCTTGTAAGTCGCCAGAAACGCCCCCTCCACCTTGTCCTTGGCGCCCAGATCCGGCAACACCACGATCGTCCACACCATCCCTGGCTCCATCGTATGTACCGCTTCGGTGTCCACCTCATAGGCGTAAATCACGCCGTCCGCCACCAGCTTGTCGAGCACCGGCTGGTCATATTTGCGGAACAGCTCCAGGAACTCGCCCATCCGCCCCTGCTTCACCCGCACCATGTCGAAATCGTCGATCGGCGTGCTGCCCGCCGGTACGCTCCGGCCGTTACTCTCCCGCGTGCCCACGATCAGGTCGTGATGCGTGGCCGGGTCGGCCATCGCGCGCAGCTCCTGCATCAGGCCGGCACGCTCAGTTTCGAACCCCTCCTCCGCCTTCACCAATTTGTCCATTGCGGCAAAGTCAGGCACCTCCACCCAGAACGCGACGTTCGTGTTCCCCGGCACGTGCAGCAGGTCGACGTCTATGCCATAGGCGTTTACCACGCCCTCGGACATCAGTTTGTCGAGCAGGGGCTCAAAGCTCTTGCCCTTCTCTACGAAAGCGCTCTCCTGCCCCGGTGGCACTTTGAACAGCGCCACTGAGGTCAGGTACTTGGGAGGCTGCTGCGCGGACACCGTAACGCCCGCGCACAGCACGGTCATGGCAGCTAGCAATCGTTTCGTCATGGTTGAACCTACATCCCCTTTAAACTTGTTGATTTACGCCGTAAGGGGCGCGTGCATCCTCGCCGCCGCCCCGCCATCCTGAGAGTGTACCCCGGATCCTCAAAATAATCCATACTCTTCAGTAATAAATTGAGGCCGAAAGCTGCAGCCACTGTTTCACATAACGCGGGTTATACTGTCCGCAGAGGCAACCCTATGTTTCTGCGCCTTGGAATCGTCTTGCTGGCCCTCCCCGCGGGCCTGGCCGCTCAGGCAATTGTGGAATACACTCTGGGCACGGCCTCGGTGACCGGCATCGCCGCAGCGGGCCGGCGTTTGGGCCAGGTCACCGGGGATAAGCTCAGCAAGATCCACGGAGCCACGCCCGCGCCGCCCGCGCTCCTGCCTCTGACCGCCCCCGCCGCAAACCCCTCCGCCGCGGCTTCATCCGCGCGCGCCAGTTCCGCCCGTGCCTCCGCTGCGGACCCCGCCGCCGCGCTGCTCCTCGCGCCGGCCTCTCCTGCGCCGTCCGCCCCGGCCGTCTCCTACGAGGATCCCGCGGGTATCAAGGAAGGCATGGACTATGCCGAGATCGTCCGCCGCTTCGGTCCGCCGTCCATGAAACTCGCTTCCTCCTCCGCCGGCGGAGAAACGCTCCTTTACTCGCGCGCTGGCCGCGACCTGGACTTCCAGCTGCGCGACGGCAAAGTCGGCGCCATCCACCACGCGGCCGATTCCCAGGGCACGGTGGTCCTGCGCTGAGGCGGGTTCGCCGGACGGCTGTCGTGGGTCACACCCCCATGACTCCCAAACCCGGGTCCGCCGCCCAGCCCCGGCGTTCGGCATGGCTGCCCGAGGGCCTGTTCAACTCTACAAGGACGCCCGTTCGGGTTGCGTGAGCAGGCCCTAGCTCGGCTGCGCTCCCGTCTCCGCCCTCTCCCCGCGCTCCTCTTCACGCTCTGGCGTCTCTGCCGCCGCACACGCTCCCTCGATCGCCTCCAGCAGCGCCAGCACGTCGATCGGCTTGTACACGCATGCGTCCATCCCCGCCTCCAGGCACGCCTCGCGGTCGCCCAGCATCGCCAGCGCCGTCAGTCCGACCACTGGCCGCCGCCGCCCCGTCCCACGTTCCCGCTCGCGGATGCGCCGCGTCGCCTCCAGGCCGTCCATCTCCGGCATCTGCACGTCCATCAGCACCAGATCGTAATCCTCGACTTCCAGCTTCTCCAACCCCACCCGGCCGTTCTCCGCCGTGTCGATGCTCTGCCCGTGCTTCTCGAGCAGTCCCACCACCACCCTGCGGTTGATCTCGTTATCCTCGACCAGCAGGATCCGCCGCGGCCGCGTTTCGATCCCGCCGCCCGCCGTTCGCGCCGGCCGCGGCCGCAGCGCCGCTTCCGCCGCCTCCCGCATCCGCACCGTGAAATGGAACACGCTGCCCGCCCCCGGCTCGCTCTCCACCCAGATCCGGCCGTTCATCAACGTCGTCAGCCGCTTGCAAATCGCCAGTCCGAGCCCTGTGCCGCCATGCCGTCGAGTCCTCGAGTTGTCCGCCTGGCGGAACGCTTCGAAAATCTGCGCCTGCTGCGCGGCCTCGATGCCCGCCCCCGTGTCCGCCACGCTGAATCGCAGCTCCACTTCGGCTCCCGGCGCACCTTCCGCCCCTGGGGTCAGACGCTCGCACCCGGCCTCGAGGCGGATCCAGCCGGCGTCGGTGAACTTCAGCGCGTTGCCCAGCAGATTCAACAGAATCTGTCGCAGCCGCAGCGCATCCCCCAGCACATACGCCGGCACGCCCGGCCCCCACTCCACCGCCAGCCGCAGGCCCTTGCTCAGCGCCGGCGCGGCCAGCGTCTGTAGCGCCTCCTCCACCGATTGCCGCAGGCTGAACACCTCGGGGTTGAGCTCCATGCGCCCGGCCTCGATCTTGGACAGGTCGAGAATGTCATTGACGATGTTCAACAGGCCCGCCGCCGATTGTTTGAGAATCCCCAGGTTCTCGCACTGCGAGGGCGCGATTTCGCTTTGCAGAACCAGGTCGGCCATGCCCAGAACACCGGTCAGCGGGGTCCTCAATTCGTGGCTCATGTTGGCCAGAAACTCGCTCTTGGCGCGGCTGGCCTGCTCCGACTTCTTCAGCAGCCGCTCAATCTCCGCCTTCTGGCCCTCGATCTCCCGCGTCCCGCGCCGCACCGCCTCCTGCAAGCTGCGCTGGCGCTGCAGCATCACCTGCACACGCCACAAATAGGCCGCCCGGCCGGCCAGCATGATCAACGCGGCGCAAACCGAAGCGAACCACCACCGGTGCCACCACGGCGCCTGGATCTCGAAATCCACCCGCGCCGGATTCGCGCTCCACACGCCTTCGGCGCTGCACGCCAGCACCTGGAATTCGTAGCGCCCCGGCCCCAGCGCCGGATAGCGCGCCGCCCGCGCCCGCGTCTCCACCCAGCGCTCCTCCAACCCCTCCAGCCGGTACCGGAAGCGCACCTGCGATTCGTCTGTGAAGGTCAGTCCCGCGTATTGGAAGTCGAGCGAATTCAAATCATAAGGAACGATTGCGGGATCGCCCTCCGCGAGCGCCTTGCCGCCCGCCAGTGCCGCGGTGACCACCACCGCCGGGCTGGTGAACCGCCGCCGCAGCGACGGATTGGGCAGATAGCGCGACAGGCCGCGGCTGGTCCCGATCCACACCGCGCCTTCCGCGTCAGTTACAATCGCGCTGCTCGAACAGTCGTCCCATACCAGCCCGTCCCCCATATCGAGGTGGTTCCACCGCCGCCCGTCGAACGTGAGCACGCCATTGCCGGTCCCGGCATACAACTTGCCCGCGTGATCGGCGGTCAGCGAATAGAAACGCTCTGATGCGTATTGCGGCCCAAGGCGTTCGTGCGTTGCTCCATGAACGCCTAAGACCGGCCGCAGCCGCGTCAGCCCACAGCGAAAGTCATACGCCACCAGGACCTCGCCGCCCACCGGAAGAAGTTGGTACACGTCGTTGTCCAGCAGACCGTCCTTGGAGGTATAAAGCCGGACACCGTCCCGCCGAAAGCGCAGCACCCCCTGCTTACCCCCGGCCCAAACTGTGCGGTCCGGCCCCAGCGCCACGGTCCACCACCAGCCGCCGGGCGTCTGGCCTGGCGCCCGCACCTCGTCGAACCGGATGGCCGGCTGTTCCAGCGGCGTGCTGCGGAACAGGCCCTTCTTGGTGGCCGCCCACAGCCGGTTTTCCGCGTCCAGGGCCGTGCCCATGACGTTGTCCGCGTTCGCGCCCGTGCTCTCGCCGATGCGCCGCGGCCCGCCCTGCCCCTCGTCCGCCCGTTCAAATCCCGCCTTGGCCGAGGGCACCCAGATGCGTCCCTGCTGGTCCAGCGCCATGGTCAGGATGCGGTATCGGCGCGGCGGGCCTTTCGGCTGCCGGATCTGCCATGTATCGCCCGCCCGCTCCAGGATGCTGATCCCGCGCACCGTCCCGATCCAATAGCGCGAGTCCGACTCCGGCAGAATCGACCACACCATCTCCGACGCCAGTCCCTCCGCCTCGGTCCACGCCTCCCACTCGCCATAGCCCTGCCAGCGCGCCAGTCCGCCCCCTTTGGTCGCCACCCAGATGCTGCTCTCGCGATCCTCGTACATCGCATTCACGACGTTGTTCGGCAGCCCGTTGGGGCGCCGGATGTAGCTCCACGCCGTCCCGGACCACAACGCCAGCCCGTAGTCGGTGGCCGCCATCAGCCGCCCCGCCGGATCGACAAATAACGTGCCGCCATCGGACGATCCTCCCAGGCCCCGGTCGCGCCGCACCCAGCGTCCCTGTTCCGGCTCCAGTTCCACCAGCGTCGCCAGTCCACGCGCGTACAGCCGGCCTTGCTGGTCTTTTATGAAGGAACTCCACGTGTCGGCCGGTACGCCCTGCCCCGCCCCGTAGCGCCGCACCGCCCGTCCGTCCCACAGGCAGATCTCCGGCCCGCAGCCGAACCAGGCCTCGTGATCGGCAAACACCTTGACCGCCAGGCTCGCCGCCGGCGCCGCGCCCGGTCCGGGCCAGATCCGCCGCCACTGCCCCGGCCCGCCTGCCATCAGGCCCGCGTTCGTGGCGGCATACACCTGGCCGCTCGAATCGCTGTCGATCGATTGCCGCCCCCGCACCTGTTCAACGCCCTTGATCGGCGCCGCTTCGAAGTGCGCGCCGCGTTTCACGTACAGTCCCTTGGGCGTGCCCACCCACAGCGCCCCGGCGCGCGTGCAATGCAGGCCCCGAGGCCAGTTTTCGGGCAACCCCAGGCCGTCGCCGGCGGCCTCGAATTTGCCGCCGTCATAGCGCAATAGACCACCCTCGGTCGCCACCCACAGGAAGCCCTGATGATCCTGGATCACGTTCTCGACGCCCAGGTTGGCCAGGCCGCTTTCGAACCCGAAAACCTTGAAATTGGCGTGCGTATTGGCGTGCTGCCCCGGCAGGCACAGCACTCCCGTCAACAGGAGTAGAACGGCGTGATTCGTCGACGGTGCCATGCCAGGCGTTTCCTAGGGAGTGCCCGCACCACGACGGGCCTCTCGTACCTTATCGTTAGGAAGGCGCGTGGCATGATCGAATCGTGCGCTTAGCCCGGATGTTGCACCACGATCACAGCGCGGCGCGATGAGAGGGCCCCCACATCAAACGATGCCACGAGGCGCGCCTGCGGGAGCCGCCCGCAGGCGTACTTGGCTGCTACGTTGAGGACGGCGACGGAGCGCAACGCAGTAGATGCGGCCCTATCGCGCGCCGCAGCCGATCGTTGGTGAAACATCCGGGTTAGTCGTCGTCCTCCTCGACCGCCTCAGGCGCCCCCGCCGGGCCGCGCCGGTGGGCCGAGTTGACCGGCTGGTCCGGGCCCGGCTGGAGTTCGATGCCCAGCTCCCCCAGCAGCGCCTCCGCCGCCCGCCGCCCCGACATCATCGCGCCCTGGAACGAAGGCGTGGCGCGGTGGTCGCCGCAGCAGTACAGCCCCTCCTCCACCCGCGGCGCCTGGTCCCAGTCCAGTGGATAAATCACTGGATGGGCGTTCTGGATCCGATACAGCCGCAGCAGCC
Source organism: Bryobacteraceae bacterium (assembly GCA_052145115.1). Lineage (GTDB taxonomy): Bacteria > Acidobacteriota > Terriglobia > Bryobacterales > Bryobacteraceae > CAIVVT01. The sequence continues at coordinate 8,167 of JBKQPG010000027.1, forward strand.
GCCACTCCTGCGCCACCAGCCCGTACCAGCGCCGCAATTGCGCCCGCACGCTATTGATCAGCAGCTTGTCGTCGCTCGTCGGCCATCCCAGCACCGTCGCCGAAATCAGCCACTCGCCCGCCGGCGCGTAGCTGGGCTGGACCAGGTTGGGCACACACAGGATGTTCACCGGTCCGCGGCTGCCCCCGTTCAGCACCACGATCGGCTCTTCCAACGGCGGCTCCTTGGCCGTGAAGTACAGCACCGATACGCTGCGCGAGTTGATCGCGTGCGCCAGGCCCAGCAGCCGCGCCGCCTCCGCTCCCTCCGTGGCCATCACCACCGCCTTGGCCCGCAGCTCCTCGCCCGATGCCAGCACCACTTCCCTCGCGCCCGCCGACCGCACCCGCGTATTCAACGCAATACACCCTTCCGGCAGCTCCTTCGCCAGTTGCGCCGGGATCGCGCCGATCCCCTCCTCGGGCAGCGCTGCGTCGCCTTCGGTCAGCATCTTGAACAGGAATTCGAACAATCGCGATGAGGCCGTGAGCTTGGCGTCGAGCATCATGCCGCCCAGCAGCGGTTTGAACAGCGTCTCCGACATCCGTGTCGAGAAGCCGCGCTGCCGCAGCGCCTGCAGCGTGGTGGTCTCGGGCGCCTCGAAGATCTCCTCAATGCTTGAGTGCGCCACGTCGTAGCGCAGCTTCCACAGCCGGTACTTGTCGGCCATCGACCCGATCGGCAGGAACAGGTTGTTCAGCAGCCCTCCAGTCTCGCGCGCCGGGTCGCTGAACCGCAGGAATCGCCCGTGGTGGCGGATGGTCGCGCCCGAAAGGAACGCCCGCAACCCCAGCGCGTCGTAATCCAGTTGTTCCAGCGCCTCGGGATAGGCCGTCAGCAACACCTGAAACCCGCGATCCAGAATGAACCCCTCCTGGCGATCGCTGCGCACCCGCCCGCCGATGCCGTCCGCGGCCTCCAGAATCCGCGCCGCGACCCCGTGCCGGTTGAGCGTCCGCGCGCAACAGATGCCCGCCAGTCCCGCTCCTACTATCAGAATGTCAGGTTCGCTCATCTTGCCCTGTTTCCTCAGCGCGGCGGGCTCTGCCACTGCGCCTTCTGCGGTCGTTTTCATACCATATCATTGCCGCCCATTTGCCTACAGGATCAATTCGAGTTGCTGCACCGTGAAATTGTAGCCTCCGGCTGGACCGCGGTAATTGCCTCCCTCGACGATCCACAGCCGTCGCCCACGGTTCTCGAACCACTTGGCTGGGAAGTTCGGGTTGTAGAATGCCGGACCCCACTTGGGTTGCGCATGAAACAGCCGCCAGGGGCCCCAAGGCCTTGGAGCTTCGTACAAACACAGCATGGTTTGGTCCACCGCCTCGTACTTTGCTTCCCCGTGCCACGGCGGCGCTGCCGGACAAGCCCCGGTCCGGTCGCCGCCTCCCTTCATCGCGACGTACGCCCACTGGCCCAAGACGAAACGCTGAACTGCCGGCACATACTGCATGCCCGTCATGCTGGTATAGCCCTTGTGCTCGAAAATAGCTTTGGCCTGGCGCACATCGCGACCCCACAACGGCACGACGTGCCTTCCCGTGCCCGTGAAGAACTCCCAGTCGGATCGGTTCAGTTGCCCAATCATCCTGCGCGGGACCCGTGCCAGGATCATCCGGTTCCAGTTATTCCAGCCCCCGTCGTTGGAAACGAGGTAAACGTATTCGTCCATGGCATCCGAATAATCTTTGCCGTACTGTACAAAAAATGGCGTCGGGAACTCCTTGCCGGGGAACAGAGGACTTTCGACCGTGGCGGTGGGCTTCCAAGTCTTCCCGTGGTCGGTTGACAGGATGATCGAAGCATGGTCGGCATTGAAGGAGATCTTTGTGGCGGAGCCCGGGCCGGGAATCGACTGGCTGTAGATGCCCATGTACAGGACACCGTCGATCGAGGCCATGCCCGCGCCCTTCCACCAATGCCCGGCCCCGGCCTTGTCGTACTCCTGCATCTCGTTGACGCGCGTCACGACATGCTTGGGAGGCATGCCCGCTACCTTGTAGACGGAGAGATTCCAGCCCACAGCGCCTGTTCCAGAAGTGTCATCGCCGACCGAGTAGACAAAATCGTCGTCTGACCACGTAGAGCCCCACGTGTCGCCGTAATTGCGGTCATGCAGCGGTTCGCCCAGCCATCGGATCCCCTTGATGACCTTACTTTTCGGGTATGGAATCGGTGGCAGGCCGACGATTTCGGCCGGAGCCGGCTCATCGCCGGCATGGCACAGCGCCCAGCCCGGCGCCAACGCGGCGGCGCCCATGCTCAGGAAATGACGACGGTCCACCGTCAGGTACCGTCTTGGTACGGTCTTAACGCTGCCCCCCATTTGGATCTCCTCCCCGTTTCCGGCCGGTTGTGAACACGACCACGCTCGCTGTCCCGGTCCGGAAGCACACCGAGCTTGCATCTGCGGCCGCTTCCCCGAATGTCAAGTCTGGGAACCAAGACTGCCGCGCGGACTCCCGTCGTCCGCCCAGGAGCCATGCGCGCCGCACTGCCGCAACCGCGCCGCAGCCGATTGTTGGTGAAACATCCGGGCTAGATCGACAATCCCAGAAAGCTGCGCGCGTTGGAGTAGCAGATGCCGCGGATCATCGTGCCCACCGGTTCCTCCCGGTCCGGAATCAGGCCCTGTTCCATGTCCCGGCCCAGCAGGTTGGCCAGCACCCGCCGGAAGTACTCGTGGCGCGGGAACGACATGAAACTGCGCGAGTCGGTCAGCATGCCGATGAAGCGCGCCAGCAGCCCGCAGTTCGACAGGGCGTTGAGCTGTGCCTCGATGCCTTCCTTCTGATCCAGGAACCACCACCCGCTGCCGAGCTGGATCCGGCCCGCTACCGCGGCCTCGCCCGTGCGCCCCCCCATGAAATTGCCAGCCATCGTCGCAAAGGCGTAAAAGTCCCCTGGATTCAGGTTATACAGCACCATTTTGGGCAGGCTGTTCTCGCGCTCCAGCGCGTCCAGGTAGGCCCCCAGCGCATCGATCTGCGGCCAGTCGCCGATCGAATCGAAACCACTGTCCGGGCCGGCCTGCATAAATCCGCGCGTGCTGTTGCCGCGCCGCGCGCCCAAGTGCAACTGCTTGGTCCAGCCCTTCTCCGCGTCCAGACGGCCGAAAAAGCGCATCAGAAAACCGGCGAAACGCTGCTGCTGCGCACTCGAGGCCGCCACGCCCAGCCGCGCCCGCTGGAACGCCGTCGCCGCTTCCGCCTCCGTCCCGTCCATCGGCGGGCAAAAGGCCAGACCGTGGTCTGACAATCGGCAGCCCATCGTGTGAAAGAAATCGTGCCGGCGGCGCAGCGCCTCCAGAAAATCGGTCCAGGTGCGGATTTCCAGGTTCGCCGCCTCGCCCAGCTTCTCAGTCCAGGCGTTGAAGACCTCCGGAATATGCACGGTCAGCGCCTTGTCCGGCCGAAAGGTCGGGAACACCGCCGCCGGGCAAGCCAGGCTCTGCAACTGCCAGTGCCACCGCAGATCGTCCACTGGATCGTCGCTCGTGCACACGCAGCGCACGTCGAACTTCTTGAGGATGCCCCACACCGTCAGCTCGTCGCCGGCTAGCTTGGCTTTCGTAATCTCCCAGATGCGCGGCGCCGTCGTTTCGTCCAGCAGGTCGTCGATCCCGAAGTACCGCTTCAGCTCGAGATGAGTCCAATGATACAACGGGTTACGCAGTGTGCTCGGGACCGTGCTGGCCCACGCCATGAACTTGTCGAAAGGGTCTCCCGCGCCGCTGCACAGGTTCTCCGGAACGCCGTTGGCGCGCATCGCCCGCCATTTGTAGTGGTCGCCTTCCAGCCAGATCTCGAACAGGTTGGCGAAACGCCGGTTCTCGGCGATATCCCGCGGCGGGAGATGGCAGTGGTAGTCCAGAATCGGCCCGTCCTCGGCCCAGTGGTGATAGAGCTTCCGGGCGGCCGCGTTGCCTAGCAGGAACTCATTATGGATAAAGGGCATAATAGAGACTCAACACCAACTCGCCCTAACTGGAACAGTTCAACAACACTCTACTACAGATAGCCGCCCGTGGATGCTTTTGGCCTTTGCGGCGTGCCCTGGAATGCTCCTCCGGGCTGCCCTCGCCCGGCCTGCCGCAGTACCGGTTCTAATCCCGATAAACGCTTTGATTACAATATCTAAACCATCAACCGGGCCTGGCGCGCCCCTGCCCTGAGTGATGCAGTTTTTAGGTGTTGATGTTGTGGCAAAATCACCCTCTCTTGACGCCGAAAACTCGCTGTCCCGCGCGCCGCCTCACTCCCTTTCGCGCGGCGCGCCGGTACGCGCCGGCGGCGGCGCCACAGGGGTCCGCTCCAGCGCGCTCCCCGATTCGGGGATCACCAGCATGGTCATCGAATAGCCCGGAAGGGTGGCGGCGAATCCGCTGGCGGTCGCGGCCAAGTCAGCCTGCGGGATGATCGCGGCCAGGTTGGAGGCGCTGTATTGAAACACGTGCACCGGGCCGGCGGGCTCGAAGTTGTTGAGGCTGATGAACGTGCTCAGGGCGCCAGTGGTCTTGTTGATGACCATCAGCGTCAGCGCGCTGTCGGCCCTCTGGGCGGCGTAGATCGACAACTGGTCCTGATCCGTCGATGTGGCCGAGACGCCCATTTCTCCGAACGCGTGCCTGTGGCCGTCATAGTCGCGGTAGATGCGGAAGGAGAAGCCGCCGGGCGACGTGGTGGTGACGGTGTGGAATGGCCACCATGTCGCGTAGTCCAGCCCCTGGCTGCCGAAGATGCCCAGCAAATCGGCCATGGTCAGCACGCCGCTGATGTCGTCCTGCCCGCCCAAGTAGTATTCCGTGATGCCCAGCCCCGTTCCGGGATAGTAAGTGTCTACCCAGTTCTTCATGCGCGGGATCAGGCACAGGCACTCCTTCCATTGGCTGCCCAGCAGGTACTCGTTCCACATCGAACCGCCGCCGCTGGCATAGGTCCAGGAGGCAAAGTTGGGGTCGGTGTAGGGGATCAAAGTGGTGTCCCAGAACAGGCGCGTAGAAAGCAGCCGCTTGGCCTGGCCGGCGGGGGTCACGTCCTCGTTGCCGCTGGAATCCGTCATGTTCGTGCCGGGGATGTAGGCGTGGATGTCGAAATAATCGAGCAGCCGCTGGCCATGCTGCTGTTGGTAGTTGGCGAACTGCTGCAGATACCAGGCGACAAAATCCATATTGTCGTGGGCCAGCCGGTCGGTGGGGCAGCCCCAGTACGTGTAGTTCGTTCCGCCGGGTACGCATGCAGCGTTGTCCCAGCCGTTGACAAGATCGGCGTCGGAGAAGAACAGATCCCACCAGACGGACGTAATGGCGCCCGCGACGGCGGCCGTGGGATCGCCTGCCTTGACCGCGGCGGCGTAGGCCAGGCCGTCGTTGGTTACTTCGTCAAAGGTCGAGTTCTTGGGGTGGACGCTCTGGTGAACGCCGCTCCACCACACCGGCTCATTGTCCATCTGCCAGATCGAGACGCCGCCCCACGCGGCCGGCCCGAACACGCCAACGACGTGCTGGACCCATTGGGTCATGTAGCTCGGAGTCACACTCACGTCGGTGTCGTGCGGATCGTTGGTGGTGATCGCAGCGCCGGCGGTGGTAAACCCGTTGCCGCAATTCGGGTTGTACGGGTCGGTCTTCTGCTGCGCGCCGTATTTCTTGACGCTGTAGCCGCACATGGGGTAGCTGGCAAAGCTGCTGGCCACCCAGCCCATGATGGGGATGGTGCCGATGCTGATGGCGCCGTTGATCTGGTTGTTGGCGTGGAACAGGTCGAAAGCGGAATTGTCGAATGTGACTTTATTGAATGCCGGCGTCGAAGTGTTCTGCGGGTAGATCTCGAAGTACCAGTCGGAGCCGGTGTTGCTCGTATCGGTCTGCCAGTTGTACTCCGACGTCGCGTCCCCGCCCCAGCGGGTGATCGGTGAGCCCAGCGCCTGAATCGTGCTGGGCTGGTCCAAGCCATAGCTGTTGATGCCGTAAACGTACGGGCTGATCGGGTGGCGGCCAGCCGCTGCGTCCACGGCCAGGTTGGGCCCGGTGGTCGCATCGGGGGTCGCCTCGGGGCGCGGATGGCGCGCCGCGGGCGCCGCCTGGCGTGCCGCCGGCTCCGACGGCGTCATGGCCGCGGGCAGGATGCCGCGCCGCGGCGGGCCGTGATGCGAATCCTCCCCGGTCACCATGGCTGGCATTTGCGCGAACAGGGAAACGGTGAAGCAAGCAGTGATAAGGAATGCGGTCCGCACACGCCTCGCGCTCATAAGACCACCCCCATGCCTGCAATTCTACGCCTGGGCCGGATGCGGGAAAAGCCCCGCCGGAGGACCGTAACGGCTGACGGACCGCAGGTCCTGAGCACCCGCTAGGCTAACCGGAGGGTCGGGCGTCTCCGGCCGCGGGCCCGCCCTCAGTGAAGCGGCAGGTCGCCCCGGCGTCAGTGCCTGCTGGGGCCTACTTGGGCTCTTTGACGTTGCGTTCGACCTTCACGATCCTTCTGGATCGCGGTGACTCGCCGTCAAACTCCCCGATGCTGGGGCGCGATTCAACTTTCCAGAACGCGGCCATCGCAAACCCTATCCCCAGGAAAAGCAAGCCGGCCAGGATGTCGCGCGTCTGCGACGCCTCATACTGCGCGAGAAAAGTTCTGATACCTATTCCCTGGGCCAGGAAGATCGCACCGCCAATCCCGAGCCCAAGAATCAATACCCACTTGATGAGAGTCACCATGGCTATCTCTCACCCTACCACGCCATGCCCGGTTTCTCCTCTGGCCGATTCGCCTGCGGTCCAGCCGCGCGCGTGCCTCACGTGCGCCGCGCGGCCAGGAACACCAGCCACGTCGAGATCCACACCGTCTGGGCCAGCAGCAGGTGCACGATCTGCAGCCACCCGGGCGCCGCCAGCAGCACGTTGACGAAACCCAGTCCGGTTTGAAGGATCACCGCGGCGAAGGCCAGCGCAGCCAGTTGGCACTGCGCCGGGCCGGCGTTGACACGTCCGGTGACGATGCGCAGCAGCACGCCCGCGACAAGCATTACCGCGCCGACGGCCACCAGCGGATGCAGCACGCGCAGCCGGACCAGGAAGTGCTGCCCCGGCGACGCGCCGGCGCGGATGGTCGTCAGCAGCGAGCCGTCGAGCGCCGGCCTGGCCGGGAACACCGTGTCGCCCAGCGCGGTCACCGCGCCGGACATGCACGTCAGCACCAAAGCAGCCAGCCCCAGCCCCAGCAGCAGCCGCGAAGCGGACACTGGCGCCGCGTCTTCCGGCGCAGTCGGACTGCGGGCGCGCCAGGCCGTCAGAGCCGCCGAGGCGGTGAGCAGCAGCGTATTCACGAGATGTAAAGCTACCACCAGCGCGCGCGCCACCGAGGCGTCGTTCACCACCAGGTGGGCTTTCACCAGCAGCGCGCCCAGCAGCGCTTCGACGATCAGGAAAAACAGCGCCAGCAGCGCCGCGCGAAAGACGGCGCGGCCGAACCGGCGCGCCCAAATCACCACCGCCAAAGCGAAGACCACCGACAGGCCGCTCATCAGGCGATGCGTATATTCGATCAGCGTCCCGGTCCCCGGCGCCGGCGGGATCACCGCCCCGTTGCAGGCCGGCCAGTGGCTGCCGCAGCCGTTGCCCGAGCCGCTGATGCGGACCCACGCGCCGAACAGAATCACGGCCACCAGGTAGGCGACGAAGAACCAGGCGAAGCGGGCGAAGGAGCGGCGATTCATAGTGCGTCGGGCCTCGCTTTCAGGCTACTGCCGCACAGGCGCGGCGCGTGCGGAGATATCCGGCCAGGCGGTCTGAAGTATGCTGGCTGTTTGTGTGGACGAGCGGGCGGGATCGCGCGGACGCCTTTCCTGATCCAATTCCAGCCCCACGGGAGCACATCGAAAATGAAGCTGCAGCGCTTCGCCGGCAATCCGATTCTGTCACCGCACCCGGACCATCCGTGGGAGGACCTGGCGGTGTTCAACCCCGCCGCGTACTACGACGAAGAGAAACGGCAGGTGCTGCTGCTGTATCGCGCGGCGGAAACCCATCAGGAATACAAGTGCTATTTCGGGCTCGCCGTCAGCAGCGACGGATATCGCTTCGAGCGCGTCAGCGACCAGCCCGTGCTCAGCCCCAGCGTCGAGGGCTTCGACGGCGCCACCATCCAGGATCCGCGCATCACCAGGATGGGCGAGTGGTTCTACGTGACCTACGCGGCACGCCATTACCCGTTTGGGCAATTCTGGATTCCGGGCGGCCGCGACCGCTATGTCACCCCCGATTGCGGGCCCGATTTTCCGCGCTACCTCAAAATCAACGCCACGCTCACCGGCCTGGCGATGACGCGCGATTTCAAGACCTGGATTCGCGCCGGATGGCTCACCGATCCGCTGCTCGACGACCGCGACGTGATCCTGTTTCCCGAGAAGATCAATGGTCGATATGTGATGCTGCATCGGCCGCTGGAGTGGGTCGGAGCGGAGTATGGCACGGAACAGGCCTGCGCCTGGATTTCCACCGCCGATGACCTGCTGGGGTTCCGCAAGAGCCGTCTGCTGATCAAAAACAAATACCCTTGGGAGCGGTTCAAACTCGGTGTGAACACGCCGCCGATCAAAACACCCGAAGGATGGTTGACGATCTACCACGCGGTGGGCCAGGACAAGCATTACCGGCTCGGCGCGCTGCTGCTGGATCTCGAGGATCCGGGCCGCGTGCTGCACCGCACGCCCGACTGGATCATGCAGCCCGAGGCGGATTACGAGATCGAGGGCTTCTATCGCGGCGCGATCTTCCCCTGCGGCGCGGTGGTGATCGGCGGCACGCTGTTCGTGTATTACGGCGGCGGCGACAAGGTTTGCGCGGTCGCGACTTGCGGGCTGCGGGAGATGATCGATCATCTCCTGGGCTGCCCGGCGTAGCCGCGGCGCACTGAAAAAACGGACCGGAAAGAGCTGCAATGCACCCCATCGATCTGACGATCATCGCCCTCTACCTGCTGCTGATGGCGCTGGTCGGATGGTGGTCGGCCACACGCGCATCGAAGAACGCCGAATCGTACTTCCTGGCCTCCAAGAGCCTGCCCTGGTGGATTATCGGCGTGGCCCACGGCTCGAGCGGCGTCGACATCACGGGCACGATGTGGTTCGTCATGATGCTCTTCATCTACGGCGTCAAGGCCACCTGGCTGCTGTGGGTGTGGCCGCTGTTCAGCGTGATCTACCGCATGATGTACCTGGGCACGTGGGTGCGGCGCTCCAACGTGCTGACCGGCGCGGAGTGGATGCGCACCCGCTTCGGCTACAGCCGCGGCGCGGAGCTGGCCTACATCAGCGTGATGGCCTACGCGCTGGTGCACGTGGTCGGCTTCCTGAGCTACGCCTTTCGCGGCATCGGCGAATTCACGCGGCCCTTTTTCCCGTGGAACTTCTCCGATGAATGGTACGGCACCCTCATGCTGCTGGTGACCGGCCTGTACTGCGTGGTGGGCGGCATGTACAGCGTGATCATGAACGACCTGATTCAGTTCGTGCTGAAGATGGCCGCCGCCATCGGCGTGGTCGTCATTTCGATCGTGCTGATCCGGCCCGAGCAGATTATGGCGAAAGTGCCCGCGGGCTGGGACCACTTGTTTTTCGGCTGGAAGCTGACGCTCGACTGGAGCCACCTGATGCCGCAGCTCAACACGCGCATCTATGGGCCGATGTCGGCGGGCGGCGACGGCTATTCGTTGTTCATGTTTTTCACGGGAATGCTGCTGCTCAAGGGTGTCCTAGTAAGCATGGCCGGGCCGACGCCCAACTACGCCATCCAGCACGTGCTGTCGACGCGCAGCCCGCGCGAGGCGGCGCTCGAGAATATGGTGATGGCCATGGTCTCGCTGGCCCCGCGATTCCTGCTGATTGCCAGCATCACGGTGCTGGGTCTGGTCTTCTTCAGCCCCGACCTGGCGGCCATGGGCGCGAAGGTGAATTTCGAAAAAATCCTGCCCAATGTTCTAAACAAATACGTGCCGGTAGGATTGAAAGGCATCCTCATCGCCGCGCTGTTGGCGTCCTTCATGAGCACCTTCGTCTCGACGGTCAACTCGGGCGCGGCGTACGTGGTCAATGACATTTACAAGCGCTACCTGAACCCGACGGCGACCTCTCGGCGGCAGGTGATGCTGGGCTGGATCACGTCGGCGGCGGTCGTGCTGCTGGGCATCGTCTTCGGACTGACGACGTCCAACGTGCACAAGGTGACCGAATGGATCGTCTCGGCGCTGATCCCGGCCTTCGTCGCGCCCAACGTGCTGAAGTGGCACTGGTGGCGCTTCAACGGCTACGGATTCTTCGCCGGGATGGTCGCCGGCACGGCGGCGGCAGTGCTCAAACTGGCGGTGAACATCCAACCCGTTTTCGGTTTTCTCTTGATTCTGGTGATCAGCTCGGCGGCCTCGGTCATCGTTTGCCTGTGCACCAGGCCCGAGGAAGACGGCGTGCTGATGAGCTTTTATCGCACCGTGCGGCCGTGGGGCTTCTGGGAGCCGATTTACCGCAAATGCCGGGCCGAGGATCCGACTTTCCAGCGCAACCACGACTTCCGCCGCGACACCTTCAACATCGTGGTAGGACTGGTGTGGCAGACCAGCCTGGTGACCGGCCCGATCTACCTGGCGATTCAGCATTGGCGCGAGATGTGGGTCTCGGGCGCGGTGTTCGCGGTCACTTCGCTGATTCTGAAATTCACCTGGTACGACCGACTGGGGCCGGGCGAAATGTACCTCGTGGAGCAACCCAAGCCGGCGGCTCTGGAGGCCTGAGGCCAGCGTGATTATTGGCCCAGGATGCGCACTCCGGTGACGAAATACTCCGTCTCGCCGAAACACTTGCACGGCACGCCGCGGTGCTGCTCGTAGCTCAGGGCGACGCGCTTGCCGGCGGCGTCCGTGATGGCGCGGGCGACGGCATCGTCGGGCACGGTGAAGGCGAAGATCTGGGAGACGGCGCCGGGCATGTTGACCATGGCCAGTTCGCCCTCCCAGGTCTTGCAGACCCAGCCCTTGTGGGAGAGTTTCTGCAGGTAGCCGACGCGTTCGCCGGTGGAAAAACTGATGTGCAGCGTGATCCAGGTGTAGGCCGAGAAACCGCACACGGGCAGGACAATCAGAACCAGGAAGGCGATCAGCTTCCAGCGCCAGGAACCCTTCCGCTTCGGCGCTCCAGTACTCGCATCCGCCATCGTAGTCAGCCCCCTTCCTGGAGATTATAGCGAGGCGCGGCGGGAACGCCGGCGGGGGACCAGTCCGGCACGAATCCGCGTGTGCGCGTTGGCGGAACGGGAGCCGGCCGGCGGCGTCCCGCTCCCTTCCCTTGCCCATGGACTGCCGCGCTCACGCGGCGGTAGTCATCAATAGCCTTCCAAGTGATCGAAATGCAGATCGTGGGCCGCGCGCCGCATCTCTTCCACAGCCACGTCGATGTGGCGGAATGCGACGTCGCGCCAGCGGTTCGCCTGGGGATTGTCCTCTTCTTTGTCAATGTCGTGCCGCGCCGCATTGAGCAGCCTCATCACCTCCCGAAAACGTCCCCGGCGGTCGAGATGCGTGTCCACCCGCGGATGATCGTTGAGATCCTTGCCATCGAGCACGGCGGCGTGATCGATCTCGTGAATCGCGTGCTCGACCTCCGTGTCCGCGGTGCGGATGTGGCGCATGACATTCGGCTCCAGGTTCATGTCGCGCATGATGAATTGGGCCGTACGCAGATCGCTGCGCGCGTGCAGATAGCGCGGGTGCCGTTGAGCCGCGGCTTGCGGCGCGAACAGCAGGGCCGCGAATCCCAGTGCGGCAGTGAACAGTAGTGCCTTTTTTAGCATGGGGTTGACCTCCAAATCCAGAGTTCAGGTTGTCGAGTCCAAGCACGGTCAGCGCCGTGCTCAAATAGCATATCGCAGCCCGATTCGCCGCCGCCCGGCTGCCGCCATGTCCGCCGCTGCTACGCTATGGCTGTGAGCGACGCGAGCGCGCCGGCGCGCCGGCCCAAGGCGCTGACGGGGAACCGCATGGGCTGGATCTCCGAGCTGCTGAGCCCGGTGAGCAGACTCTTCATCGACTTCTGCGCGACAGGCTTTTGCGGCCCGGCTGCGCAGGCGCTGGACCTGGGCGCGGCCTCCGGGCAGGCGAGCGAGGCGGCGTGGCGTGCCGGCGCCTGGGTGATTGCCAACGACCTGGACGCAGCGCCCCTCCAGGAACTCGAGCAGCGCCTGCGGAGCGATTCCAGTGCAGCGGAATTGGCGCGGCTGCGCCTCCAGCCGGGCCGTTTTCCCCGCGACTTGCATTTCGAGCCGGCTTCGCTCGGGGCCATCCACGCCTCGAACGTCTTCCACTTCCTGACCGGCAACCAGTTGGCGCTGGGCGTGGGCAAAGCGGCGCGCTGGTTGCGGGCTGGAGGCAAGTTGTTCGTGCAGGCGGCCACGCCTTATCAGGCGCCGTTCGCAGCCTTCCTCCCCGAATACGAGCGGCGCGTCGCGGGCGGTGACAAATGGCCGGGCTGGGTGGAAAAAATCGGTGCGTATTCCACGCACCGCCTGCTGGGCCAGATGCCGCGCTCGATCCATCTGCTGGACGAGCGGGTTCTGGCGCGAGTGTGCGTGGACGCCGGGCTGGAGGTCGAACGCGCCTGGATGTACCGGCGCGAAGACCTGCCCGAAAGCCTGTTTCTCGACGGGCGGGAATCGGTGGGTCTGGTGGCACGCAAACCGGGCTAGAACGTCACGCCGAAGCGCTTGCGCAACGCCAGCATGGTGAACAGATTCACGATGCAGAACCAGACCAGCCAGTGCATGCCGATGCCGAAAACGCCGATGTCGGCGTACGGGTATTCGACCTCGATCCACTCGACCGGCGTGTTGGACAACCGTGACTCGGCGGGATAGCGCAGCCATTCGAGCCACGACGCGACGCGCCGTTCCGAGAGATACGAAAGCCCTTCGCCCGCCTGCACGCTCTTCTCCACGCGGGCGCCGTCCAGTTGCATCACGATCGCTTGGGATTTGGCGCCGGCGCGCACGCGCCACAGCATTTGATGCTCATCCGCGAGACGCAGCGCTGGCGTCTCGACGGTGACTCCGCGGCCGGCGAGCGATGGGGAGATCGTCTGCAGATTCGCCGCGCGGTCCATTTGCACCGTAATGATCGCCGCTTCGCCGGGCGCGAGCGCGCGATGTCCGTAAACGGCATCGAGGTGCCACAGCAGCGCGGCCAGCGGCAGAATCATCACCAGAGTCGGGCGCAGCATCAGGGAAAGATAGCGCGCATTCCAAACCAGCAGCTCGCGCTGCGCGCGGAAGATCAGCCGCGGTTCGTCGGCGAACAAGCGGAAGGCCAGCAGGTGCGCGTGCAGCTTGCGCTTGGCGACCTCGATGCGGGCCTGGTCGGAGAAGCGGCCGAAGGCCCACAGCATGGCCACGCCGGTCACAAAAGCGATGACCGTCAGAGTCCACGTGTGCGCAGCCGAGAGCATCAGTCGATGTAGCCCAGGCCCTTCAGCTTTTCCAGAATCTTCTCGTCGGAATCGGCGTCCTCGAGCTTGGCCAGCTCCTTCTCGACAACATGTTCGACGAACTCCTGGGGCGAGCTGTATCCGGCCACCTGCGCGACTTTCTTGACCCGCGCCCACAGCTCTTTTTTCAACTTGATGGCTGGTCCCATCTTCAAAAACCTCCGCTTCAGAATACCGGATGCCCGCGCATGCCCGCGGCGGGTGGGACGCCGAACTCGTGGAGCAGCGTCACGGTGAGATCGCCCAGCCAGGGCCTCTCGAGTTTGCTCTTGTGATTGCTCAGGAACGTCGCCGGCACCAGCTCGGCGGCGATGCAATGGTCGCCCCGCCATTCATCCTCGTTGTCCTCGATCAGCGCCGCCGGCAGCGCGCCCAGCGCGGTCTGCCACGAGGCGCGGTAGCCGTACGCCCAGCCGACAATCAGATCGGGCGCCGACGCAACCGCCGCGCCCTGATACACCTGCCACGTGCGATAAACGGCAGCCACGGCGCGACGGCCGTTCAACGGATCGCGCAGCCCCTCGAGCCGCTGCGCGATCTGTTCGGCGATCTGCTTGCGCTCGGATTCCTGAACGATGCCGTTGCGCTCGCGTCCCGCGACGTTCACGTACAGCGAATTCAGGCCCAGACCGTAGGCCTGCGTGCGCGACCAGTCGACGTGCGCGAACATCTCGCCCTGCCCCAGGCTGGATGGATCGTCGAGCGCCAGGAAGCCTTCGCGGTATAGCCAGGTGTTCAGATTCACGGCCCGGTCGAAGGCCGCGAAGCCGTGGTCGGACATCACTAGCAGCGTGGCATCCGGCGCGGCTCTCATCACGCGGCCGGTCTCGGCGTCGAAACGCTTGTAGGTCTCGAGCAGCTCGTTCTCATAAGCGCCCCACAGCATGTGCGAATCCTGATCGACGCCCAAGAAATGGATGAACAGCACGCCGCCCTCGAAGCGGCTCAGCGCGGATTCGAGCATGCGGAATTGTTCTTCATCGACGCTGCGGCTCTGCTGGCGATACTCGTCGCGCGTCAGCACGCCCGCGCGCAACGCCGCCGTGTCCTCGGCGATGCCCTGCGTGTAAAACGGCCCGATGGCGGAGGCGAGATCGCGGCTGTAGGTGGGCGGCGTGGAGATGGGCAGCTCGGGCGAAAAGGGATCGAGATTGACCGGCGAGACGTACACGCGGAACACCGGGTTGAGCTGCTTGGCATAAACGCGAAACATGCCGGCGGCGGTTTTCAGGAGCGGGACGATCGGGAATCGCACGCGGATCCAACCCGACCACTCGCCCTCGCGCAGAATAAAGCGCTGGCCGTCGACTTCAAACAGCGCGACAGGATTGAACGGGTCGCGCCGCACCGTCATGCTGACGGTCGAATAAGCGTGGTCCTTGCGCAGCGTGTTCTCCGGACCCTCGATCACCAGCGCGGCGCGATCATGTTGCACCGTCACCGGCACGACGCGCCCGCCCGGCACCGGCCCCGGCGCGGCGAGTGGATCGTCGTCGAATTCGGTGAATGTGCCGTACGTGCCGCGCATGTCGGGCGTGCCCATGCCGGAAAGAGTCAGGCTTTTCGATTCCAGCGGCGGAAAATTGTTGGGCATCCGCAGCAGAGTGACGGGTACTCCGGCGGCGTCGAGAAGCTGCCAGAAGGCCGTGCCGCGCAGGAACCGGCGCACCCCGCCGCCCCACAGCGGAAGCTCATAGGCGCCGATGGAAAGCGTGTGCGTCGGCGGAATGATGTCGGCCATCGAGGAGAGCGGCTGCATCGTCTTCGGGTCGCGGTGCACGAAATCGAAAATCCCGTGGCCGCCCGGATCGAGGCCGGTGATGAAGGTCGACCACGCCACCGGACTCTGCGGAGGAATGGTGGTGGTCATGCGCCGGAAATCGCCGCTGCGGCGCAGCCGGTCGAGGTTCGGCAATGCGTCCCAATGGCGCTCCAGGAAACCCGGGTCCATCGCGTCGACGCCCAGGACGATGATCTTCTTGTGAACGGCCGGCCGCCCGCAGCCGGCCAGAGCCGCAGCCAGCGCCAGCACGAGAAGACCGCGGCTCATAGCAGCGGCTTCCCATCCATCCACGCGGGCACGGCGATGCCGAACAGCCTCAGCGCGGTCGGCGCCAGGTCTTCGATGCCCGGCCCGGACGCGCCGGCGTCCTCCGTGCTGCGGGGCCCCGCGGCGATTTTCAAATTCGAGAACAGCACGCCCGGCACCAGCACCGGATCGACGCAATGATCGCCGCTCCAGGCCTTCGGATTGTCCTCCAGAACCTCGGCCGAGACCTTCCCCACCGCTCCCTCCCACGAGGCGCGGTAGCCCTCGTTGTATCCGACGATGAAATCCGGCGCGGCGTCGACATACGGCCCGCGATACAGCGCCGAAGTGGCATAAACGGTGCGAATAGGAACGCTGCCGTCGGACTCGCGCAACGCCGCCAGGCGTTCGATGATTTCCGTCTTAAGCTGGCGCGCCTCCGCCCCGCGTTCGACAATGCCCTGGGCCTCTCGTCCCTTGAGGTTGAGATACATTCCGCCCAGCCCCAGCGCGTACGCCCGCGTACGACTCCAGTCGACGCCGTGGAAAAACGATCCGCTCTCGCGGGCGCCGTCCTCGAGGTGCAGGTAGCCATTGTCGCGCAGCCACGCGTTCAGGTTCACGCCGCGGCGGAAGGCGCAAAAGCCGTGGTCGGAGAGCACGAACAGCGCGGTCTGATCATCCACGAAGGCCAGCGTTTTGCCGGCGAGTTCGTCCATGCGGCGGTACATCTCCTCGATCACGTTCGCGTGCTGGCCGACTTGGCCCAGATGGCGGAAGAACATGTGCTGCACGCGGTCGCTGGTGTCGAAGACGCAGGCCACCACGCCCCGGCTGGCGCTGTGCAACGCGTCCAGAAACATCGCCTCGCGTTCTTCATAAATCGACCACGCCTGGCGCAGGAAAGCGTCTTCGTCGATCACGCCCTCGTTTAGCGCCCAGGTGTCCTCGGCCATGCCCGCGGTGGCATACGGCCCCAGCAAATTCGCGAGATAGACGGCGTAGCACGAGGGATGGCTGATCGGCAGCGCTGGCCGCTGCGGGTCGATCTGAATCGGCGACATGTAGAGGCTGAGTTCGGGCTCCGTCTCGGTCAGCAGAAAGCGCGCGATGCCGCTGGCCTTGGCGCCCACGGCGGTGCGGAAGGTCAGCGGCAGCCAGTCGGTGTACGCGCCGGGCTTCAGCGGATAGCGATGGTCATGCACGCACAGCTCATACGCGCCATTGCGCGGCGCCACGCGGAACGGAATGCGCAGGCACCCGCCGCCCTCGACGAACGAATCCTCGGGACCTTCGATATCGCCTTGAAAACCGCCCGCGACGCGGCGCAGCGGATAGCGGCTCCCGTTTTCGTAGGTCGCCTGGCCGAGGCGCGTGGTGAACTGCGAGAAGCTGCCTTGCGTGCCCTTCAGGTCGGGCGTGCACATGGCCGAGAGGAGCTTGCCGTCGAACGCCTCGGGCGGGAACGTGATCGGCACGCGCAGGATGGTGCAGCCGATGCCCTGCTCGCCGAGAATGCTCCAGAAAGGGCGGCTCTTGCGGCGCAATTCGAGCGCCGGCCGCGACAGCGGGATGCGCAGCCGGCCCAGCCGCAGCACTCGGTCGGGCTTGCCAACGCGCGCCGAGGACAGTTGCGGCAGATAGGTTTTCAGGCTGCGGTCGAGGAAGTCGAAGATGTTGTGCTTGGCCGGGCTGACTCCGGTTGCGAATGTGGACCAGGCCACCGGTGAGAGCGACGGGAAAGTGGTCCGCAGGCGCGAGTAGCTCCCTGAGGCCGCGATCCGCGCCAGGTTGGGCAGTTTGCCTTCGGCCATCCAGCGCTCGGCCAGACGCGGGTCCAGGCCGTCGAGCCCGAGGAAAATGATCTTCCTGACGCGCGCTTGGGCGTAGCCCTTGCGGCGCCGGATCAGGCGCCACGCCATGCGGAACGGCCATGCCAGGAACGAAACCAGGCTCAGGAAAAACCCCGCCACCAGCGTGAGGAAAGAACCAAGGAACGCAAAGCCCGCGCCAGGCCCGATGTAGGCCCACTCCAGCGCCTGCGGCGTCGCGTACGGATGACCGCTGGGATGGAAATGCAGCCACGCCGCCACGGCCACGGCGAATACCAGATCTCCGGCCCATGAACCGCGGCGCGACCGCGAGAACGCGTTCACCGCAGTTGCCCCTCCACGAACGGCACCTCGAGCACCTTGTCGTGCAGGATCGGACCGTGCCCGAAATAGCCCTCTTCGCCGAACAGCTCTCCGTGGTCGGAGGTGATCGTAATGTACGTGTTCTTCGGCACCAGATCGAACAGCTCCTCCACCACGCCGTCGAGGTACTTCACGGCCCCGATCTGGCGCGCGCGCAGCTCGTCCAGCTTCTTCTGATTGAAGAATCGCTGCCTCCGGTTGTCCAGTTTACCGCCCACGACGTGGTCGTCGAGATGCTTGAAAACGCCGTGCACGCCGTGCAGCACCGGCCACTGGTCGCGCGGTTCGTCGGGCAGCGCGTAAGGGTAGTGCGTCTCGCCGATATTGAGCAGCCAGAACGACGGGCGCTCCTCTGAAAAGTGCAATTCCCTCAGCATCGCGCGCATGTCATTGTGGCTTTCCATCAGCCGGAAGCTGTCGAAGCCGACGTTGACCGGCGTCTTCGGATTCAGCACCGGCAGCGACACTCGCGCGTGCGTCGCGTAGCCCAGCTGGTCCTTGAGAAACGGCGGCAGGTAGAGCCGCGGCACGAGCGACTTGAATTCGAAATCGCTGCAGCCGAGGCGCGCATTGAACTGCAGGAAATCGCGCTTGTAGTATTCCGACGCGAAGACGTGGCGCGGGCTGACGTGCGGCATCAGGCCCATCAACAGATTGAAGTGCGACGGCGCGGTCCAACTGGCGTAGGAGTAGCGCTTCTCGACGCGGCCGAGTTGGCGCATGACTTTCGGGCGGGCTCGCACGAACGAATCGTAACGGCAGCTGTCGAAAACCACCAGAACGTAATTATTGCGCCGCGTTTTGTCTTTGGAGGACCCGGCCTTCACGGTGGACCGATTATAGCGCCTCGCGCACGCCCGCGACCGGCGAGCGCGCGGCGGCGGGCGTAAAATCATGGCATGAATCCGCTCTCCCCGTTCCTCGTCTTCCGCGGGCCCCTCGAACTCATCGCCGTCATCGCGGCCGTTCTGCCGCTGCTGATCATCCTCCGCGCCTGGGACACGCTGCCGGACCAGATCCCGGCGCATTTCGGCATCACCGGCCGGCCGGACCGCTGGGGCGGGCGTTGGCAGGCCTGGATTCTGCCTGTGGTGGCACTCATCTGTTACGGAATATTCAGCTTCATTACCGGGACCTGGCAGTGGGTCATGGGCAGGCAACCCGCGCTCCCCCGCGGCATGGAACTGCTGCTCTACATGAAGCCGATGATCGGCCTGATGCTCGGCTACATCTCGCTGGCCACCGTGCGCGTGGCCCGCAAGGAAGCCGAGGGGCTGAACCTGTGGGTCATGTACGGCCTGCTGGCGCTGCTGCTCGCGCCCGGCATTGCCCTGGCTTGGCTGGCGAAGAAGTAACGCGCACTCAGGCCAGCAGCTTCTCCAGCTTCGACCCCGGCCTCGGGATCGTCTCCGTGCGCTCGGGCCCGGTCGAGATGCAGCCGATCTCGAGGCCCGTCCGTTGCTCGAGGAAATTCAGGTAATCCCTCGCATTCTGCGGCAGTTCCTCGAAGCTCGTGATGCCGCACGTCGGCTCCGGCCAGCCCGGCAAAGTTTCGTAAATCGGCTCGATCTGGTCCAGCAGCAGGCTCTCGGCGGGCATCGTGTCGATGATCTGGCCGTCGGAATGGTACGCCGTGCAGACTTTGATTTCGTCGAAGCCGTCCAGCACGTCGAGCTTGGTGACGATCAGCGAATCGAAGCCGTTCACCATCGCCGTGTAGCGCAGCAGCGGCACGTCGAACCAGCCGCAGCGCCGCGGCCGTCCGGTCACCGAGCCGTATTCCAGCCCCGCTTCGCGAATGCGCGCGCCGCCCGCGCCGCGGTCCTCCGAGGGGAACGGCCCGCTGCCCACGCGCGTGATGTAGGCCTTCGACACGCCGATGATGCCGTCGATCGCCGTCGGCGGAACGCCCGTGCCCGTGCACGCGCCGCCCGCGGCCGCGCTGGAGCTGGTCACGAAGGGGTAGGTGCCGTGGTCGATGTCCAGCATCGTGCCTTGCGCGCCCTCGAACAGCACGCGTTTGCCGTCGGCAATGGCGTCGTTGAGCACCCGCGCGGTGTCGCAGACCATGGGGCGGATCTTCTCGGCCATGCGGCGGTATTCGGCCTGGATCTCCTCGAAATGGATCTCACCCGCCACCCCGAACGCCTCGGCCAGAATCTGCTTGTCCTCGGCCAGCAGCTCGTACAGCGTGTCGAAGATCTCTTTGTTCATCAGGTCGGCGACGCGCACGCCGCGCCGCGCGACTTTATCCTCGTAACACGGCCCGATGCCGCGCGAAGTAGTGCCGATGGGGACGCGGTTGGCGCGCGACTCGCTGACCTTCTCCACCAGCCGGTGGAACGGAAAAATCACGTGCGCGCGGTTGCTGATGGAAACCCTCCCGCGCGGCTCCGCGCCCGCCTTTTCGAGCATCTCGATCTCATCCAGCAGGGCCCGCGGATCCAGCACCACGCCGTTGCCGATCACCACCCGCACGTTGGGATGCAACACCCCGCTGGGGATCAGCTTCAGCACGAACTTCTGGTCGCCCACCTGCACCGTGTGCCCGGCGTTGTGCCCGCCCTGGTAGCGCGCCACGTAGTCGAATTTTTCGGAGAGCAGATCGACGATTTTGCCCTTGCCTTCGTCGCCCCACTGCGCCCCGAGAACGATCAGATTGCTCATTGATTCAAACCAAACTCTTCATTGTACCGCCCGGCTGCGGGCCGTGGAGCCCTTTCGCGCGCTCATGCTAGGCTCGTGATTGATGCACCTCAGTGACGTGTTCCTCGCGCTGGGCGAGGACCGCTTCGGCGACCTTTTGCGCCACGTCTCCATGGGCCGCCTGCGCACCTACCAGCTCTTCGACCAGATCAAGGCCCGCACGCGCCTCGTCAAGCTCAACAACGAGCACCTCCGCCGCGCCGCGCCCCGCCTCTGGGCGCGCCTCCAGGAGCATGAGGAGGATCTGGCTGCCGACCTCTCCCAGGCCATCCTCGTCTCCTCCCTGGATATGATCATCGAGGCCCTGGACCTGCTCGGCGTTCCTCACCAGAACGGCTTCTTCAACAAGGAAGCCGACATCAAGGGCCACTTCAAAGCGGGCTGGCCGGAGCAGGTCTTCGAAGCCTTGAGGAACAAGTACCCGCATGCCGTCTTGATTTTTTACATCAATCATCTGGGCGTGGAAACAGGCGTCGCCGAAGAGATCTTCGCCCCGGCCGCGGTTTAGCCGGCGGCGAGGAAACTCCTGGACGGCGGCCGCGCGCGGCGTTATACTAGCCCGGATGTTTCACCACGATCGCAGCGAGGCGCGATGAGAGGGCCCCAACATCAAGCGATGCCACGAGGCGCGCGCTGGAGCCGCCCGCAGGCGTACTTGGCTGCTACGTCGAGGACGGCGACGGAGCGAAACGAAGTAGATGCGGCCCTATCGCGCGCCGCAGCCGATTGATTGTGGAACATCCGGGCTGGCTCCCAATGAACCACTGGGAAGCCGCCATGTCCGGCGATCGCGCCGCCCTGGCGGAGGCGCTCGAAGCCGATTCCTCCTCCATCGACTCCCCCGGCCCGGGCGGCTGGCCGGCGCTGCATCTGGCCGCGCATTTCGGCCATTTGGAATGCGTCGAACTGCTGCTCCAGCGCGGTGCGGACGCGCTCGTCCGCTCGGCGAACGACATGCGCAACCTGGCCTTGCATGCCGCCGCGGCCGGCCGCGTTCCCGAACGCCGTGCCGCTATCCTCGCCTGTCTGCTCGACGCCGGAACGCCGGTCGACGCCTCGCAGGCCGGCGGCTTCACGGCTCTGCATTCGGCCGTCCAGAACCGCGACCAGCCCTCCATCGACCTGCTGGTCTCACGCGGTGGCGACATGCATCGCGCCGCCGACGACGGCCGCACGCCTTTCTCGCTGCTCTCCTCCTGAGCGCGCGGCGTCGAGCGCTAGCCCGGATGTTGCACCACGATCGCAGCGAGGCGCGATGAGAGGGTTGCAGATACAAGGCGCGCGACGGGAGCCGCCCGCAGGCGTACTGGGCGGTACGTCGAGGACGGCGACCAAGCGCAACGCAGTAGATGCGGCCCTATCGCGCGCCGCAGCCGATTGCTGGTGAAACATTCGGGCTAGCACGCCTGCTTGCCCCCGCGTCATGCTGGAATCTGGCGCTCGGTCGCGCGCCGGAACCGTTCCCTGGCATGGGCTCCGAATCATCCCCGCAAACCATCGGCGAAGAAATCGCCAACGGTGTCACGCACGGCATCGGCGCCGCGCTGAGCGTTGCCGGCCTGGTCGTTCTGGTGGTGAGTTCCGCGCTCCGCGGCACGGCCTGGCACATCGTCTCCTGCGCCGTGTTCGGCGTCAGCCTGGTTTTGCTGTATCTCGCCTCGACGCTCTATCACGCCCTCACCGCGCCCCGCGCCAAACGCGTCTTCCGGATCCTCGATCACGCCTCCATCTACCTGCTCATCGCGGGCACCTACACGCCCTTCGCGCTAGTCACTCTGCGCGGCGCCTGGGGTTGGAGCATCTTTGGCGTCGTGTGGGGCCTGGCCGCGGCGGGCATCGTTTTTCAAAGTCTCGCCATCGGCCGCCGGCCCATCCTTTCCACCGGCGTCTACATCCTGATGGGCTGGGTCGTGCTGGTCGCCTTCCGGCCTCTGCTCCACGCCCTGCCCTGGCCCGGCTTCCTCTGGCTGCTGGCCGGCGGCGGCGCCTACACCGCGGGCGTCGTTTTCTACGCCGCTCATGCCAAATTCGCCCACGCCGTGTGGCACTTGTTCGTCCTCGCCGGCAGTATCTGCCATTTCTGCGCCGTCTATTTCTACGTCCTTCCGCGGCGCTGAGCGGGAGGGGCTGGCGGCGAGTGCGCGCTAAGATGAGAGTTTCATCCCCATGCTGGAATCCAAGCTATCCGAGCTGCAGGCGCAGGCCGCCGCCGCGCTCGAATCCGCCGCCGGCGCCGACGCCTTGGAATCGGCGCGCGTCGAATATCTGGGCCGCAAAGGCCAGCTCGCCGCCATCACTGCCGCCGTCGGCAGGCAGATGGGCCAGCTCGCGCCCGCCGAGCGCGCCAATGTCGGCCGACTCCTCAATTCGGTCAAGCAGGACCTGGAGTCGCGCTACGAGGCCCGCAAGTCGGCCTTCGAGCGCGCGGCTCTCGACGCCCGCCTGAACACCGAGTGGCTCGATCTCACCCTCCCCGCGCCCGGCACACGCCCCGGCTCGCTCCATCCGCTGACGCAAATTCAGCGCGAGTTGGAAGAGTATTTCACCTCCCTCGGATTCGCCGTCATGGACGGTCCCGAGGTCGAGACCGAGTGGTACAACTTCGACGCCCTGAACATCCCCGCCACTCATCCCGCGCGCGACGCCCAGGACACCTTCTTCGTCGCGGGCGGCCTGCTGCTGCGCACCCACACTTCACCCGTCCAGGTCCGCGCCATGGAGCAGTTTGGCGCGCCGCTGCGCATCATCGCCCCCGGCCGCGTCTTCCGCAATGAGGAGGTCGACGCCAGCCACGAGCACACCTTCTACCAGATCGAAGGCATGATGGTCGACCGCGACGTCTCCGTCGGCCACATGCTCTATTTCATGCAACAAATGCTGACGGCCATCTTCCATCGCGACGTCGCCGTCCGCCTCCGCCCCGGCTTCTTCCCCTTCGTCGAGCCCGGCTTCGAGCTCGATATCCAGTGCCTCATCTGCGGCGGGCCAGGCTGCCCGGTCTGTAAGCAGAGCGGCTGGGTGGAGCTGGTCGGCTGCGGCCTTGTGCATCCCAACGTCCTGCGCTCGGGCGGCATCGACCCCGACGTCTGGAACGGCTTCGCTTTCGGCCTCGGCCTCACGCGCCTGGTGATGATGCGTTATGGCATCGACGACATCCGCCACCTCGCCGCAGGCGACCTGCGCTTCCTGCGCCAGTTCTGATGGACTCTCTGGCCATCCTTGTTCAGATGCCAAGGAATCGATTGACGTGAAATTCTCATTCAACTGGATCCGCGAATTCGTCCCCGGGCTCAAGCTCAGCCCGCCCGAACTGGCGCGCCTCGTCACGATGAAGACCGCCGAGTGCGAGGCTTGTACAGCGTTCGCCCCGCACCTGGCGCGCGTGGTCGCCGCGCGCGTCCTGTCGGTCGAACCAATCCCCGGCAGCCACAACCCCGGCAGCCACAACAAGGTCGCGCTGGTCGACGCCGGCCCGCTCTACGGACGCAAACAGGTTGTCTGCGGCGCGCCCAATTGCCGCCCCGGCATCGTTACCGCCTATGTCCCCGCGGGCGTGATGCTCGGCTCGCGTGAGATTCGCAAGGCCGTCATCGCGGGCGTCGAAAGCGACGGCATGCTGGCCTCCGGCGCTGAGCTCGAAATCAACCGCGACCACGAAGGCATTGTCGAATGCGAAGCCGAACCGGGCGACGCGCTGCCCGGCTGCGCGCCCGATTATGTCATCGAAGTCGACAACAAGAGCCTGACCCACCGCCCCGATCTGTGGGGCCATCACGGCCTGGCGCGCGAAGTCGCCGCCATCACCGGAGAGCGCCTCTACGACCCCGTCGACCTCTCGCTCCTGCCCGCGCCGGGCAACGAGTGGAATGTCGAGATCCTCGACTACGACCTCTGCCCGCGCTACTCCGGGCTGGTCTTCGACAACGTGCGCGTCGGCCCTTCGCCTCTGTGGCTGCAGGCCCGGCTCGAATCCATCGGCCTGAATCCGATCTCGAACATCGTCGACGTGACCAATCTCCTGCTGGCCGGCCTGCCCCAGCCGATGCACGCCTTCGACGCCGATAAGCTGCACGGCCGCACCATCTTCGTCCGCCGCGCCGCCGAGGGCGAAGTCCTCGCCGCGCTCGACGGCGAAACCTACACTCTCAATCCGTCGAACCTGGTCATCGCCGACGCCGCCGGCGCCGTGGCGCTGGCCGGCGTGATCGGCGGCGCGCACTCGGCCATCGGCCCCGAGACCACGCGCATTGTCCTCGAAAGCGCGAACTTCGAAGCTGCCTGCATCCGCCGGACCTCCTCCGCCCTCAAGCTGCGCACCGACGCATCGATGCGCTTTGAGAAGGCTCAGGACCCCGTCAACACGCTGCGCGCCCTGGCCCGGGCGATTGTCCTTCTCAAAGAAGTGTGCCCCGGCATCCGCCTCGCCGGCGGCGTGATCGATAACTGGCGCGGCCCTACGCCCACGCGCGTCATCGATCTGCCCCTGGAATGGGTGGCCCGCAAGCTCGGCCGTCCCGTCGACGGCAGCCTGATCCGCCAGATCCTGGAGTCGCTCGAGTTCGGTGTCGCCGCATCCGCGCCCGGCGTCTTGGCCGTCACCGTCCCCACCTGGCGCGCCACCAAGGACGTCACCATCAATGAGGACCTGCTCGAGGAGATCGGCCGCATGGTCGGCTACGACACCATCCCCGCCGTCGCCCCGCTGCAGCCTGCCACGCGCCCGTGGATCAATCGCCCGCGCTTCTTCCAGCACGAGGTCCGCGCTCTCTGCGCCGCGCAGGGTTTCACCGAGGTGCAGAACTACTCCTTCATCAGCGAGGACCTGGCCCGGCGCTTTGGCTTCGATCCTGCCGCGCATTTGCGCGTTGTGAATCCCATCAGCAGCGAACAGTCGCTCCTGCGCACCAGCCTGCTGCCCGGCCTGCATCGCAACCTGCTCGAAAACGCCAAGCGTTTCGCTGAATTCCGGCTCTTCGAAATCGGCTACGAAATCCATAAGCAAGCCGCCGGCGTGCTGCCCGAAGAGATCCCTCACCTCATGGCCGCCATTTACAGCACCGGCGACGGCGCCGCGGCGCTGTTCGAGTTGAAGCGGCTCGCCGAATGCCTCATGCCCGGCTGCGAGGCTTTACCCGCTGCTGCGCGTCCGTACGAGCATCCGGCACGCTCGGCCTCGATTGCGTGGCGCGGCGTCGAGCCCGGCCGTCTCTTCGAGCTGCATCCCACTCTGATGGAGGCCGGCCGCGGCGCATTCCTCGACGTCGATCTCGGCGCTCTCTTTCGCCTCGGCGCGGAAGTCAAAAAATACACCCCGCTGCAGCGTTTCCCCTCCACGGCCTTCGACCTCTCCGTGGTCACCGGCCTGCGCGAACTCTCGGGCCTCCTGCGCCGGCGCATCCTCGCCGCCGCCGGCCCCTGCTGCGAGAGCGTCGAGTACCTCTACGCCTACCGCGGCAAGCCCTTGCCCGACGACCGCCAGAGCCTCACCTACCGCGTCACCCTCTCCGCGCCCGACCGCACTCTTTCGAGCGAGGATCTGACCGCCGTCCGCTCCTCCCTCATCGACGCCCTCCGCGCCGCCGGCTACGAACTGCGCCTCTGACCGCCCGTGGCGTGCGGCCAAAAGGCCTGTGGATCCGATAGGATGTCCACCAGGAGCAACTGATGCAACGACGTGATTTTTTGAAATCCGCGGCCACTTCCGCGGCCGGATTGACCATTCTGCGCAGCGGCACATTGAGCGGCCGCAACGCCCCGTCTAATAAACTCAACATCGCACTGATCGGCGTGTGGGGCCGCGGCACCGCCCACTACAACACCCTCCTGCAGGAGAACGTCGTGGCCCTGTGCGACGTGAACGATTCGCGCACCAAGGATGCCCTGCGCATCTTCCCCAACGCCAAGACCTACTACGACTGGCGCCGCCTGCTCGAACAGAAGGATGTCGAGGCCGTCGTGATCTGCACCGCCGATCATCACCACGCCTTTATCGCCAACTGGGCCTTGAACCGCGGCATGCACGTCTATTGCGAAAAGCCGCTCGGCATCAGCGTCGAGGAGGCCCGCACCGTCCGCGCCACCTATCTCAAGAACAAAGCGAAACTCGCCACCCAGCATGGTACCCAGCGCCACGCCTTCCCCAACTTCGAGCGCCTGCGCGAGCTGATCCTCGACGGCGCCATCGGCGAGCTCAAGACCGTCCACAGTTGGGACAGCCGCCAGCTCCCCCGCCCCGGCTATCCCGACGTCCAGGGCATGCCGCCCAATATCCTGCACTACGAGCAGTGGATCGGCCCCTCGCCTTACCACCCCTACAGCCCGCAATATTTCGGCGGGTCCAACGGCCTGAATTGCCTCTTCTGGAACATGTACCGCGACTTCGGCGTCGGCCAGATGGGCGACATGGGCGCCCACACCATGGACTTGGTCTGGAACTCCATCGACGCCGGCGCGCCCATCGCCGTCGAGGTCGACCAGGACGTCAGCGACAAGTTCAACCCCGACATCACGCCCGTTAAGCTAAAGGTGAGCTTCTTCCACCCCGCCAACTCCTGGCGCGGCCCGATCGAGAACATCTGGTATCAGGGCGGGTTGAAACCGAAAGCCCCCAAGGGCTTCATCGACGTCAACAAGATCGGCAATGGTGCGATCTTTGAAGGCACGAAGGGCGTCATTCTGGCCGATTTCGAATCCCGTCTGATCATCCCCAACAACGACGACGGCGACATGACGTATTACAAGCGCCGCTCGCAGCAGGACCTGCTGCCGCTGATCCAGGGCACCGGCTATGTCACTCAGTCCGCGCGCCGCCGCACCGCCCCGTCCACCCCGCGGCCCAAGCCCACCCTGCCGCCCGGCTTCACCGCCGAACCCGACGCCACGCCCCAGCCCGGCGGTTTCCCCATCGTCCAACTCACGCCCGAAGGCGTCCCCGCCGCCTTGGCTTTGCCCAATCCCGAGATCGAGCCGATTCTCGAGGCCGAGAAGAACGGTACCCTCGCCGAACGGCGCCGCCCCGACATCTTCCAGCTCGATTGGATCGACGCCTGCAAGGGCCGCAGCGACAATGTCACCCACGGCACCAGCAGCAAAACCCACTGTGACTTCGACTACTCCGGAACCATGATGGAGCAGATGCTGCTCGGCCTCGTCGCCCACCACGCCGGCCAGCGCCTGGAGTATGACCCCGTCGCCGGCCGCGTCACCAACGTCGCCGCAGCCAACGACTACCTCAAGCGCACCTACCGCTCCGGCTGGTCGCTCAACGGCTAGGGCTCTTTCAGGATAGTCATGGTCCGCATCCCCACTCCGTACGTGGCGCAGGCATTCCTGCCTGCCGCGTCGACACTCGTGTCGACGTTTGCTCGGCTACAACACGCGCTTGGGCTGCGGACTATGGTAAATACGAAACCGGGCTAGCCGTCAGCCCGCGCAAAGGGAGGACTCGCACGCTGGTCGAGGGCGCTTGCATCGTTTGTGGCCACAGCCGGGCTCGGCCTTTCTTCGCCGAGCCGCCGCATCTCATCGTGGAGTGCCTGGCCTGCGGCCATCTCTACACCTTCCCGCCGCCAAACCAGGCCGCCGTGGACCAGCACTATGCTTCCTCCGGCGGATGGATCGCCGAGGATGAGCGGCGCGCCTCTGGCACGGACCCGCGCTACTCTTTTTGCGTTGCCCTGCTGCAGCGTCGCCATCCGCCGCCCGCCGTTGTGCTGGATGTGGGCTGCTCCGCCGGCCGCTTTCTGCGCATGGCCGCCGCCGCGGGCTACGATTGCTACGGCGTCGAGCCCGGCGCCGACGCCGAACGCGCCGCCCGCGCGCTCGGCGCGGATCGCGTTTTCCGCCGCCTCTATACCGCGCCCACCGGGCCGCGCTGCGACATCGTCACTTTTTTCGACGTCCTGGAACACATGCCCGATCCTCGCATCGCGCTCCGCGCTGCCGCCCAACAGCTCGCGCCCGGCGGTCATCTGCTGGCCAGCCTGCCCGGCCAGCGCTTCTCCCGTTGGAAGGTTTGGCCGCGCCGCCGCATGGGTATTCGCAATCTGCTTGTGCCGCTGGTGCTCGGCGCCGGCAACCACCTCCACCATTTCTCGGTCGCCGGCCTGCGACGCACACTCCACGACGTTGGCCTCACCGTCGAGGCCAGCGGCGCGCTGCCTCCGGATTACAACTATCTGGCCAATCGCCGCTCCGCCGCGCTCAAGCGCGCCTGGAGCGCGCTCGCCACTCTCGGTGCCGTCCTGGGCGGCGAACCCTGGTCCTCCAACATCTGGGTCCTGGCTTCCAAGCCCAGGGTTTAACCTCGACTCAAACTGGGGTTCATCCAATCCGCGGGCCCGCCGCTTGGCCGCCCGTTCCCTCTCCGGCCAGGTCGGGTGTGGCAGAAGGCGGGCGCCTTAGCCGGCCTCAGCGGCTCTTCCGTCTCGAAATGTGGTTTCGTCAAGAGTCGTCTGCCGTCTGAGTGTGTGTGGCAAGGCCATATTCAATGCTGGTGTCGGATATGGTATGTTGAGACACCATGGAAACAGCGCGCAAGATCACCGTCGAGGTGCCGCCGGAGCTTCTCGAAAAGGCGCAACGAGCCAGCGGCAGCGGCATAACCCAGACCGTTCGCACCGGCCTGCAGTTGGTTGCGGCATCGCAGGCCTACGCGCGGCTGCGCCAACTCCGGGGCAAGGTGCGCTTCACCCGCACGTTGGCTGAGTTGAAGGCCGACCGATGATCGCGGTCGACACCAGCACTTGGATCGCCTTCCTGCAAGGAGATCGAGGCCGGGACACGGATCTTCTCGATAGCGCGCTCCGGGACCGGCAAGTGCTGATGCTGCCCGTTGTGCTCACCGAAGTGCTGAGTGACCCGAAGCTTCCTTCGGATGTCTCGCAAACTCTCGTGGAATTGCCTCTTGTCGACCTCACGCCTGGCTATTGGCAACGGGCCGGCGAGTTACGGGCGAGGGTGCTGGCCAAACGCCGCAAGGCCCGCCTCGGCGATGCCCTGATCGCCCAGAGCTGCATCGATCAAGGGATTCCTCTGCTCACACGGGACCGCGATTTCCGGGCGTTTGCCGGCGCTGCAGGCCTCGATCTCGTCATCGGCTTCGCGGCGCACTGAACCGCTCGCTTCTACCGATGCAGCGAATCTCACCCAATCTCAGCCCGTTAGCCGGCAGTCGCGGTGTCTCGAAGTTCCGCTAGCCTTTGGGTGCACCGAGCCAGAATAGACCTGACTCAACGTGTGTCCGGCCCCTCCCGCCTTATGGCGCATCCAGCCCCGTCGCCACCGCGTGCAGCGTCGGCCCGATTTGCGCCGCCGGACACCGCCCCTCAATTGGTGAGAGAATCAACGGGCGAGGACGTCCCAATCGTCCGGATCGAGGAATTAACCTGGATGTTGCACCACGATCGGAGCGAGGCGCGATGAGAGGGCCCCAACATCAAGCAATGCCACAAGGCGCGCTTGCGGGAGCCGCCCGCAGGCGTACTTGGCGGTACGTCGAGGACGGGGGGTGCCCCTTGGGCCTAGCGCAACGAAGTAGATGCGGCCCTATCGCGCGCCGCAGCCGATGGCTGGTGAAATATCCGGGTTAAGACCATGCCATTTTCATCCGCCCCCACCCGCCGCCGGGGCAGTCGGCTGATTCCTGCGCGTTGGCCAATCCGCTACTATGAAGCGGGGCGTCTTGTGTACGAAGGAATGCGATTTGCGCACCGCCTTCTATGGGCCCTATTCACAACCCTGACTATCGCTGAGTGCGCTCCTCCGCCGGGTGACCTGGCCGTGGATACTTCCTATGCGCTCGCCACCACCAATCCCACTGTGAATGAGCCAGTGTTTGTGGAGTTCACGATCCACAATTGGCTATCTGAAGGTGTTGTCTCGGAGCTGGCGATGAATTACCACGGCTACGGTGGCTTTTGGGGGAAGATCACTCGCCCGGACGGCCAGACCGACGAGGGGCCCAAGGTTCACCCCAGTGAGTTAGTGGCCATCGAAAGAGTCTCCATCGCGCCTTCCGAGTCGTCCAGCAAGATCCTCCTGGTAAACAAATGGTTCGATTTTGACGAGCCGGGCCGCTACGTCCTCGAAGTGGGGATCAAGAAGCCGCTGAGAACCGAGAGCGGAGTCAAGGTGACGGAAAGGGCCAGCGGACGCCTCATCATTGAGGTAGGCCCTCGCGACCCTGTTCGTCTGGAAAAGATCTGCGCGCGGCTCGAGCGGGAGATTCTGGCCTCCCCCGGTGCATCGTCAGCCGCGGCCGAGGAAGCCCTGACCCATATCAAGGATCCGGTCGCTGTTCCGTTCCTTGCCCATTTGCTGCAGGCGCAGGATGGCAAGCTGGCCTATGTGTACGCCGCCGCGTTGGAACATATCGCGGATGGCCCGGCTATCGACGCGCTCAGTGATTTCGTGAACGATAAGTCCGAAGACCGGCGCGAGAGCGCGCGATCATCACTAGATAGGATCGCCAGGAGATCAGACGATTTGGCGATTAAGCGCAAGATCGCCGAAGCGCTCCGATGAAAGAACTGGGATCAGCCTAACGGCGCACAGAGGAGGCGCTGTCTTCGCCACCCCGGCGGCCCCGGGGATGTCGGAAACTCGCCTCTCCGGCCCGCTCCGGGCCCTCACCTGCGGACACGACGCCTCGTTTGGTGAGAGAATCAACGGCCAGGACGTCCTGTTCGTCCACCCGAGGAATCACCATGACTTTTTCAACGCCCCCCACCCGCCGCTGTTTCCTGGCCGGCGCCGGCGCGCTCGCCGCCGCGCCGCTGCTTTCCGCGAAACCCGCGAAATCCCATCTCAAAATCGGCGTCACCGATTGGAATCTGAACCTCTCCGGCAAGCTCGAAGCGGTCGCCCTCGCCGCGTCGCTGGGCTTCGAAGGCGTGCAGATCAGCCTCGGCCGCCGGCCCGGCGCAGATCAGCTCCCGCTGGCTAGCGAGGAGATTCAGCAACAATACCTGGCTGAATTGAAAAAGCACTCCATCGCCGCCGCCGGCACCTGCCTCGACATCCTCCACGTCAACTACCTCAAGAACGACAAACTCGGCCAGAAGTGGGTCGCCGACTCCATCCCCATCACCCGCCAGCTCAACGCCAAAGTCGTCCTCCTGCCCTTCTTCGGCAAGGGTGGCCTCACCACGCACGAGGAGATGGACTACGTCGGCGATTTCCTGCGCGAGATCGCGCCCCAGGCCCACAAAAATGGCGTCGTCCTGGGACTGGAAAACATGATCTCGGCCGAGG
This sequence comes from Bryobacteraceae bacterium, assembly GCA_052145115.1. Lineage (GTDB taxonomy): Bacteria > Acidobacteriota > Terriglobia > Bryobacterales > Bryobacteraceae > CAIVVT01. Next base: position 39,913 of record JBKQPG010000027.1, read on the forward strand.
ACAACGTCCGCATCCTCGACCGTGCCGCCAGCCCGGCCGTCAAGGTCTACTACGATGTCGGCAATTCCACCCACGCCGGCTTCGATGTTCTCAAGGAGATCCCCTGGCTGGGCGCCGCCCGCATCTGCCAGTTTCACCTCAAGGACAACCCCCACTACCTCGGCGAGGGTCAGATCGACTTCCCCGCCGTGATGCGCGCCATCATGGCTCTCGGCTTCTCCGGATTCGCCAATCTCGAGACCGATTCACCGTCCAAATCCATCCCCGACGACATGCGCCGCAACCTGGCCTACATCCGCGGCCTGTTGAAAACCGCCTGAGACCCTCCTCGCGCCCTGCGCGAGGTCCCGCGGATCGTATCGAACGTTAGCACCTAAGCCGCGTGTTATCTTACATCTCAGCGGATTCGCAGGTCCGGAATTCGGTCCCCTCCCGCACCACCTTGAATATCAGATTAAGTGTTTATAATACTGAAAAGAAACAGCTTGACGCTACGCCTGGAACCAACCACAATGGATTAAGTCTCAGCCACGTTCGGAAAATGACGAATGTGACATACAACTGCTGAAAGGTGTTAATAGGTCCCCGCATGACCTTTCAAGTCGGTGAAAAAGTGGTCTACCCCAATCATGGGGTTGGCACAATTGAGAACATCAGTTCACGCGCTTTCGGTCTTCAGTCGGAACATTTTTACCTCCTGCGGCTCTTTTATAACAGCTTGACGGTCATGGTGCCCTTCTCCCACGTCGAGCAGGTGGGCTTGCGCAAGGTGAACCGCAATGGCGAAATCGCCCGCATGCTGACCTACCTCGCCTGTGGCGAGTGCCAGATCAGTCACGACTGGAAGGATCGTTTCAAGGAAAACTGCGCGAAGATGCAGAGCGGCAGTCTCCTGGAAGTGGCTGAGGTGCTGAAGGCCCTCTCCGCCATTCAGTCCCATAAGCCTCTGTCCTTCCGGGAGAAGAAAATGCTGGACCGCGCCCGCACTATGCTCGTCGCCGAGCTGGCCTCGTCGCGCGGCGTCGGCGAGCCCGAGGCCACCCAGATTCTGGCCAAGGCCCTCGGCAAGTCGAGCTTGCATTTCCCCGAGCCCTTGTAAGCGCGGCGCGGCCCGTCAGTCCTCCACGCCCCGGCGCACGGGCGAGGTCTGTCTGCCTGCGTCTCTGATACCCTGACCCTCGTGAGCCTGCTCTATCTCATCCGCCACGGCCAGGCCGGCCTGCGCGACCACTACGACTGTCTCTCCCCCCTCGGCCGCCGCCAGTCGCGCCTCCTCGGCGCCTGGCTGGCCCGCCAGGGCATTGGCTTCGACGCCGTCTGGATCGGCGCCCTGAAGCGTCAGAAAGAGACCGCCGATCTGGTGCTGGCCGCCCTCGCCGAATCCGGCTTCCCCGCCCCCCAGCCGCTTGAAGACCCGCGCTGGAACGAGTTCGACCTCGATGCCGTCTACGCCGCCTTCGCTCCTCCGTTAGCCGCCGACGATCCGCTCTTCCGGCGCTACTACGAATCACTCCAGCACGCTGTGGCTTCCGGTCAGGGCGAGATCCACCGGCGTTGGACCGAGGCCGATTCGGGTGTCGTAAATGCTTGGATCCATGCGCGTTATCCGTTTGCTGGGGAATCCTGGGCAGGCTTCGTCCAGCGCGTTCGCGCGGTCACTGGCACCCTTCTCGCCGCACCCGCGGCCGGCCGCCGCGTGGCCGTCTTCACCTCGGGCACACCCATCGCCATCGCCCTGAGCCACGTTTTGCCCCTCGACGCCCGCCATATCCTGCAACTGTCCGGCGCATCGATGAATTCCAACGTGACCTTTCTGCGCGCCAACGGCACCCGCCCGGCGCTGGCCTGCTTCAACTCCGTGGCGCACCTCGACCTGCCTGAACTTCGGACTTTCCGTTGATCCGCGGCGTGGTGCCGGGTTGCATCTTGCCTTTCGGATTCGTCCTGGGAACGCGTCTTAAGAACGCAGCAGAACGGGCAGCAACAGCAGCAGTACCATCACCCGCGCCAGGCAGGAGAGGGCTACCCTCGCACTCCACTCCATATGAGGCCGCCTTATGGTGAGTCTTCCCTATTTAACCCCCGCTGGATTTAGGACGCAAGGGTCTCTGGCGCCCATCCCGATTCCTCAGCTCCGCTCGGCCCAGGGAATCTCGAACGCCCCGGGATTCTCCCCGGCGCGAGAATCTCGATAGAATGTCCGCGGGCCTCCCGCTTCGGCCCCACAAGGAGAAACTGCATGGATCGCCGTGATTTCTTGAAGAGCGCCGCCGCCCTGGCCGCCGCGCCCGCCGTCCTCGCGCAGAAGAAGCCCAACGAAACCATCGGCGTGGCCGTGATCGGCGTGGGCACGCGCGGCTACTACCTGTTCCAGGAGTTTCAGAAGATCCAGGGCGTCGAGATCCGCTCCATCTGCGATCTCTATGACGGCAACTTGGCGCGCGCCCGCCAGGCCGCCGTCAACGACAGCGTGAAAACCGGCAAGGAGTGGGAGAAGGTCATGGCCGACCCATCCATCGACGCCGTGGTCATCGCCACGCCCGATTTCTGGCACGCTCCCATGACCATCCGCGCCGCCGAGATGAAGAAGGACGTCTACGTCGAAAAGGGCTGGTGTCTCAACCTCGACCAGGCCAAGCGCATGCGCGCCGCCATCAAGGACAACCGCATCGTCATGCAGCTCGGCCACAACTACAACAGCATGGGCTGGTTCCACAAGGCGCGCGAGATCTACCGCTCCGGCGAGCTGGGCAAGGTGGCCGCCATCCGGCTGTACATCGACCGCACGGGGCAGTACCCGGAGTGGCAGTTCTTCCAGACCTACGAGAACCCCGTCATGCCGGCCGACGCCAGCCCCGACACCATCGACTGGCAGCGCTTCACCGCCGCCGACACTGCCACGAAACGCCCCTTCAACGCCGAGCGCTTCTTCCTGTGGCGCAAGTGGTTTGAATACGGCAACGGCATCGCCGGCGACCTGCTGAGCCACCTGTGGGACTCGGCCAACATGGTGGCCGGCCTGGGCATCCCGGAGACCGCCGTCACCCAGGGCGGCAACTACTTCTGGAAGGACGGCCGCGATGTCCCCGACCAGTGGAATGTGCTGATGGACTACCCCACCAAAGAGCTGTCGGTCAGCTTCATGTGCACCTTCAACAACCGCCACTACGGCGAGGTGGAGCAGTACCTCGGGCGCGACAAGACGCTCGAGGTGGCCCCGCACTTCTGCCGCACCTTCCCGGCCGAGTGGAAGCCCGGCGCCAAGGAATACGTGGCGAAGAACGCCGCCGCTCTAGAGGCGATGGGCTACGCGCCGGGGGACGCGCCGCAGATCCCCGATTACTCGATGAAGAAGGACGAGGTGCAGGTCAGCTCGCACTGGCAGAACTTCATCGACTGCGTCCGCAGCCGCGAAATGCCGCGCTGCGGCGTCGACCGCGCCTTTGAGGAAGCCGCCACGATCTTCCTCTCGGTGGAAGCCTACAAGCGCAACGCCAAGGTGCGCTGGGACGCGGCGAGCGAGACGATCGTCACGCTGTAGGAGGGGCGCGGTCGGACGGCTTCGGCCGGCTTGGGAGAGGCCCCTGGCGACGCGCGTTCGGGAAGGCGGAGTTGGCGTCCGCGACGCACCTGTGCGGCGGGGCAGAGGATGGTTCGCGGAAACAAGAGGAACAAAGCCAAACTCGACACTAGTGTCGAAAAGTGTCGCATTTGGTAATACGCAGTATGACGATTCAGTGTGGCCGACGGGACTTGGGGCGGCTCGCGAGCAAAGCTGAGAGCCAGTCAAATATTCTATATTTTACATTAACTTATGTTATCCAGGGGGAGTGAGACGGCGGTAGCGGGAAGCCGTTGGTCAGACGTGAATGTCATACAATCCGACAGCGGTGTGGTGTCGTGTCGAAATGTCGAATTGGCGGGATTGGAGGGGGCGAAGAGGCAACGGCTATTGACGTCTGCCGTGCTCCTGGCGGACGGCCGCGGGCAGGCTGCCCCAACTCTCGATTTTGGGCATCAGCCGCCGAAGACCATGCGGCCCATCTGATCGCCCAGCCGCTGGACGTCCTGCGGGTCGGTGGCGGCGCGGAAGCGCTCGGCCAGCGCGAAGAATTCCTGCTCCTTGCGCTGTTGGGCTTCCATACCGCTCTCGATCAGCTCGACGAGGATGCGGTTGGCGCTCAGCCGGCGTGTCTTGGCGAGGCTGCGAACCTGTAGTGCGACGCTCGATGGCAGAGTGACGCTTTGCCGTACCGTCTGGTCTTTCGCCCTCATGAAACCATTATACACCAAAGTGGTGCGGCAGCGGGAATGCGGCTATACGGCCGGCAGGCAGGTCTCACGCCGGTCCAAGTGAATCGCCAAGCGCAATCTCCAGTGCCACTGTCAGGCGCCACGGTGCGAAGGGGCATCGCGCCCGGGTAAGCCGGGCTTGTGGGTGTTGGCGCTTGTGGATGCTGTCGCGGGTTTTCGAGTGGTCTGATTTCGGGAGGTGTGGTATCTTAATCGCGAGTGTCCATCAACCAGATCGACCGAATGGGGTGTCCGCAATGGAAGCGCGCACGTTCATAGTTGGTTGCCCTTGGTGCAAGGCAAAGGTGGCAGCGATCGAAAAGGGCGAAGCCGAGCAATCTGGCTACAGCGAAGAGGCAGGGGAACCCTTTGGATCTCGCCTGTACGTCGGTTTGTGTCCCCGGTGCGGATCTATATTGGCTGGTGAGTCGACCTTGGTGCGCTTTAAGGACTACGACGCCGAAGAAGACGAATGGTCGGATGTCGTCCGCGTGTATCCGGACCCGCCCAGAACCTTCACAAGTCATCGAATTCCTCGCGTCGTGGAGGACTCGCTCGCCGAGGCCGACCGAGCACTTCAGTCGAATGCGAATACAGCAGCATGCGTAATGATGGGGCGCGCCTTGGAGGCAGTGTGCCGGCACGTGCTGACTCCGAACCAAAGCGGCGACCAAGCCTCGGCAGAAGGGGCGCCAAGCAGGCGGCCACTGATGCTGGGTGAAGGAATCAAGAAACTGCGAGAAAAGGGGGTCATCGACGACCGCCTATACGCCTGGAGTCAGCAGCTTCAGGCTTTTCGCAATCTCGCAGCCCATCCCACAGACACCTCCATCGATCGGCAAGACGCGGAGGACCTTCAGACGTTCGTGCGTTCGATTGTTGAGTACATTTATGACCTCGCCGATCGCTACGAAGAGTTCAAGGCGCGTATCGAAATGCGCAAGAAGCGCAAGAGGACTTAGTCAGCCGTTCGGGGCCGTGGCTAGCCTTACGTCGCGCCTAGTCCGGTACCTCGGCTGCTAGTGATAGACATGGGCACTGCACCGCCTGTGAACCGCGATTGGGAAGACCTCTTCCGCACCTGGGGAGGCGCGCCGAGCGCAACGGAACAAACGAAGTGCGAGAATGCCGAGCGCGCCATCCGCAAGGCAATTGACGCCTGTGAGAAGCTGGAGGCTCAGGACATCGAAGTCTTTGCGCAGGGATCCTACGCCAATCGCACCAACGTGCGGCAGGACAGCGACGTGGATATCTGCGTCCTTTGTAAAGACGTTTTCTTCACCGACTACACGCTAAGCGAGGGCTTGAACGACTCCGTTCTAAAATACAAGCCGGCCGGCTATTCATACGCCGATTTCAAGAGCGACGTGTACACAGCACTAGCATCCTACTTCGGGAGCGGCTCCGTGACACGTGGAAACAAAGCAATCGATGTCCACGCAAACACGTACCGCGTGGATGCCGATGTGGTGCCATGCCTTGAGCACCGACGCCTGATGGGAACGCTCGAGAGTAACTGGATTGATTTCGGGACTGAGCTGCGCCCAGACAGGGGTGGCCGGGTTATCAACTGGCCCCGGCAAAACTACAAGAACGGAGTGCAGAAGAACGAAGCTACCGGCCGCCGCTTCAAGGCCCTGGTGCGCATCCTCAAACGCCTACGAAATGAGATGGCAGACAACGGGCACGAGCTTGCCGGACCCATCCCCTCCTATCTCATCGAATGCCTAGTCTGGAACGCTCCCAACGAGGGTTTTGGACATGAGGAGTACCGGGCCGACGTGCGCTACGCCCTGGCGCATCTCTGGAATGAGACTCGCACGGGTGAGCAATGTAAGGAGTGGGGAGAGATCAACGAACTAAAATACCTTCTCCGCGGGGGCCAGGCCTGGACTCGTGCCCAGGTCAACAGCTTTCTTCATGCTGCCTGGAACTACGTAGGATTCGAATAGGATGGCCACATACGTCAAAGCCATCATCTACACGGCCGTGGCCGTCTGGGCGATCGTCCTGCTAGTAAGCGGCCAGAGACTGTCGTCGGACCTGCTGCGCCCCGCGTCGACTGTCACCAGTGTGGTCGTCTTGTTGAGCATCGCCTTTGACCTCTGGCTCTGGAAGCTCCCCCTCCTGCACGGCTGGCTGGTAAGGCGGCCCGTGATCGAGGGGACATGGCGCGCCGAGCTCCGCTCGGACTGGAAGGATGCCAGCGGCAACGCTATTCCGCCTGTTCAGGGATTTATGGTCATCCGCCAGACCTTCATGAACTTGAGCCTCCGGCTCCTGACGGAAGAATCAAGCTCGCACCTGGTCGCAACCGAGGTCGTCCGCACAGTAGACGGCCTCTATTGCGTAAGCGGCGTCTATCGGAACGAGCCGCGGTACGAGCATCGCGGCCACAGTCCGATCCATTACGGCGCTATCTGGCTGCAGTTGATCGAGACGCCCACTCAGATGCTTGAAGGGCATTATTGGACCGATCGCAACACCGCAGGCGACCTCCGGTTAACCGAAAGACAAAGAAAGAAGTTCCAGGATTTCCAATCCGCGCAGGTCCACTACGCGGGACAGCTCAAATCGGCTTTAGTCCGCTGATGCCCGCCACATCCGCGGCTTGCCCGCGCAGCACGCGACCCGCCGATGTGATGCCTGAGGGGCAGGCGCATCCGGAAGATGGCTTCGGATTCTCAAGTACTGTCCACTTCCCCAAGGGCAGAACATTCGAAGGCCGGAGTCCGCGGGTTTCAATTTGGTTTCCACAGGAGAATGGGAGTTGAGATGGGCGCCGGCAGGCAGTCGCGCGGGCGCTGGAGCGTTTCTGAAGGAGGCGCTCTGCGCGTGCGGGGCGAGGTCCGGTCTCCGTGGGGCAACGTGCAGGTTAACGGCCGGGGGGGGCGGGCGGAGGCAAATTGGACAAGACCTGGCCTTTTTCCAGCAGTGGAGATGAGTTTGCCGGAGTGTCAATCGGCAGCGCTCGGGCTGGGTTATACTAACCGGCAAGCCGGGAGCCCACGGGGGAATCCCGGGTCAGGAATAGGGTGATGGAAGACGACAAGAAGCGTTATCGCGACAACCTGCAAGGCGAGATCGACGGGGCGTATTTGTACGAAGCGCTGGCCAAATCCGAGCCCGACCCGAAGCTGGCCGAGGTGTACAAGCGGCTCTCGGGCGTGGAGCGGCGGCACGCCAAAGTGTGGGCCGATGAGCTGGGCGTGCAGGCGCCCGCGGTGCTGAAGCCGGGATGGCGGACCAGAGTCCTGGGCTGGCTGTCGAAAAAACTCGGCACGCAGGCCGTGCTGCCGACCGTGGTCAGCCTGGAGCAGCGCGACCAGGGCCGCTATGGCTCGCAGCCCGAAGCGAAGGCGGCCGGGCTGCCGGCCGATGAGGCATCGCACGCCAGATTGATGGAGGCGGTGGCGGGCGGGCGAGGATTTGAAGGCAGCGCGATCGCGCGCTTTGAAGGGCGGCATCGGGCGCTGGGCGGCAATGCGCTGCGCGCCGCCGTGCTGGGCGTGAACGACGGGCTGTGTTCGACGCTGAGCCTGGTCATGGGCGTGGCCGGGGCGGGCTTGGCCAGCCATTCCATTCTCATCACCGGAATCGCCGGAATGCTGGCGTGCGCGTGTTCGATGGCCATCGGCGAGTGGCTTTCGGTGCAGAGCTCGCGCGAGCTGAACCGGCGGCAGATCGGGATTGAGGCGCAGGAGCTGGCCCATGCGCCGGAGGAGGAAGCGGAAGAACTGGCGCTCATCTACGAGGCCAAGGGCCTGACGCAGGCGGATGCACGGAAGCTGGCAGGCCGGCTGATCGCGGAGCCGAGCTCGGCTCTGGAGACGCTTTCGCGCGAGGAGCTGGGCATCGATCCGAAGGAGCTGGGAGGATCGCCGTGGGTGGCCGCAGCGATGTCTTTCGGACTGTCCATCGTGGGAGCGATCTTCCCGGTCATGCCGTTCGCATTGCTCGAAGGCAACACGGCGATGCTCACCAGCCTGGGATTGAGCTCGCTGGCACTGTTCACGATCGGGGCGGCGACGACGGTATTCACCGGGTCCGGGGTGTGGTTCGCGGGCGGACGCCAACTGGCGCTGGGCTGGCTGGCGGCGGGCGTCACGTTCGGCATCGGCCACCTGTTCAAGGTGGCGATTGGCGGATGAGGGTCGTTGAAACTGCCGGAATCATTTTGAAAACACGGGGAAGCACTGGCGATGCCGACGGGGCGTCGGCAGTGCCGGCCGAGCGTCGACACGAGTGTCGACGCGGCAGACACGAGTGTCTGCGCCACCCACCTCCGCGACTCTCGTCGCTCTGGCGGGCGAGCAAGGGGTGGCCGACGATGGTCAGAGATTCTGCGGGACGGGGCGCTAGAGCAGATTCACAGTTTCTGTGAACTCGGCCTGCGCGGGTTGGGTGGCCGGAGGGGACACTCTGCGCGTGCCGCGGCGGCACGCTGGGGTTCCCTCGGGGCGACGTTCAGAGGCTGTCGATCAAGCGCCGCGGGCCTC